>NZ_NSGC01000014.1:0-138840 GCF_002294795.1 Mesorhizobium sp. WSM3866 | reverse complement strand
GGTTCTGGCAGGCTTCATCACCCGCCTCGATACGCCGCTCTCCTCAAACCGTCATCACCCAGTTTCAGCCATAGCTCCCCTGAGGGCATGCTACGATGCATACGATGGGCGCAAGCCGGTAAGCACGGCTCGCAACGCCTTTTTCGGCTTTGCGAAACGGGTCGCCATATTGGAAGATCCAACCTCGGCGATGAAGTGGATTGCCGCCTGCAGATCGGGCAGTGGAAAAGTGCAGGTGTAGCCTTCGACGACATGTTTGAGGCTGGCAAGGCGCGTCAAAGAGTGCAGTATGTTCAGGTTCCACAGCTAGACTACGCGAATGAGAAGCAGTTCCTCACCACCGACTCCAAGAGCGCAGATCGCACGCAACCTGACTATGGCCAGACGCAGCTCATGGCGATCGCTTGGTCGCCAATGGTCCGCTTAAGTGGTCCAGGTGCATCGGTCGCGTTCGACTGAGTAAACAAATACGACCCGGGCGGTTTGCCGCATAGTAGCTGTGGAGGAGGGGGGATGACCGGGTTGATCAGATTTGAGAGGCCAGTCGTTGTTCAGGTCAGCCGCCGCAGCTCAGAGCGTATCGTGTTCGACGTCAACGACGCGGCCGCTATCTTGCTGCGGGATCTGCATCATGAGACCGATAAACGCAGAATAGCGATGGAGGCCTGTCTGCAGGTGTTACGCGGTAAGACCCATGCGCCAGCCGCTCGACGAGCTTTCGTCGCAGCCGCGCTCGAAGCACGCATTCTACGCAACGATTGAGATTTATGACGCCGCTTGCGCGGTCCGAACACCGCTGCCGGCATCCGCCAGGAGCAAGCCAACCCCGCACTTTCCGCGATGGCTTTCCTGGTCGCGAGTGGGATCTTCCACCATCAAAACGCAACGGTCCGCCAGCCAAGCTGCGGTCGCTCGGCTTCGCCTTCGCGGCGATCGTAATCGGAGACAGAGGCAGACGGGCCATTGAGCGAGAGTTGGCCCGCTGCAGATGACAAAGCGCGATGCCGCCTCGATAGTCTACAGAAGTGCCGTTTGAATGTTCCCCTGCTTAGCGCTGCATCCGGTTTCCCGGAACACCCTTGGACCGGCGCCACGTGATCGCCGATGCCTCTCCCGATGATCGCCGATCGTCGGAGTGGAGGTCTCGGCGTCGGAAAGATGATAGTGATATTGGACTATCCCAATCCGGAGTAGTCCGAAACCCGCTGGAGGTCAGCCGTCTCGTTTCTGGCCGGCTCATTTGAGGGCCGGCCTTCGATCGCTCACCAGCCCCGGCCTTTGGAACAGCTGGCTTGGACGCGTTATAACAAGGCCCGCGACAGACCAAGCTTGCCGAGGTTTCGTCAGCGGCAGATCGATTTCTTTGGGTGAGCCGGATAGACTCGCCCGCGGTGTAGCGTCGCCGCTCACCGCCGGCGAGTGTCACCGAGCCCTACGCCGTCTGCGTTTTTTCCCGAATTGCGCGTGCCGCAGCCACCATGTTCGCCAGGGCAGGCCGGACCTCCTCCCATCTGCGCGTTTTGAGACCGCAGTCGGGATTCACCCACACTTGGTCATCCAGCAATCGTTCGCGCGCAAGCATGATGAGGTTGGAAATCTCGCCCACTTCCGGGACCCGCGGCGAGTGAATGTCATAGACGCCAGGTCCGATGTCGTTCGGATACTTGAAGGTTCGAAGCGTATCGAGCAGTTCCATCTGCGAGCGCGAGGTTTCAATGGAGATCACATCGGCATCCATTGCGGCAATCGCGTCCACGATGTCGCCGAACTCGGAGTAGCACATATGGGTGTGGATCTGGGTCGCATCGCTGACGGCCGTCGAAGCCAGCCGGAAGCATTCGACGGCCCAGTCGAGATAGGCCTCCCAGTCGGCCGCGCGCAGCGGCAAGCCCTCCCGCAGTGCGGCTTCGTCGATCTGGATCATCTTGGCGCCGGCCTTTTCAAGGTCGCTCACTTCATCGCGAATGGCGAGCGCGACCTGGCGGCAGACGGCTGAGCGCGGAAGGTCGTCTCGGACGAAGGACCAGTTGAGGATCGTCACCGGGCCGGTAAGCATGCCCTTCACCGGCTTCAGCGTTAGCGACTGGGCATATCGCCACCAATCCAGTGTCATCGGATTTTGTCGCGACACATCTCCAATGATGATCGGGGGTCGCACAAAGCGCGAGCCATAGCTCTGCACCCACCCGTGTTGCGTGAAGGCGAAGCCGCAGAGCTGCTCGGCGAAATATTGCACCATATCGTTGCGCTCGAATTCGCCGTGGACCAGCACGTCGAGTCCAATCTCTTCTTGCCAGCGAACGGCGGCTCTTATCTCTTTCTTCAGGAACGCTTCATAGTCGATGTAACTCAGCTGGCCTTTGGCATGAGCTGCCCGCGCCTTGCGAATCTCGGCTGTTTGCGGGAAGGAGCCGATCGTCGTGGTGGGGAAGGAGGGCAAACCAAATGCGTCGGCCTGAAGCTTGGAGCGGACGGGAAATGCGCTCTTCCGACGCGTCATGCCGACCTTGATGCTGGCGATCCGGCCTTCGACCAGGGGATCATGCACCTTCGCGGATGTCGCGCGAACGGCGGCAGCCTCAGCCGACGCCTCCAGTTCGGCGGCAACTGCGTCCCGGCCTTCGGCCAGGGCACGGGCGAGCACGACCAGCTCGTCGGTCTTTTGCGTTGCGAAGGCGAGCCACGACCTTACATCCGCATCGAGTGCCGTCTCCATGTCCAGGTCGATCGGCACATGCAGCATCGAGCAGGACGGGGCAATCTCCACCCGCTCCAGTGGCCAACCCGCGACGATCGACTTGATACGGTCAAGTATGGCAGGCAGGTTCGCGCGCCAGACGTTGCGTCCGTCGATCAGCCCGAGCGAGAGCACAAGTTCCTTCTGCGCGCGGCCCACGGCCTCCAACTGCTCTGGAGCGCGCACGAGATCCACGTGCAGTCCCGCCACGGGCAGAGAAATTGCGGTCTCGAGATTGTCTCCCAGCGATCCGAAATAGGTAGCGACCATGATCTTCAACTCGGGTGCTGCTTTCGACAGCCGGGAATAGGCGAATTGGAGCGCATCCCGTTCGTTGGGAATCAGATCGAGCACGAGCGCCGGCTCATCGATCTGCACCCAATCGGCTCCCGCGAGCTTTAGCCTCTGCAGGAGCTCCTCGTAGACAGGCAGCAGCCGTGGCAGGAGCGCGATAGGGTTGAAACCTTTCTCAGATGACTTCGCCAACTTGAGAAAGGTAACCGGTCCAAGCAGGACCGGGCGAGTGTGGATGCCGAGCGCCTTGGCCTCGAGGAAATGATCGACCGGTTTCACCGACGAGAGGGCAAAGCTCTGATCGTCCGTGAGTTCCGGCACTATGTAATGATAATTGGTGTCGAACCACTTGGTCATTTCCATCGCGGCAAGGCCGTGCCCACTGGCCGCATGCTCGTCACCGGCATGTCCACAATCCGCGGCCTGACCTTGATTGCCGCGCGCCATGGCGAAATAGATATCGAGTGGGACCTCGCCGCCAGTCCAGGCGTATCGTGCCGGCACGGCGCCGACCATGGCGACTGTGTCGAGCACATGGTCATAAAGTGAGAAATCGGTGGACGGGATTTTCGACACGCCGCGATCGTGCTGCTCCCTCCAGCTAGCGGCACGCAGCGTCTTCGCCGTCGCGAGCAGGTCGGCAGCGGGAGAATTTCCGGACCAGTAGTTTTCAAGCGCGAATTTCAGTTCCCGCCGTCGACCGATACGCGGCACGCCGAGCGTTGCTACAGCAATTCGTTGAGAGACAGTCATGCCATACCCCGATGGTTGGGGCGGGGGACAAGGAACGCGGGTTAGGCGGCACGAAGCCGAGCTACCGCGACCACCGGACACCCCGCCCGTGGACGTTGTTCGTCGTGGCAGGTCTCCTGGCTCGCGGGTCAAAGCCTGTGCCCGTCTTCCCGAGGCCGTTCGCCTCAGTGACATCAATGGGCTTGGCTCGCCGCTAACAGTTGCGGGGGCAGCGCCGGCATCGCACGGCTTCCCTCTTAGCTCCGCTACGGCAGTGCCGCGCGGAGAACCATGACATGCGCACAATCACAGCAGCTTCGCTGCTTGTCAATACCATATAACGAGATGTTTATGTGATTATGCGAAAAGCGCCTTGCGCTGGTCGGTCTCTTTCGTCCGAATATGCCCCCGAGCCGGGCAGGCGGAACTGCCCAAAGCTTGGCTCGCAGATCGGTGTCGTAGACGGGCGCGAGCAATAAGGGGGAGGTGGAGGGGGAGGGTAAGACGCGCAGGGGGATTTTGGAAACGCGACAGCCTGCTGTGCCAGCAGCACCAGGACGACGGCCGCTGCTACTCCCCGCGACACGTTCATTCGCTTTGTTGCCATGATATTTCTCCTTGCTCTTCAGAATTGTAGTCTGTGGTGTGAAGTGCTCCGTCGATTGATTGAGATCGACAAGGCGCTAGCGCGCATTGTGCAAACTGTACTCGCACGGTTTGTACCTTGTCCCAGTCCTCGACCTGTACTCACTCATCGGAAGTTCGCCCTTGTCGAGCTCCGGGTCCTTTATGAAAGCCATCGGCATGCCACCCGATCGCGCTGCGAAGAAAACCGATACCGAGGCTGATGAATGCGGCTCGCTCCCGATTGTCCTTGCCGTAGCCGTGCCCGCCCGCGCTGGGCTCGTAGAAGTAAGCGGGATAGCCAAGGGCCTGCAGCTTTGCCGCCATCTTGCGCGCATGGCCCGGGTGGACGCGGTCGTCGCGTCTCATGGTGGCGAGCAGGATAGGCGGATAGGGCTGTCCCGACGACGCGGCGTGATAGGCCGAGATTTCACTCAGGAAAGCCCAATCGTCAGCCTTGTCGGGATCGCCATATTCGTCGATCCAACTCGCGCCTGCCAGAAGCTTGGTGTAACGGCGCATGTCGACAAGCGGAACCGTGCAGAACAGCGCGCCGAAACGCTCAGGATAGCGGGTAAGCATGTTGGCGATCAGCAGGCCGCCATTTGAGCCGCCCTGGGCGGCAATCCGCCTCGGCAGCGTGATGCCCCTTCGCACGAGATCGGCGGCAACGGCGGCGAAATCGTCATGGGCGAGACGCTTGCCCTCCCTGCGCCCGGCTTCGTGCCAGCAGGTGCCGAACTCGCCGCCGCCGCGGATGTTGGCCACCACACACGTGCCGCCGCGCTCGAGCCACAGCTTGCCGAGGGTGGAGTTGTAGGAGGGCAGGAGCGATATGCCGAACCCGCCATAGGCGGTAAGGTGAACTGGGGCATCTCCGTTCCCGTTTGGTGGACCGACCTGCGTATAGGGGATCATCTCACCATCGATCGAGACTGCCTCGTGGCGTGTGATCACCAGTGCGGATGCGTCGAAATTCTCCGGGCTGCGCTTCAGAATTGCTGAAGCGCTGAGAGGCGGCGCGGCCTTGAGATCGAACAGCAAAAGCTGCGGCGGCGTGATCGGATCCTGAACGCAAACCAGGACCTCCCCATTGGTCTCGTGATCTGCCGCATCGAGTGACCAGAGGTGAACAGTCCCTTGCGACGGCAAGGCGTCCAGGGCTCGGCGTGTCCATTCCTGCGGGCCTGGGGTGAACACCTCGAATCTCGGAGCGAGGTTCGCCAGGTAGTGGATAATGAGCTTCCCGTCATTCCAGAAGAATGACTGCAGACAGCGCCTCTCGGCTGGTTCAAACAGGGTACTAAAATGACGCTCTCCAGCAAGGAAAGAGGAAAGCGAAATGCCGATTAGTGCGTCGGCGCTATAGGTCGTCCCGGCGACCGTCCATGGTTTGCGCGGCTTTACCGCCAGCCAATCGCCGAAGTTAGCCCACCTGGCGTCCTTCGGAAGATCGATCTCTGTCTTCGGCCCGCTTCTATCACCAATGTGGACTTTCTTCGCGAGCCAGGCCAATTGCTCAATGAACCACAAGCGCTCGCCCTCGGCGGTACGGTCCAGATGGCCATTCACACCGAGGGTTTCGGAACCGGTCTCGAAGATTACCGGCGCGGTGAGCGGATCCGCGCCACGCTTCCACAGTCGCACGGTGCGTGGGTAGCCGCAGCGCGTTGCCATGCCATCGCCAAGCGCACTGCATAGCACAAGAGTGTTGGGGTCGAGCCAATCAATGTCGCCCTTGGCCTCTGGGAGATTGAAACCGTCGGCGACAAAGCTGAGAGAGCTCAGGTCGAATTCGCGATGCACGACCGCATCGCTGCCGCCGCGCGACAGGCGCAGAACGGCTCTTTCCCGTCTCTCCGGCTCGATCAACGCACCACTCCAGACCCAGTCCTCTCCGTCGCTAGCCGCGAGCGCATCCAGATCGAGCAGTAGCTCCCATTGGGCGTCCGCGTTCACGTAGAGGGCAAGGGTGGTTCGGCGCCACAGTCCTCGCGGATTGCCAGCATCTTGCCAAAAATTGTAGAGGTACGGACCGCAGCGCGTGACCAGGGGAATCCGGCCGGGACGATCGAAAATCGCCGTAAGCGCCGCCCGGTCGCGCTCGAACTGCGTTCCCGCGAAGTCCTTCAAGGTTTTCGCCGACTGGTTGGCGGTCCACGAAAGTGCCCGTTGGCCATCCACATCCTCAAGCCAAAGATGGGGGTCATCGTCGGGCGCATTCAGTGTTGGGCGGAAATCGAATTCAGTCATGTCCGAAAGACCTGAGGAATGAAAGCGCAATGGCTCTCGTCTGCTCGAGAAGGCTCAATTTTTGCGGTGACGCCCGTACGTTCGAAAAGCGTGACATGGATGAAGTTCTTCCCAGTTGGTGCGGCGTCGCAGTGCTTTTTGCGCATAGGACCGCAACCGTCGTGCCAACTGGGAAATCCTTGTTAAACAATGGATCGCTCTGGCGGCGCTGTGTCCGATGTCAGACATCGTCGCGAACGCGACAATGAGCGTACCGGTAATCAGCGGGCCAAATTCCGGCGCAAGGCGGCTTATCTCGATGCCGGATCGTTCTTGTTGTTATCGACGCCAATCAGTATTTCCATTCCTGGGAGTACGAGAAGATGCCTAATAAGAAGGGCGGCACAGCCCGCTTACAATCGGCTCACTATCTGCCACGTCACTGCGATTTCTCCGCTTCTTTCACTGGAAAGGCGCACCAAGAACGGGGCATTCCTCAATACAAGCGTCCGCAGCCTTCAACATACGTTCACTTGGGTTAAATCCTGGCAGCATTTGCCCAAGGATCATAGCGTTAAGGAACAGCGAACCGCCAAGACGCGGATGAGTCGTGTGCCCTATCGCCAAGCTGTAATTTGAAGGGTTGCCACCATAGCGGAATGCAATATTCCGCGCATTTGACACACCTGATACACCGCGTTTCTTTTTACCTTCGGCACTCATCGTTTTCTCTTCGCTTTCTTATGTTGTCTGTATCGCAACAGGCGGCAAGATTGTTCAATAAATATGCCAACGTCACCAATGACGTATCTGCTTACGCGCTCATTTTCTTGAAGCGTTCCGGCAAATAGAACGCATTTGTGCTTTGAGTTACTTCTAGCTCAAACCTTCGGAAGCTTTGCCTCTGTTGTCCGGCAACAGACGCGACACCATCGCTCCAGTTGCCGCCCCCCAACTTGCAAAGGCCGTGCCAGCATCTCAGCGTCCATTAAGGTCCGTTTGCTTTGCAAAACTCGACAGTGCCCAGACGTCGGCTTGTAGTGAACCTCACATTTTGTCCGCCGCGGCTGGAACCGGCCGCCTGTCATTTAAGCCGCCAGATCAATTGAACGCCCATATCCGCGCACGAAGAGCTGGACCATGCGCCACTTGCGCTACTTGCAGGAGCAGCGGTTTGACGTCTTGCAACATCACATCTCGCTCCAGGAGATGGTCGAAGCGTGCGCGTCTCGAAAGAGTGGCAATGCGCCTGTGCGGCCTAGGGACAAAGCAGCAGCTTCAAGAGAAGGATCGAGGCTTCTTCGTTCACCCGTCTGGACATTGCCAAGTCGGGGGCAGACGCGATCTGATTTCCGTCGGAGCACGGCACCGGGTTCACTCGAACGCCAAGCTCGCCTGGACGGCAGGAGGCCAGCTCCGTGTCGCTCCAGGCAAGCCGATGCAGAACCGAATCTGCGAAGTCTTGAACGGCCGCAGCGGGACGAGCGATTGAACTTAGTAGGACCTCGATCACGCGATCAGTGATCGCTAGATGGGTCGCTGGATGCCGCCAACGGCACCCTAGCATTCGGCGCCCGGATCACACCTGCGGCCCCTATGCCGCAACGCTAACTGCAACACACGGCTGCGCAACTCGACCGGCCGGCGATCGCCTGTTGCCTCAATCCGCTCTTAGATGCGCAATGCTCAACCGAGGACTCTGGCGTCAACCGTGCAAAGCTGGTCACAGCATTTGTCCGAGTTCGATTCATGACAATCTGTGTTCAGATACAGACATCCTGGGGCTTAAGTTCGAGCCCACCAGGCGGACGACTCCTTGGATTTGTGGTTGCTGCTCACAACCCACTTGGTGGCATGGCAATTGCATACCATGACACGTGTCGCGACATGGCCCGTCGCGCAGTCTTTAGCCCAGGAGTTCACATGACATTTTAAATTTCTCTCGATCTGCCGCGCCCATCCGGAGTGCCACAGACGGCGTAGAAAATCAAAATGGACCCAATCCGAGAATCATCAGGGGCTCCCGAGCTCCCAGTTCGAGGGCAGGATCCTTTCTGAACGTGGCGCTACGCTGAACCGGAGTGACGCAAATGTCCTGAGGCTTTCAGGCTGCTGTCACCTAAGGGTGTCAGAAGCCGGCTGTTGCTACCCTGCCGTTCACCGTTTACTTGGAGCCATCCCATGCTTAATCCAAAAGCTGGCGCTATCACCTTTTCAGCCCTAGCACTCCTTTTTTCCGGGCTAGCGACACGATATGGTCCAGTTGCCATACACTACGTCCGCCAGCTCGAAAACCATCGCCGGCCCGCCGTGGATTGGCGGAAGCTCATTCCAGAGCGGCGCGACGCACTCTTGGACGACACCGCTGCGCCAACTGCTGGCAACCCGAATGGCGACGTCCCTCTCATTGTGTTTTTGGACTACAACTGCCCGCAGTGCCGGGCGGAAGACCGTATAATCCAGCAAGTGCCCGCAGTGCCGGGCGGAAGACCGTATAATCCAGCAAGCCCTCAAGGATGATCCCAAGCTGAAGGTGGTCTACAAACATTATCCGGGCGAGAAACCGGGTTCCAAATTTGCCGCACTGGCGGCGCTCGCCTCCATCAAACAGGGAAAATATGACGCGTTCCATCACGCCCTGATGGCTACTAGCGGGCAGCTCAGCGAATTCGACATTTTGACTATCGCAAGACAGGTCGGCCTTGATGTTGAACAGCTCAAGCGGGACATGAAAGACCCCGCCCTCGAAAACCTCCTCGAGCGCAATCGCGCGGTCGCCAAGGAGCTGTACATCGACGGCACGCCTGGGGTTGTTCTCGGCCTCGAAGTGATGCCAGGGGTGCCCAACATTCACAAGCTGGAACGCTTAATCGCCAAAGAGCGGGAAATTAACCGTCGTGCCGCATCACCAACTTCGGCATTTTGACAGCGCCGGCGGCCGGTGCAAATCCGCTCTCTCGCCACGAGCGTCGCCTCTCGGCCGGGCCAAGTCTCTTATACGGTCTGGCAACACGGTAGTGGCCGACCACGCGGTTCTATGCAGCACATCAGGCCAAGAGCAATGCCAAGCCGTCCTGGACATCGCATCGGAGTTCAAGGGCACCAATGCCCAGGAATGGTCGCCGCGACAACAACTCCTGCGAACGGGCGCTGAGAGCCGCCGTCGTTTAACGAAAGATCACCAACGGCTATCCCGAGGAGGCCCCATGAATCGCTGCACATCATCATTTGCAATTCTTGCTTTCGGCACGTTCTGCACATCGTCGACCATCGCCATGGCGGCGCATTCGACCATCTGTTCAGCGCCCGACAAGAGCGTCGCCATTGTGGTGTTGGCTACACCTGGCTCAAGGGCAACGAGCTTGTCTACGACAAAGTGGGGCAATCATATCAGCAATTTGATCTGGGAAACCGGCGCGCCCGGTTCTGACCACCGGGCTAAGGGCCGAGGTGTGGAACAACTGGATCATTTCAGCAACGCCGTCTTCGGTTTCTCTGGCAACAGCCATATGGAAGACTGTGATTGGCTCAAGGATGCGCCGAGCTTCGCGGCACGGGATTGGTCGCATCAGTCCATCCACCCGGCACTCGCCTTGACCGATACATCGACCTTGACATCGCAGCAGGCCCAGACTTCGTGATCAACGACGCCACGGTTATCAACCTGCATGGCGGCGTCAAATACACTGACATGAAGTGGAAGGCCTATGGCGGTTCGTACATATATAGTGGGGAAGGGTTCCGCGATTATCGCGGGGTCCCCGGACCGAAACCGGGCATCGATTACGAACAGCGCTATTTCGGCCTGTTCCTTGGCGCGGAAGCGACCACGACGCTCGGGAACTTGAGCGCTCTCGGGCCTGCTGCGCAGCGGCTTCACCGTTGATGCAAGCGCTGTTGACGATCACTGGAGGCGCGAGCTGCGATTTGAGGACGACTTCTTCACGGTACCGTTCATCTCGGCCGGCGCCAAGATCGATTATCAGATGACCGAACGCGCCAGCGTCTTCCTGGCCGCCAATGGCGACAAACATTTTCGGAAGAAAGGCTACGCAAAGGCCTGCAACATGGCGACCGCAAACAAAAAACCTACAAGGATAGCGCTGGCGTAGACTTCTATGCCTTCACGCTGCGGGCCGGCTTCAGGCTGACGTTTTGAACGCAGCCATGTCTGACGCTGAGCCGTAGACGATGCGTGGAGTGACGATTTGGAGTAAGGACGCACAATACATCTGCGCGAAATCCTGATCGAGAACGCGCTGCACTGGACCCTCGGCGTCGTCGCAGCGAGGATCAGTCCCGCCTCCGAAAGGGGCACGGGGCGCATTACATGGCTATCGTCAGGCATTTCGCCATCCAAGCGTGCCGTCACGACAAGCCTCCATCAAGCTCAGGCGCAAAAAGGCCGGTTGGAGCACCGACTATCTCGCTGCAATCCTCGGAGCGCCGTTGACCCCGATTCGGAGCTCTGCCCAAACGGCGCCGACCTCGGCCAGGATCTCAGGAATATCCGGGCGGGCGTGATCCGGCTGGCGTGAAGGTGTTGTTCGCCGGACATCAAATTTTTATTCCCGACGACCGTCTGGCGCTGGTTCGCGAAGCCGCTTCGAAGCGCGCAAAGCCAGTAGCTCAGCTGATGGCCCGCCTAACCAAAGGCGGGCATCGTAGTAGACCGCAGTCCTTCTGACCGACGTCCAAGCGGCCCAGGCGATTTCGCAAGCCGGACGCGGGTTCGCGCCGTTCGCATCAAGAGCTGCCCGGCCAAGTTGTCCCTCGCATAAAGCTGACGGTCAGCCGCAAACGGTATACCAGCTGTCGAATCGGCCATTGTTTGGAGCCACGCAAAGACCACCGTAGCAGACATTCTCACCCTTGAAGTAGGCCAGGAACTGCAGCAAATGCAATACTTCGTCCTGTTCATCTTCGTCGCGGATCCGCTCCGGAGCACCCTGCGACTTCAGTGCAAGGTGGATCAACTCGATCGCCCGATCTTTGTTGCCGCTCTCGTGATAGTACAGGGCTGCCAACGGATAAGGCAAGAGCTTGCATTGGTCGCTTTCGGGGGGATTCAGTTCCAGGATGTGTTCGGACAGCTGTTTACCCATCGCCAAGCGCTCAGCAGACGGAAACTGCGAATAGTCAAAGTTCGGGAAGAAGAGTTCCTCTAGCGCCGCAGCCATCCATTTCTCGGATTTTCTGTGGATCGCGTCGCGAACGAATTGGCTCACGACGGGCAAGCCGACCTGCATGTCCTTCATTTTGCGAATCAACAGATTCACGTGAGAATGGCGAAAACCGAGGTTGTCCGGCATCAAGGCGATGCCTTCCTCGATCGCCGAGAGCGCCGCCTTCCAATCCTTTTTCTCCATCGCCGCCCAATATATGTCATTGATCTTCTTCTTCAGCGCCTGTTCGCGCGCTATCGTTTCGCCTTCCGCGATCCGCTCCCTATCGGCGGATTTTGCTTTATTGCTGGCGCGCCAGCTGCCAGTAAGCACTTTCGGCAAAACCTCATCGAGTTGCATCGGGTAACCGATAAACGCGATTTGGCCGTCTCGGTCGACCACGAACGAGGTCGGAAGCGCGAAAGAAAAGCTGGGCTCCATCCAAAGCGTGTTCATTTCGCCCGTGGAGTCGAACGCGATCCGATAGTTCAGATTCATAAACTTTTCGGTCAACCAAGTGTCCAGCGTGCTTCGGGCCTCATCGGCCGTTGGAGCGTCTTCAGAAGCCGCGACCCCGATGATCTCAACTCCGCTGTCCTTGTATTTGTCCTGCAGCTGCATCAGACGGGGCATTCCATCCACACAAGAGGCGCACCAAGTTGCCCAAAATTCGACGATGTACACTTTGCCCGGCTCAAAGCTGGTGAGGGGCTCGCCACGCAGCCAGCTCTCGACTTGAATCGAAGGGGCCGGGGACCCGATCTGCAATACCACGTTGCGGTCTAATGCTTTTTTCAAAGCTTTCTGCATTGGTTTCCTCTCGGAGGCGGACGGGTTCAGGGAAGCATCCTCGTCTTGCACCGTTGCTTGTGTGCAAACGCTATGCCAGCGGGCTCAGCGTGCGCTAACCCCATGATATCTTTGAAAAGCCTCTGAAGTGCCCGGATAGCGGTTGTAATGAAACTGACAAGCCCTTTGTCAGGTTTTGGACGCGCATTGCCCGCTTTAAGGTGGGTTGTCCCTTATGTTGAGGGTGATGCATGCTCGTTGCACTTACTTGGAGAGAGTGGGGCGGGGGGCAGCCCAGAGCCGGATGAGTCATCAGCATGTTGCGAGGCCTGACTCCAGCGTCATCTTTGAATGAATCAGCGTGAGGGGGATACTTTGGTGGGTGATCATGGATGGGTTCTTCTTGTTCTGTGATGCGTGTCCGGGACCGCGCACATTCCGTGCCAAACGAGAAAACTCGTTTCGGCAATGAGTAATCGGACTCTGCTATGTTGCGGATCCGACATTGTCGGGAATCGGACAGCGCCAGGAAGTGCGTGCCACTTAAGTTTCTATCTTGCCCGTCGCTGGGGCATGGCGCTGCTCGCCGGCAGCACGAGTAAAAATTGACGACAGAAAGACCGCCGGCCGCGCGGCTAGCGCTCAGCCGTTGCTGCGATCAAATCAGGACCGCGGACAACCTCCTTCGCGAGTGGCGGCCGGGGTCCGGAGATTAGGTCTTTCTCTCGCCACCACCAGTCTGGAAACCTCAGGATTGTTTCATTGTATCTTCGAGGTCAGCCTGGCACCTGGGGGGCTTGAAGACATGCAATCAGGATATGACAAAGCACTCGTGGCCAACACCGGTTGGCAGCATGCAAAATGGGTCGAGGAGGCCGGTGTCTGCTTGCCAATCTCGCCGGCTCAGATCGTGCTCTCTATCGGCGGCGCTGGACCGGGTGAGCACAACAGCCTCGTGGCCGACGCTTTGGCCGCGGCAGGCTGGGCACGCCGGAGTTGAGGCAGCCGCCCCGCCAGCATTAGCTGCCAGCCAACGGCAGATCGGCCCTGGCCGAATGCGCTTGACCCGGGCAACCACCTGCCGCGGCTGTTGTGGCCAGCGGAGAGGCAGGAGGGCCCCGAGTACGGCTAATCGCGGAACAACTGGTCGAGCCTTCCACGCAGAATCAGTGAAGCCGGGGTGAAGGCCGCACTCTCTAGGCCATGGACGGGCGGAAGGTGACCGGCAGCCTCTGCGGGCAGCGAATGACGTAAGACGGCATGTAGACAACGTCCTCCGCGGCGATGGTCAGCGCCAGATCCTTCAGCCGCCCAAACAGCGCGGGGAAGGCGCAGCCCAATTCCAGGCGCGCCAGCGCAGCGCCCAGGCACGAATGCGGCCCCTGGCCGAACGACAGGTGCGGGTTGTGCCGCCGGGTGACATCGAACCTGTCGGCGCCCGGACCGAAGGCCCTTTCGTCCCGGTTCGCCGCATGTAACGCCATCAGCACGGCGTCGCCGCGGCGCACCATGCATCCGTCGATCTCCACGTCCTGGGTGGCATAGCGGAACGGCAGATTGGCCGCTGAGCTGCCCCAGCGCAGAATCTCCTCGATCGCCTGTGACCACGGAACTTGGCCGCTGCGCACCAGGTGTAGTTGCTGCGGATGCGTCAGCAATGCCAGCATGCCATTGCCGATGACGCCGGTGACAGTCACGAAGCCTGCAGAGAGCACCATGAACAGCATGTCGATGAGCTCGGTGTCGGAAACGAGCTCGCCATTGTCGCGTGCGACGATCAGCGCCGAAGCCAAATCGTCGCCGAGCTGGCGCCGCTTGAGCGAGATCAGACAACGGAAGAACTCCGGGATGCGCTGCCGCGTCTGTCGCACCTCTTCGGCTGTGGCGGAGGTGTTGGCCAGGCTGTAGGTGAGCGCGACGATCTCTTCACGCTGTTCGTCCGGCAAACCGAACAGTTCGGCGATCACGTTGGTGGGCAACGGAGCGGCGAACTCGCACATCAGATCGGCACTGCCGCCGCGCTGCGCCATCTCGGCCAGGAGTTGATCGACGCGTTGTTCGATCCGTGGCGCGAGCAAGGCAATACGACTGGGCGTGAAGCTGCTGGACAGCAGGCCGCGCAAGCGCCGGTGATCGGCGCCGTGCGCGGTGGCCATGTTGTCCACTTTGCACATCCCGATCAGCGGATGATCCTCGGGAATCTCGCCGTCCTGCAGCGCCCGCCACTGTCGCCAGTCCTTGTTGAAACGCTGGTCGGAAAGCATCCGCCTGAGCGTCTGATGACGGCCTGCCGCCCACGTCACCACATCGCCAGGCAGCGACACCCGCGCCACCCCCCTCTGCCGCAGAATTGCAGAAGACAGACCATCAAGTTGCGTGGGAGCGGCCGGCACACCGATCACGTGCCGATGATCGTTTTCTACGCGCATGCCAACAACTCCCTTAAGACCCATCGCGGTGCCACTTCTCGGCGCGGATGATCCGGGCGCGGACTTGGAAAATGCCTCTTCAGGTGCTTCGCCCTTAGAAGCGGTAGGTGAGACCTGCGCCTACCAGCCATGGATCGAGCCTAGCCTTGCCTGTGAGCTTAGCGCCGGCGACAGTGACGTCGAAGTCGGGCTTAAGGAAAAGCTTCTTCACGTCGAAGTTCACGCCCCAGTGCTGGTCCACCATGTAGTCGAATCCGACCTGCAGCGCGGCGCCGAATGTGTTCTTGACCTTGAGATCATCGGCGCTGCCGGCTTGCTGATGATGGAAGATCGTATAGTTCACGCCGGTGCCGACATAGGGCTTGAAGGCGCCGAAATCGGTAAAATGATACTGCAATGTGAGCGTTGGCGGCAGCAGCCAAACCTTGCCGATTTTGCCCAACCCGCCGATCGAACCTTGGCCATAGATGTTGGCATAGGTGGTGCCGAGTATGAGTTCGGCGGCGATGTTGTCGGTGAAGAAATACGATATATCGAGTTCCCGCGTCACGCTGTTCGAATAGGAAAGACCGGAGCCGGGCACCGCGTTGACGTAGCCCGAATCCTCGGTGATCACCCCCAACGCGCGCATGCGGATCTGCCAGGGGCTTGGCGCTTCCGCGACCGGGGATCCTACCTTCGCAACGCTCGCGACTTGATGAATATCTGCCGCGCCGGCCTGTCCCGCAACGATGAGGACGACAGCCGCTGTTACTGCCCGCGCCACGCCAATTCGGGCTCTCGCCATACTCTTCTCTCCTTGATATTCAGAAGTGACGCACTGCGCCCTGATTGAATCCTGACCGGATCAATCAGATTGACGGAGCGGTCATGCGGGACAGACCCCGCATATGTCGTGCCAAATGAGAAAATCATTGCGAAACAAATGCGATCGCTCTGAGAGCGCTGTGTCTCATGTCCGACTTCGTCGAAGATCCGACAACGAATGCGGACGAAGCCACCCGGGTAGGCAAATGCAATCCAGATTCGGCCCGGTTCTGAGACGGGAACGGGCTGTACGTTTCAAACCCTCGAAGATTTCACACGGCGTCAGCCTATGTTCATGTCCGTCGCAGACCGGGGACCGCGGACACAACGGGGAGTGGCTTGCCCGCGTACCTAGCCTGACTGGCAATTCGCCGCATGACGGCTCTGCATTTCGGGCGGAGAACCTGTGCCACCTGGGTGAAGGTGCGCTGTTTAGATTGCAGCGTCGCTAACGAGACTTTCCTGGCACAGAAGAAGCGACCGCGGACAAGAACTGGCAGCACCCATCTCCGGAGTCGAAAGACTCATCGGTAGGACGGACAGGCCCGGAGATTTCGCATCTGCCGATGTTCCTCTGCCAGGGTTTCGTGTGGTCGCTTGACGAACGGATTATGACGAGCCGCGCCCAGAACGAAAACACCCGGTGAATCTAGCTTTGGCACTTCGACGGGCCCGGGCCTCAAAGCGCCCACCCGAAACAACAGTGAGTTAGCGGGTTTCAAGGTAGGGACCTATGCGTAGTAATGTGCGA
This sequence comes from Mesorhizobium sp. WSM3866, assembly GCF_002294795.1. Lineage (NCBI taxonomy): Bacteria > Pseudomonadati > Pseudomonadota > Alphaproteobacteria > Hyphomicrobiales > Phyllobacteriaceae > Mesorhizobium > Mesorhizobium sp. WSM3866. Next base: position 122,280 of record NZ_NSGC01000014.1, on the reverse strand, counting down.
GTGAGGTCGCACGGAATTGACTCGGTTCTGACTTTTTCTGGGTGTATCGTCTGCCCGTCGTCCGTCCGGGGAGACAAGCATGTCGGCATACGGTGTGGCGGATTCCGCCCAACTTGCAATTCTCACGAAAGCCCTGAACGACTATTGTGCCAAGCACCATGTGGCAGCGAAGGATGAGCGCGAGCGCATAGCGCTTAAAATCTTCGGGCTTTACGGGCGAGGCTTGATTGATCCTGACCAGCTATCGGCAGAACTTGAACGGGTTGTCCGGTGATCCAAGAGATGCATCCATGGGGAACACAACAGCGGCTTGTCGATAGCGCGCGCCGCTTGATTGGCCGAACCCGCGCCGAAGTGGAAGATGCAAGATTGAAGGTCGAGCAATCGCGGCTTGCCCTTGAACAGTCCCTCAAGCGCCTCCAGCACTCACACCTTCTAGAGACACAGAAAAAGCCCCAGCGCAGAGGGTGATCGGCGCCAGGGCTTTCAGGCATGTACGCTGTACCAGCATGACCTTGCGTTAGCTTGCGCTAATATTGTGAACGAAAAGTGAATCGCTACCGCGACCCAGCCCCCAAACCAGGGGATGAATGCGGCACCCTAGACCCAAGTAGCCGGTTCATTCATCGGCCTCTTTCCCCTCCTAAGCACCACATCCGGAAACTGCGATGCCGCCAACTCTGCGTCGTCAGTGTAGTGTTTGAACGATGACACAGCTTCTAGAGAGGGGATGGCACGGAACGAGGCCGCGCGGCCAGTGCGGGGCGACGATACAAACTTGCTTGCCCACCTCTTGGGTTACAATCCTGGTGGGTTCGACGTATCATTCTTCACAACATAGGCCAAATCGAACGCATCGACGAAGGCGTCGCGGACGAGATGAGCGCCTAAATCGACGCCGCTGCCTTTCTCTTCTGTTTTGGCCACGTATACCACCGCTGGGGGTGGCATATTTCAGATGTAGCCATCGGCTTAGCTTGAGCGGGCTTACCAATCCGGCCCCATTTTTCCGAATAAAAAAACCCCTCGTTATGAATGCTGATTCTGAGACCGTCCTCAGCGCCGCCAGCAACGCCTGCTGGCGTTTTGGCGCATCGTTGTCGACCTTTCCTGACAAATATTTGTCGGCGCCGACAGTCGTCCCTGGGGTACGATTAGATCCGCTAAAGCCTTAAATTCAGCCACATAAATTGGGGCTGGTATTTGGTTCTTAGTAGAAATTGAAAGCATCGATATAAAAGATTGCCTTCATGGGCGCCCCGCCTGCGCAAGCCGCTCCGGATCTCGGCCACCGCATCGCGGGCGATCGAAAGGAACATCCAATAGCCGCGGCATCGGCTGGGAGTTCGTGCATGTCTGCATCGGTGACGCTTCGACGTGTCGCCTTCTCGCAAATCGCGCCGACGAGAAGAAGGAAAGCGCCGTCGCGTTTCCTCAAGGCTGCTCTCGCCTCTGTGCCCGGTCTCCGGATTACCGTCGACCGTGTCATGACCGACAACGGCCCCTGCTACAGGTTCAAGGCCTTTGCCAAGGCTTGCCGCAAGCTCGGGCGGAAGCCCCACATCGAGCCGACTCTTAATCCATTAGCTAAAATCGCAGGGTTCTACTGCGCTGATCAAGAAGGCTTCTCTCTATCCATGCCATGGATGCATCCCATCCAAACAACCAAGTTTACCGATACGTCATGATGCTGCATAGCGAAGTACCGGCGGCACCGACCGATCACTCCCTGCCTTGATCATTAGATGAGCGCGCCAAGAGATTTCAATAGAAGGAGAGCTATGGATGCGCCTGACTGCCAGCGGAGGCCCTAACGTCCGTTCTGAGCTCCTGTCTGGGTCGTTCTGCAAGTTTGATCGGCCGTTACCGTGTTGAAGAGACCGCACATCTGAATAGCAGGTGGCTGAGAACGATGGCGCTTTCAATAGAAGCACTAGCCCACTGCAATATTATCCCACCTTACCTGTCCCCCAGCAAAGCGAAGTCATGAAATTCGGGTCAAGCGGCGTTCGAGGTTTGGATTCGGAATTGCTCGGCAAGGCCAGCGGGCTTTATACCCAAGCTTTCGCCTGGCGTTTGAGTTCGAGCCAGGTTCAGCCGAATAGTTCGGTCTTCGTAGGCCGCGACCTGCGTGACAGCAGTCAAGCGATAGTCAACAATTGCATGGCGACGTTGGCCGCAAATGGTTTCCAGCCGATCGATTGCGGCGCCATACCGACGCCTGCCCTGGCACTATATGCACGCAGACACGGCGCGGCGGCTCTTATGGTCACCGGGTCGCACATTCCAGCCGATCGCAACGGCATCAAATTCTACGGCCCGAATGGTGAGATCAGCAAGGCGGATGAGGCCGCGATTACGCGCTTTGTCGCCGAAAGATCAAATGCATATTGCTTGCCACCCGCTCCTCTGGGAACGACGTGGCCTATCCGCCATGAAGAAGCGATGGCCTCTTATCGAGAGCGCGCCAATGACATGCTGGAGCCGGGCTCCCTTTCCGGCCTGAGACTTGGGGTCTACCGGCACAGTTCGGTAGCAGCAATACTTTTGGTGGAAGTTCTTCAATCGCTCGGCGCCGGCGTGGTCGCCGTTGGGAAAACCGAAACTTTCGTGCCTGTCGATACCGAAGCCCTGGATGCAGCCACGATTGCAATTGAAAGAATGGGTCCGCGAATTCAATCTCGATGCCATCGTGTCGACGGATGCGGACGCTGATCGGCCACTCATTGCCGATGAAAATGGCGATCTGTTTCGCGGCGATCTGGTTGGGCTCGCCACGGCTCTCTTCCTGAAGGCGGATACCGTCGTGACGCCTGTGACCTCCAATTCGGGCATTTCGAAAGCTTTCGGCTTCGACGTCCTGAGGACAAAGGTCGGGTCACCATTTGTCATCGAAGCCATGGAGGCGTCACATCGTGCCGGCAGCATCGTTGTCGGCTTCGAGGCCAATGGTGGCGTTCTCCTGGGGTCGGATTACACGGTGAACGGGAAGACTTTGACCGCACTGCCGACGCGGGACTCGCTTCTCCCCATCCTGGCTGTTCTCGGTACCATGGCATCGACAAAGAAGAAGCTGTCGCAACTGCGCGAGCTCTGGAAGCTTCCGGTGTGCGCGAGCGACCGGCTGCAGGATTTCTCCGCGGAAAGTTCAAGCAGATTGATGGATCGCCTCGCAAACCTCGACGCGCTGCAGCAATTTCTCGCTCCGTTCGGGACCGTAGCCGAAGTTGACAAAACCGACGGCTTCAGGGTGCGCATGCGCACAGGCGAGATCATACACCTGCGGCCCTCCGGCAATGCACCGGAACTGCGGTGCTATTCGGAAGCTTCGAGCGAGAGCAGAGCCACGACGATCGTCGCCTCGGTGCTGAAAAAGGCACAGGCATTCGCGTCGCAGACGGTAGAGGGCATTTGATGAAAGTGGTTCCTGTCATCATCAGCGGCGGAGCCGGCTCGCGGTTATGGCCCGCCTCCAGGCAATCGCACCCCAAGCCTTTCCTCAAGATGGCGGACGGGTATTCGCTCATTCAACACAGCGTCTTGCGCGCGGCTTCCATAGTGGGGGCGGCCGAGCTCGTCACCGTGACCTCCAAGGACCATTTCTTCCTCACGAAAGACCATTTTGACGAGCTAGATTCCGTCGTGCTCCCACGCACCTTCCTGCTCGAGCCGGAGGGCCGGGACACGGCCGCCGCTGTCGTCGCGGCGACCATCCACGCCAAGGCGACACAGGGGCCGGATGCAATCCTGTGCATTTTCCCCGCGGACCAGATGATCGGCGACCTGGCGGCCTTTGGAAGCGCCATCAGTCGGGCGATCGAGCATGCGGGGCAGGGGCGCATTGCAACCTTGGGCATTAATCCAGACAGGCCGGACACGGCATTCGGCTACATCGAGGCCGATGGCGAAAAAGTCGTCCGTTTCGTCGAGAAGCCGGACGTCGAGACCGCCAAATCCTATGTCGCCTCCAAACGTTTCTTCTGGAACGCCGGCATCTTCTGCTTCAAAGCGCAGGTCATGCTCGATGAGATTGCCCTGCATTGCAAGGAGGTGGTCGATGCCGTTCTCGGCAGCTACGAGAACGCCGCGATCATTGACGGCGAGCGCTTCGCCAGCATCGAGCTCTCGGCCAAGCATCTCGCTGTGGCTCCGCGCATCTCGCTCGACCGGGCGGTGATGGAAAAGGCGCTCAATCTCGCCGTCGTTCCTTGCGAGATGGGGTGGAATGACATCGGTTCCTGGAACGCAATGGCCGAACTGATCCCTCCCGACGAGAGCGGCAACAGGATCCGCGGCGATGTCCATGTAGTGGACACCGTCGACACCTACATAAGCTCGGACAAACGAGTCATAGGGACGGTTGGCGTCAGCGACCTGGTGATTGTCGATTCCCCCGATGCGCTGCTCGTTGCATCCCGCGATCGCGTCCAGGACGTCAAGAAACTGTTCGAGGGGCTCAAGGCTGCGGGACATGATGCGCACTTGCTTCACGGTACCGTGCACCGGCCCTGGGGCACCTACACGGTTCTGGAGGAAAGCGAGGGCTTCAAGATCAAGCGCATCGAGGTTAACCCGGGCGGGCGCTTGAGCCTGCAGATGCACCATCACCGCTCCGAGCACTGGGTCGTGGTCAGCGGCACTGCGAAAATAGTCAACGGCGACCAGGAGCTACTCCTGACCACCAATCAATCCACCTATATCCCGTGCGGCCACAAACACCGGCTCGAGAACCCCGGCAATATTGGCCTGGTTATAATTGAGGTCCAAAGCGGCGAATACCTCGGCGAAGATGACATTGTGCGATTTGAGGACGTATACGGTCGAACCTGACAGTCCTACGTCTACAGGTCGTGATCAGATCGTTGAGGTTTCCCTTTCCTCGCCACGCGCAAGGCTATTGTGCATTGCACAGAATCCGACCCGCGGCTACACGTCCGTCCGCTGCGGGAATCGGGCTTGGATCCCAGCGGCGGGGCAGCGAAATCCGATGCTTCGTCGATATCGCATTCATAGCTGAGGACCTTCATGACCCTTTCGAGTGCTGACCAATCCGGCGCCGCCAGTCTCGAGGCCATCGCGCACGGCGGCGTGCTGCGCCGTATCGCCGTGCGCATTCCGACCTATCTGTCGGACATTCGCGAGAACCCGGCATGGCTGCCGATGTTCGTGTTGGCCCGCACCATGCCGGCCCGCAGGATGCACTGGCGTGGGGCAAAGCCGGTTCGCGTGTCGCAAAAGGCCCACGACACGATGTTTGCCGGCGTCAATCGCCAGGACGTTGTCGAGGCGCTGCGGTCGGACGGGCTGTTTTGCGGGCTCGTCCTTCCGACTTTCATCCATGAGGAGATCGCCGCCTTCGCCCCGGTGCACGCCTTGTTTCGGCAATTTCGATCGCCGTCTCGAATTCATGCCTGAGGACCATGCCAACGCCGAGAAGCGTTTCGGCCGCTCCTTGCTCAGCGGCCACTATTTCGAACGCATCCTCGGGTGCGAAGCAGCGGTCGCCCTCCAGAACGACCCGCTTCTGCTCGACATCGCCGCGCATTATCTGGGCGCTCAGGCGAAACTGATCACCACAAGCGTGTGGTGAAGCTTTCCCACCGGCCATGCTTCCGACGCCGACAAGAACCGTGCCTCGCTGGGGAAGTATCATTTCGATCTCGATGACTGGCGGATGCTGAAATTCTTCTTCTATCTGGCGCCGGTCGACGAGGGCACCGGCCCGCATGTCTATGTCCGGGGCAGCCACAAGCGGCGCATCCTCAAGCATCAACTGACGCTGCTCGTCGGCCATCCCGCGCATGAGGTTCTCAACGTCTATGGCGATGACAGCCCCGTCACGCTGACCGGCGAAGCCGGCTTCGGCTTTGTCGAGGATCCGTTTGGCTTCCATATGGGCACCGTGCCTTCGCGCACGCCACGATTGATGATGGAAGTCGGCTTCGGCGTGTCGCCGCCCTCGCGCCGGCGCTTCCATGGCGAGCCGGTCATTCGCTGATCTCGCAAAGTCCTGAAAACAGCTTTTCCCAGATCACACGCCTGGTTCTCCCTTGGGCTAGCTGGTGCCATGGCGTCGTCATGGGATCAGCTGGCACACTGGATCGAGGTCATCCGGCCCCGGTTGGGCCTCGACTGACCCAGATCAAGGCCATGTTCTTGTCGGCGTGGTCTGATCGGCCAGTTCTTCAGGGGAAACGCATGTGCTGACCGACAGCCTGATCGTCGCTCCCATCATCTTTACAATCCGGACTATACGGCGGGCAAATGACGCTTCACCAGCCAGGAACCGACGCGAGAAACGCGCCTGAGGCGATGCGGCGGGCCATGGATCGCAGCGCGATCGATGTGCGACATACGGCTCGAATCCAGCAGCGTTTCGCGAAGAGAGCCGACGCGCAGGCGGCACGCTGATGCCCGGCCTTGACGACAGCTTCGACATCATTGTCGTTGGCGCCGGGCCGGTCGGTCTTTCCTTCGCCGCATCGCTTGCCCACAGCGAGTTCAAACTGGCGGTTGTCGAAGGACAGTCCCTGGAAAGACTGGCAAGTCCGGCTTTCGACGGTCGCGAGATCGCGCTCACCCACGCCTCGATTGGCATCCTTCGCGAGCTCGGCGCCTGGGATGTTATCCGTGCTTCGGACAAGTCACCGCTTCAAGGCGCACGCGTCCTCAACGGATCGAGTCCCTTTGCGCTGTGTTTCGATTCACCGGGCCGATCCGCAGAACCACTGGGCGTTCTGGTCCCGAATTGCCGGATCCGCGATGCCCTTTTCAAGATCATCCGCTCCCAGGGCCATGTTCGGCTGCTGTGCGGCCACTCGGTCGTGCGTGCAACAAACTGCCGCCAGCGAGCAGTTATAACGCTCTCCAATGGCAGGCAGCTGACCGCTCGGCTTCTCGTTGCCGCCGATTCGCGTTTGTCCGCCACCCGCAATCTGCTCGGCATCGGCGCCGATATCAACCGGCTTGGCAACTCGATGCTGATTTGCCGGGTGAGGCACGAGCGCCCCCACCATCAGATCGCGATCGAATGGTTCGATCATCATCAGACGATAGCGATGTTGCCCCTCGCCAAGGGCGTGTCGTCGCTGCTTTTGACTTTGCCCTCAAACGAGGCCGAAGAACTGCTTGCCCTTGATGACGAGTTGTTCCTGATGGAGTTGACGAAACGCTGTCGAGGCCGCCTCGGCAACATGAGCCTGGCAAGCCAACGCCATATCTATCCGTTGGTCACGACCTGGGCGCACAGGTTCCGGGCGCCGAGCGCCGCATTGATCGGCGACGCTGCCATCGGCATGCACCCGGTGACCGCGCATGGCTTCAACATCGGCCTCGGCGGCCAGAAGCAGCTCGCCCGTGGTATTCAGACAGCATGGCGCGACCGTCGCGACATTGCCGATCCCGACATGCTCCACAGATATGAAAGCCGACTGCGCCTGTCGGCCGCGCCGCTCTACCATGCTACGAATATTCTCGTCGGTCTCTACTCAAGCGAGCATCCGGCAGCACGGCTTGCAAGGCATGTGGGGCTGCGCCTCGGACAACATCTTCCCTTTGTCCGTTATGGCATTGCGGCCATGCTGAGGCGGTGAACCCCAGTCACAGTGGCATCGTCCGCGTGCCGGCCTAGCAGGCTGGCGAGTGTGGTTCGATGTGAGCGGTCGCGGCTGCGCGGAATCGTCGATCGCCGAAGAGCATGACGCCTTCCTCCCTTGTATAGGCGAAGGCGTGATCTGCTCTTTCAGGCGTTTGTGTTCCTAGTGCGGACGACGAGGTATCTGGGCCGGTCAATCCGCTTTCGGTGCTGATTATGGCAGGGCCGCCCCTCTACTGAGCGATCGGTCAGGATTGCTCTGTCTTGGGAGAGAGAGGGGACCGCCGCGATTTTCGACCCGCGCAGCGCCCAGCCGGTTCCGCGGTTGCACGCTTGCCGTTCCATGGTCCGGCGCAGCCGGCACACGAGGTGGGCGACCGAACGAACCGCAGGGGCGACGATCCGAAGGAGCCCAATTGCTCCACAATGGGCCTCGCGGCTGACGGAACGCGGCTGATCGACGCGATGGAGAACGCCAACTGGGTCCAGGCTAGGGCGGCTCGTATCCTCGGCCCCACGCCGCGGCAAGTCGGCTATGCTCTGCGCCGGCACGGAATTGAGGTGAAGAAGTTCTAAACGCCTGGATGATGTCAGGTCGCGAAGTCGCCCCCGGCCGTTGTGACCCTAGACATGCGGCACCTCTCGCGAGCGAGTTCGCTTCGTCAATGTCGGGGGCCGAGACATTGGGCGATGACACCTTTGTGAGTTGGCATAGGATTGGACGTTGAAGCGCATTCTGGAACAGAGTTTGAAATGGCCGAGTTGAGCCCGCTGCGCCGCCTGAGCGAGGACATGACGGCTTGCAACAACGATCGCACATCCACACGGTAGCGAAGGTGTTTCGTTTCTCCGGAACGAGGATGCGCGCCGTCTTGTACGTCTCCTTCGCGATGTAAGTGATCCGCAAGCTTAGATAGCTCAAGGTGGAGTTCGCACAGGAGGTGCGGTGTCTCCTTCACCCTCATCGCCGCCGCCCGACCCTCCAAGCCAGATCGGCTACTGGGCCAGTGTGCCGACAGGCTGTCGGATGGGAAGGTCGACCTCGTCACCACGGCGATCGCCCGGCAACAACAACCCATTTCCCTGTACCGGGGATGAAATCGGTACCTGATAATCGTCTCGCCCCGACTGATAGCGGGCACTACATGAAGCTGGGAACGCAAACGCCCCTCACGCAGGTCGTCCTCGAGAGGCAGCAATTCAAAGCCGGTGGCGGGTGCTTCCCGGGCGACACGCTCCACGACCGCTTGAAGACCGTCATGAAATCGGAAGTGCCGATCCTGAAGCGACGCGCCGATTGGGTTGGGTTGAATTATGCCAGGGAATGATAGAGAGCTGGATGTGCAGCAGAGCCTCGCGGACCGCGGGGACGAGCCCTTCCGCACGGCGTGTTGGGACAAGTTCACGGCCTCTGATGATAAATAGCTCGTCGCGGAAAAAGTCGCGCACCGGCTTTAGCGGGTGGAGCATTCACATCAAGGCCCTTGAAGCGCACGGTCGATTCTTCCACGGCATGGATGTGAAGTATCCGAACAATCGATTTTGCGACGTTTATGGAGTGCTGCATTTCTGAAGTAGACGTCTAGCATCAAACTAGGCCATGCTCACTCGAATATGTTCTTCGGACGTTGCACAAGCTCCATCGATCCGGCTGACGCAACCAAGCCCCAAGGCCGCTTGGAGGCATACCACCGGCAAAAGCTCCGTACGCTTTCCAGACTGGCCGAGATCGGATCGCGTGGCGCCTAACCCAGGAAACGGCAAGAGGAAGTTATTCCAATGCGCTTTCCAAAGTACGCCGGGAGACTATGCGGGAAATGAGCTGGGACTTGCAGACAACGTCGAATTCGCCGAATTCTTTCAAAAAGCCATTTTTAGGAAGGCGGCTTACATAGAGTTGCTGCGCCGTTTCATCCAGGGCTGACATCGTAGGTCAACCCCAGCCGAACAAACCTTAGAACGGAAACACTTGCATGACCCATCCAATGCCTTCACCTAGCCCATTTGTGATCCTTGCGATGCCGAGGGCGGGTACGCATTACTTGGAAGAACTGCTGAACGAGCATGCGAGCGTACTGAGCAATGGTGAGTTGCTCAACCCCTATGATACTAACTGGCTCGATAAGGACCGCTTGCTAGGCAGCGATCGCGAGCTCCTCGAGCTGGCCTACTTGCGTTATCCCAACGCAACCGACAAGAAGGTGACGCGCGTTGGTTGCAAGATCAACGAACCTCAGTTTCGCGAGCGTCCGGGCTTTTTTGCTAAGCTCGCTCGTTGGCCATGCCTGAAGGTCATCCTTCTAGTTCGCAGAAACACATTGGAATCGCTACGATCCCTGACACAGGCGAGGCAAACCCGCCAATGGCTTAAGTACATTTCGGGCAACGACGCGAATCCATGCGTCAAACTGACAGTCGCCTGCTGCGAGGCTTATTTCAAGACCGCCGATGAATTCCACAATCTCGTCGCGCGCTCCTTCGCGTCCACCGACTTGCATGTGGTCGAGTACGAGAGCCTTCTTGGCGAACCCTCTGCGTGCTTGGCAACAATTTGGGAGTTCCTGGGGATTCCACCGGTTCGGCTCTCTGGTGCCACTATTCTTAAGCGGCAGGAAGCGCGCCCCCTGGACCAAACGATAGAGAATTTCGGAGAGTTGCGGCGTCACTTCGCAGGCGGACCTTACGCGCGATTCTTTGAGGTTGGTGACCGTCTGAATAGTCGGCGCAGCGGAAAGCGACAGCCTGCCCTTCCTTAGCCTCGGGGACCCAACGTCGACGAGCTCGCTCGCCCTTCCGACAATAGTGCAGCGCTGAATTCAGGGCGAAAAAGGGGCTCGACGATGAAGGGCAGCATGGGCATCCAAACCTAGAGACCGCACACCCGCAAGGCACCGGCACCACCATCACCGCTTCTCGCAATCGGCACGTCCGTGTTCATACGGCCATGGCGTAAGACATACCAGACCGAGCGAAATAGGGATGCCGCCGGCGAAAGCAAGCGCCGGAATGGCAATAAGGGCTTGGAATGGCCTCCTGTACTGGCAACACCGGGAAGCAGCACGAACATTCGCATTGGTATGGCGATGCCGGGAGTTGCTGCGTGAGACGGCGCGGGCGCACGAAATTGTCATTCACGCCGGATCGACGTGCGCATGCTTGTGTCGGTCCCGCCGAACCTGTCGGTAAGTATCGCGTGCAGCGCCTGAAGGGACGCAGTTTACACAAGCTGCTGAGCGAGTTCGGATATTGCGCAAACGCTACTAGGGCCAGCATCTGTGGGCGAGGGGTTATTGGGTTGCCACAAGCGGCAATGTTACCGACGAATGTGGGGAACCAGACGCCGCCCGAGCCTGACGACAATCTCAACGTGACGTGAGTTCGCGCCCTGTCCGCCGGACGCGGACCGATCCGGCTTTAAGCCGTAACCTGAAGCCACCGGTTTTAGTCGGTGAAGCATTCACCCGATGCTCAGAAGGTAGCCGGAAACTCCCTCAACGCGCGGCATGGGCTTCCCGGACAGCAGTGCAGAAATGACAAAGCCGGGGCGACAATGTCGGACAGGCGACGTACCTGTTTACGCTATCTGCTTGTTCCAGAATGACCTTTTATTCGGAACGGCACATGCTTGGTTGTCCGCGAGTCATCACCGAGCGAGTCTGGACACCCCATGCCTTTGCCGATCCTTGCACTTGCCATTGCATCCTTCTGCATAGGCACCACCGAATTCGTCATCATGGGACTGCTGCCGGAGGTGGCCGCCGATCTCGGCGTTTCAATTCCATCGGCCGGCTTGCTCGTCACCGGCTACGCGCTGGGCGTTGTCATCGGCGCACCGATCGTCGCTGTGGCGACGGCCCGCCTGCCGCGCAAGCCGGTGCTTGTCGGCCTTGCTACGCTCTTTGTCATCGGCAATCTGTTCTGCGCGCTTGCGCCCAATTACTGGCTGCTGATGGCGGCGCGCGTCTTCACCGCTTTCGGCCATGGCGCCTTCTTCGGCATCGGCTCGGTCGTCGCCGCGAGTCTTGTGCCGCGCAACAAAAGGGCGAGCGCGATCGCGCTCATGTTCGCCGGTCTGACGCTCTCCAACATACTCGGCGTCCCCTCCGGCACCGTGCTCGGCGAAGCCTTCGGCTGGCGCGCCACCTTCTTTGCCGTCGTTGGCATCGGGCTGGTCTCGGTCGCGGCCATCGCCTGGCTGGTGCCTTCGGATGTCGCCGAGCCGAGCGGTGGCCTGCTCGCTGAATTGCGCGTGCTCGGCAAGCTGCAGGTGTGGTTGGCGATGGTGATCGCCTCGCTTGCATCGGCCAGCCTGTTCGCGGTTTTCACATACATCAAGCCTTATCTCACCGACGTCTCCGGCCTGTCGACGGCGACCGTCACCTGGGTGCTGCTCTTGTTCGGCGCCGGCATGACGATCGGCAACCTCATCGGCGGCAGCCTAGCCCAATGGAGGCTGATGCCGACGGTAATCGGCACGCTTTTCGCCATGGCCTTGATGTTCGTCATCTTCGCCAAATTCGGTGCGATAGGGATGGTTGCCATAGCCATCGTCTTCCTATGGGGTATGCTGATCTTCATCGTCGTGCCGCCGCTGCAGATCCGCGTCATCGAGGCGGCTGCCGAGGGCCCGAACCTGGCCGCCACGCTCATCCAGAGCGCCTTCAATGTCGGCAATGCCGGCGGCGCTTGGATCGGTGGCCTCGCTATCTCCTGGGGCGTATCCTACGCCCGGTTGCCGCTGGTAGGTGCGGCGCTGGCGCTGCTAGCCGTCGCCGCCGCTGTGCTGCTGCAGTCAGTCGACCGCCGTACTGTCCCGCAGACGCGGCCGGCGGAATAGCCGCTCTGCGCATGCTAAGTCGGCACCCCCGAAATTCTGGGCTGAATACGAAGGGTAAGGCGATGCGACGACATTCCGAGATGCGCGAAGATACATCCACCTGTTTGCAATTCCCCTGCCTGCTTGGAGTCCGGCGCACGCTGGATCACTGACATCTTCCTGAGTTCGGACGATGTTGTCGCGAGGCAGGAAGGGGATGAGCTTGGAATTGAGCCTGGATGCCAGTGTGTAGGCGAGGTTGAGCTCGCGGTCGGTTTGACGCTCATTGCAGATCAGTCCGCTCGATGCACGACATGCGGCTCGACTCCAGCAGCGTCTCACCAAGAGAGCCGACGCGCTGGCGGCACGTTGATGGCCGGCTGTGACGACGGCTTCGACATCATTGACGTTGGCGGGTCGGGCCCTTCCTCCACTTGATCGCTGCTTCGGCACGAGGCACAGACACGCCGGCGGCCGCTCTTGAGGCAGGTTGTGTCACCGACAGCCGCCATCGCTGCCGTCGCATTATCGGGCCGATCGAGGACGACCAGAAGGTTCAGATCAGGGCTTTGAAACGCATGGTGTTAACATCCACAGTGTGGATGCTCGCCATCTAAACAATCAATTTTACCAATCCGAGCGGGTCATTCATAGACCGCCGCACATGACGTACACCGCCGTTGCACCACCGCGTGAGGTACACAAAAGAACCCGAAAAAAAGGAAGTCTTCGCATGCGCTCTGACGTGCAGTGGAGGTTGTGCTGGGAAAATGAGTTGCGGCTTACCGATCATCTCGAACTCTCTGAGTTCTTCCGGAAGATCTATGAGCCTGTCGGAGCCTTTAGTGCAAAGGCATTCGCGGGCGGGCGAAGTTGGGCCGGTGCAAGGCCGGAGGTCCGCGCAATCGGCTATGATGTGCACGGGATAGCGGCTCACTTGGGCGTGCTGCGCCGATACATCAAAGTTGGCGACGCTGATCTCCTTGTCGCTGAACTCGGTCTATACGGGGTGCGTCCGGATCTTGAGGGGCTAGGAATCGCCCATTCGATCAGCGCGATGTATCCAGTGCTGCAGCAGCTTGGCGTTCCATTCGCTTTCGGCACGGTTCGGCACGCGCTCCGGCACCATCTTGGCAGGTTCTGCCGCAAAGGCTTGGCGAGCATTTTGTCGGGCGTTCGCGTGCGTTCAACCCGCCCGGACGTGTACCCAGATCTGCCTCCCACGCGAATCGACGACGACGTGCTCGTCATGGTGCTCCCAATCGGACGCTCAATGAGCGAGTGGCCGGCCGGCACTTTGATCGATCGGAACGGTCCAGAGCTATGAAGAACACCCGCAATGATATCAGTCACCGCGACCCGCCCCTCATCGCATTGACCGATCTGAACCCAGCATTGACCGCGGATTTGTTGTCCGCTCGCTTCCTCAAATGTACTGAAAAATCTGACATCTCATGAACCTCTTTGTCCCGGCCAGTATTGTCGCCGTCTGCTCTTATGCGCTGCTGTCGACCGTCTATAAGACCGCGCAGGTGCTTTATACCCTGCCTGCAGACGTACCGCCGTCCTCGGGCGAACCGGCCGGCTGTGAGCCTTGGCCGAGCGTCGATGTCATTATCCCGTGCTACAACGAGGCACCTCGCACCCTCTCGGACTGCCTGGCTTCCATTGCAAGTCAGGACTATGCCGGAGAACTGCAAGTCTATGTTGTTGATGATGGTTCTGGAAACCGCGATGCCCTCGTAGGTGTGCACGAGGAATACGCGCGCGACCCGAGGTTCAATTTCATTGCGCTCCCAAAGAATGTCGGAAAGCGCAAGGCACAGATTGCGGCGGTTCGCCGCTCGTGCGGAGATTTGGTGCTCAATGTAGATTCGGACACGGTACTCGCACCGGACGTCATCACAAGGCTTGCGCTAAAGATGCAAGATCAAGCGATCGGCGCCGCCATGGGCCAGTTGGCGGCTAGCAATCGCAATGAAACTTGGCTGACGCGGTTAATTGACATGGAATACTGGCTCGCCTGCAACGAAGAGCGGGCAGCGCAGGCTCGGTTCGGTGCCGTCATGTGTTGCTGCGGTCCGTGTGCCATGTACCGGCGAACCGCGCTTGTTTCGCTGCTTGATCAGTACGAGACGCAGCGCTTTCGAGGGAAACCGAGCGACTTCGGTGAGGACCGCCACCTTACGATCCTGATGCTGAAGGCAGGCTTTCGAACAGAATATGTCCCGGAGGCCGTCGCGGCAACAGTCGTTCCCAACAGCATGGGGCCTTATCTGCGCCAACAACTTCGCTGGGCTCGGAGCACGTTCCGTGACACGTTGCTGGGGCTCCAACTGCTGCGCGGCCTTAATATCTATCTCACATTGGATGTGATTGGGCAGAACCTTGGCCCATTATTGCTGTCATTGTCGCTCCTGGCGGGGCTCGCGCAATTCCTAACGACGGGTACCGTGCCTTGGACGGCGTGCCTGACGATTGCGGTCATGACTATAATTCGCTGCAGCGTGGCAGCGTTTCGTGCGCGCCAACTTCGATTTCTCGGATTCTCGCTCCACACACTCATCAACATTTTTCTCTTGCTCCCATTGAAAGCATACGCGCTGTGTACATTGAGCAATAGCGATTGGTTGTCGCGAGGCTCTGCGGCCAATGTGCCAAACATCGGCGGCGCCGTTCCAAAGCACAACTTGGTGGGATCTGACGCAACTTACAGCGAACAGCAATAGGCACGTAGGTGGAAGAGCTTTGAGCCAGGACCAGGAACATCAAGTGTTGAGTCGGAAGTTGGGCCCAGAGGATTTGCGGCGGCTCGAGACTGGTCCGATCGAACGGAAGTCTCACGGGCAAACAAGCGCGAAAAGCTCCCTGCCTGGCCCTCTGTCGACCGTGGCTGTCGATTTTGCCGGCGTAACCAAGTCGTATGGGAACAAGGCCGTTGTCGACGAACTGTCGTTCAGCGTTGCGTCGGGCGAGTGTTTCGGCCTCCTCGGACCAAACGGCGCGGGCAAAAGCACGATTGCGCGTATGCTCCTTGGCATGACATGCCCTGACGCGGGCACGATCACAGTGCTCGGCGTCCCGGTGCCGGCGCGAGCTCGGCTGGCACGCAGGGGCATTGGCGTGGTCCCGCAATTCGACAATCTTGACCAGGAATTCACCGTACGCGAGAACCTGCTGGTGTTCGGCCGCTACTTCGGCATGAGCACACGCCAGAGCGAAGCAGTCATCCCGTCCCTTCTCGAATTCGCTCGCCTCGAGCGAAAGGCGGATGCGCGTGTCTCGGAACTGTCCGGCGGGATGAAGCGATGCCTGACGATGGCGCGGGCGTTGATCAACGACCCCCAGCTCATTGTGATGGACGAGCCGACAACCGGCCTCGATCCGCACGCGCGCCACCTGATTTGGGAGCGGCTGCGCGCCCTGTTGGCATGCGGCAAGACGATTATCCTGACGACGCATTTCATGGAAGAGGCTGAGAGATTATGCGATCGGCTGTGCGTGCTCGAAAGAGGTCGCAACATCGCCGAAGGCCGCCCGCAGGCGCTTATCGACGAGCATATAGGATGCCAGGTCATGGAGATCTACGGCGGCGATCCGCACGAGTTGCATTCGCTGGTCAAGCCACATTCTCAGCGCATCGAGATCAGCGGCGAAACCCTTTATTGCTATGGGCCAGACCCTGACCAGGTGCGCACGCAACTGCAGGAGCGTGCAGGTCTGCGTCTTCTTCTGCGCCCAGCCAATCTCGAGGATGTTTTCTTGCGGCTGACCGGGCGCGAGATGGAGGAGTGAACGATGATTGAAGGTTTTGCCGCGGCGCTGCCGGCCAATGCGTGGAACTGGGTTGCGGTGTGGCGCCGCAACTATCTGGCATGGAAGAAAGTCGCACTCGTGTCGATTCTCGGTAACCTCGCCGATCCGATGATCTATCTTTTCGGACTCGGCACCGGACTCGGCATAATGGTCGGCCACGTTGACGGTGCGTCGTATATCGCCTTTTTGGCGGCCGGTATGGTCGCGGTAAGTGCGATGACCGCCTCTACCCTCGAAACATTGTACGCGGCTTTCGCTCGCATGCATTCTCAACGCACATGGGAAGCCATGCTGTACACGCACGTTACCCTCGGCGACATCGTTTTGGGTGAACTGGCCTGGGCAGCCACCAAGGCCTTCCTGGCCGGTACGGCAATTACGATTGTCACCGTAACGTTGGGCTATGCAGCCTGGCCGTCCGTCCTCTATGCGCTGCCAATCATTGCTCTGACGGGCTGCGTATTTGCGAGCCTCGCGATGATCGTCACCGCACTTTCGCCCAGCTACGATTACTTCGTATTTTACCAGACGCTTGTGCTTACACCTATGCTGTTCCTGTCGGGCGCCGTTTTCCCATTGAATCAGCTGCCTGACGCCTTTCAGAAGATAGCGCGATGCATGCCGCTGTCACATTCGATCGACCTCATTCGACCTGTTATGCTTGATCGCCCGATCGCCGGCATCGCCCTGCACATCGGTGTGCTCGGCCTGTACGCACTGTTGCCATTCTTTCTCTCGATGGCGCTGTTGCGCCGCCGACTGATGCGCTGACGCGAAAGAGAGAAGGAGATAAATCATGCCTATGAGCGCAAATAAAAACGACATCGCCAGCATGTGCCGCGAAGGGTTTGGCTGGCGTCAATACAATCTCACAACGCTATGGGACCGGCGTCTCGAGCACAGAATCTTATGTTGATCCCGGCGGACCCAAGAGGATTTCTTTGAGGTCAGTGATGTCTGACTGGCGTTCGCCGGGACGAATGACAACGCAGCCGGTCTTTCTGATCGAACGGCCTCGAGACAGGCCAATTTAGTATTCTTGTACGACAAACGGAGAGCCAGATGCTGTGTCTAGGATTGAACGGCGGATTGGACAAAGTCCATGAAAACAGGTTTCAGATTCCAAACACATTCATGCACGATGGCGCTGCGGTGCTCGTCCGGGACGGACAGGTCATTGCGGCAGTAGAAGAAGAGCGCCTCAATCGGATCAAACATTCCAACAAGCTCCCAATTAGCGCGGCTCAATACTGTCTTTCAGCAGCCGGGGTTCAGCTCAGCGAAATCGATCGTGTGGCGTTCTACGCTACCGAAGCCTACTCGAATGCCATGCTAGAAAACATGCTTGTTTCCCAGCCGGATGCCTCCATTCCGTTGGATGCTAAACTGTTGGTGCAGAAGCTGTTGGCGCAGGAATTCGGTACCGAACTCGACGCTTCGCGTATCTCATTCGTAAGTCATCATCAGGCGCACGCCGTGAGTGCTTTTGCAATGTCGGGCTTCGAGCAAAGTCTGATTTTTGCGGTCGATGGCTCTGGTGATTTCCTGTCGGGCCTAATGGCGATAGGATCCGGTACTGAAATTACGCAACTCGCGACTTTCCCGGAGAACAATTCCCTTGGGCAATTTTATCTCGAGACGATCCGGTATCTCGGCTACGGCTTGTTCGATGAATACAAGGTAATGGGGCTAGCCCCCTACGGCGATCCCGTTCCCTATCGCGAGCTTTTCGAGCAGTTCTATGAACTCTCAGCAAACGGCGAGTATCGCGTCCACCTGGACCGCATCGGTCCGACTTTGCTCCGCAGCATTCAGGTTCGGCAAAAGGGAATGCCATTCACCCAGCAGCACAAGGATGTGAGTGCGTCGTTACAGGAAGCGCTCGAACGCATCGTGTTTCACATTCTTCGGCATTATCGCGAGGCCACCGGGATGACGCGGTTATGCCTGGCCGGCGGAGTTGCGCACAATTGCTCCATGAACGGCAAGCTCCTCTATTCAGGACTTTTCGAAGACATCTTCGTGCAGCCCGCATCGCATGACGCTGGGTGCGCATTAGGCGCTGCACTAATCGCGTCTAATGAGCTGGGCCGCCCCGCGCCGCGTGCGCGATTGCAGGAGGTTTATTGGGGGCCGGATCTTGCGAGTGATCACGCTGTCGAAGAGGAACTAAAGGCATGGGCGGGGCACCTGGAGTTTGAACGCACCGAGGAAGTGGCGGATAGGGCAGCCGAGTGGATGGCCGGTGGGGCCGTGATCGGCTGGGTGCAAGGTCGTTCGGAGTTCGGGCCGCGCGCGCTCGGAAATCGCAGCATTCTTGCCGATCCCAGGCCCGCCACAAACAAGGACCGGATCAACGCTATGGTCAAGAAGCGGGAAGGGTATCGCCCGTTCGCCCCATCTGTGCTGGAGGAGGATGCGCGCGAATTCTTTGACCTTCCGGGGAGTGCGGGCGAATTTCCGTTCATGAACTTCGTAGTTCGTGTGCACGATTCCAAACGTGGTTTGCTCGGCGCCATCACGCACGTCGACGGTACGGCTCGGCTGCAAACAGTATCGCGCAAGGCCAGTCCTGCCTACTGGAACGTTATCAATGCCTTCAAGCAGCGCACTGGCATTCCAATGCTGCTCAATACGTCCTTTAACAACAATGCCGAGCCGATCGTAGATTCAGTTGCAGACTCGATTGCCACGTTCTTGACGACAGAGCTGGATGGACTTGTGGTCGGGCCGTACCTCGTCAAAAAACGGGCCGCAACGCTGCAGGACTGGACTGCGCTCGCGGTTTCATTGCCGCCATATGTGTCCCTGCATAAAGTCCGCGCATACACGGCGCAGGATCGCCAAGAGACCGTCTGCGAAATCCGAACGGATAACCGTGACTGCGCGCGTATTTCACATGACTTGTTCGATCTGCTGACGCGGATCGAAGGCGAGGCCGTGCTCGCAGAGCTCCTCGACACAACCACGATGGATCAAGCCCAGCGCGAGGCTCTCACATCAGAGCTGAGACGATTGTGGGAGCAGCGCCACGTCCGGATGCACCCCTCACGAGCTGCTCGCGTCCACCAAAAATGATGCCAGAGCCTGGACGACCGATACCAGCTGCCGAAACACCGGTGCGTCCAAGCACCTTCATATGACAAGCCGCTTGGTGCGGGGGATCCGGAGCAATTGGCCGAACACCCGGATCCTGATCCATAGCCATTTATTGCAGTCCGCAGGTTTTTCGACTGGTGCCGGGCCAATATATCGACTTCAGCCTCGGCCTGGTGCTCACCATGAGCTTGCGCAAGGCATGGCGCGGATCTGGAGCCCCGCACAATGGCGCGCTTCGAAGCGTCCCGGCGAAGGGCGAGTCCGAAGGTCAAATTCGTTTACGGAGCCGGCAGTTGGAGCCGCGTCGAACGCGTCATCGCCTCGTGTCGAGGGCAGCGAATGAAAGCGTGGCCAAGGCGAGCTGTTCTCAAGCTGCGCCACGCGTCGCTGAAGGATTTCCGCGAGGAACGTGGAATTGCTAGCGTGACGCGAACCTCAGTTGGCACGCCGATCTAAACCATGCGAGTTCGACTGGAGCGCCGCGGCCTATCGCGCGGGCAGCCGAGTTGGCCGTTCGCAGACGGTGCCAGTTTATCAGTCTTGGATCGGTGGGGCGGGCTCGGGCATCGACTTCGGACATGCTCTTGGCTTTCGGCAAGAGTAGCTGCAAACTGGTCCAGTTGGGAGGAAAAGAAATGGTCCAGTTTCCAGGTCCCGGCGGCTCAAACCGCTCGTACGGCATGGGTGCGCGCCAGATCTACGAATCGCTTCGCGAGCAGATCCTCAGAGGCGTCTACGACACCGGCAGCCAACTGCCCTCCTCACGTGGTCTCGCCGAGGAACTTGGAGTCTCGCGAACGACCGTCACCGCTGCCTACGAGCAGCTGGCGGCGGAAGGTTTCATCGACGTCCGTCAAGGCGCGCGCCATCGTGTCGCATCCTCGCTGATCGGACCTGAGCTAACCGCCAATCCTCCAAAACGGGCCGGCCCGGGTCACTTGTCGAACTATGGCGAACGGCTGCGTGGCACTCCGCGCTGGCCGGATCACCTGCCCAACAGGCTGAAGATCGATTTCCGATATGGCGACCTGGCGCCCTCAGATTTTCCGGCACCGGTTTGGAAGCGCGCGATGAACGCGGCTATGGCGCAGCGGCCTGCACGGCTCGCCTACGACCATCCGTGCGGTTCGCGCCGGCTGCGCCAGGCGCTTCAGGGCTATCTCTGGCGCGCCCGTACTGTGCGCTGCGACCCTGAGCAAATCGTCATTGTCAATGGGTCGCAGCAGGGGCTCGATCTCTGCGCGCGCCTGCTGCTCGACCCAGGGGACAGCTTCGTCATCGAGGACCCCTGCTACAGGATGGCACGCCAGGTCTTTGCCAGTACAGGTGCCACGCCGGTTCCGGTCGAGGTTGACGAGCATGGCATGCAGACGGAGCAACTGGCGGGGCTCGCGGCTCGGCTGGCCTATGCGACGCCATCGCATCAGTTTCCGCTCGGCGGTGTCATGCCGATCGCTCGGCGGCATCAGCTTCTGGAATGGGCGCGGGACGAGGGCGCCTACGTCATCGAGGACGACTACGACAGCGAATATCGCTACGATATCAGCCCCGTTCCCCCACTGCACAGCCTGGAGGATCATGGAGCCGTCATCTACCTAGGCACCATCTCCAAGACGCTCTCGCCGATGCTGCGCATCGGCTATCTCGTCGTCCCGGTGGAATTGCAGCAGGTTTTTGAAACCGCCAAGCAGTTTGCCGACCGGCATTCTCCGATGGCCGAGCAGGAGTCATTGGCCTCTCTGATCGAGAGCGGCAGCTATGAAAGCCATGTGCGCCGCGTGCGCCGCCTCAACGGCGAGCGCCGGGAGGTGTTGCTGACCACCATGAAACGGAGTTTTCAAGATAGGATCGCCGTCCAAGGGGCAGAGGCCGGACTGCACGTCGTCATATGGTTCAACGACCTGCCGCGGTCGCGCGAAACGGCGTTGGTCGAAGCCGCGCAATGCGCAGGTCTAGGTCTGCACCTCATTTCGCCGCTTTATCATGGGCAATCGGGAGCAGGCGAGGCCGATCGCGTCGGGCTTGTCATGGGCTATTCCGCCTTGAGCATCCGGCAGATCGAAAAAGGCGTCGAGATGCTGCGGGACGTCGTCGCTCAACTCTGAGACGCTGACAGTTTCCGCATGCGGAGTAGGACACGTTCGCGGGTGCTCATCGTAAACAGTTCATCGTTGAAAGCAGCCGGGCAACGGCCGCGCTCATGGCCGGCTGACTTGGGTTGATGCTGCTTGCCCCCCCGTGAGGTTGCACTTCGGTCGGTGCGTCGCACGACCAGGAGGTTCAGATCAAGGGCTTGATCTCATCTATTCACAAACTGGATGCTTGTCATCGAAGCAATCGATTTTGCGGATTGGACAGGACGTTGCATAGGAAGATGCAGCCCTAAAAGGATTGTCGATGTATACGTTGGCTCCGAGTAGCATTTCTGGTGTGTGCCTCCTGGGCTGCGCCGAACTTAGGCGAGCCGATCCGCTTTCCGATCAGGTTCGTCGGTGATCGGCGCAAGCTGCATCGGGTCGGCTCTTCGCCACAAGCTCCCTCAGGTGGCGTAGCGCCTACCTCAACATCAACAAGGTTGAGGTTTTCCCATGCGCTCCCAAGGACGGTGGAGGTTGTGCTTGGAAACAAGTTGCAAGTGGCCGATCATGTCGAACTCTCCGACTCTTCCGAAAAACCTATCGAGGGACTGATCCCTTTGATGGAAAGCTATTCGCAGCCGTTCGAAGTTGGGCTGGGGCTTCGGCCTAACGGCTACGACGCGCTGGTCGTCACGGCTTACTTGGGCCTGTTGCGCCGCCATCAGGATCGGCGAGGTTGATGTCGTGGCGGGAGAATTCGGGTTGCACGCGATGCGTCCGCATCTTGATCGGTTCGGAATCAGCAATTCATTTTGTATACCATATCCAGTGCTTTCTCACTTGGGGCACGCGCTGCGGAACCAATTTGAGGTCCTGCAGAAACAGGCGTGGCGGCTATCGCGTCTACTTTCGCGTACGATCCCACTCCGGAGTGCCGAACCTCGACCGGCCGTCTCGCGCGTTTGAGCACGTGCTCTCGTGGCTATGCCGATTGCGGGGCCGATGAGCAAATGGCCGGTACAACAATTGACCCGGAAGGATCCAGAGCTATGAAATATCATGATGAAAGATGGGAGGTGCAGAGTGAATGCGCTGATGGAAGTCGGAGCGTTTATCTGACGTTTGACGACGGTCCCGATCCATTTTTCACGCCACAGATACTCGATGTGCTGGCGCAAAATGGGGTGCCAGCGACTTTCTTCGCCATCGGTGCCTGTGCCGCAGAGCACCCGGATCTCATCCAGCGAATGATCGCAGAAGGGCACGAGGTAGGCAACCACACCATGTCTCATCCAGATCTGTCCAAATGCGACTTGGGTGAAGTGCAACGCGAGGTATTTGAGGCCAACCGTGCCATTATGGCAGCATGCCCGCAGGCCTCGATCCGCTACATTCGCGCGCCATACGGCGCCTGGAGCGAAGAAGTGTTCACTGCGTCAGAGATCGCCGGGCTGGCCGCCCTTCATTGGTCGATAGACCCAAAGGACTGGGCGCGGCCCGGCACCGACGCAATCGTCGATGCAGTGCTCGCTTCGGTCCGGCCTGGCGCAATCGTGCTCTTGCATGACGGTTGCCCTCCCGACGAGTCCAGCACTCAAGCCAGTCTGCGCGACCAGACCGTTATGGCGCTGTCCAATCTGATTCCGGCATTACATGCCCGCGGATATGAAATTCGCTCGCTACCAGAACATCACTGAAATGCCGGATTGGACCTGCTTCCCGCCAGAACCTTGTGATCTCGCGCATGAAGGCTTGCAGGCCGTTTACGCCCTGCGCACAAGCACTTCGTCGACCTCGGACGAACTGCGACCGTTCGCTTAAGCATGGAAGGTAGTTGTCACCTGCCGGACCCGCGCACGCTCTCGGCATTGCCTGGCCGACGCGCTCTCCTGGAGGTTGTTTTAACATGGCTCATTTTGCGTTAGCTCTATTCATTGGGCTTGCCAGAGGCCTATACCACATTCCTGCGTGATCGCGGGCCACAAGGTTTGGGAAACTAGCCGCCGTTGCCGTCGTTGCGGGATATGCACCACCGCTCGGCTGCGAAGGACGCAGGCTGTTGCCAGACTCGCCCACCCCGCCGCGGGATCTGTCCCTGATCGGATCGGCGCGATGCCGTCTTTCGTCAACTGGACCACGTCGATAGCTTCTGACTGGCCGTTTTCAGCAGGTCAGATTGCCAGTAGCTGACTGGTAACGCAAGGAGGGCCTTGCAGCGAGCGGGCGGGCATCTGACCGAGAGATCGCCGCGCTCATCCCAAATAATCGTGAACCTCGTTGGAATCGACCATGATGCCAGAACTGACCCCGTTCGCCCTGTATCTCGCCGCGGCCTTCATGCTCGCCATCACGCCAGGTCCGGGCATCTTCTACGTTGCCGCGCGCACGCTTGCCGGCGGTCGTGCGGAAGGTATCGCTTCCAGCTTCGGCACCGGGGTAGGGGGCATGATACATGTCCTCGCCGCAAGCTTAGGTGTCTCCGCGATCGTGCTCGGGAGCTCGGAACTGTTCTCTGCATTAAAGCTGTTCGGCGCGGTCTACCTCGTCTGGCTGGGCTTGCGCACCTTTCAAACCGCCCGCCGCAAGGAAGCGACTGGCGGCCATGACGGCGACCGGGTGAGTCCAGTCGGACCCCGGCGGGCATTTCGTGAAGGGGTGCTGGTCGAGGCTCTCAACCCGAAGACGGCAGCGTTTTTTTTAGCCTTCCTTCCGCAGTTCGTGAACCCGAGCGCAGGGTTCGTAGCTCTGCAATTCGTGGTGCTTGGCTCCTTGTCGATTGCACTCAACACGCTTGCCGACATCGTGGTTGCCTTCCTGGCCAGCGGCATTCAAGACGGCGCGGCAGCGCGTCCCGGGTTGATCCGCCGCCTAAGGGAAGCGTCGGGCGGCGCGATGATCGCGCTGGGCGTAGGCCTCGCTCTGGCCAAGAACCCGGCTGCCTGAATTGTGAATCCGATCGGTTGGCCGTCTCTGTGGGTTGGCGGGTTAGCTTGCGCAAGCAGATGGATGGCCCGAGCCAGCTTCGGTCATTGCACCTATTCAGGCAATTTCTCGGAAGGCGCGGCACCACAGTGAGAGAAGCGTGAGCTCGACCGACTCGCCTCCCGCATGAAGATCATTTCGGCCCTCGCATATCAACGGACGGTAGAAGACAAGTCAGCCGAGAATGGCATCCGTTTCCTGGAAGGAAAACCAACCCATGCGCCAAGCATCGCCCCGCTTTGCACTCGATCATATGGCGACACCCGGACTTGACGTCGGGGCACTTTTCGCTTTTGCCCGCGACCAGGGGCTGACCGAGGTCCAGATCCGCGGCCAGCCGCGCAGCAATGCGGTTGCACTCGGCATCCCGGCAGCGGACGTCCGGTCTGCCGCCGCCGAAGCAGGCGTTGGGATTCTTTCCGTCAATGCCTTGCAGCGCTTCAATGAGTGGACACCCGCCCGCAAGGCCGAGGCGAGCAAACTCGCCGATTACGCGGCCGCCTGCGGAGCCAAGATGCTCATGCTGGTCCCGGTCAACGACGGTTGCTGGCCCGCCAATGGCGAGCGGCGGGGCGATCTCCACGCCGCCTTGAAGGCGCTCAAGCCGATCCTCCAGTCGCGCGGTCTGATCGGTCTCGTCGAGCCGCTGGGCTTCCAAACCTGCTCGCTTCGATCGAAGAACGAAGCGGCTAAGGCCATCGCCGCTGTTGATGGCCAATCGGTATTCCGACTCGTGCACGACACGTTCCATCACACGCTCGCCGGGGAGACGTTCTTCTCCTGCGAGCTGACCGGTCTAGTGCACATTTCAAGAGTGAACGATCCAATCCACTGGATTTACCCGGATCGCGTCCTGGCAGGTTCCGACAATGGCAGCCAGATCCGGGCGCTGCTTGATGGCGGTTATGGGGGCCCCTTCTCATTCGCACCGTTTGTCGATGCAGCCCACCCGCTCGACGACTTCGCAGGCGCACTTGCCGCAAGCATCGATCTAGTCCGACACGGGCTATTGACCCGACTGGCGGCCTGAGACGCGGGTGTGGGGGTGCCTGCGGCGCCCTTTGGCGTCCGGCGGAGAAGTCATTCGGGACGCCTCCTGTAACAACACCTCTCGCATCCAGATGCTTGCCGGATCGCTGTTGTGAAGGGCGGGCCACTGGACGGCCTCGGTGAATGCGGGAAGCGGCAGCGGAAGTTCGACGATCCGCAGGGGCAAGGTTTTTTCGAAATATTTAACCAGCCGGAAGGGCATGCTGGCGATACGAGCTGTGCCTGAGACCATCGGCGGGATCATGCTAAAAGCCTGTACGACGATCTCGATACGTCTCTTGAGACCATGCTCAAGCAAAAACCGTTCCTCCATGGATGGCGTCAGCGCATGGCCGAACTTGACCGCAACGTGCCTCATAGACATGTAGCTCTCGAAGGTAAGCTGCCCTGGCAGCTGCTTGTTCGTGGGGCAGCCGACGCACACGAGTGTCTCGTCGAACAGCGCCGCTCTTGGATGCGCGCTCGACATGAACAATTCGGGACAAATCAGGAAATCGACGTCGCCGCGCCGGAGAAGCTCATCCGGATCGTCGTCGAGCGGCAGCAATTCGAAGCTGACGCCGGGTGCTTCGCGTGCAACACGCTCCACGACCTTTTCAAAAAACACGAGTGTGACGAAATCGGAAAGAATGATCCTGAAACGGCGATCGGATTGAGCCGGGTTAAACGGATCCCAAGAAATAATCGAGGATTGGATTGTCAGGAGTGCGCCGCGAACTGCGGGAGCGAGTGTCTCCGCACGCTGCGTTAGAACACGTTCGCGTCCGCTCATCGTAAACAGTTCATCGTTGAAATAATCCCGCAGCCGGCCGACGGCCGCGCTCATGGCCGGCTGACTCAGGTTGATGCTGTCTGCCGCCGCCGTGAGGTTGCGCTCGCTCAGCAGTGCGTCGAGCACGACGAGAAGGTTCAGATCAAGGCCCTTGAAGCGCATGGCTTTCACTTATCCATAGCGTGGATGCTCACGATCTAAACAATCGATTTTACCAAACTTCCATGGCGCTGCATAGATGACCGCACCCGAGATGCACCCGATCACGCCACTGCACGGCGTAGCGGCTCACTTGGACCTGCTGCGCCGTTTCCTCACGGTCGGCGAGGTTGATTTCTTGGTAGGCGAACTCGGATTGTACAACGGTGCAAGTCGGATCTTGAGAGACTCGGAATGAGCCATTCTATCCGCGTCATGCGTGTCCCACCGCAGCAGCCTGACATTCCATTCGCTTTCGGCACGGTTCGGCACGCTCTGTGGAACCACCTTGAGAAGTTCTGCAGAGACCGCCTGACGGCAATAGTGCCGTGCGTTCGCGTCGCCGCACATGATCGCGACCGCCGCCGCGATCGAGGTAGCGATCAGGCGCTGAGATTTTGTCCGCTCGCTTGCAGCCGATCGCCCCACAATACCATGCCCGATCCCCGTCAGTTTCGATCCTTTGCGCCGCAACTGGCCCGCTCGCCGTGCCCGCAGACGGCACGTAGCAATGCGATAGATAGGCTGGAGTCTGATGCTTGATCACATAACAATCGGAGCGAAAGCACGCGACTCGCGCCCAGCCGGAACAAACAACCGAGATCCAAGCTTTGATTTCGCCAAAGGTATACTCATTACTTTAGTGATAATTGGGCACTTATTACAATATTGCATTTATCGAGGCACTGACGCCTTCTGGCTGTCGCCGTATTTCAAGTCGATATACATATTTCATATGCCTCTCTTTATGGCCATAAGCGGCTATCTATCTTCTGCGGCAATTTTGCGAAAACCATTCATTCAGGGAGTCCGCAATCGAGCAACCCAGCTACTGCTGCCAATGCTTTTTTGGTGTGCGTTAATTTGGACGCTAAAGTCCACCGTGATGGTCCCGACGAAGAGTTTAACTGGTGGGTTGTTGGATCTTTTGAATGAGGTCATTGGAACATACTGGTTCATATGGGCGGCGTTTACGTCGTTCGTCCTGGTTAAGTTTTTTACAACTTTCAATCGTCTATCGATGTGGATCATAAGCGCATCTGCAATTGCGGTCGCAATCGCCCCCATCACATCATCGATAATCCCGTCGTTAAGATACACATACCCATTTTATTGTTTGGGTTTCTTTTTTGCCCAGTCGAAAGGGTGGCAAGAAAGTATTAGCTGGACCCACAAATCAATATTTTTGTTCCTACTTTCGATAGCAGCTTTCATATGCTTGCTATGGTGGGATAAGCAGACCTACGCCTTCAACAATCTCGTGTTAATCAATGATGAACGGTCAGCTAAACAAGTATTGCTAATGTTCGCCGGCTCTGCGGCGGCTTCTGCAGTGGCAATGCAGTTTATGTTGCAATGCTGGAGAATCGGGTATTCGACCAGAATAGCTCACTTTGTAGCGGTCGAGCTTGGTCAGAGCACTCTGCTGCTTTACCTGGTCCAGGGTGCCGTGTTTCGCCTCACGGATTTTATACAGTTTGGAGAAGTCTGGAATCTCACGACCAGAATCGTGTTCGCAAGTGTTCTTGGAGTGGCCATTGTCGTAACAGCGATGGCAATTCGCAAGTTTGTGGGAGACCTTGGATATGTGTCGCAGATCGTTGTCGGAGCGCCGCCACGCTCAAGCCTGCTCAAACCTCAATCTGTGATCAATTAGCCACGTGAAAAATTCAGTTCATAGCTCCGGACCTGTCCGATCAACAGTTGTACACGCCGGCCATTCGCTGATCGGCCGCGCAATCGGCATAACCCGAGCACTTCCTCCACACGCGTGGGCGGCAGGTCAAGACACAACACCTCTGAGTGGGACTTACGCAATGGTCGCGATGACAAGCAACCACGTTGCGGACGGATGAGGCATGCGCTTCAAAGGCCTTGATCTGAACCTTCTCGTCGTACTCGACGCACTGCTGACCGAGCGCAACCTCACGGCGGCGGCAAACAGCATCAACCTGAGCCAGCCTGCCATGAGCGCGGCCGTCGGCCGGCTGCGCCATTATTTCAATGATGAACTGTTTACGATGAGCGGACGCGAACGTGTTCTAACCCCGCGTGCGGAAACACTCGCTCCCGCAGTTCGCGGCGCACTCCTGCACATCCAGTGCTCGATTATTTCTTGGGAGCCGTTTAAGCCGGCTCAATCCGATCGCCGCTTCCGGATCATGGTTTCGGATTTCGTCACACTTGTGTTTTTTGAAAAGGTCGTGGAGCGTGTTGCACGCGTAGCACCCGCCATCAGCTTCGAATTGCTGCCGCTCGACGACGATCCGGACGATCTTCTCCGGCGCGGTGACGTTGATTTTCTGATCCTTCCCGAATTGTTCATGTCGAGCGCGCATCCAAGAGCGGCGCTATTCGACGAGACATTCGTGTGCGTCGGCTGCCCCACGAACAAGCAATTGCCAGGGCAGCTTACATTTGAGAGATACGTGACGATGAAGCACATTGCGTTCAGGCTTGGCCGCGCGCAGATGCCATCCATCGAGGAACGGTTTTTGCTTGAGAATGGCCTCAAGAGGCGTGTCGAGATCATCGTTCAGGCTTTTAGCATGATCCCGCCGATGGTCTCGGGCACATCTCGTATAGCGACCATGCCGCTCCGGCTGGTTCAGCATTTCAAAAACACCTTTCCCTTGCGGATCATCGAACTTCCGCGGCCACTACCCACGTTCACCGAGGCCGTCCAATGGCCCACCCTTCACAACAGCGATCCAGCAAGTACCTGGATGCGGCAGATAATGTTGCAGGAGGCGTCCCGCATGTGAAGTCGCGGGTGCTCCCTGGTCCAGGTCTGGATTTTACTCAGCGCCTCGTACGGGTGCAAACGGCGCGCAAAAAATTGGGCCTGGCTCTTCGATGATTTTGGCATGACGGTGTGGTGCTGGCTTCCCCACTGTCCCCGGGTGCTTCCCGGAGGTCACGCGGCGTGCGCATCGAAACTGGAGACCCGGTTCATGACGGAATCCGCGATATACATGGACGGAGTTCTGCATGACCCAGAACAGCCAAAATCAACGGTCGGGTCCCGCCCTGCGGTGCGGTCATCTCGCTTGCCTTAGGCACCTTCGGGCTTGTGGCGGCAGAGTTTCTGCCTGCCAGCGTGCTGACGCCGCTCGCGCATGATCTCGGTATCACCGAGGGTGCAGTTGGACAGGCGCTGACAGCGACTGCAATCGTCGGTGCCATCGCCGCGCCGACGATGGCCATCATCACAAATCGCCTTGACCGCAGGATCGTCATGTGGGCGATGACGCTGCTGCTGATCCTGTCGAACGTTCTATCGGCCGTCGCTGGGTCGCTGCCGGTTCTTGTGACCGCCCGCGTCGTGCTCGGAATAGCGATCGGAGGCTTCTGGTCGATTTCAGCAGCGCTGGCGATGCGGCTCGTTCCAAGTCACCTTCCTGCAGCGCGCCATGTCGATCATCCTCACCGGCGTTACCGTCGCTAAAGTCTGCGCGGCTCCTATCGGCGCCTATGTCGGCGACATCTGGGAATGGCGAACCGCCTTCATCATCGCTGCGGTCGTAGCCGCCATTACACTGATAGTGCAACTCGTGACCCTTCCGAGGCTGCCTCCGATGGGACCGGCCAGCTTTCGCCGTCTGCTGGACGTGGCCAGGAACCCGAGGATCAAAGTCGCGATTTTGGTCGTCCTGCTGGCGGCGTCCGGGGCCGATTGCGAAGCCTGCAACCGCCAAAGATCGTGCGCAGGATCGGACCGCGCGGCCGATCTGATTGCATCTATCCCCGCGCTTTCACTTACGGCCTCTTTCAACGGTCTAGGCATCGCGCTTGGGGCCGAGCAAGAACACCGTCAGGGCAGCGAGGAACGAGGCTACGGCGCTGTAGGCAAAAACACTGGCCACGCCGGCATTGTCCACGAGTAGTCCGCCGAAAACCGCGCCGGCTGCAGCGGCGCGCAGCACCATCCATGTCTGCATACCCACCGGCACCCCGCCGAAGGCAAAGCCCCATACGAAACCGCAATCACCGCGGCCCACGCCGATGCTCCCAGCGCGATGGCCACTTGGAACGTTGCGGCCATCAGTCCACCGGCGTTCTCGGCATGCTCGGGAGTTGGGACCTGCATCGACCGCGTTTTTTTAGTGGGTGATTGCGTGCGCAGGCCGGGGATCTGGGATGACGCGGCCATCGCACCTCTACCATTGCGCTGTTGCTGCTCCCCCGTCGAGGAAGGTCTTTGACGCCTCCCGCTCATCAGCACCGCGCCGGTCTGCACGTGGTAAGGATCGAGTTCGGCTGGGCGTCAGGATCGTTGCATGATCGAGATGCCTTGATTTGCTCGCGGGCGCGCCCATCCGAAAAACTTTTTTTGGGCCCGAAGGCGGACAAGAATGTTGCAAGCGCGACCAAAAGATCGCCTCGGCCGTCTGCCCGTACTGGGGCAATGGTCAAAGGCAAACGGCACGGCGATCGGCGCGCAACTTGCTCCGACAATTTTGTAGTGGGCGTCGTCAGCAGTGCTTCACGAGCTCAGCGGTGATTGACCAACGATTGGCGGCGTGGCGGTTGTCGAATCCTGACGAGAAATACCGTGAGGAGAGCCTTCATGCCCTATCCTTCGACCGGCCACGGGCTTGTGACGCCGGCTACGCTGCCCGATGATGCCGCATGCACGCGCCAAACCAGGCGCGATTGACCCTGCACACACAGCCAGCCTTATTGAAGACCGGAGCGGCGACTAGCCCGTCTTGGTCAACAGCAACCCATCGCACCAAACGTGGTCCACGCATCCCCACTCACACGCTGCCGAGGCATCGGGAAAGAAGCCCCGTCCGTTTAGGTTGGCACTCGTGTTGCAGAGCAGCGGAATGCCGGTGAGTTGTTCGTATTCGACCAGGAGCTCTGCAATTGGGTGATCAGATTTTCTAGAAACTGTCTGTAGTCGTGCAGTCCCGTCGAGATGAATGACTGCCGGGATTTTCTCTTTCCACTCCGAACGTGTTCGGTGATCGAACAGCATGTAGGGATCAGGCGTGCCAGGTTCAAATATATCAACTGCGCGATCCTCCAAGCATATTGGCGCTACCGGCCGGAAGTGCTCTCGACGTTTTACTTTGTTGAGGTGGTCCTTCATTTGGGGCGAAGTCGCGGCGGCCAGGATGCTTCTGCCTCCCAAGGCTCGTGGACCAAGCTCTGCACGGCCAGTGAGGAAAACGACAGGCTTGCCGTCGGCGAGCACGCTGGCCAGTTCTGCCACGCTGCATGGAGCAGCCTGCCATCCCGGCGACACGGGGCCATCCTTCATGTTTGGTCCGCTGTAGACCGACCAATCGAGGTGAACGAAGCCTTTGTCGGCAGCCAGCGCGCAGCAAGCGGCACCGAGCGCCGACCCGCTGTCGTTTGGGAACGGAGGCACCCAAACTGTATCGAACAAACCACTCGCCCGAAGTGCGCTGTTCCATTTGATATTCAGCCCGCATCCCCCGGCGATGCACAGGTTTCGCGTTCCGGCAACCGAGAGCCCACGCAGCGCGATTGCCATTTCGCGAACCAGAAGACGCTCGAGAAAGGCATGAAACGAAGCAAGTATGTCCTCAGGTGTCTCGGCGACCAGCCGTGCCTCGGCTGCATCGAAGAAATCATGCACGGCCGTGAGTAACGCGTCCTCGGAGCGGCTGTTGTTTCTATATTCAATAGCAAGCTTCGTGTCACCGGCGAAATGTTGGTCGTAAAGTTCCCCAAATACTGTCACGATCTTTTCGCTGACAGATCCGAGCGCGATATAGGCCATCAGCTTGCCGGCGATATCCAGATTCCAGCCGGTCCTCGTTTCCTGCCTGTAAGGACCGAAGTGTTGGCCCGCGGCGGCATAGGCATGACCCATCATCGGAAACAGGCATTCGATAAACCGCACTCCGCTTGGTTCCACGTAGTAAAGCCGCGGGAAGATGAAGCCGTCCCATACCAGGCAAAGGGCAGGTTCTTTGGCTTTGGCGAATGAACTGGTACAGTATGCGGAAGCTACGTGGCCAAGGACATGCGGATAGCTTTCATAACAAAATACCCCGCCGCCCAGCACGAGGCCTGAGCCATGACAAGCTGTCAGGGGACTTTTAGGATCCCGCTCCACATATGGTGCCCCGTTGA
This sequence comes from Mesorhizobium sp. WSM3866, assembly GCF_002294795.1. Classification (NCBI taxonomy): domain Bacteria; kingdom Pseudomonadati; phylum Pseudomonadota; class Alphaproteobacteria; order Hyphomicrobiales; family Phyllobacteriaceae; genus Mesorhizobium; species Mesorhizobium sp. WSM3866. The sequence continues at coordinate 89,764 of NZ_NSGC01000014.1, read as the reverse complement.
GAGTGACTGGTGTGCCCTCACTAACAACCTCGAATTGCGACTCGATCTCACCGTCCCAGCCATCGATGACGAACCGGTCTACATCGCGCGGATCCAGGCCATGCTCCGCTAAGGCGGCAACAATCGTTTCAAGACGATCAATGGATTGATATCGAGGATTATTGTCGAGTTTTTCCTGCTCGATGCAGAAGGCCAATCGGCCGTCCTCGACGACAGCGATTGCCCCGTCGTGCGTTAGCTTAATACCGCAAATTCGCATAATAGATCCATGTCAAAGTTAGCTGTGGAACAACTTAGGCAACCGACGAACGTGAGCTGGAAAGCATCGGGCATACGCTTTCAAGCAATGCGCTATGCAGTATGAGAACCCATCGGTAAACTTGATTGTTTGGATATAGTGCATCCATGGCGTGGATATCGCGGCACATGCCCACAGGCGCCCGGTGGCCAAGCTTAGTGAGCACGCGAGCTCAATAGCGCGCCCCATTCAAAGCCTCCATGCCGACCAGACACGCCGGCAAATTGGCGAAGAAGCGGGCGACCGCATCGCGGCGCAGCCTCTTTCGCAAAGAGAGTCCTATGGTAATTGACGCCATAGGCTTAGTAAGCCGCCAAGGGCGCAGCGGTCGCCTTGACGCCATCGGCACTGCTCAGCGCCCGCGCGCCTGAGGCGCGCGCCGGGTGCTCGTGAACCGAGCCCACTTTCTTCGGCAAGCTCAGGCGGTCTCGGCCCTGCGGCTTCGCCCCCTGGCGCGGCCCAGCCTGTCGGCTGCTGACGGTCGCCGGCCTTTGGGCCGGCGTGGTTTCTTGTACTGGCCTTCCCCGGTGGCGCGCGGTGGGCGGCACTCCCTTCTAGGCCCGCCGCGGCGTCCCGCAACCCTTCGCTTCGCTTCGGGTCCGCCTCTTCGTTCCGGTCCTTCGGATGCGGTCCGCCTTGGACGTCGGGCCTTTCCGGTCGCTTTCGCCGCCCACCCCGCTTCCGGGGAGGGCGCGGGATTAGGAGCGGAGGACCAGACGATGGGTGCAAAATACAAGCGTTCCGGTAGCCAAGAGGCTGGCGCGGGCAGGGGCGGGCGCACGAGCGCCAGCCTTTATCAGGAAATCACTGATCGCATCATCGCCGAGCTGGAGCGCGGCACGGTGCCATGGGTCAAGCCATGGGGCAGCGCCAAGGCCGGCCTCGGCCTGCCCAGCAACGCGGCCACCGGTCGCGCCTATTCCGGCATCAACATCCTGATCCTTTGGGGCGCTGTCTTCGAGCGCGGGTATGCCAGCCAGAACTGGCTGACCTTCCGGCAGGCTCAAGCGCTCGGCGGCAATGTCAGGAAGGGCGAACACGGCACGACCATCGTCCACGCTGACCGCTTTGTTCCCAAGGACGAAAAGGAACGCGCCAAGACGGATGGCGACGAACCGCACGCCGTGCCCTTTTTGAAGCGCTTCACCGTCTTCAATGTCACGCAATGCGACAACCTGCCGGATCATCTTTATGCCGCCGCCGAACCGCTGCCCCAGCGTCAGATCGTTCCGCAGGCCGAGGCGCTGATTCACGGCTGCGGCGCTGACTTCCGCATCGGCGGCGATCGCGCTTTTTACATGCCGGGCAGCGACTTCATTCAAGTGCCGCCGCAGCCTGCTTTCTTTCACCAGATCGACTATTACCGCACGTGCTTCCACGAGCTTGGCCACTGGACCGGCCATCCAACCCGGCTTGCGCGCGACCTTTCCGGCTCCTTCGGCTCGAAGGTCTATGCGCGCGAGGAACTGGTCGCAGAAATCTGCGCAGCCTTCGTCTGCAGCAGTCTCGGTATCGAGCCGACCGTGCGCCATGCCGATTACATCGGCTCATGGCTCGCCGTGCTGCGCGAAGACAACCGCGCCATTTTCCGCGCCGCTAGCCAAGCCTCGAAAGCCGCCGATTTGCTGCTCTGCTCTATCCCCAGCACTGAAGACTCGGACCGTGAGGAGATCGCGGCGTGAGCGCGCACGATCCTCATACGCTGCCGCCCGACACGACGCCGGAAGGCGAGCAGACGCTCATTCCCGGTGTCCGGCCAGTCACCACGCGCGACCGGCTTTTCGCTTCTCATTCACGCGCCGATGCGACCGCGCAAGGCACGAAAGCCGCTCGATATAGGCCTTTTCGACGAAGGCGCGCGCAATGAACTCGACCTGTTTTGACAAGGAATTCAGCAATGATCCTGATCACCGACGACCTTTGCGCCCGTCTCCTCGCCAATGGCGCTTCCGACACCGAAACCGACCATGTTCCGGTCGTAAAACTGTTCGATCCGACCGGGGCAGCAACCTGGCTCTTGAGCGAACTCGCCGCCGACGGCGACACGCTGTTCGGCCTTTGCGATCTCGGCGTCGGCTTTCCCGAACTCGGCAGCGTCAGCCTTGCCGAACTGCAAAGCGTCAAGGGCCGGCTTGGCCTCGGCATCGAGCGCGACCGTTATTTCAAGGCCGAGTTTCCGCTCTCCGTCTACGCCGAAGCCGCGCGGCTGTGTTGCCGCATTACCCAGGACGAGCGTCTGCTGCGGCAGGCAGCAGACGCGCTTGCAAGCCCCCATTCCGAGCTTCCGCCTGACATGGCGGAACAGACGCGCCGCTAGGGCGCGAAAACCGTCCCGCCGCGCCGGCCTTGCGGCCTTTGCGGCGGGAGAACCTCAACCAAACCGAAGGAGACAGATCATGCAGCTTGCTCATATTCCGCTTGATAGGCTCAACATTTCCGCCCTCAACATGCGCCACGGCAAACGCGCGCCGGACATCTCCGATATCCTGCCGTCCGTTCGCGCGCGCGGCGTTCTCGTGCCGCTTCTTGTGCGGCCCAACGGGACGCCGGAAAGCTTCGAAATCGTCGCCGGCCGGCGACGCTATTTCGCCGCCAAGTCGCTCGCAGACGAGCGCGGCGAGAGCCACGCCTTGCCCTGCGCCATCATGGAGGACGGCGACGACGCCGATGCGCTCGAAGCCTCGCTCATCGAAAACATCGCTCGCCTCGACCCCGACGAGGTCTCGCAATGGGAAACCTTCTCGCGGCTGATCAAAGAAGGCCGCTCCATTGCCGACATCGCCGCCACCTTCGGCATCACCGAGCTTCAGGTGAAGCGCATCCTGGCACTCGGCGAGCTTCTCCCCAAGATCCGCGAAGCATACCGCGGCGAGGAGATCGACGCCGAGACGGCGCGCTATCTCACCATGGCTTCGAAAGCGCAGCAGAAGGACTGGCTGGCGCTTTATGCCGACCCCGAGCAATACGCGCCGCGCGGCTACCAGCTGAAACAATGGCTGTTCGGCGGCCAGTCGATTTCCATCAAGGTGGCGCTGTTCGCCATCGAGGACTATCCGGGCATGGTCGTCTCCGATCTGTTCGGCGAGGACAGCTATTTTGCCGATGCCGACGTGTTTTGGCTGAAGCAGAACGAGGCGATCGCCGCCAGACGCGACGCCTATATCGAGGCTGGATGGAGCGAAGTGACGGTGCTCGAACCGGGGCAGTATTTTCATTCCTGGGACCACGAGAAAACGCCAAAGAAGAAGGGCGGCAAGGTCGTCATCACCGTCTCGCATCGCGGCGAGGTCGAGTGTCACGAGGGCTGGCTTTCGCGCAAGGAAGCGCGGCGCGCCCGCGCCGATGACGAGGGCGGAGAGCCGGACGAACAGGTCCTCAAGCCGTCGCGGCCTGAACTCACCGGCCCGATGCAGAACTATGTCGATCTGCATCGTCACGGTGCCGTGCGCACCGCCTTGCTCGATCATCCCGCCATCGCAATGCGCCTCATGGTGGCGCATGCGATTTCCGGTTCAAGCCTGTGGCAGGTGCGCCGCGAGCCGCAGCGCGCGGCGAACGAGACGGTCGCCGCCAGCCTCGCCACCTGCAAGACCGAAGCCGCCTTCGCCGAAAAGCGGTGTGAGGTTTTGGCGCTGATTGGGCAAGCGAACGATGATGGCCCGCTCACCGGCGGCCACGTCGACGCCCTTGCTTTCGCCAGCGTCTTTGCCCGCTTGCTGGCGCTCTCCGATGACGATGTCTTGCGCGTTCTCAGCCTTGTCATGGCCGAGACGCTCGAGGCCGGCAGCGCCGTCATTGAGGCGCTTGGGCATAATCTGAACGTCGACATGGCTGCTTTCTGGCAAGCGGACGAGGCGTTCTTCGAGCTACTGCGCGACAAGGAAGTCGCCAATGCCATGCTCGCCGACATCGGCGGCAAGCCTGTCGCCGACGGCAATGTCTTGGAGAAGGTCAAGACGCAAAAGAAGATCATCCGCGACTTCCTTGCCGGCGAGGACGGCCGAGAGAAGGTGGAAAGCTGGCTGCCGCGCTGGATGAAATTCCCCGCCGAAAGCTACACAGCGCGCGGCGGCTTCCGCACCGCCGATCAGTGGGCCAAGGTCCGGCACCTGTTCGTGTCGGAGTGACCGGCCAAGCCCCAAGCGGCGGCATTTCGAAAGCCGCCGCTTGGGGCACCTCTCGGGCAGAACCGGTTGCACTTTCGCGATTTTTGAAGCGCGCACTGCATGTGGTGGTCCGACGCAAATCGATGCCCTCGCCAGCCCTGTGCCAGGCCAGAATGCTCGCCGAGGCGCCACTCGGGTAGGTACGTCGTCGCTGGCTGCGGTGTCTGAACCCGTGCCAAGCCCGGTACCCGCCATGTTGCTTGGGGATCGTGTCAGCCGATCGCGCGATCTGTCCCCCAAGCGTCTTTCAGGACCATTTCCCTGCGGTTGGCTTGTCGACCTATGGGCGGTTCCGACCCGCCCGAAACCCTCGGCCAGCAGCTTTTTTCCCCGCCGCCTATGGCGGCTTCCTCGCGCCCGCTTCGCTCCAAAAAAGCCGCCCGCTCGGGTCCTGCGCTGTCGCTGCGGCCCTGTCGGGTTCAGGCGGGCCGGACGCGCCCATCACGGTCCGCCATCGCAGGGGAATGGTCCCCGGCGACAGCAAAACAGGAGACTAACATGACCGCGATCGGATACGTCACCAAGCAGGAAAACGGCGGCTACAAGGGCCAGCTCAAGACGCTCAGCGTCCGTGCCGACATCGACATCGTGCCCAACCAGGGCAAGACCGCCGACAATCATCCAGACTTCCGGGTGCTGACGCAAGGCGTCGAAGTCGGCGCCGGCTGGATCCGCATGGGCGAAGCTTCCGGCAAGGACTATGTGAGCCTGTCGATTGCCGCCCCGGAGTTCGGTCCACGCAAGCTCTACGCCAATCTCGGCCGCGCCGCCGGCCAGGACGATGACGACACCTACGCCATCATCTGGAACCCCGTCGACTAAACGGCGGAGCTCCGAGCCCCGCGCCGCGACCGGCGCGGGGCTCATCTGACAAGAGCGGCGAAAACTCGCCCCCGACTCTTCGCCCGTCCCCGCAGCGACCTCGCTCGCCCATCCTCTCCGTCGCTTCTCCTTAAGCGATACGAGGACAATCATGGACGACGAAAACGAACGCGCCGCCCGCGCCAAGAAGGGCAGCCCCTTTCTCAATACCGCGCAGGCAGCCTTCTATATCGGCCTCTCCCAGCGCACGCTCGAAAAGATGCGGCTCAAGGGCAGCGGCCCGAAATTCCGCAAGCACGGCCGCTATGTCCGCTATCACATCGACGAGCTCGACGAATGGTCGAAAGGCCATCCGCACTGCGGCGCTCCCGAAGCCGGTTCCACGCCGGCCGACGATGGGGGCCGCTCATGACCCGGCGTCCTTTTCTGCGCATGATCGGCTCCGGCCTGCGCCGCATTCGCGCCCGCAAGACGATCGCCATTGCCACGATTGGCCTCAGCCTTTTAGGCTTCACCACGTTCGCAAAACCCACGCCCTGGCTGGTCTGGAACGCCTCGGCTAGCGTGCCGATCGGCCTCTATCGAATCGCTGCGGGCACGCCGGCGCTGGGCGATCTGGTGCTCGTCCGCCCGCCTGATTACGTGGCGTATCTGGCGGCCCAACGCGGCTATCTGCCTGTCAATGTGAAACTCGTCAAACGCCTTGCCGCACTGCCCGGCGAGCATGTCTGCGCCTTCCATGACGCCATCATCATCGGCGGCGACATCGTCGCGCGCCGGCTCAAGATCGACGCCCAAGGCCGGCCCTTGCCATGGTGGAACGGCTGCCGGGCACTCACGAAGTCCGAGGTGTTCCTGCTCGGCAGCGAGACCAATCGCTCCTTCGACAGCCGCTATTTCGGGCCGGTGCCGGCCCAAAAAATCCTCGGGAGGCTCGTGCCGCTATGGACCGAGTGACCCTCCTGATGTTAGGCATGATCGCCACCGCGCCATGCGCCTGTTCCGCCTCGACCGGCGCCGAGCCGGTCGCCATCTCCCAAAGTCCGCAGCTTCGAAACTGGCAGCAGTTCGTAGCCGAAGCGAGCCGGCGATTTCGTGTTCCGCAGGCCTGGATCTACGCCGTCATGGATGCCGAAAGCGGCGGCAACACCATGCGCGACGGCCGCCCCATCACCTCTCGCGCCGGCGCCATTGGCCTCATGCAGGTGATGCCCGCCACCTATGCGGAGATGCGCGTGGCCCATGGTCTCGGCCCAAATCCGCACGATCCGCGCGACAATATTCTCGCCGGCACCGCCTATCTCCGAGCCATGTATGACCGCTTCGGATTCCCCGGCCTGTTCGCCGCCTACAACGCAGGCCCCGAGCGCTACAAAGGGCATTTGAAGCACGGCAAGCCATTGCCGAAAGAGACCGTCGATTACCTCGATCAGCTCAGGGCGGCGGGGATTTCGGCCACCGACATGAAACAATTCAAGGGCGAATCTGTCGCTCCGGAGAGGCGAAAGGCACCCTCGGGGCGCTCGCTGTTCTTCCTCCACGACGGTGTTCGCGCCGGCACGCGAAACGGCGATCTGCTCGTGCCGCTTCGCAAGGATGACATGCGGCCGAAGGAGCCGGATGGCTAGGAGTTTGGAGGCTGTGCGCGCGCGACAAGGGCAGTGCGCGTAAGGCAAGATAAAGGTACCGCCTCCGGGAGGCGGTCAAGTCTTTGTCTGCACATCGTTTTTCGAGGAGGCAGCTGGCGGGGCCAGGAGGCTGCGGCGCCTAAACCGTTGATCTAGCTTTGGATTCCGGAGGCCGACATGCAGGACGATGAATTCAGGCCGAAGCTCGGCAAGATCGGGTCGCGCGGATCGAAAGCAGGCAAACGCTTCGCCAGCCAGATCCGGACAGCGATCAACAGGGCCGGCGGCCGGCTGCAACGCGATGGTCGCTTCACCGGAAGCCGGGCAGGGCGGGGAGGGGCGGCCGCAGCACTCCTCAAATCCCGCGACCGGTATGCCGCCTTCCGCCAGCGGCGGGTCGTCGTCAAGGCCCGCTTCGTCAAGCTCGCCGGCAAGGGCGCGGACGGGGCGCGTGCGCATCTGCGCTATCTTCAGCGCGACGGCGTCACCCGCGAAGGCGAACCTGGCGACCTCTATGGCGCCGATAGCGACCGCATCGATGGTAAGGCGTTTGTCGATCGCACTGATGGCGACCGCCATCAGTTCCGCTTCATCGTCGCAGCCGAAGATGGCATCGAGTATGAGGACCTCAAGCCGCTGACTCGGCGCCTCATGGCTCAGATGGAAGAGGACCTCGGCACCAAGCTCGACTGGGTCGCCGTCGACCATTTCAACACCGGTCATCCGCACAGCCACATCATCGTGCGTGGCAAGGACGACCGCGGGGAGAACCTCGTCATCGCCCGTGAGTATATTTCGAGCGGCATCCGCGAGCGCGCTGCCGAGCTGGTCAGCCTCGATCTCGGTCCACTCACCGATCGCGAGATCGAGCAGCGCCTGCGCCAGGAAATGGAGCAGGAACGCTTCACCAGTATCGACCGGCAACTGCTGCGCACGCGTCACGATGACGGTCTTGTTTCGACAAACGGCCGCGACACCTTTCGCCAGACGCTGCATCAGGGCAGGCTTCGCAAGCTGGAGCGCATGGGTCTGGCCGAGGACGTCGGCGCTGGCTCCTGGCGACTCGACGGCGAGCTGGAAGCCACCCTGCGGCGTATCGGTGATCGCGGCGACATCATCAAGACCATGCATCGCGAGCTGGCCGGCAAGGGGCTCGCGCGCAGTGCCGCCGACTGCGTGATCCACGATCGATCCGGTGAGCCGGCCCAGCCCGTCGTCGGCCGCGTCGTCGCTCGCGGGCTCGCCGACGAAATCAATGACCGGCAATATCTTCTCGTCGACGGAGTTGACGGTAAAAGCCATTGGATCGACATCGGCAACGGTGAGGCCACCGAACCGATGCCAGAAGGCTGCATCGTGCTTGCCACCCCGAGGAGCACCGAGCCGAGGCAGGTCGACCGTACTGTCGCCGAGATCGCCGCAGCCCATGGCGGCCGTTACGACGCTGATATCCACCTGAAGCATGAGCCATCCGCCACCCAGAGCTTTGCGCAAACGCATGTCCGGCGGCTGGAGGCAATCCGCCGCGCGACCGGCGGCATCGAGCGAGAGCCGAACGGCACCTGGCTGGTCGCGCCGGACCATCTCGATCGTGTCGTGGAATACGAGCGCCAGCGGGCCAGGGTCGAGCCTGTCGTTGTCGACAGGCTGTCATCAATGCCGCTGGAGCACCAAGTCAGCTTTGAAGGTGCCACCTGGCTCGACCGGGAACTGGTTGCCGACGGACCAGAGCGGTTGCGCAACTCAGGCTTCGGGCATGAGGTCCGGGAGGCGCAAGCCAGCAGGCGGCACTGGCTGATCGCGCAAGGCCTCGCGCGCGTAGAGCAGGATCGGATCGTCTACCGCGCCAACATGCTTTCGATCCTGCGGCAGCGTGAGTTGCACCGTGTTGCCGGCCAACTGTCGGAGGAACTTCGTCTGCCCTATGCTGAAGCGCGATCCGGAGAACGAGTACAGGGTACGCTCCGCCGTTCCGTCGAGCTTGCCAGCGGCAAATATGGCGTGATCGAGAAGTCGCGCGAGTTCACACTGGTGCCATGGCGACCGGTGCTAGAGCGACACATCGGCAAGGAGGTTTCCGGGATCATGCGCGGGGACGGGATTTCCTGGGCGATCGGCCGGCAAAGGAGTGGGCCAAGCGTGTCATAGTGGCGCCGACATCTCACGCGCACAAGCCGCCGCTCTGGGGCAAGGGAGACGTCCGCGTCTGCTTAGGAGCCGGAGACATAGCTTAGCTGCTCAACGTTCTTGCTATATTTGCGCCTGTACGCGGCGATGAAATCGCCGTCGCTACAGATGCAGCGGCCGCTGGAATATTTGGCCTTCGGATCATGCAAATGAGAGCCAAGGGGGCGCAGAAGATTCACCCGAGTGCTCGTCGTAGCGCTCATGGGAAAACCCGCACTATGTTTGACCAGCTCCGCGGCAAGCATAATCCCGGCAAGCGCTGACTGAAAGGCCATCGGAACCACGGTTCGAACGAGGCGATTTCCATCGCTAAGCTCGAACACCAGACCGCCGCAGATCGCTTGCTGATAAAAGGAGCGCAAGGGCTGGCCAACAAACGGGGCTAGCGGTTCAAACGGCACAGCCATCGCAGTAGCCACCCGAACTACAAAGTCGTTGGGAACTCCGGCATTGGTCTGCAGCAGCGTTTTTACCTGCTCGTGTGCTTCCGGTATTCCGAGTTCCTCGGCAATCAGCTGGTGCTCGTCCTTGGATTTCCCCGACGGCATGTACATGCAACAAAGGCAAGCCTGGCCGTCATCGAAACCGTGCCGCGAGATTCCGAGATCGTGCTCCTGGGTCCAGGCATTCGCGATCCATCGGGGCAGAGCACCTTGGACAGCGAGACGGTCGGCGGCGGTGTCAAGCGCCACACCCACTTGGTCGAAGACCCAATTGCCCCTGCGCGCAACATATTCTGCCCACTTCACCGGGTGCGCCTCGACATCGAGGGCGGTCGATCGAAGGACGGTGGTTGCAAGGACCGCCTTGGACATGCCTATCTCCGCCTGGCCGGCTAATGCGTAGCGCTGCAGGTTTGAGAGTTCGATCGCTTCGGGATCGATTACATGCAGGCGACCCGAGAGGCCGGGGTGTCTCGCTAGCGTCCAAAGCGTGCCGTGGCCTATCGCGCCGAGCCCAACGAGGTGCGTTTCGCCAAGGTCGACAGGGAAATCGATCGGGCCTGCCTCGCCGGCTTTGGTCTTGTCGTAGCTGTATAACGAGAGGTCAATTGTTTCGTCCAACTCGGCGCCGGTCAGTTGGGCGGCGAAAATGGTTCGAAAGACATTGGCGGCGCCGAAGCAACCGGCGGCGCCAGCTCCATAGGGCAGCAAACTTGAGCCAGAGCCCACCGGGTCCGTAAGCGACAGCTTGGCCGACCAACCGTCCGATCCCATGAAAAAGGTTGGGCACCGGAGTGATGGGCGCGTTACCCCTGCAACTACGCAGACGGTGGCAGATTTGCCGGAACGCCGGATGCCGACTTTTGGATTGATCGACTTTGCCAAGCGCTCCAGCGCTTGGGTTTGACAGCTTGCCGCGCTGTCCAGCGGGAGTATCGCCAGAACTGGGTAGAGCCTGGCGAGCAATCTCACCGCAAGATCCAGCGTCGCCGCGCCTTCGGCGCAGGAAGCCGCCTGATTGTCGAACGCGACTGCCACGACCTGCTTTTCAAGAGCGGCTTTAAAGTCGCCCAGATGAAAGTCGGCCAGCACCTGAGATGCCGCCGTGGCAGCGCGGTCGATGAAGTTTGCAAGGGCCATCGTCAGCTCGTTATCGTGATCATTCGCATCAGGGCCGTGGACGCGACCTCATTCCAGTTCGCCTTCGCGTCAAGTCGGTAGGCAGCGACGCGAGCAAGATCGAAAGGCTCCCGGGCGAAATTCGGCACTACCAGCGACAGACACCCAACCGTGCTAGCAACCGCATAAGCGTCGTCGGTCGTCGAATGGTAGGCGCGGCCCGGATGGCTGTGAATCTGGGCCAACAGTTTCAGGCCGCTTTTGTAGAGCCAGACATTGAGCCGGTGCAGTTCTTCGGCCGGAACTATCACGCAAACGCCATCGCTTGTCCGAATGTGACGCTGCGCCGGGATAACCGTCTCTGTTACGGCAAACTGCCGGTGTTGCTGAACGCCGACCCAGAGCGCCATCCCCTCATTGCCCTCGCGACCAACTGAGCGCAGATGCGCATGCGTGGTCGAGATGCAGCCGCGCGGGAGAGTCACGGTCGCTACATCTTTCAATTCAGTCATTCCGGTATCGCCTGAGGCGACACCGCCATTCCCACGACGGTCGGTTGGAGATGAATCTGCAACTGCTCTACAGGATTGATTCCGTATTTGATGATCTTGTCCAGAATGAAGGCCAAACAGCCTTCGCCAGAACCCCGATGAAGTAGCCATGGGTCACCTGAATGGGCTGGGTTATCGTGGTATTCGCGGATACCCGCCATGCACAGGAATGGGGGGTCTTCGGGGCCGTTGGCCTGGATGAAGTCCGTCAAGGCCACAGCATTCTGCTGGATCAGGGCTGGGATCATCCCCGGAGGAGTTCCCGGCAACGCAGGACGTCTCAGCATTCTAAGCATCAAATCCTTCCGGGCAACTGGCTGACGGGTAAACGGGTCTACGAAGACCACCGAAGGAGGTCGAAGGTCGAAGTTGGAGAAGTCGATCTCGACAGCTGCACCGATCATCTGTGGCTTTATCTTCGGCGGTGCAAATATGAAGAAGGCGCTCGGGAAGCTCGCCTCGATCAGGAAGCAGCCTTGAGCACGATAGGCATCTGCATATGGCCGGAACCGGCCCATCTCACGATCAAACTTCGCTCGGGAGACCTCCGGGTCCACAGCTTGGAGTTCAGGCACCTGCAACACCCGCCTTCAGGCTTAGGAACAGGGTCACAGGATTCGCGAAACCGAGATCGCCAACTTTTTTGTCGACGTCAAGCAAGTTGCCGGCCTCATCCTTGAATTCCCAATTCTCGGGCGGTTGGGCGACGTTCTGCGTGTTTTCAAGGGCTTTGGTACGAACGACGTGCAGCGGCTGGTTGGGATTGGCTTCGACCTGCGTGGGCTGGCCGTTCACGACCACCGTGATCTCGATCTTGCCTGGCCCGCCGCCGTGATTATCGGTCTTACCTGAATCCTTCGACATTGTCCTACTCCTGTGGCTTGCCAATCCCGCCCCCTCGTGCCCACCTGCTGGTGAGACCGTTGGTCTTCAATCGTCCACGCGGCGCCACGACCGCGAGTACGCGAAAGACAGGGGATAAGCTACCGAATCGGTGCTACCTCTTTTATCCGCGACTTGAGCAGCAAGTAAACGGGCTGAAATTGCTCTTCACAACTATAATCGATTAAAGCAATGCCAAAATATTGGAGCCCCCCGATTCATGTGCGCTTTCACTCGCCTGCTCCAGTTGCAGCGTGCAACGTTGGCCCACCCCGTGCAAGTACGCCGCCCGGTATGATTTCATGTTCGATTGGGCGGGCGCTGTGATGATTTGGCTGGGGCGGCTTCCGGCCGCTGTCATCTACGGACGTCCGGATGCGCCCGGAGAACGATGCTAACCTATTGCGAGTGGAAGAAGTAGAGTTAAACGACTGGTAAGGCAACATTATCATTCGTTTTGTCGCGCCGACAGGCTGTGCGTTTTGGTGCGAATTTCATGGCGCAAAGCGCACGAGCACTTTACCCTCGAACACATGATTGGCCTCGATCCCCTCGCTGCCAATCCCTTGCCCGCCAGCCCCATCGCGACGCCGACAGTCCCGGCCTGGGCGCTCGCTGGCGGCAGCGGCCCGAGCGACGCCGACGCCGCCTTCCTGGCCGGCGCCGCCTTGGCTTCGCTCGACCCGCTTGCCCGGGCGCGGCCCGCCTGGGCCGGCGCCTGGCGGCAGAGGCTGGCGCTAAAATGCGCGGCCGCCAGCATGCGGCTCGCCGGCCGCGCCGAGGACGAAGCCGCCTTGCGCGACGCCTGGCATCTGCGTCCCGCCGGCGCCGATCCCGGTCCGGCCGGCGCCGTCCTTGGGGCTTGGCGGCAGTTGGCCGTGCAGCCGGCCCTCGCCAGCGCCGGTCGGCTCGAAAAGATCGTCGACCTGCTTGGCCTCCATTGGGAAGGCGCGGCGCTCGCCGATCTTGGCACGGAGATCGAAAAACTGGCGGGCTCGCAGCGGCCGGCGCCATTCACCGCCGCGGCGATCGCGCCCCACGTTGTCGCCATGCGCCCCGACGCCGAGCTGCTTGCCTGGTGGCTGGCCGACCTGGTGCTGGCGCAAAGCCTGCGCTGGCCGGAGCCGCCGCCGCTGCTGATGGCCCAGGCTTTTGCTCCAGCCTTCCGCACAGGGGCCGGTGGCGGGCGCGCCCGACCCGGCGAAAAGAGTTTTGAGCGCGCGGTCTACGTCGCGCTGGTTCAAGCGGCGGCGGATGCCTGCCGGCTGGCCGGCGAGGTTTCGCGGCGCGCGGAAAAACTCTTGTCGGTGGCGCCAAAATGCGCGCCAAGGGCGCCGGCGACGTGATTTTTTTGCTTCTGAATGAAGATGCTGTCGCCGGATCGCTGACAACGAAAAACATGTCGCGTTTTGCGGCGCGACGCCTGTTCGAGCGCTTGCAACAACTGGACGCCGTGCGCGAGCTCTCCGGCCGTCCCAGCTTCCGGCTGTTTGGGCTGTAGCGATGAGCGAAGCGTCCGCCCGCCGCAAGCCGAATGATCAGCCGACGCTGCTCGACACCGAGTTGGAGCATCTGCCGCCAGAGCTGCGCTGGCGTGAATGGATGGGCCGCGTCGAAGCCGTGGTCTTTGCGGCCAGCGAACCGGTGACGCGTAGTGTCCTCGCGCGGGTGGTGGGAAGAAACTGCAACATCGAGCTGATCATCGACGACATTCGCGCCGAGCTCGCCGGCCGCCCCTACGAGCTGGTCGCGGTCGCCGGCGGCTGGCAGCACCGGACCAGGAAGGCCTTTGGAGACACCATCCACGCCGCATTCGGCCAGCAAGGCGGCAGGGGCGAAAAAGAGCTGTCGCAATCCGAGGCGCTCGTGCTGATGTGTATTGCGTACTTCCAGCCGATCACCCGCGCGGAACTGTCTTCCTTCTTCGGCAAGGAGGTGTCGCGCGACCTGATCGGCGTGCTGCGCGCGCAGGAGCTGATCGCCTCGGGGCCGCGCAGCCCGCAACCGGGCGCGCCCTACACCTATGTGACGACGAAGAATTTTCTGTCGCGGTTCGGGCTCGACACGCTGCGCCAGCTGCCGGATTTCGAGGCACTGGAAGACGCTGGACTGCTGTCAAAAGAAAAGCTGCTCACAGGTAACGTCATGCCAGGATTTGCCGACGACAGCGATCTCGAAGCTGTCGCCGTCACGGACGAATAGCACACCCGCGCTAGGACAGATGATCGAGTTGCACGAATACGCGCGCGGGACGCTTCAATCGTGCGAGCTGTAGTCTCCGACGCGATGCCACAAAGGTGTCGACCTCGGACCGGCGACGTATGGCGCGATCATGGTTCTCTGGAAGTAACCAGCAAGGGGATGTGTCGAAATCTATGCTGACGTTCGACAACTGTGTGTCGGCGATCGGTAAAGTGGTTTCCTTGAAGCCGCAGGAACGTTCATAAATCTCCCGACGCCGACGCGTGGTTAGTGAGCCGGGCAAGGTTCGCATTTAATCGGTCCATTCCCTCGCAAACGCTTGCGGCGATTCGCTTTTGCCACTCAATTGACTCTCGATCAGCATTGAATAGCCGATGAATATCGGCGCGGACGCAGGATTTTCCGAAGGAGCCGAATACAGTCTCATGCAGGATGCCGACGAACTCTCGATTGCGTTCGTCATTGCTCATGCTGCCGAGCGCGGCGTCCAGGCCGGCAAGCAGTTCTTCGACATCAGCAGCGGTTGCCTCGAACATGGCGAAGCCCTTCCTCGAAGCAGGCGAGCACCGAGGCCTCGTCGCCGGCCTCGACATAAACGACGCGGCCGGGCAGCAGCCCGGCCTGGGCCAGCGCCGGCGCGAAGAGATCCTGCCGGGTGACGCACCAGAGCACCTTGCCCCTGGTGCGCGCGGCGATGCCGGCGGCAAAGAGCGCTGCGGCCGCCCCATCGATCGCCCCGTTGAGGCCGCCCGCCACCTAATGCAGCGCCCCGAGCGCCAGCCCGCCTCCCGGCAGGACCTTGTCGATGGAGGCCCCGCCGAACGGCAGTGTTGTACGATTGCGCGCCGACCCACCTTCGAGGCGTGCGATTCGCTCGCGAGCGCAGCGATGGCAGGGCTGGCGGCCGCCTGACCAATGGATAATCACTCTCAAACAGTCCCCAATGGATTTTCGGGTTGATATGTTCCCTATGTGTTCTATTCGATGGGAATGAGTCAATCGGATTCGCGGCGCGGCCCCAAACTTGATCGCGGCTGCCCGTTCCAGATGCGGCGTGACATTGCCGGTCATCGGCGGCAAAACGGAGTTTAGCGCTATTGAGGGCTTCCGAAGGCCTCTGAACGATCAATTGCGCTGAAGACCGCGCATCACGGCAGAGAACGATGAGTCGACCATCCAAAAAGCATCACTTCGTTCCGCAGGCCCAGCTTCGGCACTTTGCCGCCGATCCAGAACGGCGCTCCATCTATGTTTTCGCCAAGCGGTCCGACCGGTCGTTTCTGACCTCGATTGCCAATGCCGGTTCCGAGAACGACTTCAATACGGTGAGCCTGGGCGATACCAAATGGAACTTCGAGGACCTGTTCCAGGAGGTCGACGCGCGTTCGGCCCGCCTCGTCGCCGAAATGGTATCGCGACGCTCGCTGGCATGGATGACGGCGGATGATCGTATTGCCCTGGCTGATTTCTTCGCGACCCAGATGCTGCGGACGCATTTCAGCCGCACGGGACCAAAGCATTTGGCAGGCCAATTGCGGGAGATGACGCGCCAGGTCGGCTATGACCCGGATGCCGATCCGCACATGGCCATGCCCTCTGACGCGGCAGTGAGGCTTGGTGCCGTCAAGGCGTTCCTTGAACGAGAAGGTCACACCGTGGCGCTGCTTGGTCTTCATCCCGCCCTCTACGCGAGCGACGGAGAGCATCGCTTCATCATCTCGGACCATCCGGTCAGCCGCATCAACGCCTTCCCTTATGGAGATGTCGGGCTCAAGTCGCCGGGCGTTATGGTGATGCTGCCGGTTTCGCCTGGCCTGACGCTTGCCCTGCATTGCCCGACGATTGTCCAGCGTTACGAACTGGCTGCGAGCGCGGATCTCGAGCCCGAGCGCAGGGCAAGAATGATCCGCTATCGGGATGGCCTGCGGTCCGGTGAGCCGATCGCCATCGATGGCGACATGGTGCGCTACCTCAATGGCCTCCAGGTCTCGCAAAGCGCCGGCTATCTTTATGCCGACACCGATGCGTTCGACTTCGCACGCGAGATCCTAGGGAAGGATGAGGACCTGCGCAGCGTCGAGACCCATGTCGAGCTCGGCCAGATGGGGAACGCGCCTCCACCGCGATCGGGCATGCCCGCGGGGACGCACCTCGTCATCTTTGGTTCCCTCGATCACTGCACACTGGCGATTGAAGAGATCGACGAGAGCGGCGAAGGCCTGACGGCAAGAACCGGGCAGGTCGATCTGCTGGCCCAGGTCGCTGGCGACACCGGGATGTTGCGGGTCGAACTCTATGTTGATCGGCAGGTGAGGCGTGGGATGAGCCAAGTGATGGTGGAGCGCTTTGGCGAACGGTCATCCGGCTGGTTTCGGGTCGTCCATCGCGATCCGAGCCTGAGATCGCTCAGCGCTCAGCTTGATGCCAGGCGCGGCTGAGATTACCGGGCGCGGACAGAGCGCTTCAATATCCGGTCGAGATCGGCGTAGCTGAAGGCCGGCGCGCGGCCGACCAGGAAGGATGGCGCGAACACATCGATCACCTTCTGGCCTGGTTTGAGAGCTTCGCGTATCTCGCGCCGAGCCCGTTTCAGTTGCGCGCTGGAAGGGTTTGCGATGCCGTCACGTTGCAGAACGGCCGTGACCATGCGCTCCAGCCGATCCTGCCGCAGGCGCCCGATGCAGTAGGTTCGGATGTATCGCAACAGCGATTGCAGGAACAAACCCTGGCAATGGAACGACTGCATGCCCCCGCCGAGAGTTGCGGCGAATGCGGCCGTCACATTCGAGGTGCGGTTCATCTCCCGATAGAAGGCCAGGGTTTGCGCCTCGAGGAAGCCGACGCTGATTTCCTCAGCCGGCGCGCAGAAGAGATAGGCCGGCACGGGTCGCTTCAGGCTCACCTGCTTGTAGAGATGCAGGCCGAAGCACAGTGCGAAGATGGAGGTGAGATTGTTGGCTGTTGCAACGTTGAGGGCCCGCAGATCCTCGATGATCTCGCTCCAGCCAATACGATCGCCGCTCGGCGCAAGCAGGAGGCCGTCGGCAACCGTTCCGTGAGCATCGACGTGGAGCACGGGCCTCAACCCCTGCTCGGCCTCCGTCGTCAGCTGCCTGAACAGATCCTTCAGTTCGGCGCGGTCTCGGACGGCACACGCGATGACGGGGAAACCGCCGGCAATGGCGAGGCCCTCAAGGTCTTCGAGGATGCGCCGGCTTGGCCCCATCTCCTGTTCCGGCAGCGAGTGGATCCACACGATCGCGTTGGTCTGCAACGTTTCCGAGATCGTTAGAGCGGTGTCTGAATAGAATATCATTCTGGTGGGTCTCGCCTCGCCCCGACTCCCGTTCGCTGGGTTTCAGACATAGCGGGGTTTGCCCAGAAGGGTGGAAAGCTCAAGGCGATCGCTGAGCCCCGCGGCTGCCACATGTTGAGCGACGGTGGCGCGCTCGGTTTCGGTGATGGTCGAGCCGAGCACGATGCGGTCGATCAGGGTGGGAAGATCGACGTCGACAAGGATGCCGTGTTCGGGAACCCGGACGCCAAATTCCTCGGCCATGCGAACGGAGATTGCGAGCCGATACTCCCGCTCCCATTCAAAGGCCCTGTGCTTAAAAAAGAACCGGTCGAGCATAGCGACGCCGCGCATCCGAATCTGGGTCAGGTCGACATATTGGACCGGACCACTCCACAGATCTTCGACGCCATATTCCGGTTTGAGACGGAAGGGCTTGAAGGCGGCGCGCATGCGATCGGGCGTCGTGCAGATGGCGATACCCTTATGCTCTCCGGCGTAGAGCTTCCACATCGCATCGCTCTCGTAGGCGGCGCGGTGCCAGCAGCTTATCTTGGTCAACCGCTTCAGTTGGAAGAAGGCGTGCTCCACGCTTTCCATTTCGGCATAGCGCGGATCAGGCGGCGGCACGTTCAACTGGACGGCGACGGCGCCTTCGAACGGATCGATGAACTGGTTGGCCGATGCGAAATAGAGCCGGCTCTCGGCGAGCGTTGAAAGGAAGCGCTCGAGACGGAAGTACTTCCAGAGCGTCTCGTTGCCCTCGACAGCAATGTCGCCAACCTTGCGCATGATTACCCCACAGCGACGTTCATAGCCCGGTTGGTGCGGAGAGATACCACCGAACGGTTATTTTTCCGCTCGTTGCCTTGAAATTTCACCAGTCGGTGATATTTGTTCGATACTAACCGCTTTATCACTGAGCGGTCATAGGATGTCAAACATGCACATTCGGAGCGTCGACGACGTTCGCCGTTTTCTGCGGGAGGAGCGCAAGCGTCGCGGCCTGACCCAAGGCCAGCTCGCTGACCTTACGGCGACCTCGCAGAAATGGGTCAGCGATTTCGAGCGTGGCCGCGTCGATCCGCCAATGTCGATCGTGCTCAAGGTGCTGGTGTTGCTGGGCGTGACGATCGCGTTCTCGCCGGCGACAATCTCGGCGAGTGACCCGGCAGACGCAGGATCCGAATTCTGATGCCCGCATCCATCCGCCTTTACGGTCTTCCTGTTGGCGTCCTCGACGTTGCCAGGGATGGCGATTTGTCCTTTCGCTACGAGCCGGGCTGGCTTGAGCGCACGCAATTGCCGCGCCATCCGCTTTCTCTGGCGCTACCTCTCTCGCCAGATCCCTACAACCATGATCGCGCCGGTCCGTTTTTCGATGGGCTGCTGCCGGACTCTCAGCAACGCGCGAGGCTCTGGCTATCTGCAGGTCGATGCCACCGACGACTACGCGCTGCTCTACCAGCTCGGCCGCGATTGCCCGGGCGCGGTCACCGTTATGCCGCTCGACGATGAGGTGATCGCCGACGAGAATGTCGAGACGAAGTGGGACGTGCTGGACGATGATCGGCTTGCCGAATACATCGAGGCCCTGCCGCGGCGGCCGCTGTTCATCGACGCCGACGGGGAGCTGCGGCTGTCCCTTGCCGGCGTCCATCACAAGGCGGGGGTCGGCGTCGTCGATCGCAGGATCGCGCTGCCGAGAGGGCGCACGCCGAGCACTCACATCCTAAAGGTCGACATTGACGGTTTGCCGGATTCGATCCGCGTCGAGCATTTTTGCCTGCGCGTAGCCGCGGCTGTCGGCATTCCGGTGCCGTTCTCGACCATCCGAGTGGTCAAGGACACGCCCTATATGGTGATCCGGCGATACGACCGTGTCGGCGTGAATGGGCAAGAGGTTTTCCGTCGCTTGCATCAGGAGGATTTCTGCCAGGCGCTCGGGCGGTTTCCACGGCAGAAGTACGAAAAGGATGGCGGGCCGGGCTGGCAGGAATGCTTCGAGCTGATGAAGAAGGTCACCGATGTCGTCACGGCCCGCACGCAACTTCTTGATCGCGCGATCTTCCAGTTCCTGGTTGGCAACCCGGACGCCCACGCCAAGAACTACTCACTGCTCTATCGGCTCGATCGCATCGAGCTCAGTCAGCTCTATGATGTCAACAACGCCGCCGCCTTCCGGTCCTTCTACAAGGAGCAGCGTCCGCGGCTGGCGAGTTCGTCGGGGGCAATCGTGATCCGCTCACGCTGACGCCGGAAAACTGGGAAGCCTTCGCCAAGGATACCGACTTCCGTCCCCGCTTCGTGCTTCGGCAATTGCTCGATATGGCCGAGCGCATGATCCCGGCAGCCGAGAAGGTGCTCGCGGAAATGAAAGGGACCGAGGCCGACAGCAAGCTGCTCGCGCTGGCAGTCGAGGACATCGTGCAGCGCTGCACCGCAGTGCGCGCCTGGAGCGCATAGTTCAAGGATTCCCAGCCGCGTCGCGGCTCGGCGTGGATTTCATAATGTCCGTCAGGAGCTGGTCGATGCTGCCAGCCGATGCAGCAAGCCTGCCGTCGACAACATGTGGAAGGTCGTTCTCTTCTTCATAGCAATAGCTGGCTGCGAATTCCTCAACGGCTTCCCCCGCCAGGGGGACGCCTCGATCCCTCAGGCGCTCATAGGCAGCGACGACAAAGTTGAACAGAGCGCGGTTGATGTTCACGACCGGACCATACCAATGGAACATCTGATGGCAGGCCTGCCGAGCCTCCTCATGATATCGCTTTGTCGTCTGTATCGCCGCGACGACGTTCCCGCGTGGGACGAGGCACATCGTCATCAGATCCGTCGTTATCGGGTAGCCGCCGATCGGAATGAGTCTGACGACGTGCCGCAGTTCCTGTTGATGGTGGAAGTAGTTGCGGAGGCACTTGAGGGCAGCAAATTCCTGGACGTCAAGAAATCGACGGCCGCTCCGACCTTCAGTCAATCATTGAGACTGTGTGCCGCCTCAAGGAGCGAGAACAGTGTGTCGCGGCTCGGCGAAACGCAATGCGTCCGGTAGAGCCGAAAGAACCTCTCGGACGCTGCGCCAACATTGGCCAGATCGACATCTTCTGTCACAGCGAACCTCCAATCCAATATGCGCGTGTCGAAGCCGTCATCTATGGCGTTCTAGCCCGAAGCCTGCGACGAACCGCGCTGCAATAGCTCGTTCAGGAAGGCATCCTGGTTTTCTGGAGGCGACGGTGAGGTTGCTGCGCCGATCAAGGCACACACGCATCGACGCGCAAGCCGTCGAGCGTCCAGTCGCACTTGGCTTGGTATGTCCTGCATCGCCTGGCCATGGAGGAAGTCGCTCCTCTCCTTGAAAAGCGCGAGGTATCGCTCGCCGGCGGAGGCGTCGTCCAGCAGCGCCGCCAAGCGCCATGCGACCCGGGCGGTCGCGCCCTGACGCCGTTGTCCGCTGATTTTCGGGCGCTTCCTGGAGTCATGATCGATTGGTTGTCCTAGCGCTGCCTCGATCACGGTGACATGCGCGAGAAATTCGTCGATCCCATCGCTCGCGAACGCCCGGATCACGAAGTGCTCGATCGGGCGATGAAAGAGCGGGGAACGTCGAGCTTCCGAGAGTTCAGTCCAGGCTGTATCATCCAGATAGGCTGTTTGGGGGATCGCAGCGTCGGTCAGGGGCAACCGCGCAGGTCGTTCAAGCTCCACCATGGCACCGTCCTCATCTTCGTAGAAGTCCGGTTCCCACGACAATGTGTCGGCATCGGGCGGCGTCGCTCGGCGCGCAAACAGGTCGTCCGACAGCGTATGGACCCATGGCACGCGAAAGGGACGCCAATCCAAGTCGGAATAGCTGGTGACTTCCTCCCAGGAGGCCGTCAGTAGCGCGAAGAGCGCGGCTTCGACCGGAGCGGGAAAGTGCCTTTTGTGCGGTCCGATCCGCCCGAAATCCTGTCGCAGATCGGCGAACAGTCCGGGGAGGACGCGGCCGCCAGATTTTCCGGGGAGGACCACGATCTCTTCGACGACAAGCCAGGCAAACCGGCTGAAGCGCTGGCTGTCGAAACGCCAGCCGGGCCGTTTTCGCGACAACCCATCGGTGTCGAGGAGATCGTCCAGCTCTTCTGCCGTGAAGTTTCGAATGGCATTGGGTCCAAAACGCAATTCGGGGACCTCGTCGCCGAGATCAAGCGGACAGAGATGGACCAGGCGCGCTTCGGTTTGCCTGAAGGCTTGGTCAAGGCGGGCCGCTGCGATAGCCGGGGAGACAGCAAAGCGAGCTGGTGCGCCATCGCTCCAGCGATAGCCGAGGCCGTGGAGGGCGTGGCTGAGGGCGAAGTTCACGGCGTCCTTCGATCCCGCTGACTGATAGAGCCGTTGGCAGGTTTCCCGAAGCCTCACAAAAGCGGGGGAGGCATATAGATTGCCTGCTACCGGACCATCGTGACGCCACAACGCGTCGACGGCGGATACTAGCTCAATTGGGAGCGGGTTGTTCAGGACGCGAACTCCTTTTGACTATCTGAAGCTGTCCGAATGCGACGGGTCAAATAATGTAAGGTGCGGCGAGCCGTAATGTCACGGTTGCGGCGCGCGTTAGGAGAAGATCCGTGCGATCGATCGTTCCCATTGCAGAACAACTGGACCGCGCACTTGCCGAACTGACAATTGATCACCCGCTCAATGAACGGATCGCACTGATCCTCGTCGACAATGGCGTTGAGCTGATGTGCCATCAAAAATGCGCTGACGTATTGTTCGAAGACCGGCACGGGAACTCCCACCGGCTCACGCCGGAACAGCGCAGCGACGCGCGTGGCCGCGCCTTCGACAGGAAGATCCAGTTTCTAAAAGAGCTCGGTCACATTCCGCCCGATCAGGTCCGGGCGATGGGAATCCTGCACGAGTATCGGAACCAGCTCTATCATGTCGGGCTCCGCGACGATCCGATCATCGGGCAGCTCGCACACGTCTATTTCCGCCTAGCTGCTGGGCTGCTCGAGTCGCTCCTCGGTGCACAGCGTCATCTGCGCTGGGAACCTGAAGTAGTCAGTGATGCGGCACGTCGACTTTTGCCTGAGTTGGTAACCACTAAGTACCGCAGAGCCAAGGTCGATATGGCTGGACTACGCGATCGGCTGCTCGCGGCTTGTCCGCAACCACCAATGTCGGTCGAGCGAGCGTTGAGCGCGCATTTGTTGTTTCGGGTCGAGCAGGCGGAATCGGCCTTCGAGATCATCGCCAGGGGACGCTCGGGAACAGACGACCCTGTCGATACGCTGCGGACGATCCAACTCGAAGCTGACACGATCGCCGAAATCGTTCGTTTTCGCCGCGATGGCGACAAGGCACTGAAGGCAAAGGGCCTCCCGCCCAAGCCGCTTGATGTGGACGCGCTTGGGATGGCGCGAGGGACGAAAGTGTTGGTCGATCTCAATGCGCGCCTGCTGCCTAAATGGAAGCCGAGATACCCGCAGTTGCCGTTCGAGAGCTGGAGAAAGCGGGCCGGCTCGCTTAGCGCCAAACGGGCGGCCCTGGCCGCACTGGAGATGTTTGATCAGATCAGGAAAGAGATAGACCAGCTGGAAGAAATCATGGCCGAACCCATCGAGAATATGCACGGGTGGCACCAGTACCTCGAAGATGTCGCCATGGACAGCCGATAGCATTCGGTCGGTGCGGTCATGATGGCCTGCATCGAGGAGTGCTTTTCAGCAATGAAGCTGTAGAATCCACATCATGAACCCGACACGCCCACTGACGATCTTCTGCGGGGGACCGCTGGAACATGACTCGGAACGTATCTTCCTGCGCGCCCTCGTCGACCATCTGGCGCGAGGCGCGGCGGCGGCAGTCGTCCTGTGCAATTTCCAGCTCAAGGGTCGACAGATCGACTTCGTCGTGGCGACGGAGGATGCCGTCGCCCTTATCGAAGCGAAAGCCACCAAGCTTCCGGTTCGCGGCGAGATCAATGGACCATGGGAGCGGCTGTCGCCGTCCGGCGAGTGGACGCCGTTCCGCAACCCCTATCAGCAGGCGCTCGACGCCAAGAACCGTTTGCGTGATGCCATGGCTCAGGCGGCGCCCATCGGCGATTTCTACCCGGATGGGTTGGTCGCGATGACCGGTGACCTCCCTGCTGGGTCAACCATCACTGCGGGCGACTTCAAGGTTCGGATCGGGTCGACTGCCGAGGTGCTGGCTGCCTTGGCAGCGAGGGGAGACAGTGTATGGTCACTGGCGGCCTGGCAGGGCTTTGCGCGGTCCTTGAAGTTGACCGCTACGACGGTGGACGCCGCGCTGGCAGCCGAAAGTTCCTGGACATTTAGCGAGTGGGCGGAACGCTATCGGCGGGCATTCGCTGCAGAATACCAGCCCGATGCCGATCTATGGATCCCGGAAGATGATGAGCAAGCAGAGGCTCTCATCGCATTCACCAATGAGCAGGCTGGCAGCTTTTTGTGGGGACCCTCCGGGTGCGGCAAGAGCCTGATGGCAAAGTGGCTGGGAGTCCAACTGACAGCGACGGGCGCCATATGCCTCTTCGTTTCGGCAAAGCTGTTTTCGGGCTCGTGGGCGGAGGCGGTTCAGCGCGAGATTTCTCTGCTTGTTGATTCCTATGATCCGCGATTCCTGCGCCGGGCTACGCAATTGGGGATACCGGTCATCCTGATCTTCGACGGATTGAACGAGCTGTCGGCCGACAATGCGCGACAAGCGCTGCGGGGACTCAAGGCTCTCGCAAGGCGGTATGAGGCGCGGGTCGTTGTGACGAGCCAGGAGTCCCGTCCAGAAGGTCTGGCTGGCCTGAGCAGTGTCAGGGTCGGGAAGCCCTCGGAGATTTTGAAGGCACGCATCGCCGAACGGGGACATGGAGTCTTGACCTCGGCGGCAAAGGATGTGCTGCGCGGCGTGCGGAGCGGGCTCGAGGCGGGCATCGTGGGTGAAATCGGCAACGAGCTGCGGCCGAACGTTACCCGCCTTGAACTCGTTGACCAATTCATTCGCACGCGACTGGGTCCACATGCGCGTTCGGGTTCGCTGGGCCTTCGACGGCTCGCGGCGCGCCTCACCGACGAAATGGCCTATTCCCTATCGGAGATTGCCTTCGATGAGTTCATGCTGGCACAGCGCCTGACGTTCGACGATTGCGAGGCAGTTCTGCGGGCCGGCGTTCTGGAAACTCGAAGCGGCAGGGTGTCGTTCAGTCACGAAATCTTTCAGAGCACGTGCGCCGCTCAAGAACTGGTCAGGCTGGCGCAGGCGGATCCCGCGAAACTTGGCGTCCAGTTGGGCACGCCGCTCTTTCGTCCACTGGCCCGCGACATCATCGCCGCTCTCGACACGGAGCCCGCTTCCCGTGCGGTGCTGGATGAAATCACGGACGCAGACATCATTGCCGATGCCGCCGACGGTGAACTTGGTAGCGTGGCGACCGTGACCGCCTGGGCTATTCTTGAGACCAGCCACGCTAGTCTTCTCGCCCAGATCGCGCAGTCCACGCTGGTCCTGACGAATGGTGAGGCCTTCAAGCGCCTCGAATGGGAAGGGCACATCGAGCCTCCGCCGACGAGTCGAGCCCGCTATCAGGCCTTGGGCGTTCGCGCGGCCAAGGGCACGGGCATCGAGGAATACCTGGTTCTGTGCCGAGCAATGGACACAAAACTGCACGAGGAACGATCAAGGCTTGCCGAGGCGGCTCGTGAGGGCAACGTCGCCTTGCGTAGTGAAGCGTTCGCACTGGCCTATTATGGCTTCGGATCGCGCCACAACTTCACGCTCGCCGCGACACAGGCTGACGCAACGAGGTTCACCCATATCATCGGCAATCGGCCACCGAAGATCGCGATGCGATCTCTTGTCGGGTTGACCTCCGGCGAGCTCCTGTTCGTTCTCAAGCAGCGCCATGAGCTGTTTGGCAAAGCGGATGTCACGCGATTCACGCTTGAGCAGACCGAGGTATTGCGCACGCGGTGGAAATACGAGCCCTATCATGTTCGGCTCGAACTGCTGCATATCGTCGGGTTCGTCCGGGACGCCAAGGAGACGGCGAGAGCTGGTCTTGTCGAGGCGATCAACGCCCTCGAGATTCATCCTTCGAACTGGGCGTTGAATTCGAGCGTGATCGATGCCCTCAAGATACTGGGAGCGCTTGACGACGAGGGCGAAGGGCAGCGAGCTGCCATTCACGACGAGGTTGTGGCTGTGATTGGGGAAGCGGACAGCGACGAGATCCGCGAGCAGGCTCTCAGCGTCTACACGCGGATGTTCGATCACCCGTTTGACTGGATTTATGCCGAGGAGGTCTACGGGCTGCCGGAGGAGACACAGCGTCTGCTCTACCGTCGCGCCTTTCAGGCTGATGGAATCGGCGATTCCATGAGCGTGAGATACTTGGCGCAAAGGATCGCAGAATACGAAGAGCCTTCAGACGCTCCATTGTTCTCGAACCTGGCGCGACTTCCGTCGCAGACGAATCCGATGAGCCAGGACGAGTTGGCGGCCTTCGTCCTGGCGGTTCGCTTCCTCGCACGGCACGCCGCGCCGCTTCCGGTTGTGGAGGCTGAGAACGATGCACAACAATGCATGGTTCTCATCAGAACGTTGGTCTATGCGGCCGAGTCCGGCCGCGACGTCGACAGGGAACAGGCACGTGCGGCCTGGGAGAAACTGCACGCGCTCCCTGCGCAACGTGTTATCGGCTGTCTCGCAGAAATAAACGAGCCGCTGGCGGCAAGTCATGTGGCGGAACGACCACCTAACTATCTAGCTCTCAACCTGGTGGATGTGTTTCCGGTCGACCTGCTCGCGGTCAGCCGGAAGTTGGTTGATGAGGGCTTGCCCCCGACATCGTACCATCGGGTAGGCTTTCGTGATCGGGACCTGCATTTCGCCTTTGGCGTGATTGCGAAACACGGCGACCGCAGCGACCTTGGCAGGCTGCGGCGTGTAACTGCAGATCAGCCGTTTGCGCAAAAGGCCATTGAGGTCATCCGCGCAATCGAGACATCTGCAGCCGCCGTCAGCGGATAGCCCAGACTCGCGGACTCACGGTGCTCCACAACGGCCGCGACAATGCGCGGACCCGCCTCGTCGATTAGGGCGGCGCGCTGCTCCTCACCAAGATTGGTTGCCCGCGCCACCGGCGTAGCTTGCGGACAGGTTCGAATCGCCTATGCTGGAGCATGGCTGATCCGGCCATGCCGTCCACATTGGCGAAGCCCGCGGGCAGGAATGAACGATCACCCCGTATGAACCTCTCTCCAAGGTGCGCGGGCCAAGTGGACACGCCATTGAAGCACCGCCGGAGCGGTTCCATGCGAATGCATTTTCCCGATCTCACTCGGCCGAAACAGGCCGCAAAATATCTCGTTCGCGCGTCGACCGGACTGAAGCTCGCAACGGTGCACGAGGCGCTTGCGCGGGCACTCGGCTATCGAGACTGGCACGAGCTTTCGATCACTAGTCACCCAAACGCGCTCGCTGCTCATGATGGTCCAGATCTCGATGCCGCGCTTCTCACGATCCTCGATCTGGCTGATGCCCTTGGCCTTCCGGACGGCCATGTCCAATATGCCGTTTCGAGGGCCCGTCTACTGCGAGCGACGCCGTGGTCGATCGATGAGCATATGGTCCTGCGCGCCTCCATCTGGCGGCGACGTGTTTTCGGGCCGCCGGGCCGCGGCAAGCCTGGAACCGTCGTGAAATACAAAGCCTATGACTCCGCCGCCCTGGCCTACCTTCGCTATCCCGGCCGGCCCACCCACCTGCTCTTCGACACGGGATTTGGTATGCGGGCCGACTTCGAGGTCGCCACTCCGCGCACTGCGCTTCCGGACTTCGTGCCATCGCGCATCTGGTTGCCCTACGGGCTCTGGCAATTGACGGACGGATTGGAAGTCGCCTTCTCGCGCGACTATCTTCCAATGTGGCGCATATCGAACGATGGAACTGAGCGCCTTGCTCCCTGGCTATGGATCAAGGACATCGCGGAAGAAAAACACTTCGCCAGTGGTGGAACCGCCATCTGGGCCTCCGGCGCTGCTCGGGACAGTGCCGTCGCCTACCTTCAGCAACATCGCATTTCCGAGTTGCCGATGCTGACCGACATCATGCCTCACCTGTTCGAGCCCCAGGTCGAGTCCCTGCAGGACGGCGTTGCCCGCCTCTGTGGCTCCCGAGGCGATGCAGGAGCCCCGCCCTACGCTAAACTGAACGATCGTGTGTTGGCATGATCCCCAGCTTGTTGCCATCTCCCACGGCAAGTCGCCCCCGAATCTGCTAAGCGGTAAGTATTGATGGGCTCGGACTATATGGCTGCAGTCAAGAAGAAGACTTATCCGCCACTAGATACACGTTTCAGATTTGCGGAAGACTCGTTTGCCCGATTGGCGGGCGGGTGGGACTCTCACCTGCGCCCTGCTGTGGGGGTGGCGGACGGCGAGCCGTATCTCCTGCGCTTGTTCAAGAAGACTGGCACCCCGCTCGACGACGATCTGAGGGCGATCGTCGGACGTGGACTGAGGCGTATTCGGCGTGTGCTTTCTTCCCGTCGCGCAAGAGACGTCCTGGTCGAGGTCCTCGAAACCGCGGAAGACCAGCACGAGCTGGCCATCGTCATGGTGGACCCCGGAAGTCCGATCTCGGGGGCGTCACAGCGCCGGAGGACGAGGGAGGGGCGTTTTCTTACGAGCGCAAGTCGTGGTGTCTTCTGGCGGAATATGGTCCGCGTGGCAGAAGCGCTCGCACTGTGTCACGACGCCGGTATCGTGCACGGCGGCGTCAGCCTGCATTCGATATTCTCACAGCGAGACGATAGCGCCGACTATCGGCTCGGTGGGGTCGAGGCCTGCGTCCACATTGCGGACGGCGATCTCAAAGAGTCGGGGCATCTGCTTCGCGCCTCCGCTGTGATCTCGTTCCGGCAAGACTGGATCGACCTGGCTGCGGTCGCCGGCGCGCTGCTCGGCCTCGATGGTGACAACCCGCCCGCGCTTCTTTCGGTCGAACGTCGAATGCTGGAACGACTGGCGAGTCCCCCGCAGTTTCAACTGTTCGACGGTGCGGTTGTCCTCGACGAGCTAAGAAGCGTCGTGACCGAGCTCGACAGGGTTGGCTCCAGCTCGGAGGGGGAGCTCGTTCTTTATCCCTCTCGGGACGTGGTTCAGAGCGATTTGCCGGCCCTCTCTTCGGGCACGATACCCGCAGCGGATGGCGCCGCGATCCTGCAGTTTGTTGCGGACGATCTGTTGTCGCCCGGCGTCCGCCTTGTCCCGGCCGACCAGGACACCGTCCGTCTCATGACGGACCTCGCAGTCTATCATGTTCGCGTCATGAGCGACTCTGTCGGGATGATCGTAGCGGCACACCAGCGTCGGCCAAACGAATGGATGCACGGCGCCGTCGACATCGTTCATCGATTGCATCTCTCCCGAAATCGAGCGAGCTCGGAAGAGCGGGTCCAGAACCTCGGGCCAGGCGCCAAGGTCTGGCGTGATCTCCTGGAACCCATCCAGACTGCCGACGGGACGAACGACGTTCCAATATGGTTTGCTCTTATCCTCCTCGAGGCCTTCACTCTGCTCCGAGAGCAGTTTCGCCTTTATCCGGTGCATGTACTCCCGACAGTCAATACCGACGTCAACGTCGTTTGGCTGGCCCCCGCCGAGGACGCTCCGCGGGATGCGCAGCGCGAAACAATGGGGCTGCGCCCCGCTGCCGAGGCGCTGAAGCGAGAGCTGAAGCAGGACGACGGAAAGGCAAACTGGACGCTGTCACAAACGGCGCGTCTGGCCGTGGGCCGCGAGCGCGTTCCGGAACTCAGCTATGAGGGCAGTGGGCTGATCAACGGGAAGGTCGCGTTCGCATTCGGGACCAACCTCGCGATGCAGGCCGGGCAGCGGCTTTTCCTGCGCCCCCGCAAAGACACCGGTACCGAGCGGGCCATTCGGCGACGACTGCAGAACATCGTCGCCGCCAGGTCCAATGTCGAGCTTCTCAGGGCTTTGGACGATCCCGCGCAGGTGCGAATCGATGACGTGCTGCGCGACATCGCAGCACCCGGCCCACCGCCGGCCGACGCCGACATGGAAAAATCCAAGGTCGAGGCATGGCAGTCCATCGTCGAGGGCAGATCGATCAATGTCGTTGTCGGCCCGCCCGGAGTGGGCAAGACCTTTTTGATCTCGCACCTCGTGAAGAGTATCCTGCATGAAACGCCCGACGCTCGGATCCTCGTATCCTCCCAAAACCACGAGACGCTCGTTCACATGGAGGACGAGCTCCGCAAGTTTCTGCCCGCGTCCTCAACCATCGTCGTTCGCGTCGAGCGATCTCGATCGAGCGAGAAAGAGAGCACGCTGAGGCGTAGCTCGCAGTCTCTGCTGCGTTCCGTGTCCAAGCCGGATCCGGCCAGCGCCGCGATAATGACGAACCAGCTCAACCAGATCATCCATGCCCTCAAACCAGTAGATATGTCCGAGCAATCGATCGCTGACCGCGCTCTCCGAGACACCGATAATCTGATGCTGCGCTCGTCGGACGTGACGCTGGCGACCACGTCGTCGCACATTCTCGAGGAGATGATTGCCGACGGCGAGCAGTTCGACTGGGTCTTCATCGAGGAGGCGGCGCGGGCCAATGGCGCCGAACTGATCGGTGCGCTGCTCTTGGGGAACCGTCGAGTGATCATCGGCGATCACAACCAGCTCTCGCCCTTCGATGCGGCGGATCGGCAGAAATTCTACGACCCGAGTCGGGCCGGTGAGCTCCTGCGTGATGCCAAGGAGAAGCTCGCCGCGATCTCCGACTTGCCGAGCGAGGTGGAATTGGCGCTCGAGGCGTTGAAGGCAGATCAGTTCCTGCTCGGGGACGTTCTCGCGGTCGCGTCTCGCCTCGAAGAGCCGTTCCGATCCATTGCCGAGCGGGAAGAGACAAGAACGATGGACACCGGCCGCCCCAGCTCGATCGCCACCACGTTGCGCGAACAGAGCAGAATGCATCGGGCCATCTGCGAGCTCGTCTCCAACACGTTCTACAAGCGACAGTTGGTTTCGTCCGGCCGGGTCAAGACACGTGGCCAGGTCGTGGAGAGCGTAGGCGGATTCCCGGCCTCTCCGGTCGTCATCCTTGACGTGCCCTCGCTGAGCACGGTCAAAAGACGTGCATTCGAGCAACCGGTGAAACGATCGATCCGCAACGAGGTTGAGGCCAATGCGTTGCTGGCTGCGTTGCGGAAGTTGCGGCCGGTCATCAGCGAGGATGAGCGGGTCCCCACGCTGGTGGTGCTGTCGCCATATCTCGCACAGGTTAATCACCTCGAGCGGCTGCTCAAGCCCGAGATCGATGTGTCCGCGGGAACGCTGTTCGGCTTCGCCAGCCCGCGAGGCGACGGCAAGTTCGTCTATACGAGCGACAGCTTTCAGGGCGGTGAGGCCGATCTCGTCCTCGCCAGCCTCGTCCGCAATAACGTCCTCGTGGGCTCAAGAGCCGTTGGCTTCATGAGAAACCCCCAGCGCCTGAACGTGCTGCTCAGCCGCGCCAAGCATAAGCTCGTCCTCACCACCAGCCGGAAGTTCGTCCGCAACGCGGTTGATGGCATCGATCCCGATGCGGTCAACGATGAGCTGGGCTTTCTGCGAACCATGCTCGATGAACTGACCCGGCTGTCCGAGGCCGACTTTCCGTCGGTTGGCAAAGGCGCCTCCATCATCCCGGTGGATGATCAGGGGAGGTTGCCCCGGTGAACAACATCTATATCCCGGCCTGGCACTATCGCGCACCCGGCATTGTCCAGCGGACCTGGGGCTGGAGCCCTGTCGAGGAAATGATCCTGCTGTCGCTGGACCGAAGCCCGGGAACGATCAATGACGTCTCCGACACGCTCAAGATTCCCCGACAGGTGGTCGGCTCCACTGTGGCCCGCCTTATGCAGTTCGGACTTGTGGAAGTTCGGCTATCGCCGCACCCGGTCCTCGTCACCAGCAGTATTGGTCACGACTTCATCCGCACGGGGCGCGCCCTTCCCGAACGCTCGGCCGATCGCGAGATCGGCATCAGCGTGGTCTACGAGAAGGTCGGCTTATCAGTCTTCAGGACGAGGGACGTCGACACGATCTCCGTCACCAAGCTTCCCGGCAAGGGTGCAATCATCCGGTTTCCGGACGGCGAGCCGCCAGAGACGCACTATTCGATGATGCAACGCGTCAACGAGTTCATGGTCGGCATGCTAAGGCCCGGAGAATGGCTGCGCGGCGTGCAGGCCAATAGCTCGTTCCTGGAGCCGAAATTCCTCGTGCTTGATCTCGATGAGACCGGAGCTGGCGTGTTTCCGCAAGGCGCGAGCGACCAGCTCGTCGAGGCCCTCAAAGTAACGATCAAGACCGGCGTTCTACCCAAGACCACCGCACCGCCG
Organism: Mesorhizobium sp. WSM3866; assembly: GCF_002294795.1. Lineage (NCBI taxonomy): Bacteria > Pseudomonadati > Pseudomonadota > Alphaproteobacteria > Hyphomicrobiales > Phyllobacteriaceae > Mesorhizobium > Mesorhizobium sp. WSM3866. Next base: position 57,758 of record NZ_NSGC01000014.1, on the reverse strand, counting down.
CCGGAGCGTCCGGTATCCATCGAAACCCGATTCAGCGCCAGCGACATCGTCGTCGGCGCCGAGCAGCACTTGAAACGCTTCGAACAGATCGTCGGCGCTGCGAAATCCAACATATTCGTCCTGTCCACGTTCGTTGCTTCTCAGTCCGATGAACAGGGCCGGGATCGTCGGGAACGCATCGTGCGAGCCCTGGAGGATGCGTGTAAGCGCGGCGTGAGATGCCACCTCTTTTTCGGCACTTCGCTCGATCGCGCCAAGCATGCCGCAGCCATGCAGGAACTCTATCTGCGCCTGTCTGCGGCGCGGCAAACCAGAGGATATCTCTTGGTGCAGAGGGATCCCGTCGAGAGCCATGCAAAGTTCCTCGTTGCCGACGACGGCCACGACGGTGCGGTGGTGCTGATGGGATCGTGCAATTGGCTTCACTCTCCCTTCTCGGCCGTTGAAGTCTCGGCCGAACTCAGAGAGGCCAACGCGGCCGCAGAAGGGCTGGATCTGCTCCGCGAGATTGTCTCCAGGCTTTCAAGTGCCAGCCGATCCGTGGAGGTACTGCAGTTCATGGCGTCCGAGCTGCGGCGCCAGCGAAACATGCTGTCGACCTCTGAAGAGGCGCAAGCGCCGGCCGCGACGCTGACGATCCTGCATGCCGCTGACCACGAGCGCTTGTTGCGCGCTGCGGCCCACGATGCGCAACAGCGCTTCATCTGCTGTACCAACAAGGTGGGCGCGAACATGGTGCCGGCGCTGTTCGATCCCGCCGAGGTCGCCGGCCGGCGGCTCAGCCACGTGCGCATCTATTATTCGCGCCGAACCGGACCGGTGAAGCGCAGCCACGTCACAAAGCATCGAGAACGGCTCCACGGCATCGTGGACCTCACAGGTGTGCCCGAACCGCAGTTGCATGCGAAGTTTCTGGCCTGGGACTCCGACCACGTCGTCGTCAGCAGTCTGAATTGGGGGTCCCAGTCAGGACTCGAGGACAATCCGCTCGATGAAATCGGCCTCTATCTCGAGGGACCCAAGTTGGCCACGTCCTTGCTTGAGACCTTCGAGCGTGAACTCGAATGAGATGGGCGCGGCGCTCTGCTATTTCAGCGGTGCCGTATGCTCGCAGTTGGGGAACTGGCTGCAGCCCAGGAAACGGCGATTGGCAGGTCCAGTTCGCTCGACCAAGTGACCGGCGCGACATGCTGGGCATTGACGCAGAAGCTCGCCGTCTATCGTCTCAAAGCGGAGGTCGTTGCCGGCAATCTCGGAGAGCTCACGGATGTAGCGGGATGGTTCCCGAACGTTGGCGAGCAGGAAGACGCCGCGGCTGGCGCGAGTCAGGGCCACATAGAACAAGCGCCGCTCCTCCGCATATTCGAACGCTTCGGGTCGCGGCATCACGAGATTGAGCAGCTCATCGTCCTCGATCCGGCTCGGTACCCCATAGTCGCCTTCGCTGACATCGAGCAGAATCGTGTAGTCCGCCTCCAGCCCCTTTGCCCGATGGAACGACAGGCCCGACACCTCGATGTTGTCGAACCGGGGCGTTGAACCCTTCGAATTTCGGAGGCGTCTACGAGCCGTTTGGTGATCCTGGGCACACCTAGTCTCCCATCGGCCCTAAGATCCCGCGTAAGCACCACGTAAGCACGGGGGAAAGTCAGGGCGTAGTTTTGGATAGGAACGGTCGCATCAAAGGTAGGAAATATCCAGCGCTTTCAAATGGATATCGTACTGCAGCGTGCCCTATTGTGTTTTTCGGATAAAGCAGCTTTAATTGCTCCGAACGCGCCATCAAGGAGGCGATATCCTTGAGAGCCCAGAACGAGGCGAAGGCCTTCGCGAAACGTGCAACGGACGAGGTGGATTGTCGCCGGCAATCGCTGATCAGGCTCAGTGGACAGGCCTTGGATGAACAGGATCGCGCCGATTTCTTTCGCACGCCGCTTGCCGATCAGGGCGGAATCCTTCCACTCGATCCTTGCCGAGAGAAGCTCCGCCGACTTTGGGATAGCTGAAGAGGTCCTGATGAGGTTTGCGAAGACGCGACGTACGGAACGCGTTGCGGCAGAGTGGCGATTGAGACTGGACGATGAGGCCAAGAAGCTTTTTGGAGATGGCGCCGCGCGTATCGTCAGGCAAGCTGTTGATGGCAAGCTCGATGGGCGCCCGCCGCTGATCTATTGCCGGGACGAACGCACTTTTCTGGCTGCACTCGGTGTGCTGCAATGGATAGCGCAAACGCTTTGACGGGGTTTCATCGACTCCTTCTGAGTGGCTTGTTGGATAGTTCCTTGATCTTATGACTACGTTACGATGCGGTTCATGCAGCGGGCACCATGCCTTCCACGAGGTGCCATGACGATCAGGCAGGCGATTTGCGCTTCCGTCTACAACTAGATTCGCTGGTAGCTTATGTTTCTTCATACTTTGCGGGTAGCGAATGATCGTCAGGATCTTCGGTTGAACTCGGACGTCTAGATGCGCGCGCTAGTCGAGCAGTGGAACCATCTCGAACCTCCGCCTACAATCGGGCGTGAGAGGGAGCGTGCCAGGCTTCTCGAGGCACTGCGGCAACCGGGACAAATCGTGGAACTCGTGGCATCAGTCGGCATGGGAAAGACCACGCTGCTGAAGCGAGTTTCCCTCGATGCGCAGGAGACTTTCGGGGGAGTGGTGGAGTACTTCGCGGGTAGCGATGCCTTCCCTTTGAGCGCAGCGGTCGATGTGATCGCCCAAAACCTTCGCGAGGCGCGCGGGCACAGTGTCCTTGTGATCGATGCAGCCGATCCGTTGGATCCAACTGATACGCTCAAAGCGATCGATCGCCTCTCCTCGGGGCCGTGGTCCTTCTCAACGGTTATCGCCTCCCACAAGGGACTAGGGCTCAGCGGTCCCATCGTCGAACTTTCTCCGCTTGGTGGTTCGGCATTTCGGGAACTGCTTGAGTCTCAGTTCGACGGAGCCTTGGACGCGGCCGGCATGGAACGGTTATGGGAGGCGACGCGCGGCAACCCGCTGCTTGCCCGGCTGCTGGGAGAGCATTGGCGAGCTGGGAAGATCAGAGAGGTTGGTGAATTCACGCGGCTCTTCGATCCCTGGAACAGGTCTGGGCTGCTCGGTCCAGATGGTCGGCCGTTGCAGCAAGGCAGCAAATCGGAGCAACGCATCATCACCGATGTGCGTGAGGTCAGCGACGCCCTGCTCCTCCAAGTTGCGAGCAATCCGCGGCTTCTATACGAGATGCCGCCGCGCCGGTTCGAGGAACTAGTAGCCGAGCTCCTGGAGCGTGCCGGCTACTCCGTCACCCTGACGCCCCAGACGCGAGATGGCGGCAAGGATATGTACGCGGCTCGTAGCGACCAGTTTGGCGCGTTCCTTTATGTCGTTGAGTGCAAGCGGCACTCGCCTGACCGACCTGTTGGCGTCGGGGTCGTTCGGGCACTGTACGGCGTTGCGCAACGCGAGCGCGCAACCGCTGCAATGCTGATGACGACATCCTACTTCACTGGCCCCGCGCGTGAGTTCGCCGAAGACCTCCAATATCAGATTGCACTCAACGACTATTTCAATCTACGCCACTGGCTCGATCAGTACGGCCAGTGACGGAAGCCGTTCGAACGTAATCACCCGAATTTCGACTAGGCGACACCATTGCCAAAGCAGCACATCACCTTTCGGAGCGCCGCCAATGCAATCACCTCGGTGCAAGATGCCTCCTGCCAGTCGCTCGTTCTCAGCCCGGACGGTCAACTTGACTCCGGCTGGCGCTTTCCACCTGAACAATTTCGCTGAGAGTTAGGAAAACCAGCATCCCTTGGTCAGCACCCGTTGCGGCTAGATAGTCTCTCAGCTGACCGGCATAAGCGCTTCGAACGGCGGGGGAGGGGTTGATGTCTGACTTCCAATCAATCACCACCTCGACCTTTCCAGTTCTGATTGCGAGCGCATCAGCGCGGCCTGCGAGGAGGAAACCCTCGCCTGACGCCCAAATCGCCACTTCGGGCACCAGCCAGGGACGAAGCGCTGCGACCTCCGGCAAAGCGATCGCCCGCAAGGCACAACCCGCCATTTCTGATGGGTCAGGTCGCGGTTCTTCGTCGGTCTCCGTTACGAGTTGGCCTAGCAAAGCGCGCGCTCGGGCAACTACTGCCTCACCTTCAGTCGGAAGCTCGCCAGTGAGGAACTCCTCCATGAGCTTATGCAGGACAATTCCACGCAATGCGCCCGCACCCGCGACCTCTACAGTTTGACCCGGTGCGTCGGTGACGATGACAGTATTGAGCGGATCATCTGGGCGATCCTGATCATGGTCGCTCGGGCGACGCCAGACGATCGACGGAGCGCTCTCTTTGACCTTGCGCTGTTCCAAGGCGAAGACATCTGCCGTCTGCTCATTGCCGCTGGTGCTTTCTGGGCGGACGTCGGCGGCCACGAAGTCCGAAACGTTCAGTTCCGGGAGATCCACCTGCCGCAGATCGATCGAACTGAACCACGAGCCTTTCGAAGCCTGCGGGATGTGCGGAAGGATCAGCAGGTCGCGCGCCCGAGTACATGCGACGTACCAAATTCTCTCGCGCTGATTGGCGTCTTCCTGACTTTCTTCGGCGCGCGCCGCTGCCAGGTCCAGTGGAGACACGCCTCCAAGCATCCAGTGCAAGCTGTCGTCCGACTGCCGGTGAACAAACCGGTCTGGCCGATAGAGCTCTGTCGTCGAATTGATGGGGATCACGATGGGCCACTCCAACCCCTTCGCGCTGTGTATCGTGACAACCTCGATTGCATGCTCGGCTGCGTCGATGCGTCCTTCGGGTGCCCTTGCCTTACGCTGCCAATCGGCCTGGAGATCGCGCACAAACGCGCCCAACCCTGAAACTCCATAGCTTCGCGCACGCTCGATCAATGCATCGAGGTTCGCGATCGCACGCGCGTTCCGGTTCCGGTGCCGGGCGGCCACGATCACCCGGGCGTTCAGACGTTCGATAGCCTCCGCAAGAATCAAACTCGGCGTCGAGATCGACACTCGGCGTCTTAGGTGCTGCAGCTGCTCCAGGATCGATCTTGCGAGCGGATGCCGCACGAGGGTCGCATCGGTTCTCGCATTGAAGAAGCTGGGCCGACCTTCGATGGGAGGAAGGGCAGCGGTGATATCGAGAAGCTCTTGTTCGGCCAGCCCGACCAGTGGTCCGCGCATGAGCGCACCGAAAGCGAGGGTGTCGGATGAGTCCGCCAATACACGGAGCAGTGCAAGGATGTCTTGCGTTTCCTGACGCCGCATAAGGCTTTGGCCTGCCTGAGAAGAGACGGAGAGGTCACGCTTCTCCAGTGCACGCTCGTAGCGCCAGAGCTCGGTATGACCCGGAGAAAGAAGCGCAATATCCCCAGCGCGAAGCGGAGAGAGGGAGCCATCCGCACGTGGAATCATAACATTGCCGATCAGGCGCTCGCAGATGTCGGCAACCCGCTCCGCCTCCGCCTCCCGGAACATGTCCGCGTAGACGCGCCCCTCGGTCTCCACATGAATCGTGAATCTCGTCACGCAAGGCACGGGATAAGCACCATCCGGTATCGTCGGAGCCAAAGCGACATATCTGGGCTGCGAGCCCATGCCAAAGATCCCCTCGAAGCACGTGTTCACATGCTTGATGATGGCGCTCTGAGATCTGAAGTTCGCTGTGACGTCGATGACGGCACCGTCATCTTGTGCGCTGATCAGCCGACGAGAGAGTTCATAGGCCTCGATATCGGCGCCGCGGAAACGATAGATGGCCTGCTTCGGGTCGCCGACGAGAAACAGCGATCCCGGCCGCAATCGACTGTCTTCCCAACGCTTCAGACGATCTTCGTTTGCAGCAATTGAGAACAAAATCTCGTTCTGGATGCGGTCGGTGTCCTGAAATTCGTCGACCAGGATATACCTGTAGCGCTGCCCAATGGCGCGGCGCACCGCTTCGTGGTCACGGACCAATGTACGCACATGGAGGAGCAGGTCATCGAAATCGAGCACCGCAGCAGCCCGCTTCTGTCGCTCATAGTTATCGAGAAGCAGATCCAGTGACGATGACAGTTCACAAACCAATCTGCTCGCGATGTGACCGATCAGCTCGTTCCAGGCGTCACTGACGACTTGGTAGCGTTGAAGAGTAAGATCGCTGGCCGTCTCTTCGCGATAGGCACCGAGGACCTCGGCGGCTTCGCCATAGGCCTTGAGTTGAAGGCCTTTGCTGGTGAATAGCCGTGAGTGACCTGCGTCGCAGAGCTTCCAAAGCGTTGCGAAATCCGGTGGCCGCTCAAATGCGTTCTTGTATCGAGCAGCCAGTCGCTGCAGTTCCAGAGCGATTTCTCGCGGCCAACGGTGATCACCAATACTCGCCTGCCACTTGTCGAAGTCATCGACGGCCTGGAGGAATACGATGTCTGGACGCCGGTCCGCCGGTGGCGCGATCGGCGTCGCGTCGGGGTGTTTCCTGCGGAGCAGGGCGAGCTCTCGGATCAGATCTAAAACCTGAAGCGGGATTTGCTCGGCGAGGACGACAATAGGGTCCTCGTCGACCGCATGCTCGCCGAGGCGCCGCGAGAACCAAGCGGAAAGTTCGCCAAGGAAGAGCCAGTCCGCGACGGTCGCATCAACGATGCGCGCACCTGGGTCCAGTCCGGCCTGAACGCCATGGCTATGAATGATGGCTTGACAGAAGCCGTGGATGGTCGTTGCCGTAAGTTCGTCAAGCCGAGGGGCTGCGGCCGCGAGTGCTGCGCGCTGGGCGGATGTCAGTCGATCCGGCAGCACCGGTTCGAGGAATGCGGGTATCGCATCCGCCAAGAGCGCGTCGACTGTTTCCCTGATGCGACGATTGAGCTGGCTTGCAGCGAGTTCTGTGAAGGTGATCGCCGCTATATCCCCAGGCAGATGACCGCTGGCGAGCATCATCGCGACACGCCCCGCCATAAGCGAGGTCTTGCCGGTTCCAGCGGCGGCCTCGACCAGGAGGATAGAGCTGAAATCGGTCATCGCCCGCCGACGGTTCTCCTGATCGACCAGCGTCATGTGGTGGAATTCCAGAGCTTGCCGAGCTTCTGGTTGGCCGCGCGGAATTCGGAGCTTTTGCGGCGAAGGTAGCTCTCCCGGTCCGCCGGCAGCGCCAGGCGCATGTCGTCATAGTGAACGTCCTGCTCCCACCGAGGCGCGATCTGTCCGCTGCGAACAATCCCGACCGCCGCGACGAGATAGCTCGTCGCTTCAGCGATGGCGCTATCGAGCTCGTCACCTCTCAATTCGAATTTGGCAGGATCGTCAGCGAGATAGATCAGCCTGGCGACGATCGTCCTAATTTCAGGAAGAAGTGTTCGGACCGCCATCGCGTATAGGACCCGCTGCAGCTCGCGTCCCTGGCCGAGGGCGATGCGCTGGGTCTTCGGAGGCGGTTTGGCGCTCTTGTAGTCGGTGATCTGAGCGCCGTCGCCAGACGCCCGGATATCGAGCCGATCCATTCGGCCACCATAGACTAGACCTGCCTCCGCAATTGGGATCTTGACCGTCGCATCCCATGGCAGTTGGACCGCCACAGGCTGTTCCTGGCCGAACGGTATTTCACTCCAGCTACGTGTGTCGGCCCTGGTGGGATCATCCGAAGCAAGTCCCCTGGATGTCCGTCGAGCCGCCTCTTTCACCGTATGACGCCAGAGAACGGGTGGCGGGACCGAGCGTTGCAAGGGCCACGACGTCAAGATTGTCGCCGATGCGGCCGCGATGGCGGCCTCGATTTCCTCTAGAGTTGCACGCGCAAACCCGGGTTTCGGCTCAAGGCTGGAGATTGCACCGCTAATCAGCTCGTGTACGAGCTCGCCAAAGGCGATCGGGTCGAGCTGGAGCGGTTCGGGCTCCAGGCGGATCGAACGCCAGTCAAGCGCGTAGCGCCACACGAAGCCGAGGGGATCCCGCAGCAGACGCTGGAGCGATGTTGTCGATTGCGTTCGAGACAGAGCGGTCACGATTGCCGGATGATCTGGTGCGACCAAGCCGTCATGGGGTGTCAACCCAGAGTTCCATTGCCAATCTCGCCAGCAGAGCTGGCTCTGTCGGACGTGCTCGACTTGCGCTGCGTCCCGCGGCCGGGCCAAGAGGCGGTCCGCCTCGCTGAATGCATGCCCGGGAATGCGATCTCGCTTATGAAGTATCTCGTCCGCGGGCCATAGTGAGCTTGGTGACAGGAGGCTGCCTTTCGCACTCCGCTCCGGCCGCGACAGGACTAAAGCCTCGCGCGTTCCAGCCCGAATGACTTCGAAGTGTTGCCGATCACGTTCGGCCATCGTGACCGGATGAAGCCTGCGCCGGTCGAGAAGATGGTCCGGCATAAGGGGATCGTCGTTCTCGAAGCGTGGCCATGATCGGCTGGTCAGGCCGAGCAAACGGGTGAACGGTCGCGGGCACGCCGCCAGATGGGACGCAGGGCACCACACGACGCTGTTGGCCGGCTCGCGACCGTCGCTCACCCGCAAAGCCTGCAAAGAAAGCGCGACAGCGTGGGGCGGTGTGCTTCTCAACGCCTCGTTCCACATAGCTAAACTCGCACCTGAGAGCAGCAGGAGGCCGGCTTCCCGGCCCGAATCAGGCCCGCGCGCGAGAAGTTCAAGAAGCGGGAGAAGAATGCGTTCAGTGAGGTCGTTCGTCTGGCGCTGCGGCCGGGCCGCCGCCAGAGCTTCACGCCATTGGTCGAGGGTCTTGAGACCAGCGCGGCGCGGTATCGCCGTGAACCAATCGTCCGGAAGAGAGCTCACGAAGGGCCGAGCCGGCAGGCGCCTGAAAAGCCTCCACACGCGCTCCTGACTAAGGCCGCTGATCAGGATGTCGGCTAACGCCGCACACGCTTGCCCGTCCGGCGTGCTGAGCGCGGGAACGCCGTGCGAGAAATGGAGCGGGAGAGCAGCATCGCGTGCGTAGGCAAGGAAATGCTCATCCCAATCTGGCGTCGCCGTTGCAGCGATGGCAATTTCCTCGGCCTTCACCTCGCCCGATGCCAGAAGCTCACGCACCCATCGCAATGCTTCTACAACTTCGGATTTGGGGTCGGCGCTCACCTCCGCGGTCGAGCGCGATGGGCTGGACGGTACTCGGCTGCGCACCTTGCCGTCGAACCATCCGTTTTCGACTTTGCCCGGCATATCCCACGCCACGTCGGTGAAACGCGCAATCGCATTCAGCAAGGGACGCCATATGGGGTCGACGTCGACGATCCCAGCGAGTGTTACCGGTCCAAGCAGGACGTTCGCCAGGGAAACACGCGCGAGCGCTTCGTCGCGCAGGTCGCGGGGTAGCAGTCGAGATGGAGGGAGACGGCCGCGTATGCGCTTCTCGACCAGATGCAGATCGGCGAAGCGGCCGACCTCTTGAGGAAGAGACGATAGGTCAATATCGGCCCGCCATGCTGCGTCGAGAGACTGAAGGAGCGCTCGCGGCATACCTGGCAGGCTCGCAACGCGACTGATGTCGCGAAAGCCGCCAGCCGCCAATGCCGCCTGAATGGCTGGATAGAGAACATCCGTGCCCGCAGGAGTTATGAACCCGCCGGCGAGGCGGGCTGCAAGGAACGGAAGTGTCAGGATATCACGAACAAGCCTGCGCTCGCGCGCCGCCGTGGCACGCTGACTACGAAATGCTAACGGGCCATCGACAACCAGCGTCTCCCGCATCAACATCTACGCGGCCGCCATCGGCTGCGGGATGATTTCGCTACGCTCTATGTCTCGATCGGCACCGAAATCATAGAGGCGACCAATCCGCTGGCCGTCCCAACGGAACCGGTAATGGGCGCCTTGCACGCCCTTCTCCAAAAGAACGTCATCGTTGAAAATACTGATGAATGCGCTGCCGGGCAATTCGGCCATGTTGAAGATGACGCCATCGACACCATCCTCATACAGGCGCTGGCCGATTTTCCATCTGGCGGCCTGAGAAGTGTCTGGCGTCACTCCCCGCAGGTCGACGAAGCTTCCCATGACTTTGTTGGTTATCATCCGCATGTCAACGCCGCAGGCCGGCTCGTCAGTGCGAGAAAGAAACTCCTCACGTCTGATGATCGCTCTGGCGAGAGCGCCGCGCTCGTCGGATGCCAGCTCCATGACTGAATACGGGGGAGGCAGGAAGTGCGTCCCTTCCGGCATGGGATACGAGAAGGGTGCGTGATTCCAGTTCTGAAGTTTCGGCGAACTGGAATCCGCAGATATGTTCCCACCGGTAATCCGAGACTTGGCGGCAAGACGCGGGTTCGTGATCGTCTCGAGCTCGGCGGCAAGCGCCTGCATCTCCCGAGAGCCGAATTTCTCGTAGATGTCGATCGTAGGATATTTTGAAGGGATCAGTCGGCGATAGTGCCCGTCGACTGCGATCTGCGGATGTTCCAAACTTACCCTCCGCGTTGGGCATCGACATATTGTCGTACCCTAATAATGTCGCTCAAATTCCCGTTCAGCATGATGTCCAGGGCGGACGTTCCCTCGAAATATCGATTTGGTCGGCGAATCCACTTCACGGCAGCATCAGGTGAGTCGAGCAGGATAGTAAGGGCCTTATAGATAGAGCCCAAGTGTGAGATCCGCTCCAGCGTATCCACAGAAACGTCGCCGCCATCTTTACGCCAACGGAAGTATGTCGAGCGGGCCGGCGATCCCAGCAGCTTGATCTGCTGATCGGTGCTCAAGTCCCAGATTTCCGCGAGTTTGAAGAAGAAGTCGAGGGGGGTGGGCTGTGCCCTGTGAGGCTGGTCTGTGGGTGCTGTCCATTTTTTCGTATCCATCGGGGCTCCTCGATGAGTGTCAAATCGGACTTGATTTGCAAAATCAGTCCGATTATACACAGTCTCATAACGGACTGAATCGAGACTATCTGTCCCTTCCGGGATTTCGTCAAGGTCTGGAGCGTTTGTCCGTGCGCTCCGAAATGGAGAGAGAATATGGAAACGATTCTGATGAAGGCCGATGGCGACCGGAAGCATGGCAACGGTACCTTTCAAGTCGAGGTCGGCGATAAGAACTTCGATTTCGCCGCGGTCACGTTCGACGACGCCAAGATCACAGGCGCACAGGTCGCCATGTCGATCGGCAAGCATCCCGTCGAAGACTTCGTCGTGTTGCGGCATCTGAAGACGGGCGAGTTGGAAACCTTGCGCCCGACCGAAACGTCTGAGCTGGATAAGAGCAAGGTCAACCGCTTCTTCGTGGTGGAAGGCGGCGTCACGCACCGCTTCTTCATAGAAGGCCTGGCGATGGAGTGGCCGCGCAAGAAGCTGATCGCCTCGCAGATCAAGTTTCTTGCCGGCGCCGGCGACGAGCTGGCGCTGATCCTTGAGCGCCCGGGCCTCGACCAGATTTTCGACGATGATGACGAGGTCAATATCGGCGGCGACGAGGTCGAGCGCTTCAAGCTGCGCAAGCGCAAGAAGACGGTGACGGTAATCTACGGCGGCGATGTCGAGTTCGAACTCGAGCGCCGCGTTTACACCACCGAAGAGCTGATGAGCGTCTTCGGAGTTCCCCCTGGCTACAAGCTCGACATCATTGGCTCGGATGGCGTCTTCCGTGAGATGGCTCCGGGCGAGCGCCTGAAGGTGAAGGACGGGATGGAATTCGCCTCCCATCCGCCGGTGGGGCAGTCGTCATGACGGCCCAGCTCCAACTTGCGGCATTGCGGCGGATTAATCGCCTGGCAGAACTGTGGGACGAGGGGGGCCAACCCCTCGTCTTTCTCCCGAACATGAACGTCCTGCACAACGGGGGTACCGTGACGATAGACGGTCTGCTCTGTCCGCGCAGCCATTCGAGCTACACGACGCGCCTCTTCCTGTCGAAGCCCTTCCCGAACCGCGGTCAGAACTGGACGGTCCACCAGATCATGGGCCGCGCGTGGCACGCGATGTCCTTCAACAATGTGCCTGCCTCGTTGCCCTGGACAGAAATCCTCGCAAACCACCTGGGGCAGCTCAAATGAGAGTAAGCCTCAAGATCGCCGGTCCGCTGCTCGACCAGGTTCGGTGCGACCTAGCAAGGCCGCACGTCTTCGCGCACGAGCGTGTCGGCTTCCTGACGGCAGGCGCAGCCATAGAGCCAGATGGCCTGTTGCTGTTGGTTCGCGGCTACGTGCCGGTCGACGACGAAGACTACGAAGTCGCTCCCGGTGTCGGCGCAAGGATTGGCTCTAACGCCATGCGCAAAGCCGCGCAGGCGGCCTATCGGCCGGCCTCGACCCTCCTCCATGTCCATACCCACGGTGGTCGCGGCCTTCCGCGTTTCAGCGGCGTAGATCTTGAGAGTGGCAACACGTTCGTGCCCGGGTTTTTCCAGTCGTGCCCGAAAATGCCGCACGGACTGCTGGTTTTGAGCAACGACGGCGCAACTGGCTTGCTGTGGCTTGAGCCCGGCAAGCGCTCCGTTCCGATCGACCGTTTCATCCGCGTTGACCAACCGGTCGTCGCGCAATGGAGTGCGAAATATGAGCTGGCTTGATCGTCAGAGCTTTTTGGGCCCGCACAGCGAACGGCGATTGGGTGAAGTGACCGTCGGCTTGGTGGGCCTCGGCGGAGGCAACTCGCATGTTGCTCAGCAACTGGCCCATGTCGGCATCGGCAACTTCGTGCTGGTGGACGAGGACCGCATTTCGTTGACCAATCTCAACAGGCTGATCGGCGGCACCTGGTGGTACGTGCTGAAGCGCGCAGTCAAGGTCGAGGTCATGAGGCGAATGATCGAGGCCATCAATCCGAGGGCCCAGGTCGAAATCCATCGCCAGCAGTGGCAACTCGTGGGTGACGCGCTCAAGTGCTGCGACGTCATCGTGGGCGGCCTCGACAACGTGCGGAGCAAAGACGAGCTCGACGCCTTCTGCCGACGCTTCCTCATCCCATACATCGACCAGGGCATGGACGTACACAAGCTTGAACCTGGGCACGGACATCTTGTTGCAGGTCAGGTTGTCCTGTCCCAGCCGGGTAGTCCGTGCCTACGCTGCCTTGGCATTGTCACCGAGGAGGCGTTGGCCGAGGAAGCCCGTAAATATGGCGCTGCCGGCGGGCGTCCGCAGGTCGTGTGGTCCAACGGTGTGCTCGCCTCGCTGGCGGTAGGACTGGTCGTTCAGATGGTCACGCCATGGAACCGACGGGCCAGGGCAGGTGCCTATCTCTCGTATGACGGCAATACCGGCCTGGTCTCCGAGGCCGACCGGTTCCGGCGTTGGTCGGCGCCTTCTTGCCCGCACTATCCGCCGGCGGCGGTCGGCGACCTGAGCTTCGACATTCGCAGGTATGTAGAAAAGAATCCGAAAGCCAAACGGCCTACAGGTTGGATTCGCTGGGTGCCTAGTTGGATTCCAAGGTGTATGCGCAACGGTTGAATTTGGCCCAATGTCGCCCCGCATAGCAGTTTGCAGCTGACGGCCCGAGGCGAGGGGTACATTGCCGCCCGTAGATGTTTCTCCTCGGACGATTGCGGCACCTTCGGCGTTCACCATCTGTGCTCGAAAAGTCGCATAAAGGGCATTATGTTATGATGTCCGGAATTATTTGGCATTTCATGGGGTTTACCCAGTCCGGAATTATGGCCGCGGGTGTTCCGCCTATACCATTGAAAACAAGAGAGTCTTCAGGTCGTGCATAGGGACTCCCGATCTAAACACCGGGTTTACCAATGGCCCCCATCACAGCTAATTCTGGATTGGCGTTAAGTCGTTGGATTGGCGTAGAATCTGAGCGCCTTTATTGGTCAACCCGCTTGCGGTAGGCAACGGATTGGTCAACCCAAAAACCCAGGATTGGTAAACCGAAGTAGCAGCCCTATCGACCAAGATTCAGCTCTGTACTTCCCCGCGAGCGCGGCGGCACATTGGGCGAACAGCACAGTGCCAGAACTCGACAAACAGACAAGGGCCTACCAAAGGTCGTCCGATCGTCTGGAAAGGATGCTCTCTCGATTGTAGCTGGATACGTCGGGGGAGGTAAGATATTGTTCCCTAGCCCAGCTAGTGACCAGTAGTAGGCCTATGACTTTTTCTTCGTTAGTTCTAGAATGCCGCCGACTATGACTGCGACGCTAAAAGCTCCCAACAATGCCAGAGAAGCCACCCGCCAGAAGTCGAGGATGCCTCTGCCCGAGTTAGCTCGGTCGCGCCATATACAGACACGTCCGTATTCATCGTTTCTCCTTCTAGCACATGAAGATCAGTCAATGTCGACTGCCGGAAGGCAGAATCGCCGCCGTGCAATGAGAACATCAAGACTCGTGCCAACCGCGCAAGGAAGCTTCGCGGAGGTTCTAATGCTTCCGAATGGCGCCGCTTCTGAGGCGAACTCCATTGTGGCCGCCATGAACATGTGCGCAAACACCCTCAGGATACTGCCCGTCCACGCATGAGCCGGGTCGGCAATTGAATGGGGTCCGAAGCGGGTCGCTCACAACCATTCGAATTGAGCTGCCTTGGCTGATGGTTCCATCATCGTCATCGGCGGCAGCTCTTCCGGAATCGCCATCGCCTGGAGTTGCTCCGCGCCCGACGCAGGGCTGCGGCGAACCGTTTGCCAGCAACGTTGTCAGCGGCAGCATCCCAACCGCATGTAGATGGTGATATGCGATTGACCATGGCGATCCTGTCGCCATACTCAGCGGTCTTAGCGTTGGAGCCAGCCTCGGCGATCATGGCTTCGGTGGTGACGAGCAGGCCGGCGACCGGGGCGGGGTCCTGGAGAGCAGTGCGCACGACCTTGACCGGGTCGACCGGTGGTGGCCAGCGAAGCGCGCAGCAGCGCGACGCCGCCGCCGTGCGGAAGCCTCGATCGTTGGCACGCGCCTACCGGCATCGCCGACAGGCGCCGAATGGTGAGATGGTCATCCTGCGAACGGACGAGATCTCGCTGACCCGCCCGGTGTGCCTGCTTCGAGGTCGCGCCCTTTGTTCTCAAGGATCTTGCCGGCAAGTCAGCGGCGCCAACTCCGACCAGACCTGCCTGCACGACCAGTTGCGCGGGATGGTCCAGGCGACCGTTCGTGATCTCGACCGGATCGACGCCGTCCTGGGACAGGAAAGCAGGCGCGCCAGCTACGAGGAAATGGCCGACCACATCCGGCGCGCAGCCATCTCGACCGGCGAACTGGAGGTGACCCCCGGCTACAAGGAACTTTTCGCAAACTGACCAGCTTATGGCGCCGTACCGACCCACGCTTTGCGGGCGCGTTCCGGTTCACGCTCCGGGTCGATGCCACATGACGAGTCTAACAACCCTTGTTAAGTTGTCCTTTGCGCCTTTCGTGTTTCCGGACTTGACATCCTGACTTCTGGGACGGACGGCTGTCGAGATCGGTCGCGAAGGCTAACGAGGTCATCGGGCGGGTCGCGACAGACGAGCTCCCGTATCCTGGCCAGTGGTCAGCCACCGACCTTGCGTTCCTCGCGGACTGCAGACGCTTCAACGCGGAAGTGCGAACGCGGTTCGAAGGGGATTACCCGGACGTACGTCAGCCGACACGCGCAATCGAGGCGTTCGTCGACTCAATTGACCGCTATTCATGTTCAGTGCTGCAAGTTCCGGCTGCGCCGAAGGTGAAGGAGGCGCTTGCCCGGACTGCGGCCCGCGCTGTGACCTTCGCGCTCGTCGGACTCTCTGTCGCGACTTACCCCGTCGTACCTGATTTCGCCATTTCCATCGCAAGGAGTCTGGGCTAGGGCTTCGCAAGCTCAGCTGGTTCGACCGCAACTGGATGGCCGAGCCAGTCCGTCTCTCTGCAAGCCATGACCCGGGCGGCCGTTGAATAGCCGATCAAAGACTTCGCGCGTTCACCGCGGTTTCGAGAATCAACCCAAGGACGCGAGCAAGCCGGGTGCATCGTGGGCTTCGTCTTTGATCAGCCTTGTCACCGAAACGACGCCGATGTCGTCCGGCTCGGCGAAGTCTGAAGTGTTGATGGCCTTCAAAAGCGCGGCTAAACGACAACAAGAGTTGGTTGTGTTGCAAAATTTTTTCTGTGTCATGAAGGTCAGTCGGGACCGGCCGCTTTCATGCCGCGAGTACGGCCATGAACGGAGGCTGACGCGACTCAGAAAGAGGCCTACGGGTGCGTACGTGGGGTGCTTTTTGCGCTACAGCCGCGCCTCCACGCGCCCGAAGGCAGCGGACGGTAGATCCGCTTCCGAGCGATTGGTAGTGGATCAAAAGCTCCGGAGATCTGCGCCGCTGACCATCGAATTCCGATGGTTCTTCCGCGCCGCCCCACATGATTTGAGCGCCAACATCAGCAATCGCTGGTGCCCTGATGTGCCGGTCAGGCTTCAATGACGGGGAAGTGGGAGGATGGCGCGTTTGCGGGGTGTGTCGCCGGTCTGGGGTGGGATGATCGTATACTATCCGACACTGTTCTGTCGCTTTTGTTGGGTCCCTGCCACCGGTCTTTTTCGCCGAGCTCTTGTCTGGCCTCACGATAATCCGCTCAAAAGCAATCACAATGTTTTTTCTTCTGCCGGGTCGGCCAAGTTGGCACGAATTTTGAAACTCCTTCGTTGGGAGCCGAGGCCGCCGGCCGACCTTCATTTCGTGGATGACACCGCGATCGATGGAACGAAGAAAGAAAAGCAAATGTCAATCCGCATCAAGATATCATTCTATGGCAAGGCGGCCTCGGCGAGGCCGCCCCGTACTGAAACAGGCGCCGCCCTTGTCGACCCTTGCGCCGGAAAATCTTGATGGCCGGCTGCGACTCAAAGGCCGGCCCACCACACTCGCTCAATCCTGCCTTCAAAGGCGCAGGATAAGTTCTGCATCTCGCCCCGCGCGGTATGGCTGGACAGTTATACGTTGGCCAATCTTGATAATCGAGCCGGCTACGCCGCGGAGGACGTCTACATGCCGTCTTACGTCATTCGCTCCCCGCAGCGCCTTCCGCCCTTCCATCGCTTAGAGAGTGAAGTGCCACCATGTCCGAACACCCCTTGCCGACACTGCCGATGTGGCGCGTCGATCACATCGAGCCCTCGCCCGAGATGCTGGCGCTACGCGCCAACGGTCCGATCCACCGCGTGCGCTTCCCGTCCGGGCACGAAGGCTGGTGGGTGACAGGCTACGACGAGGCCAAGGCGGCGCTGTCCGACGCGGCGTTCCGGCCCGCGGGAATGCCGCCGGCGGCATTCACCCCGGATTCGGTGATTCTCGGTTCGCCGGGGTGGCTGGTCTCGCACGAGGGGGGCGAGCACGATCGGTTACGTACGATCGTGGCGCCGGCCTTCAGCAACCGCAGGGTGAAGCTGCTCGCGCAGCAGGTCGAGGCGATCGCCGCGGAGTTGTTCGACAAGTTAGCTGTCCAGCCCCAGCCCGCCGACCTGAGGCGCCACTTCTCCTTTCCGCTTCCGGCCATGGTCATCAGTGCGCTGATTGGCGTGCTCTATGAGGATCACGCCTTTTTCGCCGGGCTGTCCGACGAGGTGATGACGCACCAGCATGAAAGCGGCCCGCGCAGCGCATCGCGTGTGGCCTGGGAAGAACTGCGCGCCTACATTCGCGGCAAGATGTGGGACAAGCGCCAGGATCCGGGCGCCAACCTGCTGACGGATCTGCTCTCGGCGGTCGACCAGGGCAAGGCGACCGAGGAAGAGGCGATCGGCCTGGCGGCGGGCATGCTGGTGGCGGGGCACGAGAGCACCGTGGCGCAGATTGAATTCGGCCTGCTGGCCATGTTCCGCCATCCGCGACAGCGCGAACGCCTGGTCAGCGATCCATCCCTGGTGGACAAGGCGGTGGAGGAAATCCTGCGCATGTACCCGCCGGGCGCGGGCTGGGACGGCATCATGCGCTATCCGAGGACCGACGTGACTATCGCGGGCGTGCATATCCCCGCGGAGAGCAAGGTGCTCGTCGGCCTGCCGGCGACGTCGTTCGATCCGCGCCATTTCGACGACCCGGAAATCTTCGATATCGGACGCGACGAAAATCCGCACCTGACGTTCTCGCACGGGCCGCACTACTGCATCGGCATGGCGCTGGCCAGGCTGGAACTCAAGGTGGTGTTCGGTTCGATCTTCCAGCGCTTTCCCGCGCTGCGCCTGGCCGTGGCGCCCGAAGCGCTGAAGTTGCGCAAGGAGATCATCACTGGCGGGTTCGAGGAGTTCCCGGTGCTCTGGTAATTCACGGACGCCGCCGGGAATCGCAATCTCTCCGCAACTTGCCGGCGGCCCTGGCGCGCCGGTCAGATCAGCCAGCCAATAGGTAACCAAGATGGACGTGCAAGAAACCATGGCAGCATGCCGGGACGCCTTCGCCGAACTCGCCTCGCCAGCGTGCATCCACGACCCGTATCCATTCATGCGGTGGTTGCGCGAGCACGATCCGGTGCATCGCGCGGCGTCAGGCCTCTTTCTGTTGAGCCGCCACGCCGACATCTACTGGGCGCTCAAGGCCACAGGCGATGCGTTTCGGGGACCGGCTCCGGGCGAACTGGCGCGCTATTTCCCGCGTGCGGCGACCAGCCTTTCGCTCAGTCTGCTGGCGTCCACGCTAGCGATGAAGGAACCACCGACGCATACGCGTCTGCGCCGGCTGATTTCGCGCGATTTCACCATGCGCGAGATCGACAACCTGCGGCCGAGCATCGCGCGCATCGTCGCAGCGCGCCTGGACGCCATGGCGCCCGCGCTGGAGCGCGGGGAGGCGGTGGACCTGCATCGGGAATTCGCGCTGGCCTTGCCTATGCTGGTGTTCGCCGAACTGTTCGGCATGCCCGAGGACGACATGTTCGGGCTCGCCGCCGGCATCGGCGCCATTCTGGAAGGCCTGAGCCCGCACGCCGGCGATCCCCAACTCGCCGCGGCGGATGCGGCCAGCGCCAAGGTGCAAGCCTACTTCGGTGAGCTCATCCGGCGCAAACGCACCGATCCCCGCCACGACATCGTCTCGATGCTGGTCGGCGCACACGACGACGATGCCGACACGCTGTCAGATGCGGAGTTGATCAGCATGCTGTGGGGCATGCTGCTGGGCGGCTTCGCCACCACTGCTTCGAGTATCGACCATGCGGTCTTGGCCATGTTGGCGTTTCCCGAACAGCGGCACTGGCTGCAGGGGGACGCCGTGGGGGTGAAGGCATTCGTCGAAGAAGTCCTGCGCTGCGACGCGCCCGCCATGTTCAGCTCCATTCCGCGTATCGCCCAGCGCGACATCGAACTGGGCGGCGCGGTAATCCCAAAGAACGCGGACGTGCGCGTGCTGATCGCGGCCGGCAATCGCGACCCCGAAGCCTTCGCCGATCCCGACCGCTTCGATCCCGCGCGGTTCTACGGCACCAGTCCTGGCATGTCGAGCGATGGGAAGATCATGCTGAGCTTCGGCCACGGCATCCACTTCTGCCTCGGTGCGCAACTCGCCCGGGTGCAGTTGGCCGAGAGCCTGCCGCCGATCCAGGCGCGCTTCCCCACGCTGGCATTGGCCGAGCAGCCGACCCGGGAGCCCTCCGCGTTCCTTAGGACGTTTCGCGCGCTGCCGGTGCGGCTGCAAGCGCAGGTGGGCTGAGATGCGCGTGGTGGTCGACCAGGACCTGTGCGGAACCACCGGGCAGTGCGCGCTGACGCTGCCGGGCACCTTTCGCCAGCGCGAACCGGACGGAGTGGCCGAACTGTGCGTGGCAACGATTCCGCAGGCGCTGCACGCCGCCGTGCGGCTCGCAGCCAGCCAGTGCCCAGTCGCCGCCATTCTGGTCATCGAAAGCGACGCTGGCGATGAGGAGCTCGCCAGCGCCGACCCTGCGCCTTCTCCGGTGGAGGTCGAGCGGCATGCCGCGAAAGACCAACGCAATCCAGGAGGACACGATGGGACGGTTTGAAGGCAAGGTGGCGGTGGTGACCGGCGCCGGCGCCGGCATCGGCAAGGCATGCGCCCTCGCCATCGCGCGCGAGGGCGGCAGAGTGGTGGTGGCCGACATTGATGCCTCGGCGGCCATCTCCTGCACCACGCAGATCGCGGCCGAAGCAGACCACACGCTGGCCCTGGCCATGGACATCGCCGACGCGCAGGCGGTGGCAGCGCTGTTCGAGGCGGCGCAGCGGCACTTCGGTGGGGTCGACCTGCTGGTGAACAACGCGAGCGCCATGCATCTGACCCCGCGCGACTGCGCGATCCTCGACCTGGACCTGGCGGTCTGGGATCAGACGATGGCGACCAATCTGCGCGGCACGCTGCTCTGCTGCCGACAGGCCATCCCACTGATGATCGCCCGCGGCGGTGGCGCGATCGTCAACATGTCGTCATGCCAGGGGCTCAGCGGTGACAGCGCGCAGACGTCCTACGCCGCGTCGAAGGCGGCGCTGAACATGTTGTCGGCCTCGCTCGCCACGCAGTATGGTCATGCGCAGATCCGCTGCAACGCCGTTGCGCCGGGTCTCATCATGACCGAGCGTCTCCTCGCCAAGCTTGACGAATGCATGCAACGGCATCTGCGCCGGCACCAGCTCCTGCCGCGTGTCGGCCGCCCCGAGGACGTGGCCGCGCTGGTGGCGTTCCTGCTCTCCGACGATGCTGCCTTCATTACCGGGCAGGTCGTGTGCATCGACGGCGGCATGCTGGCGCATGTGCCGACATACGCCGACGGAGGCAACAGCCCCGCCGCGCGGCCTACCGGGGGCATCGCCGAAGCGGCCGCGGAGCAGCACTGCTGATGGACATGCTGCTCAACCCCCTGGACCGTCGGCACCGGCTGCGGCATGACATCCCGGTCATGCCCGGCGCTTTCCCGCTGATCGGGCATCTTCCCGCCATCGTCTGCGACCTGCCGCGCCTGCTGCGGCGCGCGGAACGGACGCTGGGCAGCTACTTCTGGCTGGATTTCGGCCCTGCCGGCCACCTGATGACCTGCATGGATCTGGATGCGTTCGCACTGCTCCGACACAAGGACGTGTCCTCGGCGCTGATCGAAGAGATCGCGCCCGAATTGCTTGGCGGAACGTTGGTCGCCCAGGACGGCGGCGCGCACCGGCAGGCGCGCGATGCGATCAAGGCAGCGTTCCTGCCGAAGGGGCTGACCCAGGCCGGGATCGGCGACCTGTTCGCGCCCGTCATCCGAGCGCGGGTGCAGGCGTGGCGCGACCGCGGCGACGTAACCATCCTGCGCGAAACCGGCGACCTGATGCTCAAGCTAATCTTCAGCCTCATGGGAATCCCCGCGCAGGACCTGCCGAGGTGGCATCGCAAGTACCGGCAACTGCTGCAGTTGATCGTCGCGCCCCCAGTCGACCTGCCCGGACTGCCCTTCCGGCGCGGCCGCGCCGCCCGCGACTGGATCGACGCGCAGTTGCACCAGTTCGTCCGCGACGCGCGCGCGAATGCCGCGCGCACCGGGTTGATCAACGACATGGTGAGCGCCTTCGATCGCAGCGACGATGCGCTCTCCGATGACGTACTGGTCGCCAACATCCGCTTGCTGCTGCTCGCCGGTCACGACACCACCGCCTCGACGATGGCCTGGATGGTGATCGAGCTGGCGCGGCAGCCTGTGCTGTGGGACGTCCTGGTCGAGGAAGCGCAGCGCGTAGGCGCGGTGCCGACCCGGCACGCGGACCTGGCGCAGTGTCCGGTCGCCGAGGCGCTGTTCCGCGAGACGCTGCGAGTGCATCCGGCGACCACGCTCCTGCCGCGTCGCGCGCTGCAGGAATTGCAGCTCGGCCAGCGGCGCATTCCCACGGGCACCCACCTGTGCATCCCGCTGCTGCATTTCTCGACCTCGGCGCTGCTGCACGAGGCGCCTGATCAGTTCCGCCTGGCGCGGTGGCTGCAACGCACGGAGCCGATCCGGCCGGTGGACATGCTGCAGTTCGGTACCGGCCCACACGTCTGCATCGGCTACCACTTGGTATGGCTGGAAATGGTGCAGTTCTGCATCGCCTTGGCGCAGACCATGCACGAGGCCGGGGTGCGGCCGCGTTTGCTGAGCGGCGTCGAAAAAGGCCGGCGCTATTACCCGACCGCACATCCGTCCATGACAGTCCGCATCGGTTTCTCATGACCTGGCATGGCATGCCCCGTGTGGCGAGGCAGCGGCGCCGGCGACGGGCAGCATTGCAGCACTCGGCGCAACCGCTCGGCGCCGGCAAAACTGCGGCGGCTCGGCGCTCGCAGTGGCCGTGTCAGGTACAAGGACTATGAACAACATGCAGACCGGTTCCACGCTACACGACGACCGAACTGGCGTTTCCGCGCTCGGCGGATTGGCCGCGCAGGCGCGCGGCGCATCCGGCGCGCTACCGCCGGAGATCTGGATGCAGGACGGCGCAAAGCGGGTCGAACAGGCGCTTGCGCGTCTTCTCTGCGCCGAAGATGACGGTGAGACCGAGCTGATGGCGGCCATGCGCTACGCCACCTTGCACGGCGGGAAGCGCACCCGCGCCTTGCTCTGTCTGGCTGCCGGCGCACTGGCCGATACGCCGGCGCACATGCTCGACGACGTCGGAGCCGCCATCGAGATGATGCACGCCTGTACCCTGGTCCACGACGACCTGCCCGCGATGGACAACGACGTGCTTCGCCGCGGCCTTCCGACCGTGCACGTCAAGTTCGGCGAAGCCACTGCGATCCTGGTCGGTGATGCGCTGCAGGCGCACGCCTTCCTGACCTTGGCGACGCTGGATGCGCCGGGTAACAACCGTATAGCGCTCGTGCGCGAACTGGCGCAGGCGGTGTCCGCCGAGGGTGCCGCAGGCGGGCAAGCCTTGGATCTGTCGCTAGTCGGAAAGCACGTCGAGCTGGACAGGATCATGGCGATGCACCGGATGAAGAGCGGGGCGCTAGTACGCGCGTCCGTCCGCATGGGCACGCTATGTGCCATTGCGGAGGATACGGTGCACGCTGCGCTGTACCGTGCGCTCGATCGCTACAGCGCCTGTTTCGGGCTCGCCTTACAGGTGGTCGACGACATTCTCGACGCGACAGCCGATGCCGCGACGCTGGGCAAGACCCCCGGCAAGGACGCGGCGGCGCAGAAGCCGACTTGCGCGTCGATCATGGGGCTGCAGGCAGCGCGCCAGTTCGCGCTGGATTTGTTGCGCGACGCCGGGGAGGCCATCGCCCCGCTGGGGCCGCGTGCGGAACCGTTGGCGCAGATGCTGCAGCGGGCCAAAGCGTATCTCTGCAAGCACGCGCCATGCGCATGAGCGCGCCCGTCCGAATGAAGTCGCCCATGTGCCGCTGCGATCGGCCGGGGCCAGCGGTGCATGCTGCGCTGCGTCCGAGTCCGCGGCGATGGTCAGCGATTGCCCAGCACGGCCGCGGCACACCGGCGCGCCGCGCGCAAGCCTATGCAGCGCACCGGCGCCAGCATCGGGGCGCGTCGCCGCGCCGCAGCAGGGCGGCCGCCCGGCGTTGCACATGCGCCGGGCCGCGACGCGACGGGCCTGCGGCGAGGCGCGCGGCGTCTGCCCGATCCTGATTCTCGTCAACCGTCTGCCGAAGGAACATCCCGCGTGAACGCGCTGTCCGAACAGGTCCTTTCCGAACTGCGCCACCTGCTGAGCGAGATGAGCGATGGCGGCGCCGTCGGTCCGTCCGTGTACGAC
The DNA here is from genome assembly GCF_002294795.1 of Mesorhizobium sp. WSM3866. NCBI lineage: Bacteria > Pseudomonadati > Pseudomonadota > Alphaproteobacteria > Hyphomicrobiales > Phyllobacteriaceae > Mesorhizobium > Mesorhizobium sp. WSM3866. The sequence continues at coordinate 34,210 of NZ_NSGC01000014.1, read as the reverse complement.
ACGGCGCGAGCTCTGCATTTCCACGGCAACGTCACCGGACGGCAGGACGCCTACGCGTGGCTCATCGCGCAGCAACAGGCCGATGGCGGATGGGGAAACGCGGACTTCCCGCTGTTCCGCCATGCGCCCACGTGGGCGGCGTTGCTCGCACTGCAACGTGCCGATCCTATTCCCGGCGCTGCCGACGCAGTCCAGGCTGCAACCCGATTCCTCAAGCGTCAGCCCGATCCCTACGCGGATGCGGTGCCGGAAGACGCGCCGATCGGCGCGGAGCTGATTCTGCCGCAGTTATGCAGCGAGGCTTCATCCCTGCTGGGCGGCGTGGCGCTTCCGCACCACCCGGCGCTGTTGCCGTTGCGGCAAGCGTGCCTGGTCAAGCTGGGGGCGGTGGCGACGTTGCCGAGCGGCCATCCGTTGCTGCACTCCTGGGAAGCCTGGGGGACATCGCCGACCACGGCATGCCCGGATGCTGACGGCAGCATCGGCATCAGTCCGGCGGCCACCGCCGCGTGGCGTGCGCAGGCCGTGAGACAGGGGAGCACGCCGCAGGTTGGGCGCGCCGACGCGTATCTGCAAACGGCATCGCGGGCGACGCGCAGCGGCATCGAAGGTGTCGTTCCCAACGTCTGGCCGATCAATGTGTTCGAGCCATGCTGGTCGCTGTACACCCTGCATCTGGCCGGGCTGTTCGCGCATCCCGCGCTCGCTGAGATGGTGCGCGTGATCGTCGCGCAGCTCGAGGCCCGCCTGGGCGTGCGCGGTCTGGGCCCGGCCCTGCACTTCGCGGCCGATGCGGACGACACCGCCGTTGCGTTGTGCGTCCTACGCCTTGCAGGCCGCGACCCGGCGGTCGATACGTTGCGCCGTTTCGAAATCGGCGAGCTATTCGTGACCTTCCCCGGCGAGCGCAATGCTTCGGTTTCGACCAACATCCATGCCCTGCATGCGTTGCGACTATCGGGCAAGCCCGCCGCCGGCGCCAGCGCCTACGTCGAGGCCAATCGCAACCCGCACGGTCTATGGGACAACGAAAAATGGCATGTCTCTTGGCTGTATCCCACCGCGCATGCGGTCGCTGCGCTGGCTCAAGGCAAGCCCCACTGGCGCGACGAGCGCGCGCTGGCGGCGCTGCTGCAGGCGCAGCGCGACGACGGCGGCTGGGGCGCCGGTCGCGCGTCCACATTCGAGGAAACCGCCTATGCGCTGTTCGCGTTGCACGTGATGGACGGAAGCGAAGAGCCGATAGGGCGCCGACGCATCGCGCAGGCCGTGGCGCGTGCGCTGGAGTGGATGCTCGCCCGCTATACGGCGCATGCATTGCGGCAGATGCCGCTGTGGATCGGCAAAGAACTGTATTGCCCCACCCGGGTAGTGCGCGTGGCCGAACTCGCCGGGTTGTGGCTGGCGCTTGGTTGGGGGCAGCGCGTGCTGGCCGAGGGAGCAGGAGCGGCGCCATGACCCAGACCGAACGCGCGCTGCAGCAGGTGCTGGAGTGGGGGCGTTCCCTGACCGGGTTCGCCGACGAGCATGCCGTGGAAGCGGTCAGGGGCGGCCAGTACATCCTGCAGCGCATCGACCAGAGCCTGCGCGACACCAGCGCCCGCACTGGCCGCGATCCGCAGGATGAAACGCTGATCGTGACGTTCTATCGCGAACTGGCGCTGCTGTTTTGGCTCGACGATTGCAATGACCTTGGGCTGATCGCCCCGGAGCAGCTCGCCGCGGTGGAGCAGGCGCTGGGGCAGGGCGTACCGTGCGCACTCCCCGGATTCGAGGGCTGCGCTGTGCTAAGCGCTTCGCTGGCCGGGCTCGCCTACGATCGTCGCGACTATGCTCAGCTTCTCGACGATACCCGGTGCTACTGCGCGGCGCTGCGCGGCGGAGACGCGCAGGCAGCAGGGGCGGAACGCTGGTCCTACGCCGAGTACCTGCACAACGGCGTCCATTCGATCGCCTACAGGAACGTGTTGTGTTGCCTGTCGTTGTTGTGGGGGCTGGACATGGCGACTTTGCGCGCGCGTCCGGCGTTTCGCCAGGTCCTGCGGCTCATCTCCGCGATAGGGCGCCTGCAGAACGATCTGCATGGACGCGACAAGGACAGGTCGGCCGGCGAGGCCGACAACGCGGCGATTCTGCTGCTGCAGCGCTATCCGGCTATGCCTGTGGTGAAGTTCCTCAACGACGAGCTGGCCGGCCATACGCGCATGCTGCACCGAGTGATGGCGGAAGCACGCTTTCCCGCGCCGTGGGGACCGTTGATCGAGGCCATGGCAGCCATCCGCACACAGTATTACCAGACCTCGGCCAGCCGCTACCGCAGGGACACTGCGGGGGAGGCCAGCGTGGGCCGGCCTGAAGGCGCGGGAGGCGGCGACGTGCGCGCGCTGCCGTCAGTGCGATCCGACGCAACGCCGTCGCCCGATGCGACCGATGGAGCGAGCATGAACGACTCCGCCCTGAGCCGGCGCAAGGACGACCATCTTGGCATCGTGCTGGATCGGCGAACGGCGCCGGCCACGGTCGCCGCCGGCTGGGAGTATATCCGTTTCGAACACTGCGCATTGCCGGAGTTGGACCTGACGCAGATCGACCTGCGCGCCTCGCTGCTAGGCAAGACTATGCGCGCGCCGCTGCTGATCAGCTCCATGACCGGCGGCACGCCTCGCGCCGAGGCCATCAACCGGCATCTGAGCGAGGCAGCTCAAGCCTTGGGGATCGCGATGTGCGTCGGTTCGCAGCGCGTGAGCCTGCAATCCCGCAACTCCCAGGGGCTGACGCGCGCGCTGCGACACCTGGCCCCAGACATCCCCCTGTTGGCCAATATCGGCGCCGCGCAACTGCGCGAGGCCGACGGCCTAGACTTGGCGCGCCGGGCGGTTGATGCGCTGGAGGCCGATGGACTGATTGTCCATCTCAATCCGCTGCAGGAAGCGCTACAGCCGGAGGGCGACCGCGACTGGCGCAGCGTCCTGGCGCAGATCGCTCGTGCCGCGCGCAGTGTGGGCGTGCCGATCGTGGCCAAGGAAGTGGGCTCGGGCCTGTCCGCCTCGGTGGCCTCTGCGCTCGTCGAGGCGGGCGTGGCGGTGATCGATGTCGCCGGCGCCGGAGGCACCAGTTGGGCCGCGGTGGAGGGCGAGCGGGCCCGCGATGCCGCGGACCGTGCAGTGGCGATGGCGTTCGCCGACTGGGGGATTCCGACCCCGGGCGGGGTGCAGGCGGTACGTCGGGCGCTGCCAACGGTGAAGTTGATCGCTTCGGGCGGAATCCGCGACGGCGGCGACGTGGCCAAGGCCATCCGCCTGGGCGCGGACTTCGCCGGCCAGGCGGCCGGCGTGCTGCCCGCGGCGACGGTGTCCACCGAGGCGGTTGTCGCGCATTTCGAGATCGTCATCCGCCAGTTGGCAGTCGCCTGCTTCTGCACCGGCTCGGCTGATCTGGCGGCGTTGCGTCAGGCGCGCTTGTTGCCCTCGGCGCATCTGCCCGCCGGTTAATGCCGGCATCGTCCGCACGTGGTCAAAACGCCAGTTGAGCAGGGATCTAATTCTGCGCCGCCCAAACTTTCATCTCTCGAACGCTCGCGGAACGCCCACGCGCCGGCTGCCTAATCTAGCAGTTGCACTGGGCATGCTCTGTGCTCGGCTATCTCGAGCTTCTCCAGTGCCTGCCTGATGTCGTCTCCGGCGTCCTCCGGCAACGGCAAAATGGGGCGCGGTGGCTGGACGTGCGCCAGACCGAGGTATTCGGCGACGACGAACATAACGCGGAAGCTGCCGTAGCGCTTGAACACCGTCCAGAGCGGCTCGAAAGCGCGATTCAACCGAGTGGACTCCACCGCGTCGCCGGACTGCGCCGCACGCGTCAGCGCAAGCGCCGGGACCGCCAGCAGACCTGCCGCAACGCTGTACCAGGTGTCACATCCGGCGAGTAGGGCATCCGCCGCGCCCCAATCGCCGCTGTATCCGATTGTGAACGTGTCAGGCGTCATCGACCGCAAGCGTGCCAGTTCTCCCGTGTAATCCTCATTCACCGCCAGAGGCATTTTCACGGCGACGATGTTGGACACCTCTGACAGCCGGGCGATCAATGCGTCGCTGAATGTGAAGCGCGTGGTGCTTGGATTGTTGTATATGCACAAAGGCAGTTCCCCCGCCTCGGCAACCGCGACGAAGTGCTGGAAGACTTCATCCTCGTTCAGGGGAACGTAGGACATGGGTGCCAGGAGCAGGCCGTCAGCGCCAGCGCATTTTGCATCGCGCGCCAGAGCCTGAGCTTCGTCGGTACGCAATGCACCCACCCCCACGACAAGAGGCGTTTTGCCGCCGATGCATTCCACGGCAGCCTGAACGGCACGCTTGCGCTCTTCCCTCGTGAGGTAAGCATAACCGCCCGTGCTCCCCAAAAGGCCGATGGAGTCTGCTCCCGCTCGTTGAATACGCTCGAGAAAACGAGCCAATGCCTCGGTCTCGACATGCCCTTCCGCATCGGTTGGCGTGAGGGGGAACGCCGACATGCCGCGAAACAAAGTCATCATCCATTCCTTTCGAAGCTACATAGGGGAAAGCAGCATGCGCACCCCGGCGAACACGAAGAACATCGCCAGCAGACTTTCGATCCAACGGCGACAGCGGCGATACAGAGCCACCAGCGGCGGTGTGGAGAAGACAATGGCGTAGCCGCAGAATATCGTGACACTTAGGACGGCGCAGCCACCCAATATGGCCGCCATGGTCTGCCACGACGAATTCGGGCCGATCCCCAGTGTGACGAGCGCGATCCATGCCAGCACGGATTTAGGGTTCGCCAAATGCATCAAGAGACCCCTTCCATAGAGCTCACCCCGTGAAAAAGCGACTTCGTCGGTCGAGGCGCGCACCGCCAGCTTCTCGTTCGACGTAAGCGCCGACCGTCCCGCCCTGAAGGCGAGGAATAGCAAGTAAAGGCCCCCGAAAACCTGCAGGACGAGCAGTGCCTGGGCGTACCTGGCCAAGAGGGCGGAGATGCCGGTCGAGGCCATAAAACCCCAGAAGATCGAGCCGCTGACGACGCCAGAGGCGAGTATGAGCGCGGCACCCCTGCCGCGCGACATGGCAACCCCCATGATGCGCATGTTGCTCGGGCCGGGGCTCCCTGCGGCAATGACATAAGCAGCAAAGACGATGAGCAACTGATGGAGATCGACATTCATTCTCTCAGCCCTTGATAATCTCGATCGGATGGATCGCACCGGATTGCCACGGCCATGGATCCGCCGACCGGAAACGTCATCCGGGGGCGATGGCAATTTCTTGGCTCGCAATTTTGCATCAAGGCATTCAATCTTCCGACCAGGGCATTCGTCGCATCCGTCAATGCGTCGTCCGGCACGGTCTCCAACGCAGGTGACGCAAATGTCGTCGCGCCATCGTGCCTCCCCGTTCATCATTGTGTCGGGCATTCCACTCCCGTCAGAAGTGGCATCGACGTGGACGCTCGCGGCTCTAAATCCCCATGCAATATTCTCTATTCGACGTCGATGATGGGACCCTCAGACATCCAGGCAACTCCATCAATTCGAGCGCAAGCACCAAGAACGGCGCGACCGGTCCCGATCGCTTCCCTGACTGCAAGCCAATATTGCAGTTTACTGGTTCAAGATAAACTGCCACTTTCTGAGATTTTCAGCGGTCCAGTATAGGAGGATTCTCGCAGTACGGGAGCGACGGGTCGAATTTGCTCAAGAAGGCGCGGCCGCAAGAGCGGTCGCAGGTTGAACAGCTCCATCACCCGCAGCGGCCCCGGTTCGTCCATCCATAGCGTGGATGAGAGTTATCCTAATAATCAATTTTACTGATCTTACTGGATTTCATTAGAGGATTCTAACTGAGCGGGCCGGGCGCGTGTTCGGCCTCGTCTGCGTCGGCTGAAGCTGCCGGGAAGAATTCGGAGAAAAACATGTGCGGGATTGTTGGCATCGTTGGGCAACAGCCGGTGTCGGAGCGCCTGGTCGACGCGTTGAAGCGTCTGGAATACCGCGGCTATGATTCGGCCGGCATTGCGACGATCACCGAGGGCACCTTGCACCGCCGGCGCGCCGAGGGCAAGCTCGTCAATCTCGAGACGAGACTGAAGGAAGAGCCGCTGAGTGGCACCATCGGCATCGCCCACACCCGCTGGGCAACCCATGGGCCACCGACGGAACGCAATGCACACCCGCACTTCACGGACGGTGTGGCCGTCGTCCATAACGGTATCATCGAGAATTTCGCCGAGCTGAAGGACGAATTGGCGGCGACGGGAACCGAGTTCCAGACCGACACAGACACCGAGGTCCTTGCGCATCTTTTGGCAGGACACCGCCGGGCGGGCATGGGGCGCGGTGAGGCGGTGCATGCCATGCTGAAAAGCGTAAGGGGTGCCTACGCGCTTGCCATCCTCTTTGAAGATGATCCGTCGACCATCATTGCGGCGCGCAATGGACCACCGCTGGCGATCGGTCATGGCGATGGCGAGATGTTCCTGGGCTCCGACGCGATCGCGCTTGCTCCATTCACGAATGAAATCACCTATCTCGTCGACGGCGACTGGGCCGTAGTCAGCAGGACGGGCGCCGACATCTTTGATAACGACGGCCTCCCCGTCGCGCGTCCGCGCCAGACCTCCATGGCCGCGGCCACTCTGGCCAACAAGGGCAATCATCGCCACTTCATGGAGAAGGAAATCCTCGAGCAGCCCGAGGTCATCGCCGATGCGCTCGGTCAGTATACCAACCTCATAGAAAATGGCGCCGATGCGGTATTTGGCATCGACTTCGCCAGGATCCCGAGCTTGGCGATCTCTGCCTGCGGCACCGCGTATCTCGCCGGACTGATCGGAAAATACTGGTTCGAGCGCTATGCGCGCCTGCCGGTCGAAATAGATGTTGCATCCGAATTCCGCTATCGCGAGATCCCGTTGTCGCCGCAGTCGGCGGCTCTTTTCATTTCACAGTCGGGCGAAACCGCCGACACGCTGGCATCGCTGAGGTACTGCAAGCAGCTTGGGCTAAAAATTGGCGCCGTTGTCAATGCGTGCGAATCGACCATCGCTCGGGAGGCTGATGTGGTCTTCCCGATCCTTGCCGGCCCGGAGATCGGCGTCGCCTCCACCAAGGCCTTCACCTGCCAGCTCACCGCTCTTGCAGCACTCGCCATCCACGCAGCCAAGGCCCGCGGAACAGTGACGGAAGCTGAGGTGCAGGCGCTCGTCGGGAGCCTCACCGAAATGCCGCGCCTCATGAGGCAGGTACTGGACAGCGTCCAGCCGGAGATTGAGCTTCTGTCGCGCGAACTGTCAAAGTTTCATCATGTCCTGTATCTCGGCCGTGGCACAAATTTCCCACTGGCGATGGAAGGTGCGCTGAAGGTCAAGGAGATTTCCTACATCCACGCCGAGGGCTATGCGGCAGGTGAATTGAAGCACGGTCCTATCGCATTGATAGACTCGAACATGCCAGTGATCGTCATCGCGCCACATGATCGCTTTTTCGACAAGACCCTCTCCAACATGCAGGAAGTGGCCGCCCGCGGAGGGCGCATCATCCTCATCACCGATGGCAAAGGGGCAGCCGCATCGAAACTCGATACGATGCACACGATCGTGCTGCCGGCCACCGACGAGATTGTCGCGCCGATGATCTTCTCGCTGCCGATACAGCTTCTTGCGTATCACACGGCGGTCTGCGTGGGCACAGATCTCGACCAGCCACGCAACCTGGCGAAATCAGTCACCGTCGAATGATTGGGAAGCTTTCATAGGTACGCTCGCAAAATTGGCAAAACTCCAAGCCCCTTCAACCGGTGCAGGCGCGCACCGCCTGGGTGGAACATGCCGGTTAGCAACGATTGGTTATCCCTTTGGCCGCCCCTCACGCTGCTTGGGCTGGGCCTACGGGCAAACCCGGTCGAGAAGAGCATCGAATACGCAGCAATGGCGCTAATCACCGATGCTCCTGCCGCACGCGGATAAACCCCTCCGATGTCCACTATCACGTCCTCGGCCAGGATCGCCGAGCGTCTAGCTGAACTAAGAGAACGGATCGGATCAGACCCGTGGGCCGCACAGATTGCCGGCACGTCAGCGGCTCGATGATTGCGGCTCGCGCGTGGTCTTCGTCGGTGAGACGGTAGCCCCTTGACTTCGCCAGGCGGCCAGTTGCGATGTGCCGGCTGTAGCCATCCCGTGTAACCTCCTTCTGGGCATAACGCTCGCCGGTACCCCCGGCCAGTCGCAAGAGGATCGAGCGATGATCGGACGCTTCCAGGAACCGCTCGAAGGTTCGGTCGAGCGGACGACCGAAATAGCGGCCGCACAGCACGAGATTGGGCGAGACAAAGACAGGGACGATCAGCGACTTGAAGGGCGCCTTGACGTAAGTGATCGGCCTGTTAGAAGGATCCTGCGCGGCGAGCGCGGGCACGCCGGCGGCGGTCAGCGCGTCGAGGTCTTTGGACGCCAAGGTTGCATTCCGCCGATCCGGTCGATATCGAAGCTGGGATACTGGCCGAGCTCCGCATCCGACTAGTCGGATGCGCCATGCCGCCTTCCAGCAGCATCTCCTCGCCCAGGCGGACGCTGAAGGGAAGGGGATAAGATACTAGCCCCAAACCGTGTGCACGATACTCTCGACGGGAAACCCATGGCGCTTGTCGCGGACCAGCGCGTCCTCATACCGTCGCTGTCCAGCCAAGGCTGAACAGCGCTTATCGCTGCGAATCAGACCGAAAGCGGAACGGCCTGATATAGCGCAGAGACTCAGGAGAGCGCAGTGGTAAGGATGGAAGGCATCAACATGGGACGGTAAGTATTGCAGACCATAAAAGATCGCGAGGCCCGCCTGCCTTGGTACACCATCTATCCGACTGTCTCGGAGTTCTCTGGGGCGGTCGGCGCCGAGGCTTATGAGGAATGGCTCAAGAACCTACCGGCTGACGATCCGGCGTCACTCTACTTGCACGTTCCGTTCTGCCGATCAAAGTGCTGGTTTTGCGGCTTTCCCACCGCCATCACTCGCCATGATGCGCCGATCTTCGATTATCTGGCGGCGCTGCGTGACGAGATACGTTTGGTCTCGGAGCACGCGCCGCAGGCGCTGCCCGTCAGCGATGTGCATTTTGGCGGCGGAACGCCAACTCTCATGGGGCCAGTAGAGTTTCTCGCCCTGATGGAGTTCCTGCGCCGCCACTTTGCGCTCGCGAAAACGGCTACGATCGCCGTTGAGATCGACCCACGCACGTTCACGGCCGAGATGGCCGAAGCCTTGGAAGCAGCAGGCGTGAGCCGCGCGAGCCTCGGCGTGCAGAGCTTCGATCCCATTGTTCAAAAAGCGATCAACCGGGTCCAAAGCGAGGCGCAAACGGCGGCTGCCGTCGAAATGCTGCGTCGGCATGGAGTGAGAAGCATCAACTTCGACCTCATCTTTGGTCTCCCGCATCAAACGGTGCAATCTTGCGTCGAGACCACGAGAGCGGCGGTCGCCATGCGCCCCAACCGGCTTGCGGCGTTCGGCTACTCGCACATCCCGTCCTTTATTAAGATTCAGCGCCTCATCGAGGAGGCATCTCTTCCAGGCAGCGCTGCCCGCGCCGAACAGCATGCGGCCATTGCTGTGACGCTGATTGCCGCCGGCTACCGAGAGATCGGGCTCGACCATTTCGCCTTGCCCCACGACGATCTCGCCCTAGCACAGAAAACCGGTCGCCTGCGACGCAACTCGCTGGGTTACTCGGCCGACACCTGCAAAACCGTGATCGGTTTCGGCGCGTCGGCTATCGGGCGTGTCGGCGAGGGTTACGTCCAGAACGAGGTTACACGGGATTCCTACAGCCGGCACATCGCAGCTGGCCGTCTGGCGACGTCAAAGGGCTACCGTCTTACGGACGAAGACCGCGCGCGAGCCGCAATCATCGAGCGACTAATGTGCGATCTCAAGGCCGATGTGCCGGCAATCTGTGCCGCCCACGGGTCTGATCCGATCCATTTTCTCGAATCAGCTGAACGCTTGGCGATGCTTACCAAGGACGGAATTGTGGACATCGAAAAGGGTTTTGTCCGCGTATCGCGGCAGCATCGCTTTGCGATTCGCGCTGTTGCTGCCGCATTCGATGCTTTTCTCGACCGGGTTGCCCCGTGAGACAGCCAACGAGTGTGAGGGAGGCCAAGGCGACGCCGAAGCGAAAGTCGACGCACATGCGGTTTGCCTTCTTGTAGATCAGGATTTTTTAGCCGTCGCCGGCGTAGCGGGCCTCAAGCGGCTTCCCGCCCTCCAAGAAGGCCGCGGTGAGGGCGCAACGAGCCTCGAGATCTGCTTCCGATATGCGGACGGCTGCACAGGCGACGCGCAGATAGGCCAAGCGGGGAAGCAAAAGTTTCTCAAGAGTGGTGAAGAAGCCCGGCCTCGTTAACGCCAGCGAGCGCCCCTCAGGAGCGGCAGCCAAGGAGCAGCCGTTTATCGGCGATCGACTAAAACGATCGGTCTTTGTGGAGTTGGTCGACACCTGTGAACAAGCCGTGTGCGACATTGCAATAATCCATCTAATGGCTCAACTGCCCACATGGCCGTGAATGAACTGGATTTGTTGGTTTTCCAGATGGCAGTGGAAAGCGTCCGCTCACTCTGCTTGAGCTTCAATGACAAAGCGGCGGAAATAGCAGCGAGGAGCCGCGGAACCCTGCTTTTCGACGTGCGGGTTGACGATGACGCCGACATTCAGCGGATCGCAGCCATCCGATATCGAGACGACCAGATGGGTGTGGTGGCGTTGGACAGACAAGGCCTTGTTAGCCGCTACTGCGTCGTAAATGGTACCTTTTCCCGCTTCATTGTGCCGTTGGAAAATTGGACCAGCATGCCGGTGTCAATGCAGGCCAAAATCGATGTCACTCACCTTGCTAGCCTGTTCCTAGGGGCGTTGCGAAATGCGGGTCATATGCTTGGCAACTAGCGCTTGGCGGAACGCGTCTGTGGAATCCGCGTGGGCGTTGAACCGGTGGCCCATCGAGTTTCTGCAGCGCGCAGATGTGCCACGGCCGGGGAGTGATAGCCGCCTGTTCGACAGCATCGCCGGCGAACCTTGACACACAAGGAATGTTGGCAATTCGGCGTCCGAGAAGATCGCCCAAGATATCCTCAGCGCCCAATATGTCCCAGCTCGCCTGAGAAATTCCCATGGCGGCCAGGCTCACCTCGCGATCCGATCTCGATAGGCCTGTTGTGCCTCAGATCGGACTCGATGTTCAGGATTCCTCAGCGGCTTGCCCGCACCGCCACCGCCAGCTCTCCTACCAAATATCCGACGTGCTCACGATAAGCACGAACGATACGGGCCCCGCTCCGACACAGCAGTCAAGACTTGCTCGGGAATGCGCGAATATCGATACACATCTCGAAGGGAGAGCAACGGCGCGCCAAACAGCCTCATCGCACCAAGTCGTACATAGGGTGTATTCCCGTTCCGGCCGCGCCGGGCGATTCTCGATCCACCTCTCCAGAACGGCGGAGCAATCTCAGTGACGCCCACAAAGCTTCTGATTGGGCAGATCGCCATTGTGTTCGCCATCGTTCTCCTCGGCGTGTGGGCTGCCACACAATGGTGCGCTCATATGCTAGCCTTTCAGGAACAACTCGGCGCGCCCTGGTTTGTCGCGGCTGGCTGGCCGATCTACGAGCCGTGGAAACTGTTGGAATGGTGGTTCCAATTTGATGCCTATGCGCCCGAGGTATTCGACAAGGCCGGCATGCTTGCGGGCACCAGTGGATTGATGGGTTTTGCCGCTGCGATCGCTGGTTCCCTCTGGCGCGCGCGTCAGCGCGGGTTGGTCACTACCTATGGCTCCTCTCGATGGGCGGCGACGCGGGAGATCGAGAAAGCAGGGCTGTTTCAGCCGGCAGGCGTCTTCCTTGGCAAACTGAATGATCGGTATCTGCGTCATGACGGGCCAGAGCACGTCATGGCGTTTGCGCCGACACGTTCGGGCAAGGGCGTCGGACTGGTTGTGCCAACTCTTGTCTCCTGGTCCGGATCGGCCGTCATTCACGACATCAAAGGCGAGAACTGGCAGCTGACCGCCGGCTGGCGGTCGAGGTTCTCGTATTGCCTATTGTTCAATCCGACTGATCCGCGATCGGCCCGCTACAACCCGCTCTTGGAAGTGCGCAAAGGTCCGAACGAGGTCCGCGACGTTCAGAACATCGCCGACATCTTGGTCGATCCTGAGGGCGCGCTGGAGCGGCGTAATCATTGGGAGAAGACCAGCCATTCACTCTTGGTCGGCGCCATCCTGCACGTCCTCTATGCCGAGGAGGAAAAGACACTCGCTCGGGTCGCCACGTTCTTGTCGGACCCGCAGCGCTCATTTGTTGCAACGCTACAGCGGATGATGACGACCGACCATCTGGGCGCGGCGGAAAGGCCTCAAGTACACCCCGTTGTGGCTTCTGCGGCGCGCGAGGTGCTGAACAAGTCGGAGAACGAGCGTTCAGGCGTCCTCTCGACCGCCATGTCTTTTCTCGGGCTCTACCATGATCCGACCGTGGCTGCGGCCACTTCGTCTTGTGACTGGCGGATTGCCGACTTGATGGATGCCGCGCGACCTACATCGCTCTATCTGGTCGTGCCGCCATCTGACATTTCGCGCACCAAGCCTTTGGTGCGACTGATCCTGAACCAGATCGGCAGACGGCTCACGGAGCGCCTCGAGGGTGACCCAAAGAAGAGTCGCAAGCATCAACTGCTCATGATGCTGGATGAGTTTCCGGCGCTCGGTCGCCTCGACTTCTTTGAGACCGCGCTCGCCTTTATGGCCGGTTACGGAATTCGCGCCTACTTGATCGCGCAATCGTTGAACCAGATCTCCAAAGCGTATGGCGAGAACAACGCCATTCTGGATAATTGCCATGTGCGAATTGCCTTTTCCTCCAACGATGAGCGCACGGCCAAGCGAATCTCGGACGCGCTTGGCACGGCCACGGAATTGAGATCGATGCGCAACTATGCGGGCCACCGGCTGGCGCCCTGGCTCTCGCATGTCATGGTGAGCCGCCAGGAGACGGCCCGCCCGCTGTTGACGCCGGGCGAGGTGATGCAATTGCCGCCCTCGGACGAACTGGTGCTCGTTTCGGGATTGCCCCCCATCCGCGCCAAAAAGCTGCGCTACTACGAGGATCAGAACTTCACCGAACGGATGCTGCCTGCGCCGGTGCTGCATGACGGTCTCTACCCAGACTGCCCTGCGCCGCGCCAAGACGACTGGACTGGCCAAGTACGCCGAGTCGACCGTCGTCTTGCCTCCGACGACGAAAACGCTGGCGCCGCGCTTGCGGACGAGGGAGGTGTTCAGCAGCAGCGCCATCCCGGCCTGCCCGAAGAACATACCGCCGTCACCCGGGAACCGGACCAGGACGATCTGTCCAGACCCGCAGACGATGATAGCGAGGCGATGGCCGACAAGCGCGTCATGGACCGGATCTCCACCGTCGGGCGTGCCTATGGCATCAACGAGGGAAGGGGCGATGACAAGGATATCGTCCCCGGCTTCTGAAGGCCGGCGCGTAGCCGGCGTACTTCAGCGTAGATAACGGCCATAAGCGATTTCGGGGGTTTGGCCGATGCTTGTTCCCGTCGCCGGCGCAACGCCGGCCCGTCGGAACGAGCCGCATGAAGACCCACCGCATTCGTCACCAGTTTCTGCTCGAACCCGAATTGAGCGAGAGGCTGGAGAACCTCAGTCGCGATCCCTCGACGACCAAATCAGCCATTGTGGCCAAGGCTGTTGAGGCGTTCATCGAGCGGCGTGGCGAGAACGAGCTCGACCGGCGCTACGGTGTGCGGCTCGATCGTCTTTCACGCGACCTCGTTCAAGTCCGGCGCGATGCCGAAATGATCCTGGAGAGCCTGGCGCTCTTCATTCGCTTTTCGATCACGCTTCACGCGCACACGCCGGTTCCAGACAAGGCGACGCAAGCCATTGCTCAGGACCGTTTCGACAAATTCATCGAGCAGGTCGGTCGCCAGATTGCTTCCGGGAAACGGTCTCTCGGCAAGGAGAACGGCAGGGGAGGGGAACGATGAGCTCTCATCCGGAGGCCGACCATCGTCGCCGCGCGATGCTGCGCACCGCCATGGGCCCTGCGATCACCGAGGCGCTCTCCGATTCATTGGTGATCGAGGTGATGGTCAATCCCGACGGCGCGCTGCGGCTCGACCGGTTGGGCGAAGGCCGCGTCGATACGGGCGTGCACATGCATCCTTCGGAGGTGGAGCGCATTATCCGCCTGGTCGCGTCCCATATGCGCGCCGAGGCTCATGCCGACAACCCGATCGTCAGTGCGGAACTGCCGTCGGGCGAACGATTCGAAGGACTGCTGCCGCCTGTGGTGCTGGCGCCGTGCTTCGCCATTCGCAAACCAGCGGCAAAACTCTACACGCTGGCCAATTATGTCGCCGACCGCATCATATCGCCGCTGCAGGCCGATGTGCTGAGTAAGGCAGTGCGCGAGCGGCGCAATATCCTGGTCGCAGGCGGCACGTCCTCGGGCAAAACGACCCTTGCCAATGCGCTGCTGACCGAAGTCGCCGACTGCGACGAGCGGGTGATCCTGATCGAGGATACGCGCGAGCTGCAATGCGCAGCAAAGGACTGCGTTGCCTTGAGAACGAGGCGTGGTTCTGTAACGCTTGCCGATCTCGTGCGCTCGACGCTCCGGCTCAGACCCGACCGCATCATTGTCGGCGAAGTGAGGGGCGCGGAAGCGCTCGATATGCTCAAGGCATGGAACACGGGCCACCCCGGCGGCATCGCCACCGTTCACGCCAATTCGGCGCGCTCGGCTCTTTACCGTATTGAGCAACTCGCTCAGGAGGCCGTCGTCACCGTTCCTCGACGCCTCATCGCCGATGCGATCGATCTGATCGTCTTCATCGCCGGGCGCGGATCATCGCGCCGCATCGACGCGATTGCTGAGGTCACCGGTCTCGACGGCAGCGGCGATTACGCCGTCACCCAGCTCACGCCTCCTCAACTCCAGCAGCTTTGAAAGGTCACTTCATGCTCAAGAAGCTTCGCTTTCTTTCGTCCACCGCGCTCGCGCTTCTAGTCACCGCCCCGGCATACGCGGCTGGTTCCGGCATGCCCTGGGAACAACCGCTGCAGCAAATTTTGGAATCTGTGCAGGGCCCGGTCGCCAAGATCGTCGCGGTGATCATCATCATCACCACCGGCCTGACGCTCGCCTTTGGTGACACGGCCGGCGGTTTTCGCCGGCTTATCCAGATCGTCTTCGGGCTGTCGATCGCATTCGCGGCATCGAGTTTCTTCCTCTCCTTCTTCTCCTTCGGCGGCGGGGCACTCGTCTGATGGCCACCGGAGAACAGCATATCGACGGCTTCGAGGTACCGGTTCACCGGTCGCTGACCGAGCCCATCCTGCTTGGCGGTGCGCCGCGAGCGGTAGCGATCCTCAACGGCACAGTTGCCGCAGCCATCGGGCTCGGCCTTGAGCAATGGATAGCCGGGCTGGTGCTCTGGACTGCCGGCCACACGCTGGCGGTCTTTGCCGCCCGCCGCGATCCGGACTTTGCCAGCGTGCTTGTCCGGCACCTTCGTCTGAGGGGGTGGCTGGCATGCTGAACCTTTCGGAATATCGCGGGAAGGCCGACCGGCTTGCCGACCATCTGCCCTGGGTAGCACTCGTCGCGCCGGGCATCGTGCTCAACAAAGACGGCAGCTTTCAGCGGACGCTGCGGTTCCGCGGCCCCGATCTCGAAAGCGCGACGGAAGCCGAACTCATCGGCATTTGCGCGAGGGCGAACAATGCGCTGAGACGCCTCGGCACCGGCTGGGCATTGTTCTTCGAGGCAGAACGCGTCGAAGCGTTGGGCTATCCGGCCTCGCGCTTTCCCGACGCGGCGTCGTGGCTCATCGATGAAGAACGGCGCGCGGCTTTCGAGGGCAAGGTCGCGCATTTCGAGAGCCGCTACCATCTAACATTGCTGTTCATGCCGCCAGCGGACAGCCAGGCTCGTGCGGAAAGCGCGCTCGTCGACTCTCATCATCCAGAAGCCGAAAGAGACTGGCGCCAGGAGCTATCGCGGTTCCGCGACGATACCGACCGTGTGCTGGATCTGCTGTCCGGCTTCATGCCCGAAGTGCGCGCGATCGACGATGCCGAGACGCTGACTTACTTACACGGCACAATCTCGATGCGTCGCCATCCGGTCACAGTACCGGAAACGCCGATGTATCTGGACGGCATCCTAGTCGATGCGCCGCTCACCGGCGGCTTGGAACCGATGCTGGGCGATCAGCATCTTCGCACGCTTTCAATTCTTGGTTTCCCGAACCTCACTCGCCCCGCAATCCTCGATGCCCTCAACCATCAGGATTTTGCCTATCGTTGGACGACGCGTTTTATCCCTCTCGACAAGACGGAAGCGACCAAGACGCTTACCCGGTTGCGGCGGCAGTGGTTTGCCAAGCGCAAATCGATCGTGGCTATCCTGCGCGAGGTTGTAAGCAACGAGCCCGTTCCGCTCGTTGACAGCGATGCCGACAACAAGGCGCTCGATGCCGACGAAGCACTTCAGGCATTGGGCGGGGATCATGTCGGCTTCGGCTATCTCACCACGACCGTGACGGTGTGGGACGAGGATCGCCAAGCCGCCGCGGAGAAACTTCGCGCGGTCGAGCGCATCGTCAATGGGCTCGGCTTCACGACAATCCGTGAAAACGTCAACGCGGTCGAGGCGTGGCTCGGGTCGCTGCCAGGCCATGCCTATGCCAATGTTCGCCAGCCGCTCATTCACACGTTGAACCTTGCCCATCTTATGCCGCTGTCGTCGGCGTGGGCCGGTCCGTCGACAAACGAGCATCTCGCCAAGGTCACCCGGCAAGAGGCCCCTCCGCTTCTCTTCGCCGAGACCAGCGGGTCGACCCCGTTTCGGCTTTCCACTCATGTCGACGACGTCGGTCACATGCTGATCGTTGGTCCGACCGGTGCCGGCAAGTCGGTCCTGCTTGCGCTGATCGCACTTCAGTTCCGACGCTATGCCGGCGCCCAGGTCTATGTCTTCGACAAAGGCAATTCAGCCCGCGCAGCAACACTCGCCATGGGTGGAGAGCACCACGCACTGGGTGCCGACGGGGCGCTTTCGTTCCAACCGCTGCGCAACATCGATGACCAAGCCAGCCGGAGCTGGGCGGCCGAATGGATTGCCACCCTCATCGCGCATGAGAACGTCACCATCACGCCTGAGGTGAAGGAGGCAATCTGGTCGGCGCTCGGCAGCCTCGCCACCGCGCCGGCGCAGGAACGCACGCTGACCGGCCTTTCGGTCCTGCTTCAGTCCAATGCGCTGAAGTCCGCATTGATGCCCTACACACTAGATGGCCCCTACGGCCGGCTGCTCGATGCCGATGACGATCGCCTGGCTCTGTCCGACGTGCAGTGTTTCGAGACCGAGGAGCTGATGCACAGCCAAGGCGCTGTGCTGCCGGTGCTCACCTATCTGTTCCATCGTCTCGAGGAGCGGTTCGACGGACGGCCGACGCTGCTCATGCTCGACGAGGCTTGGGTCTATCTCGACAACCCGCTGTTTGCCGCCCGCATTCGCGAATGGCTGAAGGTGCTGCGCAAGAAAAACGTGTCGGTGATCTTCGCTACGCAGTCGCTTGCGGATATCGCCGGCTCTTCAATAGCGCCCGCGATCATCGAGAGCTGCCCGCAGCGGATTTTTCTTCCGAATGACCGCGCCGTGGAGCCACAGGCGAGAGCGGCCTATGAGGGCTTCGGTTTGAACGAACGGCAGATCGAAATGGTCGCCCGCGCGATGCCGAAGCGGCAGTACTATCTGCAGTCGCGTCGCGGCAACCGCCTCTTCGAGCTGGGCTTGGGTCCCATCACACTCGCACTTTGCGGCGCCTCCGACCCAGCCACACAGACGCTGATCGACAGCGTCTTGTCCGAAGACGGGCAGGAGAATTTTGCCTCCCGATTTCTCGATGCGCGTGGCCTCGGTTGGGCCGCCGAGCATCTCCAGCAATTCCCTCAACCTGACATGGAGCAATCGTCATGATGCGACGCCGCCTTCTCTCCAGCCTGATCACTCTTTCCCTAATCGCCAAGCCATTGGCCGACTATGTCCAGCCAGCCTATGCCCTGATCGTCTTCGATCCATCGAACTATACGCAGAACATGCTCTCGGCCGCGCGCGCGTTGGAGCAGATCAACAACCAGATCCAGTCGCTGCAGAACCAGGCGACCATGCTGCAGAACATGGCGCGCAATCTTCAGAGCATGGACTTTTCCTCGGTTGGCCAGCTTACCGGTTCGCTGCAACGGATCGACGGGCTGATGGACCAGGCGAGTGGCCTGAGCTTCGATGTCGGCAAGCTCCAGGACCAGTGGCGCCAGCAGTATCCAGAAAGCTACGACGCCACGATCAAGGTCAGCGACGTGGCGAGCGCGGCTCGCGAGCGTTGGCAGAGTGCCATGCAGGCGTTCCGCCAGACCATGGGTGTCCAGTCGCAAATTGTTGAGAATGTCCGCGGCGATGGCGACCTGCTTGCCGACCTTGTCAACCGCAGCCAAGGCGCGGCCGGTGCGCTTCAGGCAAGCCAAGCCACCAATCAGCTGATCGCGCTTTCGACCAAGCAGCAGATGCAGATCCAGACGCTGCTTGCGACGCAGTTCCGCGCCGAGGCCGAGGATGCCGCCCGCAAGGCGCAGTCCGAGGAAGCTGCCCGACAGACGACAAAACGCTTCCTGGGCACCGGCACCGCCTATCCCGGCAACTGATCACTGGCACTTCAACATGAGGAAGGCGGCGGCATGAACGACCTTGGCGTCATCGATCGCTTCATGGAGACTTTTATCCGCTATATCGATAGCGGGTTCGGTCTTCTTTCGGTCGACGTCGCCTTCCTCACCACCATCCTGATCGGCATTGACATCACACTTGCCGGCCTGGCCTGGGCATTCGGCGGCGAGCCCAACATTCTCGGCCGCCTCATCCGCAAGGTGCTCTATGTCGGCGTCTTCGCCTTCATCCTGAACAATTTCAAGAACCTCGCCGACACCATCTACCGCTCCTTTGCCGGCCTCGGCATCAACGCATCCTCCGGCAATCTCTCCGCCGACAATCTCCTGCATCCAGGCCGCATTGCCGCGACCGGCTTCGAGGGCGCTTGGCCGCTTCTCGATCAGGCGAGCCAGCTCCTTGGCTTCCCGGAAATCTTCGGCAACGCGCTCACCATCTTCGTGCTGCTCATAGCCTGGTTCCTGGTCATCATCGCCTTCTTCATTCTGTCGATCCAGCTCTTCATCACCATCCTCGAGTTCAAGCTCACCACCCTGGCTGGCTTCGTACTTGTGCCCTTCGCGCTCTGGAACCGATCGGCGTTTCTCGCTGAACGCGTTCTCGGCAATGTCATCTCGTCGGGCATTAAGGTGATGGTGCTCGCGGTGATCGTCGGTATCGGCTCCACGCTTTTCGGCGAGTTCGCTTCGGCGCTCCATGGCAAGGAGCCGGATCTGGCGGCGGCCATGTCACAGGTGCTGGGCGCGCTGGCGCTTCTCGGGCTCGGAATCTTCGGCCCTGGGATCGCCTCGGGCCTAGTCTCTGGCGCACCGCAGCTCGGGGCCGGCGCCGCGCTCGGGACCACGGCGGCCGCTGCCGGATCGGCGCTCGTTGCCGGGGGAGCTGCCTTTGCCGGTGTGCGCTTGGCAACCGGCGGCGGGCTTGCCGCCGTCCGAGCCGGCACGACCGTGGGCTCGGCAGCTTCCTCGGCTTGGCAGCTAGGACGAGCAACCTCGCCCGACTCCGGCCTGTCCGGTGTGGCTGCTGGAATGCAGGGTGTGGCAAGCGCCGCCGGCGGCGCCGCGATGCGAGCAGCAGGATCTGCTGCGGGGAGCTTCGGGCCTGGCGTCAATGCCGGGCGCGAAGCCGCATGGACCGCCAGCGGCGGTGCGCCGACCGCGTCAATGACCGGAGGTCCGGCCGGTTCTGCTCCTACTACCGCGCCCAATTGGGCGAGACGCATGCGCGCCGAACAGACCGCTCGTGCCCATCGCCACGCCGCCGTCCAAGCCGTCCGCGACGGTGACAGACCGGGCGGCACCGCCAATCCCTCTCTCAATGACAAGGACGACTAGATGCTCTTCAAGCGACCCGTTCAACGTTACGGCAAGACGCCCGAGCCGGTCACGCCATATCAGAAGGCCGCCCAGCTGTGGGATGAGCGCATCGGCTCATCGCGGGTGCAGGCCCGGAATTGGCGGCTGATGGCTCTTGGCTGCCTGGCTTTGACGACTGGGCTCTCCGGCGGACTCGTGTGGCAGTCGATGCAGAGCCGTGTCGTGCCATACGTCGTCGAGGTCGACCGCTTCGGTGAGGCGCGCGCCGTTGCACCGGCAATCCGGGACTACGAGCCGTCCGATGCACAGATCGCCTGGCATCTCGGCCGCTTCATCCAGAATGTCCGTTCGATCTCCACCGACCCAGTGCTGGTACGGCAGAACTGGCTTGCGGCCTACGACTTTGCCACGGACCGGGCGGCGCTTTTCCTCAACGAGTACGCCAAGTCGAACGACCCCTTCGGTAAGATCGGCACGCGCAGCGTGTCGGTGCAAGTGACCAGCGTGATCAGGGCTTCCGACAGCTCGTTTCAGGTCAAATGGACTGAGCAGGTTTTTGAGCGCGGCAGCCTTGCCAGCACGACGCGCTGGACCGCGATCCTCACCATCGTGATCCGCCCCCCGAGCAATACCGACCAGCTGCGCAACAACCCGCTCGGCGTCTTCATCAACGCCATCGACTGGTCGCGTGAGCTCGACAGCGCCGCGCCAACATTCGTTTCCCCGAAGGAGCCTGCAAATGACAAATAGAGTCCCATCATTCCGTGCCGCGCTACTCCTGTTCGCGTCAGCAGCCGTCCTTCCCGCTTGCGCCTCGAAGCCGGTGCCACCGCCTGAGATTTCCTACGATGCTGCCGATTTCAAACCAGCTGCGATCGAAAAGCCGCCGGAGAAATCGGTGAAGATTGTCCAGGTCCCAAAGCCGCTACCGCTACCGGGCCAGTTGCAGCCCGATCCGGATAAGATCGCTGAGGAAAAGCGCTCCCCTGAAGAAAGGGTAACCGATGCCAACAAGGCGGCGACGCAGCAACCCACGAGATATGGCTATGTCAATGCGGTCCAGGTCTATCCCTTCACCGACGGCGCACTTTATCAGCTCTACGCCGCGCCGGAGCGCGTCACCGATATCGCTCTACAGCCGGGCGAGAAGCTAACAGCCGTGTCGGCTGGTGACACCGTGCGCTGGGTGATTGGCGACACCGTCAGCGGCACCGGTGACAATCAGCGCACCCATGTGCTGGTCAAACCGTTCGCCCCGGCGCTTAGCACCAATCTGGTGATCACCACGGAACGGCGCACATACCATTTGCAGCTTCAAAGTACCGAAAAGACTGCCATGGCGGCGATCTCCTGGACTTACAGCGAAGACCAGATCATCGCGTTACGCCAGCGGAATGCGCAGGCCGACGCCGCCATGCCGGCAGCTTCAAATGTGGCGCTCGAAAGCATTCGCTTCCGCTACTCGATAAACGGTGACACGCCGCCTTGGCGGCCGATGCGTGCCTTCGACGACGGCAACAAGGTTTATATCGAATTCCCGCGGCGCATTGATCAGGGTGAGGCACCGCCACTCTTCATCGTCGGTGCTGACGGGAGCAACCAGCTCGTCAATTACCGCATGCGCGGGAACTATTACATCGTCGATCGTCTCTTTGCCGCCGCCGAATTGCGCCTCGGCGTCAAGCAGCAGCAAGTGGTCCGCATCACCAGGATCGACGGCCGGCAACCGCCGCGGCGAATACCGCTCTTCGCGCGGTCCAGCAGGTGAGGGGAGCACTCATGACCGACAGTTTCCCACCAGATGCACCGCCGAAACTCGATCCCGAGCAGCTGCAGTTGCGGGCTTCTCCTCGCCGCGCGGTGCGGTTCAGACGCGGCGTGATCGTCGCCATCGCTGCACTTGGATCTGGCGCAATTCTGGGCGTCACGATGATAGCGCTTCAGGGGACGGCGTTGCGCATCAGAGAGCAGGCGGAAGACCTCTACAACACCGAACGTAAGCCAACCGCGGAGGGACTTGAAACGCTTCCCAAGGACTATTCCGTAATGAAGCCGAAGCTTGCCGTGCTTGGGCCACCTCTGCCCGGCGATCTCGGCCGCCCCATTCTTGAACGCCAGCGACAGCTTGGCATCGCCCCGGGGCAGGAGGCCTCCGCCGAGGAGGACCGGCTTGCCCAGCAGGCGATCGAGGCACGTGAGTCGCAAGTCATGTTCCGGATCGAGAACCGGCCCAGGGAAACGAAGGTCGCCGACAATGCGCAGGGAGCGCGGCCGCCGTTTGAAGCACCACTTGCACAACCCGATGCGGGAGACGCCAAGGCTTCCGTTGCACCGGCTGAGGGTGATCAGAACAATCAGCAGCGCAAGCTCGACTTCGTCAGCCAGCAGAGCACAAATGGGATCTATAATCCGCACGCGCTGCAGACTCCGGCTTCGCCCCACCAGCTGATGGCCGGCAGCGTGATCGCCGCAAGCCTCATCACCGGCATCAATTCCGACCTGCCTGGCCTCGTGGTTGCACAGGTCACCGAGAATGTGGAGGACACAGTCACCGGCAGCACCTTGCTCATCCCGCAGGGCTCGCGGCTCATCGGCACCTATGACAGTGTCGTCGCTTTTGGACAGAAGCGCGCGTTGCTAGTCTGGCAGCGCATCGTGATGCCCGACGGGTCGTCGATTGAAATCGACAATCTGCCAGCGACAGATACTGCCGGCTATGCAGGGCTGGAGGACCAGGTGGATTTCCACACCTGGCAGCTGATCAAGGGAGTTGCTCTAGCCACGCTGTTGGGCGTCGGCACCGAGTTGAGCTTTGGGGACAACGAAAGCGATCTGCTCAAGGCAATCCGCGAATCCACTCAGCAGAACGTCAGTCAAGCTGGCCAGCGCATCACCGAAAAAAACCTCAATATTCAACCCACCATTATTGTCCGTCCTGGTTGGCCGCTGCGCGTCATCGTGCACAAGGACCTCGTGCTACGACCATACACAAATTGAATAGGAGCCGCTCATGGCGAACTTGAAGTTAGGAAAGCTTCCGGACCGGACGCCTTCCAAGATCACCATCACCGTCAGCGCGGGCCTCAGCCAAGCACTGAAGGACTACGCGGCGCTTTACCGACAGACCTATAATGAGTCTGAGACAGTAGCTGAGCTCATCCCATTCATGCTGGTCGGGTTCTTGGAAGGCGATCGCGCGTTTGCCCGGGCCAGAAAGGAAAGCTTGCCTGCCGCCGGCATGTCAGAGAAATTGCGACGCGTGTCAGGTTCAGGTTCCGAGTTATCGAAGGCTGAGTAGCGGAGCCGCAATGGGGTGCGTCGCTGACATTCAGTGAAAGAATCGCCAAACGAACAATCCAAGGTCCTGAGCGGATACAAACTGGAGCCCTGCCTGCGGGTTCCGGCGGGCCTCCTCTGCCATGCGACCCCCATTGGGAATACACGCGTCGTCAAAGGATCATAAAGTGGCGCCCTATGTCTCGCCAAGCCTGGCAGCTAATTCCGGTCTCATTGGTGGTCCGTCGTTTTTGCCTCGCCGGAAGTCTGGACTCGTCAAAGAGTCAAAGCCCTGATTTCGGTCAGCCTCCGCACGGACAAACTGCCGCAAGGATTTCTCTGCCATCGCTTGCTATCCTGCCGAACTTGGGATCGATGGCGCGAGCGTAATGACAGTACAGCAGGACATTCACAGTTCCGGCATTCCCGTTCTTTGCCTGTCTTGCGCCGCGCGGCATCGCGGGATCTGTGGTGCGCTCGATCGAAACCATTTGGTTTGGCTCGCCAAGACTTCGTCGCGGCACAAAATCGAGCCGGGGGTCGAACTGATCGCCGACGCCGCGGCTGTTGACAGCTATTCAAACATGCTTTCAGGCGTTGTGAAGCTGACGAAGTGCCTTTCGGACGGCCGCCAGCAGATTGTCGGTCTTCGGTTCGCACCGGATTTTCTGGGCCGGCCCTTCAAGGTGAAAAGCACGATCAATGTGGAAGCGGCAACCTCCGTCTCGCTGTGCTCGTTTCCGAAGGCGGCCGTTGAACGGATAATGAAGGAATCACCGGAACTCCAGCTTCGCTTGCTCAAGCAGACGCTGAACGAACTCGACGAGGCACTTGAATGGATGGTGACTCTCGGGCGCAAGACCGCACCCGAGAAGGTGGCGAGCTTTCTCGTCATGATCGCCCAGAATATGGATTCCAGTATCGACCCGGCGGCTAGGTCCTCATGCTTCGATCTGCCCCTGACACGTGCCGACATCTCTGATTTCCTTGGACTGACGAACGAGACCGTGAGCCGCCAGCTTACGCGGTTGCGGGCTGACGGCGTGATCCGGATCAAGAACAACCGCCATGTAACGGTGGACAGCATGATCCGGCTGGAGCAGCGCTGCGGCGGCCGAGGCTCGCGGCAACCGGCCTTTGAGACCTAAGCGCCTGCGTCGCTTATTGCGATCCGCGGCAGGACGTGCTCGCGTTCGAAAGCGATGTGTCGCCGCAAGCCTTCGAAGAAGCCTCGTAGCATGAACCCGACAGCTTCCGGGCTCTCTATCGGATTACCATGACCTATCGCTAGGAGCGTTTCGGCCACCGCGCTAGCGAAGCATTGATCCTCAAGGTGCTCGACGCGCAACCGGCTGGTAGAGGCAAGTTTGCCCTCGGCCGGCGTCAACTGCGCCTCATACGCAGGGAAGACCACCGTCTCCTCAAACCCATGAATGTCACGGAGCAGCGGAACGATTTTCTTGGCCGTTCCAAGACATTTGAGGCGGTCGACGTTCGGCAGTGCATCGGCAATGCTTTCCAGTGAGTCGCAGAGATTCAGCTTTTCCCGATGGGCACGCTTCATGACCTCGCCCGGAATCGCCTCTGTGCCGGCCCGACGCGAGGAAGCTGCACTTGTCCGTGAGTGGGGTCGCCCGTGCTGCGTTTCCTCGTTCAAATCGCCACCTTCTGATTCACCGAACTCGATGCTGCCCGAAGCAAAATCGTGCGGCTCTGACATAGATCAGGGCAAGCAGGCGGCAACTAGGGAATTAATGCACCGCGGTTTAGCGTCGCGCATTGGAATCCTGGTCGGGGACATGTCATGAAATTTGGCACGGAGATCGTCCTTCTAAGCCTGTTTGCCTTTGGCGCCCTCGTAGCTGCCGGCCTGGGGGTGGATGAACCTTTTCGCCAGCACATGTGGGTTTTGTTCTTCGCCGTGGCTGGCTTCACTGCGATCCTGCTGCGCAATACGGATTTCAAGCCCGCGGCGCCGATCGACCCATCCGCCTATGTGGATGGTCCAATCCGCTACGGCGCCATCGCGACGGTGTTCTGGGGCGTCGTCGGCATGCTCGTCGGCGTGCTCATCGCGCTGGAGCTTGCGTACCCTCAGCTTAATATCGGCCCTTGGTTCAATTTCGGCCGTTTGCGCCCGCTGCACACATCGGGAGTTGTCTTCGCCTTCGGCGGCAACGCACTGCTTTGCACATCGCTCTATGTTGTCCAGCGCACCTGCCGCGCCCGGCTGTTTGGCGGCAATCTGGCCTGGTTCGTCTTCTGGGGTTACCAGCTGTTTATCGTCATGGCCGCGACCGGCTACCTGCTCGGCATCACCGAGGGCCGCGAATATGCCGAACCCGAATGGTACGTGGACCTCTTGCTGACCATCGTCTGGGTTGCCTATCTCATCGTGTTCCTCGGCACCATCCTGAAGCGCAAGGAACCGCATATCTACGTCGCCAACTGGTTCTATCTATCCTTCATCGTGACCATCGCGATGCTGCATGTGGTCAACAACCTGTCGATGCCGGCCTCTTTCCTCGGCTCGAAGAGCTACTCCGCCTTCTCCGGCGTCCAGGACGCCTTGACGCAATGGTGGTATGGCCACAATGCGGTCGGCTTCTTGCTGACGGCCGGCTTCCTTGGCATGATGTATTATTTCGTGCCCAAGCAGGCGAGCCGCCCGGTCTATTCCTACCGGCTGTCGATCATCCACTTCTGGGCGATCATTTTTCTCTACATCTGGGCCGGCCCGCACCACCTGCATTACACCGCCTTACCCGACTGGGCGCAGACGCTCGGGATGGTGTTCTCGATCATGCTGTGGATGCCGTCATGGGGCGGCATGATCAACGGCCTGATGACCCTGTCGGGCGCCTGGGACAAGCTGCGCACTGATCCGATCATCCGCATGATGGTGATGGCAGTCGCCTTCTACGGCATGTCGACCTTCGAGGGTCCGATTATGTCTATTAAGACGGTCAATTCCCTGTCGCACTACACGGATTGGACCATCGGGCACGTCCATTCCGGCGCGCTCGGTTGGGTCGGCATGATCTCGTTCGGCGCGATCTACTACATGGTGCCGAAACTGTGGAACCGTGACCGACTCTATTCGCTGCGGCTCGTCACCTGGCACTTCTGGCTGGCGACGCTGGGGATCGTCGTCTACGCCGCGGTGATGTGGGTGTCCGGCATCATGCAAGGCCTGATGTGGCGCGAATACGACGAGCAGGGGTTCCTCGTCTACTCCTTCGCCGAAACCGTCGCGGCCATGCATCCCTACTACGTCATGCGTGCCATCGGCGGTGCCATGTACCTCTCCGGTGCCATGATCATGGCCTGGAACATCACCATGACCATCCTCGGATACCAGCGCGAAGAGCAACCAATGCCGGGTTCCGAGCCCGCCCTTCGGCCGGCCGAATAGGGAGCCAGACAATGGGCTTGACAGACAAACACGCGATCATCGAGAAGAACGCCACGCTGCTTCTCGTTGGCTCTCTTCTTGTCGTCACCGTCGGCGGCATCGTCGAAATTGCACCGCTGTTCTATCTCGACAACACGATCGAGAAGGTCGAGGGCATGCGTCCCTACTCGCCGCTCGAACTTGCCGGACGCAACATCTATGTGCGCGAGGGGTGCTACCTCTGCCACAGCCAGATGATCAGGCCTTTCCGGGACGAGGTCGAACGCTACGGCCACTACAGCCTGGCGGCTGAGTCCATGTACGACCACCCCTTCCAGTGGGGCTCGAAGCGCACCGGCCCTGACCTTGCACGAGTCGGCAACCGCTATTCCAACGAATGGCACGTTCAGCACCTTGTGGATCCACGTTCGGTGGTGCCGGAATCTATCATGCCTCGCTATGCCTTCCTGAAGGACGCTCCGATCGAGGTGAAACACTTCTCGACACATCTGGTTGCGAACGCGGGTGTTGGCGTCCCGTACTCCGATGACATGATCGCGCACGCCAATGCCGATCTAATGGCCCAGGCCGACCCGAATGCCGATAGCTCCGGCCTCGAGAAACGCTATCCGAAAGCCAAGGTCGGCGATCTGGACGGCAATCCGCAGCAGGTGACCGAGATGGATGCCCTCGTCGCCTATCTGCAAATGCTGGGAACACTGGTCGATTTCAAGACCTATGACGATGCAGCCGGCTACCGCTGAGGGGGACGCAATGAGCTATGATTTGATGCGGGAATCCGCGGACAGCTGGGGTCTGCTTGCTATGGCGCTCTTCTTCGTCGGCAGCATTGCCTTTGCCTTGCGTCCCGGCGGCAAAACACAGGCCGAGCAAGCCGCCCAGATTCCACTCAAGGGCGACCGAACATGAGCGACGAGCACATCGACGAAGTCTCGGGCATCTCAACGACCGGTCATGAATGGGACGGGATAAGGGAGCTCAACAACCCATTGCCCCGATGGTGGGTGATAACCTTCTACATCACCGTCGGTTGGGCGGTGGCTTATACAATCGCGTATCCCGCTTGGCCCATGCTGTCTTCCGCAACCAAGGGTGTGCTTGGATATTCCAGCCGCAACGATGCCAAGAATGAGCTGGCGGCGGCGGAAGCGGCGAAAGGCAAATACGCCGCGGCGGTGGACTCGAAAAGCGTCTCTGAAATTGCGTCGGACTACGCCTTGCGCGAATTCGCGGTCGCGGCCGGCGGCGCCGCATTCAAGGTCAACTGCACGCAGTGCCATGGCTCCGGCGCCCAAGGGTCGAAAGGTTTTCCAAACCTGAACGACGATGACTGGCTGTGGGGCGGCACGACCGAGCAGATCCAGCAAACGATCGCGCACGGCATCCGCTTCGCGTCAGATCCGGACACGGGCCTGTCGGAAATGCCGGCCTTCGGCGACATCATCACCGCCGATCAGATCGCACAGGTGAGCGCCTATGTTGCCAGCCTTTCCGGCAAGGTCCGCGATGCAAGTCTGATTCAACCCGGCGCCAAGATTTTCGCAGAAAACTGCGTCGCCTGTCACGGCGACAATGCGAAAGGCAACAGGGAACTCGGCGCACCCGACCTGACCGACGCGATCTGGCTCTACGGATCGGGCGAGACAGCCGTCGCCGTCCAGGTCCGTGCGCCGAAGCACGGCGTCATGCCGGCCTGGATCGGGCGTCTCGGCGAGACCACGGTTAAGGAAATTGCGGTTTATGTGCATTCGCTTGGCGGCGGAGAATAGGAACGGAAGCCTATTCTCAGCCCTCCCCCGCCAAGCGACGAGGCCCGGCTTTGCCGGGCCTCGACACCATTCCGGCATGCGGCGAGTTGTACCCTGCTGCAAGGCGACGCGGTCCCATTCGGCGAAGCGGGCTCGCTGCAAGAGCGGACGTCTGTCGACGCGGACAAGTCCGCCGCACAACGATGCATAAGCCGTGGGCAAGTGGAGATACAGGTGCCGGATAAAACGCAGATGGAGCGGCTCGAGGCAAAAGTGGTTAACTCCGCCAAGACACGACAGCCGCTCTATGCACCGCGCAAGAAAATCTTCCCCAAGCGCGCCTCGGGTAGCTTCCGCCGCTTCAAGTGGCTCGTGATGGCGATCACGCTGGGCATCTACTATCTGACTCCCTGGCTGCGCTGGGATCGAGGACCGTTTGCTCCTGATCAGGCCGTGCTGATCGATCTTGCCAACCGCCGCTTCTATTTCTTCTTCATCGAGATATGGCCGCAGGAATTCTACTATGTCGCCGGCCTTTTGATGATGGCCGGAACCGGCCTCTTCCTGATCACGTCCACCGTCGGCCGCGCCTGGTGCGGCTATATCTGCCCGCAGACGGTATGGGTCGATCTTTTCGTGGTGGTGGAGCGAGCCATCGAAGGCGATCGCAATGCCCGCATAAAGCTCGACGCCGGCCCATGGACGGTGCGTAAACTGGTACTGCGCGTATCGAAGCACGCCATCTGGCTGGTCATAGCGGCAGCCACCGGCGGCGCCTGGATCCTCTATTTCGCCGACGCGCCAACGCTGATCAGCGAGGTATTCACCGGCACCACCGCTCCGGTCGCCTACGTCACCATCGCGGTGCTGACGGCGACCACCTACACGTTCGGCGGGCTGATGCGCGAGCAAGTCTGCACCTACATGTGCCCGTGGCCGCGCATCCAGGCTGCCATGCTCGACGAGAATTCGCTCACAGTCACCTACAATGACTGGCGCGGCGAACCTCGTTCGAGGCACGCCAAGAAGGCCCACGCGGTCGGGCAGCGGCTCGGCGACTGCGTCGATTGCAATGCCTGTGTCGCGGTGTGCCCCATGGGGATCGACATTCGCGACGGCCAGCAGCTCGAATGCATCACCTGCGCGCTGTGTATCGACACCTGCGACGGCGTCATGGACAAGCTCGGCAAGGAGCGTGGGCTGATCTCCTACGCAACGCTCTTTGACTACAATGCCAACATGATGCTGGCGACAGCAGGCGGCTCCAGTTCGATCAATCCGTCGCTGGTCAGGACTGCTGTCGGCACCTTCTGCGATCAGGTGGCGTATTTTCACATTCGCAAGATCTTTCGGCCGCGCACCTACGTGTACATAGGCCTGTGGTCGATGATCGGGCTGGGCCTGCTCTATTCGCTGCTGACGCGCGATAGGCTCGAACTGAACGTCCTGCATGACCGCAATCCACAGTTCGTGACGCTGTCCGACGGTTCGATCCGCAATGGCTATACTGTCAAACTGCTCAACATGATCCCCGAGCCAAGGACAATCATTGTCGCGTTGCAGGGCTTGCAGGGAGCCGAAATGAGCGTCGTCGGCAGTGATCTGCCGGCAGCTCGCTTCTCCAGCATCGCGGTCGAACCCGACCGGCTGAAGATACTGAAAATTTTCGTGCGCCAGCCAGCGGGTGAGGTGCGACATGTTGCACAAACCTTCAAGTTCCGGGTCGAGGATAAGGCGAACTTCGAATCGGACGAATACACGGCCACCTTCAACGCACCGGAGATCGCCAGATGAGCACCCATACGCGAAATACGCGTGAGTTCACCGGCAGGCATATGCTGCTCACCATTCTCGGCTTTTTCGGCGTGGTTGTCGCCGTCAACCTGACCATGGCGGCGCTCGCTAGCAAAAGCTGGACCGGTCTTGTCGTCGAGAACACCTATGTGGCCAGTCAGCTATTCAACAAAAAGGCCGAGGAAGGGCGCGCGCAGGCGGCACTCGGCTGGACCGGCAACCTGACGATCGCTCGGAGTGAGGTCCGCTACAGCTTAAGCGATGCCACCGGCAAGCAGGTTCCCGTGCATGGCGTGAAGATACTGTTTCGTCATCCCGCTTATGAGGCCAAGGACAAGTCCGTCACTCTTGCCTTTGCTTCGGCTCAGGAGTTTGCAGGACAGGATGTGCCTGAGGATGGCGTCTGGATCGTCGAAGTCGATGCCGACGTCGGACTCGCGGAGCCCTATCGCGACGTTCGCCGGATCATGATTTCGCAAGGAGCGCTGCAATGAGCTGCTGTGCACCCGGCGCGGAACTGCCGATGGATCTGACCGGTACCACATCGGTCCTGCCGTCTGGCCAGGAGATCAGATTGGCGAGCCACTTGGTTGGCGATGATCTTCGCCAGATCGACCTTTCAGTTCCGACAGTTCATTGCGCAGCCTGCATCCAGACGATCGAGAAGGCTTTGGGAAAGCTCGATCGCGTCGAGAGCGCCCGCGTCAACCTGTCGACGAAACGGGTCTCGGTCAGATGGCGTGGTTACGACGTGCCACCGTTCGTCCTCGCGCTCGGGCGGCTAGGCTACCAGGTGCATCTGTTCGACCCCGAGGTCGGCGACAAGAACAAGACATTATCCGAACTGATCCGCGCGGTCGCGGTTGCTGGTTTTGCGGCGGGCAACATCATGCTGTTTTCGGTCTCGGTCTGGTCCGGCGCCGAAGGCGCGACCCGCGACTTGTTCCACTGGGTCTCTGCGCTGATCGCCCTCCCAGCGCTTGCCTTCGCCGGCGGCATTTTCTTCCGCTCGGCCTGGAACGCGCTGCGCCACGGCCGCATGAATATGGACGTGCCGATCGCGGTCGGGGTGTCGCTGGCCTACGCCATGAGTCTCTATGAGACGATCAATCATGGCGATCACGCCTATTTCGACGCGTCGGTATCGCTGCTATTCTTCCTGTTAATTGGGCGTACGCTCGATCATGTCATGCGCGAGCGGGCCCGGACCGCCGTAAACGGTCTGTCGCAGCTGGCGGCGCGTGGTGCCATGGTGCTGCGCGGCGAGGGCGCGCGCGACTACCTGCCGGTTGTCGAGATCGAACCGGGAATGCAGCTGCTCATCGCAGCGGGCGAAAGGATTCCTGTCGACGGACAGATCATTCGGGGATCATCTGATCTCGACTGCTCCCTGGTCTCCGGCGAAAGCACGCCCAGAAACGTGGCGCCAGGCGTCCTCGTGCAGGCTGGGGTACTCAACCTTACCGGCTCGCTCACGATTGAGGCGACAGCCGCCGCGAAGGACTCGTTCCTGGCGGAAATGGTTCGGTTGATGGAGGCGGCGGAGGGCGGCCGCTCGCCCTATCGCCGCATCGCCGATCGTGTCTCCGCCCTCTATGCTCCGGTGGTCCATCTCACGGCCTTAATAACATTCATCGGTTGGATGGTTGCGGTCGGCGACTGGCACCTGGCAATGACGACTGCAATTGCCGTTCTCATCATCACGTGTCCATGTGCGCTCGGCCTCGCCGTGCCGATCGTGCAGGTGGTCGCGGCGCGGCGTCTGTTCGAAAGCGGCATCATGGTCAAGGACGGTTCGGCCATGGAGCGCCTGGCGGCGATGGATACGGCGGTGTTCGACAAGACCGGAACGCTCACGCTCGGACAGCCCCGGCTCGTCAATGCGTCGTCGATCGATCCGGCCGTGCTGGCGATCGCCGCCGATATGGCCGCGCATTCGCGTCATCCGTTTTCAAAGGCCATAGCCGGTTTTGCCGCTGCTGGGGGGCAGCACAAGTTCGATGCCGTCACAGAGCATCCGGGGTTTGGAATTGAAGCCACTGTCGCCGGAAGTATCTGGCGGCTGGGCCGGCGCCGATGGGCTAGATGTAAGGCCCGAACCTATGGCGAAAGCGGGCATGGCGGAACAGTTCTGACGAAAGACGGGGGCATTGTCGCATCCTTCGTTTTCGAGGATGCCTTGCGCCCCGATGCCGGGGCTGCCTTGGCGCAGTTGAACGATGCCGGGGTTTCGGTCGAAATGCTGTCGGGCGATACCGCAGACGCCTGTGGCGATGTCGCAAGAATATTGGGCATCGACAGTTTTGTTTCGGCGCTGCTGCCGTCCGGGAAGGCTGAGCGGATCGAAGTGCTGACAAAGGCCGGCCACAAGGTCCTGATGGTGGGCGACGGGCTCAACGACAGCCCAGCGCTGGGCGCGGCGCACGTCTCGATCGCTCCAGCCACCGCCGCCCATGTGGGCCGCAACGCCGCCGATTTCGTGTTCCTGCGTGAAAGCCTTTCGGCGGTACCCCTTGCGCTGGGCGTCTCGCGAAAGGCAGGGCGGCTGATCCGCCAGAACATAGCCATCGCGATCATCTACAACGCCGTTGCCGTTCCGATCGCTATCCTCGGCCACGTCACGCCGGTAATCGCGGCGGTCGCGATGTCCGCCTCATCGCTGCTGGTAATCGGAAACGCGCTGAGGCTGCAGGGCTTTATGCTCGCCGAGCTGACAAGGGCTTCTTCGGCAAGGCGTTCCGGCATTCGCTCATCAGCGCGGGCGTCATGACGACACTCGTCTACCTCATACCAGTCGCCCTATTTTTGGGCGCACTGGGGCTGTCTGGCTTTCTATGGGCGTTGAGAAGTGGCCAATATGAGGATCTTGATGGAGCCGTTCAGCGCATCCTCATCGACCAGGACGACAAGCCCGGACGCTGAGCAACCGCCGCTGAAGCCTGCGCCGGCGGAACACCGACGGAGCACTGTGAAGGAGATCGCGCCATAGGCCATGGCCTAATGCACTGTCAGCCGCCTGGGCAAGGAAGGGCGAACAGAATGAAGTCAGTCATTGGTGTCCGCCGTGAAAGTGCCGCCGTGTGTAGCCTTGCGAATGGGCGATCGGGCTTGGCTCCGCGGCAGAGAAGGGGCGGCATCGCTGCCGCCCCTCGAGATTGTTGCAGGTGCGTGGACCTTAGAAATCCATACCGCCCATACCGCCCATACCACCCATGCCGCCGGGCATGCCGCCCGGCATACCGCCGGCAGCTTCCTTCTTCGGAGCTTCGGCGATCATGGCTTCGGTGGTGACGAGCAGGCCGGCGACCGAGGCTGCGTCCTGGAGAGCGGTGCGGACGACCTTGACCGGGTCGACGATGCCCATGGCGATCATGTCGCCATATTCGCCGGTCTGGGCGTTGAAGCCGAAGGTCGCGCCTTTGTTTTCGAGGATCTTGCCGGCCACGATCGAGGCTTCCGCACCAGCATTGGCCGCGATCTGGCGAGCCGGAGACTGCAGCGCGCGACGAACGATGGCGATGCCGGCGGTCTGGTCGGAGTTGACGCCGCTGACAGTGATGGCCAGCGAAGCACGCAGCAGGGCGACGCCGCCGCCGGGAACGATGCCTTCTTCCACGGCCGCGCGGGTCGCGTTCAGCGCGTCGTCAACGCGGTCCTTCTTTTCCTTGACTTCCACTTCGGTCGCACCGCCGACGCGGATCACCGCAACGCCGCCGGCGAGCTTCGCCAGACGTTCCTGCAGCTTCTCCTTGTCATAGTCCGAGGTGGTCTCCTCGATCTGCTGCTTGATCTGGGCAACGCGGCCCTGGATCTCGGCCTTCTTGCCGGCGCC
>NZ_NSGC01000013.1:0-140911 GCF_002294795.1 Mesorhizobium sp. WSM3866 | reverse complement strand
GCATTGCCCTGCAGCGGCTGTCCGGCGACATTGCCGGTCAGTTGCACATCGGCCGCCGGATTGGCGGCATCCGCCTTGCCTGTCGCGGTGAGCTTCAGTCCGGTGATCTCGCGCGCCGCCACGGACAGCCTGTCGCTGTTCACCGTCAGCGAGAGGTCGGGCGCCATAATCGGACCTTGCGCATTCAGGCCAAAAGCGATGGCGCCCTTGGCGTCTTTCGACAGCAGCGAAACGTCGCTCAACGCCCCCCTGATGTCGGCGGCAAGCTTGTTGTCGGCAAGGCTCGCCTGCCCGTCGGCGCTCAGCGCGCCCGAGTTGAGCTTCAAGCCGGAGACATTGACGTTGCCGTTGGCGTCGCGTTTCAGCGCGGCGCTCAATTGCGCGCTCTCGCCCAACATGCCGCGCACCGCCGCCGGCAAGGCGGAAGAAGCGACATTGGCGTTCACATTGAGGTCGACGGCGCCGTCGCGCAGCGACATGCGGCCGGCGACCTGGCTGTTGAGCGCATCGCTCTTGAGCGAGCCGCTGTTGACGGCAACGGCGTCGCTCGTCAAACGGCCATTGACCTCGGCCGTGACCTTGCCGGCAACCAACGGCGCGATCATCGGATTGTCCAGGCCGATCCTGTCGATCGACACCGTCCCGGAGACCGGGCCTGCCCGCCCCTTGAGATCGAACGCATCCGAATGCAGCGCAACGGCAAGGCCGTCCACATTCACCTGGCTGGCGGCAACCGAAGGCAGGATGGCGGAAGCCTCGAGGCGGGCCTGCGTGCTTTGGCCGGCTATCTTTGCCGACAATGACTGGACCTCGATCTTGACCGGGCTTTCGGCGCTGCCGATCGTCAACGGCAGGCTGGGTCCGGATGACGTCAGATCGAGCGAAAAATCGCTGACGCCGTTCGGATTCAAGCTGCCGGCGGCGTTGCCGGAAATCTTGTCGCCCGAAAGCGTTGCATGGTCCAGGGCCAGGCCGCTCGCCAGACCGTAGCTGCCGGCGGCATCCAGATTGAGCGGCCCAAGTCCGGCCTGGCGGGTCTGGCTGGTCTCGGCGCCGGCAAGCTTGGCGTCGAACTCGATATCGGGATTGGCCGACGGGCCCGTAACATGTGCCGTGCCTTCCAGCGTTCCGGCAGCATCGAGGCCCGGCACGAAATCATTGGCGAGCGCCGCAGGCAGGCCGGCGAAATTGGCCGTCAGGTCGAGGATCTGGCCGGCGCTGCCGGAAATGGTCGCCGAGCCGCCGCCGAGATTGAGCGCAAGCTTCTCGACGCTGGCGACGCCGTTGGCGATTGCGAGGCGCGACGGCTCGGCGATCGCCGCCTTGATGCCGCGCAGGGTCGCTTCGCCGGACGCGATCTCGACGCTGGTCTTGCCGTCGGCGATCTTCACGCGCCCGGTCGCGGTGGCCGGAATTCCGGATGCCGTCGCGCCGCCGGAAAAATTGGTCCAGTCGCCGTCGCGCTTCAGGTCGATGCCGATACCGCTGACCACCGTCTTGCCGGAAGTGACGCTGTCGGCCTTGATCGTGCCCGATATTGCCGGTCCCTTGAGATAGTTGGCGATCAGCGCATTGACGGTGATCGCCTTCGCCGCCAGTTCGCCGCGCGCGATCGATGTGCTGGCCGCATTGATGGTGAGGTTCGGAGCCGCGCCATCCTTGACGAAGGCGATCGTGCCGTTGATATCGCCGGTTGCCGTCTGGCCGCCTAGCGCCGCCAGCGGGCCGACATCGGGAACGGCCAGCGTCAGCGTGCCAACTGGCAGGAATTGATCGTCGAGCGCGAGGTCGCCGGAGATCTTGTTCGGACCGAGCGACAGCAGAAGCCCGTTGATCGCGCGCTTGCCGGCGGCGGTGGCAAGCACGGCATTGCCCTGCAGCGGCTGTCCGGCGACATTGCCGGTCAGTTGCACATCGGCCGCCGGATTGGCGGCATCCGCCTTGCCTGTCGCGGTGAGCTTCAGTCCGGTGATCTCGCGCGCCGCCACGGACAGCCTGTCGCTGTTCACCGTCAGCGAGAGGTCGGGCGCCATAATCGGACCTTGCGCATTCAGGCCAAAAGCGATGGCGCCCTTGGCGTCTTTCGACAGCAGCGAAACGTCGCTCAACGCCCCCCTGATGTCGGCGGCAAGCTTTTTGTCGGCAAGGCTCGCCTGCCCGTCGGCGCTCAGCGCGCCCGAGTTGAGCTTCAAGCCGGAGACATTGACGTTGCCGTTGGCGTCGCGTTTCAGCGCGGCGCTCAATTGCGCGCTCTCGCCCAACATGCCGCGCACCGCCGCCGGCAAAGCGGAAGAAGCGACATTGGCGTTCACATTGAGGTCGACGGCGCCGTCGCGCAGCGACATGCGGCCGGCGACCTGGCTGTTGAGCGCATCGCTCTTGAGCGAGCCGCTGTTGACGGCAACGGCGTCGCTCGTCAAACGGCCATTGACCTCGGCCGTAACCTTGCCGGCAACCAACGGCGCGATCATCGGATTGTCCAGGCCGATCCTGTCGATCGACACCGTCCCGGAGACCGGGCCTGCCCGCCCCTTGAGATCGAACGCATCCGAATGCAGCGCAACGGCAAGGCCGTCCACATTCACCTGGCTGGCGGCAACCGAAGGCAGGATGGCGGAAGCCTCGAGGCGGGCCTGCGTGCTTTGGCCGGCTATCTTTGCCGACAATGACTGGACCTCGATCTTGACCGGGCTTTCGGCGCTGCCGATCGTCAACGGCAGGCTGGGTCCGGATGACGTCAGATCGAGCGAAAAATCGCTGACGCCGTTCGGATTCAAGCTGCCGGCGGCGTTGCCGGAAATCTTGTCGCCCGAAAGCGTTGCATGGTCCAGGGCCAGGCCGCTCGCCAGACCGTAGCTGCCGGCGGCATCCAGATTGAGCGGCCCAAGTCCGGCCTGGCGGGTCTGGCTGGTCTCGGCGCCGGCAAGCTTGGCGTCGAACTCGATATCGGGATTGGCCGACGGACCCGTGAGGTGTGCCGTGCCTTCCAGCGTTCCGGCGGCATCCAGGCCCGGCACGAAATCATTGGCGAGCGCCGCAGGCAGGCTGGCGAAATTGGCCGTCAGGTCGAGGATCTGGCCGGCGCTGCCGGAAATGGTCGCCGAGCCGCCGCCGAGATTGAGCGCAAGCTTCTCGACGCTGGCGACGCCGTTGGCAATTGCGAGGCGCGACGGCTCGGCGATCGCCGCCTTGATGCCGCGCAGGGTCGCTTCGCCGGACGCGATCTCGACGCTGGTCTTGCCGTCGGCGATCTTCACGCGCCCGGTCGCGGTGGCCGGAATGCCGGATGCCGTCGCGCCGCCGGAAAAATTGGTCCAGTCGCCGTCGCGCCTCAGGTCGATGCCGATACCGCTGACCACTGTCTTGCCGGAAGTGACGCTGTCGGCCTTGATCGTGCCCGATATTGCCGGTCCCTTGAGATAATTGGCGATCAGCGCATTGACGGTGATCGCTTTCGCCGCCACTTCGCCGCGCGCGATCGATGTGCTAGCCGCATTGATGGTGAGGTTCGGAGCCGCGCCATCCTTGGCGAAGGCGATCGTGCCGTTGATATCGCCGGTTGCCGTCTGGCCTAGCGCCGCCAGCGGGCCGACATCGGGAACGGCCAGCGTCAGCGTGCCAACCGGCAGGAACTGGTCGTCGAGCGCGAGGTCGCCCGAAACCTTGTTGTCGCCCAGTGCAAGGCTGAGGCCCTTGATCGCGCGCTTGCCGGCGGCGGTCACCAACGACGCCTCGATGTCGAGCGGCTGCTCCTCGACGCTGCCCGTCAGCGAGATATCGGCCGAGGGGTTGGCGATGTCGGCTTTGCCCTTCGCCGAGAGCTTGATGTCCTTCACCGTGCGGCCGGCCGCCGTCAGGCTGGCGCTGTCGGCCGACACCGAGAAATCCGGCGCCCAGCGCGGACCGCTGGCGGTCAGCGCGAAATTGACCCCGCCGGCAAGCGGCGTGCCCGCCAGCGACGACAGCGCCGATACATCGCCCAGCGTTCCCTTGACGTTTGCCTTGATATCCGAGCCTTGCGCGCTGGCGGTGCCGCTGGCGCTGAGCGAGCCGGAGGTGAGTTCCAGCTCGTTGGCCGCGAAAGCGCCTTCCGGATCGCGGGTCGCGGTAGCCGAGAATTTCACCCGTTCGCCAAGCAGCGAGCTGATCTGCGGCGGCAGCGCCTTCGATACGGCGTCGGCGTTCATCTTCAGCGTCATCGACAGGTCGGCGAGCGAGACGCCGGCGGTCAGCGCGGCATTGAGCGCATCGCTGCGCAACGTGCCCTGGTCGACGGTGACGGTGTCGCGGCTGATCGAACCGGCGAGATCAGCGGCTAGCTTGCCCGTCACCAGCGGCGCCAGGGTCGCCACGTCGGTCTTCAGGCCGGCGGCCGCGAGCTTGACATTGACCGGCCCGGTGCGGGTCGCGACGTCGAAGCCGTCGGAATGGACCTGTCCCGTCACATTGTTGAGCTGCGTGCCGCCGACGGCGATCGAGGCCAACGAGGTGCCGATGTCGACTATCGGCGCCTTGCCGTCGCCAAAGGCGCGTGCGGTCGCCTTCTCGACCGCGACCAGGATCGGCACCGCGCTGGTGCCGACGTCGATGGTGACGGGCTTGTCTTTGGCTGAGAGCTCGACGGCAAGATCGCTGGCGCCCTTCGGGTCGACATTGCCGGTGGCCGTTCCGTGCACGGCGCCGCTCTCTACAATTGCGCGCTCGATATCGATCCCGCCTGTCGTGGTCGCCGTCCCGGCCACGTCGAAATTCGTTTTGCCGGCAAACAGCGACTTGAACTTCTCCGGCAGGAAGCGCTC
The DNA here is from genome assembly GCF_002294795.1 of Mesorhizobium sp. WSM3866. NCBI lineage: Bacteria > Pseudomonadati > Pseudomonadota > Alphaproteobacteria > Hyphomicrobiales > Phyllobacteriaceae > Mesorhizobium > Mesorhizobium sp. WSM3866. Next base: position 136,112 of record NZ_NSGC01000013.1, on the reverse strand, counting down.
GAATTCGCCGTCGCCTTTGGCCTCGATATAGTGGCCCTTGTCGCTCAACTGATGGCGGCCGGTGAGCTGGGCGACGATCTGACGATCGACAACGAACGTGCCGATGCCGTTCCAATTGGCGAGCGGCCCCGTGCCGGAGACGACGATATCAACGGGGGGCGCATCGGGGAGCTTGAGCAAATTGGCGATGATGCCGCCGGCCGGCTCCGACGCCTTGAGATCGAGGTCAAGCTTGTTGTCGGCCGGCGCGAAACGGACCTTGGCGTCGACATTGCCCTGCTTGCCGTCGCGGCGGGCGACTTTGAGCACCGTGTCGATCGCCAGCGGCGATGGATCGGCCTTGAGCGAACCCTTGGCGGCAAGTTCGGCAATCCCGCTGCCGGCGAGCTCTTGCCCGAGCGCGATCTCCGGCAGCTCGATCTCTTTGACGTCGATCGAGACCGGCAGACTGTTCGATGCGCCTTGCGACGGCTGTTGGCCGGCTCGTGGCAGCCGCGCCAACTCGATGCGCTCGGCTTCGATGCGATCGGCGCTGAAGTTGCGCGACAAAAGCGCCGTCGGCGACCAGTCGAGCGCCACCTTGCGCGCCACCAGCCAGGGCCCCGTGCGATCCTCCAGCACGACATGATCGAGCCTGAGCTGACCGGACCAGATGCCTTCGATACCGCTGACGGTGATCTTGCGGTCCTCGGTCGAGGCCAGCTTCGAGATCAGACCGGCGAGATTCTGACGGCCGCCTTCGGTGCCGGTCAGCACGGCGAGCGCGCCGATCGCCACCACCAGCAACAGGAGCAGCGTGTAGAGGCAGATACGAAGGATGCGCCAGAATATCCTCATCATCAGAACGCCTGACCGATGCCGGCATAGAGGCCGAAATGCGGATCGCCCGGATCGCGGTTGAGCGGCACGGCGGCGTCGATGCGCAGCGGCCCGAATGGCGTAAGATAGCGCAGACCGACGCCGGCGCCGACCTTGACGTCGGAGAAATCGGGGAAGGATTTGGTCGAGACCGTGCCGGCATCGACGAACGGAACGATGCCGATCGTGTCGGTGACGGCCATGCGCATCTCGACCGAGGTCTCGAACAGGGACAGGCCGCCGATCGGCTGGCCGTCGGTGTCCTTCGGGCCGATACCTTGATAGGCATAGCCGCGCACCGAGCCGCCGCCGCCGGAATAGAAGCGCCTGTCGGCCGGAACATTCTGCAGCCCGGTGCCAACGATCGAGCCGAGCGTGGCGCGTTCGGCGAGGACGAATCTGCTCGCCGTATCGAGCGACTGGTAAGCCGAGCCTTCGCCCTTCAACTTGAGGAAGGTCGCGCCGTTCAGAATGTCGTAGCTCGGCTCGGCATAGGCGAGCGCCCGGAAACCCCTGGTCGGGTTGAGCTTGTTGTCGCGGCTGTCATAGACATATTGCAGCGGAATGCTGGCGATCAGATAGGTGTGCTTGCCGAAGGCGTCGGTGATCCTCGAGTAGTCGAGGTCGAATTCGGCCGAGACCCGCTGCCTCTTGTCGAGGTCGTAGGAGACTCCAACGTCGCCCTTGACCGAGAAATGGTCATAGGCGTCGGGGTGCTCCAACACGGTCTTGACGCCGGTGAAGAACTTCGATGTCGGCCCGAGCACCCCCGGCTTCTCGAACATGATGCCGGCATTGTAGTTGAGCGCGGAAATGCTGTTGCTGCCGATGCCGCTGATGGAGCCGTCGATGCGCAGCTTCTCCGCCTGGCCGAACAGGTTGCGGTGGCCCCAATAGCCTTCGAGCCCCAGTCCTTCCGTGTTCGAAAACGTGCCGCCGACGCCGAAAAAGCGCGGCTTGCGCTCGCTCACCTGGACGTCGATCGGAATGTTGCCTTGAGCGTCGAGGCTCTCGCCCTCCTTGATGGTCACGCTGTTGAAGACTTCGAGCCCGAGCAGCCCATCGCGGGCATCGTCAATTTCTTGCGGCGAATATTGCTGGCCCCGCTTTAGGTCGGTCATGTATTCGGTGAAGTCGCGATCGACCTTTTCGGTACCCTCGACGGTGGTGTCGCCATAGCCGGCGACCGGGCCGGCCGCGACCGTCAGTGTCACGTCGAGCGTTGAGGTGTCATGGTCTGCGACGATCTCGCGATCCGTCACCTGGGCTAGCGGTCTGCCCTCTTCCTTGAGCGCTCGCACGATCGCCGCTTCGGCCTTGAGCACGGCACCCGAACTGGCGTCGCCGCCCGCGATCAGGCCGAAATCGGCGCTCGCCAGGCCGGCCGCGTCGCCTTTCAGTCTGATGTCGCCGAGGGTGAATTTCGGCCCGGCGGCGATGCTGACGACCACCGGAATGGGCTGCGGCCCCTTGAATTCGGCGTCCGGCGGCAGTTCGTCGATGGACTTGCCCTCTATGGTGATGGTGACCACGCCCTCGTAGCGGGCGTCGGCATAAAGGGCGGCAACCAGTTGCTCGCGGTCGCTGCGCGCCTTGGCCATCAAGCCGAGCGACCCTGATACCGGATGCTCCTCGTCATTTTTGAGCGCCGAGGCATCTTTCAGTTTCTTGACCAGATCCTTGTCGGCATCGGGAGCGTCCATGGTCACCGAATAGCGCAGCGGATCGATGATGTCGGCATCCTCGTCCTTGGACGAGCCCCAAAGCTTGATGCCGAAAATCTCGAAAGCAGCCGCCGGCCGCGCTTCGCCGGCGAGCATGGCCGCGCAGACGAGCGCCAAAAGCAGGGCGCGCGGAAGCCCGCGCCCTGGCGCGATCCCTCCTGACATCTGCGTTTCATACGCCGGCATTACGCTAACCTAGACGACAAAACTAAAATTGGAATGAAGTTCTGAAACGCTCGTAAAGGGGCCACAATCCAATTGTCTGAAATAGACCGGGCTTGGAATTCACACCTTTTGCGCCTTCGCAAGAAAGCGTGAACCCTTGTCCCATGGAGGTTCTGTCGAAATACCGGCCTGTGGCCGGCATGGAAACCGTTGGCGGGTTGAAAACCTGCCGCGTTCGGCGTTGACAAGCCTGTTTGATGCTTGATCATGCCCGGACGCTGCAATGTCGGGAGGGTGATATGGCAATGCGCGCGGCTCGTGGTTTCTCGTTCCTCATTCTTCTGTTCTTTGCCTTGAGCGGGGCCGCGCAAGCGGCCGAAGCCCGGCGAATCGTGACGACTGACAATTCCGACTATTTCGGTTTCGACCTCAGGTCCGACCAGAATGTCAGCCTCGACCAATGCAAGACCACATGCCTCGGCGATCCCGCCTGCCGCGCCTTCACCTACAACACCAAGGCCAAATGGTGCTTTCTCAAATCCGACTACAATCAGCTGAAACCCTTCAGCGGCGCCGTCGCCGGCAAAGTCGCAAACGTCGATGGCGACCCCGATATCGGCGCGCCGCCTCCACTTGCCTTCTTCCCCAACTGGATGGCCGATCAGGCCCAGCAGTTCCGCAACAAGCTGACCGATCCGGCCTATGACAAGCCGACCGAAGGGCTGGCCGCACTTCAAGCCGCGGCCGAGCAGGCAGCGCTGACCGGCGACCATCGCCTGGCCATGCAGAAATACCAGGCGGCGCTGTCTGTCCTGCCCGACGACGGCGCGCTCTGGCTGGCGCTGGCGCGCGAGACGCTCGGCGTGCAGCCGGCTTCCAACACCTCCGAACCCTCTACCCTGCCGGCAAACGTCACCTCGGCGGCCTTCAACGCCTATAAGCTGGTGCGCACGGCAAAGACCCGCGCCGAGGCGCTGGCGCTGCTTGCCGCCGGCCTCGACAAGCGCGACCTTTTCCGGCCGGCCATTCAGGCCTATGAGGCGAGCCTTGCGCTGGTGAACTCGCCAGCCGTGCAGGCCGACTACGCCGACCTCAAGGCACGCAAGGGTTTCCGCGTCATCGACCATTCCGTCGATGCCGATTCCTCTTCGCCGCGCATCTGCGCCCAGTTCTCCGAGGACTTGGTGAAGACCGGCGTCGACTATTCGCAGTTCGTCACCGTCGACAATGCCGCTCCCAAGGCTGTCGAAGCCAAGGACAAGCAGATCTGCGTCGAAGGGCTTGAACATGGCCAGCACTATGACGTGACCTTCCGCGCCGGTCTGCCGGCCGCGATCGGCGAGACGATTGCCGCTCCGGTCGTGCTGTCGATCTATGTCCAGGACCGCGCCCCGTCCGCCCGCTTCACCGGCGACAGCTTCGTGCTGCCGGCCGGCGCCCGCCGCGGCATTCCGGTCGTCACCGTCAACATGAGCGCCGCCAAGATGAAGCTCTACCGCATCGGCGACCGATCGCTGGCGCAGCTTCTGTCCGGCTACCAGTTCCTGCATCAGCTCGACGGCTACGACATTTCCACCATTTCCGACCAGATGGGCGAGCCGGTCTGGGAAGGCACGCTCGACATCGCCAACGACCTCAACAAGGAGGTCACCACCTCCTTCCCGGTCGACGAAGCGATCCCGCAGCGCAAGCCCGGCGTCTATGTGCTGACCGCCCAGCCGGTCGACGACAAGAGCGACGATTATGGTTCGCGCGCCACCCAGTGGTTCGTCGTTTCCGACATCGGTCTGTCCACTTATACCGGCCAGGACGGTCTCAACGTCTTTGCCCGCTCGCTGGGCTCTGCCAAGCCGATTGCCGGCGCCGAACTGACGCTGCTTGCCAAGAACAATGAAATCCTCGGCACGGCGACGTCCGACGCCGAGGGCCATGCCGTTTTCAACCCGGGCCTGACGCGCGGCGAAGGCGGCATGGTGCCGGCGGTGCTGATGGCCAAGCAGGGCGACAACGACTTCGTCTTCCTCGACATGGGCCGCGCCGGTTTCGATCTGTCGGACCGCGGCGTTGCCGGGCGTGCCGCGCCCGGCGCGCTCGACGTCTATGCCTGGACCGAGCGCGGCATCTACCGCGCCGGCGAAGACGTCCATGTCGCCGCCCTTGCGCGCGACGGCGCCGCCAAGGCGGTCGAGAACCTGCCGCTGACCTTCATCTTCACCCGACCCGATGGCGTCGAGAACCGCCGTATCGTCAGCGACGGCGCTTCCGCCGGCGCCCATGCCGTCGATCTGTCGCTCGAGCCTAACGCCATGCGCGGCACCTGGTCGGTGTCGATCTACACCGATCCCAAGCAGGCACCGGTCGCCAGCCATATGTTCCTGGTCGAAGACTTCGTGCCGGATCGCATCGAGTTCGACTTGACGGCCGACAAGAAGGAAATCGCGCAGGGCGAGACAGCCAATGTCAGCGTCGACGGCCGCTTCCTCTATGGCACGCCGGCCGCCGGCCTCGCGCTTGAAGGCGAGATGACGCTGTCGACCACGGACAGCTGGGATCGGTTCAAGGACTTCACCTTCGGTCTCGCCGACGAGCAGTCGGCCGAACCTTCGGTGACGCCTTTGGCCAACCTTCCCCTCGTCGGCGACGACGGCAAGGCGACCTTCCCGGTCTCGATCGACCAACTGCCCTCCACGACCAAGCTGATCAACGCCAAGGTCACAGTCCGCATGCGCGAAGCCGGCGGCCGTGCCGTCGAGCGCTCGCTCGACATCGCCGTCCATCCGGAAAAGGAGATGATCGGCATCCGCCCGGATTTCGAAGGCGGCGAGGTGCCGCAAGGCGGAACGGCGAAATTCAGCATCATCGCCGTCGATCCGAACGGCAAACGCGAGGAGCTGAAGGGCGCGCAGTGGTCGCTGGTCAAGGTCGAGCGCAATTACCAGTGGTACCGTTCGAACAATTCCTGGAACTATGAAGCGGTGAACCTCACCAAGGCCGTCGCCAACGGCCAGATCGACCTGAAAGCCGACGGCGAGGCGACCGTGTCGCTTCCTGTCGACTGGGGCCGCTACCGGCTCGAGGTCGAGACGGCCGACCCCGATGGCCCGGCGACCAGCTATGAGTTCGACGCCGGCTGGTACGTCGCCTCGACCACCACCGAAACACCGGACGGCCTGGAGATCGCTCTCGACAAGGACACTTACGCCGCTGGCGAGGTGGCCAAGCTCAAGGTGTCGCCGCATTTTGCCGGCGAACTCCTGGTCACCATCGGCGCCGAGAAGCTGTTGAAGACCGTCACCGCTTCGGTGCCGACCGGCGGCAGCACCGTCGACATCCCGGTCGGCAACGACTGGGGAGCCGGCGCCTATGTCACGGCGACTTTGTTCCGGCCCGGCGATGCGCAGGAATCGCGCATGCCGGCCCGCGCAATCGGCGTCAAATGGCTGACCGTCGATCCGGGTTCGAAAAAGCTCACTGTTGCGCTTACGCCGCCTGGAAAGACGGCCCCGCGCCAGCAGCTGTCGATCCCGGTCGCCGTCAGCGGCGCGCAAGCCGGCAGCAAGGCCTATGTGATGGTCGCCGCCGTCGATGTCGGCATCCTCAATCTCACCAACTACAAGGCGCCCGATCCGGAGGACTGGTTCTTCGGCCAGCGCATGCTGGGTCTGGAAATCCGCGACCTTTATGGCCGCCTGATCGACGGTTCGCTCGGCACCACCGGCAAATTGCGGACCGGCGGCGACGGCGCCGCCATGCGGTCGCAGGGCAGCCCGCCGACCGAGAAGCTGGTCGCCTTCTTCTCCGGCCCGGTCGAGCTCGATGCCAACGGCAAGGCGCGGATCGATTTCGACATCCCGCAGTTCAACGGCACCGCGCGCGTCATGGCCGTCGCCTGGACCAAAGAGGCCGTCGGCCATGCTCAAACCGACGTCATCGTGCGCGATCCGGTGGTGATCACCGCCGGCCTGCCGCGCTTCCTGGCGCCTGGCGATGCCGCGACCATGCGTCTCGATATCGCCGACACCGACGGCCCTGCCGGCGACTACAAGCTGTCGGTCACCACGACCGGCGATCTCTCGACCGGCGACAAGCCCCTGCCCGAGAAGCTGACGCTTAGCCAGGGCAAGCGGCAAGCGCTCTCATTTCCGCTGATCGCGCAGACGGCGGGCGACGCTTCGATCACCGTCAAGCTCGCGCATAACGGCGGAACGGAGGTCGAGCAGACGCTCTACCTGCCGGTGCGCCCGGCGCAGCTCCCGGTCACCAACCGCATGGTGGTCGACCTGAAGCCCAATGGCGGAGCCTTGCGCGTCGACAAGGAGCTGCTCGCCGCAAGCGTGCTCGACGGTGCTTCGGTCAGCATCGGCGTCTCGCAGGCAGCCGCCTTCGACGTCCCTTCGCTTTTGATGACGCTCGATCGCTACCCCTATGGCTGCGCCGAACAGACAACCAGCCGCGCCTTGCCGCTGCTCTATGTCAACGACATGGCCAAAAGCATCGGCATGGAGAGCGATCCGGACCTGCATGGGCGCATCCAAGATGCCGTCTACAAGGTGCTGAGCTACCAGGCATCAAGCGGCAGCTTCGGCCTCTGGGGCCCGGGGTCCGGCGATCTCTGGCTCGATGCTTATGTCACGGAGTTCCTGACCCGGGCACGCGAGCAGAAATACGACGTGCCGGCTCAGGCGATGAACCAGGCGCTGAACAACCTGCAGAACTCGCTTGGTTATGACCAAGACGTCCAGGATCGCGGCAGCGAGATCGCCTACGCGCTCTATGTGCTCGCCCGCAACAAGAAGGCCTCGATCGGCGATCTGCGCTACTATTCGGACACGCAGCTCGAGTCCTTCTCCAGCCCGATGGCTGTCGCCCAACTGGCCGCGAGCCTGGCGCTCTATGGCGACACCCAGCGTTCGGAGGCGACTTTCCAGACGGCCTTGCGGCTGGCGCAGGCAAGCACCGAATACGACTATTATCGCTCCGATTATGGCTCGCCCCTGCGTGACGGCGCGGCGATGCTTGCGCTAGCCGCGGAATCGAAGCCGGTGCCGAGCATCGTGCCGCAGCTGATCAGGCTGGTGGCGCGTGAACGCGCCGACGCCCGCTGGACGAGCACGCAGGACGAATCCTGGATGCTCCTTGCGGCAAGGGCGCTGAAGGAAGGCAACAATTCGATCACGCTTTCCGTCAACGGCGCGCCGCATACCGGCGGCTATTCCGATCGGGTTGCCGGCAACGACCTTGTCGACAGCCCGCTCGCCATCGCCAACACCGGCACGACGGCGCTGCAGGCGGTGGTCACCGCGGTGGCCGCACCCGTCGAGCCGCTGCCGGCCGGCGGCGACGGCTTCACCATTGATCGTACCTACTACAGGCTCGACGGCACCGAGGCCAACATCACCGAGGCCAGGCAGAACGAACGCTATGTGGTCGTGCTCAAGGTCTATGAGCAGAACAAATGGCCCTCGCGCCTGCTGATCACCGATCTGTTGCCGGCCGGCTTCGAGATAGACAATCCGAGCCTGGTGTCCAGCGCTCAGTTGTCGAACTTCTCCTGGCTGGCGCAGACCGACGCCGCGCATCTGGAGTTCCGCGACGACCGCTTCGTCGCCGCCTTCAATCCCAACGAAGGCGACGGCGACCGCAACATCACGCTGGCCTATGTCGTGCGCGCCGTGAGGCCCGGCACCTATGCCCATCCGGCGGCGACGGTGGAGGACATGTACCGGCCGCAATATTCGGCCCGCACCGCCTCCGGCATGGTGGAGGTCAAGGCGGAGTAAGTATTCCGACGCTGGCGATCACAAACATGGCGATAGCGCTGCCCCTCATCCGCCTTCCGGCACCTTCTTCCCGTGAAAGACGGGGAGAAGGGACAAGCTCCAGCGCTGACGCCCCCCTCTCCCCGTCTTTCACGGGAAGAGGGTCAGGGTGAGGGGCAGCACCATGCTTTCCAAAAGATTTTTGCGCCGCGCTGCCATAACGGCAGCTTCCTCCGCCGCCTGTCTTGCCCTTTCCGTCGCCGCTCTCTGGCAGCTCGACCGCGCCTTCCCGCCGCCGCTCCCGGCGCCGCTGACGGTCTCCACCGAAGTGCAGGACCGCGACGGCGAACTCTTGCGCGCCTTCGCGACGCCGGACGGCTACTGGCGGCTTGGGACCCGGCTCGACCAGGTCGACAAGCAGTTCGTCGACATGCTGGTCGCTTATGAAGACAAGCGCTTCTGGGACCACCGCGGCGTCGACATGCTGGCGCTTTGTCGCGCCGCCGGGCAGTTCGCCACCAGCGGCCACATCGTTTCCGGCGGCTCGACGCTCTCGATGCAGCTTGCCCGTCTGATCGAGCCGCGCGACAGCCGCAGCCTCGCCTCCAAGGCCAGGCAAATCCTGCGCGCCATCCAGATCGAGCGGCGTTTGTCCAAGCGCGAAATCCTCGAGCGCTACCTGACGCTGGCGCCCTATGGCGGCAACCTGGAAGGTGTGCGCGCCGCCTCGCTCGCCTATTTCGGCAAGGAGCCGAAGCGGCTGACCGTATCGGAAGCAGCACTTTTGGTCGCGCTGCCGCAGTTGCCGGAAAAGCGCCGGCCAGACCGCAATCTCGACATCGCGCATGCCGCGCGCGACCGCGTGCTCACCCGCATGGTCTCGGCCGGTCTGCTCAACGAACGAGAGGCAGCGCGCGCCGCGCTCGACGACGTCTCCGGCCTGCGCCGCAAGCTGCCGGCATTGGCCGCGCATGCGTCCTACGCCATGCTGCCCAAGGCTCAACCCGGCAAGCCGCTGCAACTCACCATCCGCCGCAGTGTTCAGCAAGGGCTGGAGCAGGTGGCGAAAGAGGCCGCCAGGAAGCTCGGCCCAAAGCTTTCCGTCGCCATGGTGCTGGCCGATGCGCGCACCGGCGACATTCTTGGCGAAGTCGGTTCAGCCGATTTCTTCGACGCCAGCCGATCCGGCTGGATCGACATGACCAAAGTAGTGCGCTCGCCCGGCTCGACGCTGAAGCCGTTCATCTATGGGCTTGCCTTCGAGCAAGGCCTAGTGGCGCAGGAGACGATCATCGAGGACAGCCCCGCCGACTTTGGCGGCTACCGGCCGAAGAATTTCGACATGGGCTACCAGGGCGACGTCAGCATCAGGCAGGCGCTGCAGCTGTCGCTCAACGTGCCGGCGATCCGGGTGCTGGACGCAGTTGGTCCCGCGCGGCTCACGGCGCGCTTCCGCCAGGCCGGCGTCAACCTGGTCCTGCCGCTCAACGAGGCGCCCGGGCTGGCGATCGGCCTCGGCGGCGCCGGCGTGACTTTGCGCGACCTGGTGCAGCTGTATACCGGCCTCGCCAATGGCGGCAAGATGCACACGCTGCATGACGGCACCGAGCCGGCCAATGCCGGGCGCGTCACCGCCACCATCCTCGACGACCAGGCCGCCTGGCAGATCGACGACATCCTGTCCGGCGTGAAGCCGCCCGAAGGTGCGGCCCAGCGCGGCATCGCCTACAAGACTGGCACATCTTACGGCTATCGCGATGCCTGGTCGGTTGGCTTCGACGGCCGCTATGTGCTTGGCGTCTGGGTCGGCCGTGCCGACGCCGGCCCGGTACCTGGCCTCTCCGGCTATGTCTCGGCCGCGCCCATCCTGTTCGAAGGCTTTGTCCGCTCGGGTTTGGCGAGCGTGCCGCTGCCCGGCCGGCCGCCGGGTCTCTTCAATCCCAAACGCGAAGAGTTGCCGGTGACGCTCGCCCGCTTCGGCGCCGGCTCCGACGGGCTGGTGCAGGCAACGCCGACCGAGCCGGCGCCCACCATCGTCTTCCCGCCGGACGGGGCTCGCGTCGACCTCGGCACCAATTCGGCGGACGCTTCGCCGCTTGTGCTGAAGCTGCAAGGCGGGCGCGCGCCGTTCCGCTGGCTTGCCAACGGCAAGCCGCTCGCCGGCATCGACCGCCGCCGCACCGCGACGTGGCAGCCCGACGGCACCGGCTATTCGACGCTCACCGTTATCGACGCCGCCGGGCGCGCGGCCAGCGTGAAGGTTTTCGTTGAATAGAATCCGGCAAGCGATTCGGCGCGTTGCGCCTTTCAAGGGTCGAAAGGCACTTCTCTCGAGGCTTATTGCGAAGCGCACCCGTCCTTCAGCGGGAGCAGCTATTATCCTCCCGCATTGGCTCTCCTGGCTGCCTTCTCCGCCCACGCCGACCCCCTGCCCGCCGGATTCGTCCGGCTCGCCGACGTCGATCCGACCATTCGCCAGGACATCCGCTATGCCGGGCTGGAAAACTTCCTGCAGCGCAAGGTCGACGGCTACGAAGCGCCGGTCTGCATCCTGACCGCGCCGGCGGCGAAGGCGCTGTCCGTCGTCCAGAAAGCAACGACGGCCGAGGGCCTGACGCTGATCGTCTTCGACTGTTACCGCCCGGCACGCGCCGTCGCCGACATGGGCAGATGGACAAGGCAAGGCGGCCCGCCCGACCCGCAGTGGTATCCGAAGGTCGACCGCGGCGACCTCATCTCCGAGGCTATGTCGGCGAACTGTCCAGCCACTCGCGCGGCTCGACCGTTGACCTCGCCGTCGCTGAGCTTGACGAGACAAGCGCGGCTCATCGCGCCTGCGGCGCGACTGACCCCGGCACCCTCACTTCGGCACCGGATTCGACTGTTTCGATCCGGCGAGCGAGACGGCCCACCGCCACCTGCCCGTCCAAGCAGCGGCAAACCGCACGATGCTGCTTTTTGGCCATGCGCGCCGCCGGCTTCCGCAACTATGGGCGCGAATGGTGGCATTTCACCCTCGCCGACGAGCCGTTCCCAAAGCAGCGCTTCGATTTTCCGGTGACCGCCGACTAGGGCACAGGACTTGCCCGGATCGCGGCCGGTTCTAACTAGGCCCGCTGACGAGGAACCACGCTGCTGGCAAGTGAGGAAGATATTTCCTCGACTGGCCGCCCCTCGGCGAAAAATTGCTGCAAGGAGATGAAAAAGGCAACATTGAGTGCATCTAATTTCTATAAATTCGCTAGAGTTCGGGCCGTTCAACGGAGGCGGAAATGACCAACCCTCATTTCGGGAAACTGCTCGGCGCGCTGGTCGCCACATCTGTCCAGTTCGGCTCGCTCGGTTTCGCATTTGCCGATACGACCATTCTGAATGTGTCCTACGACCCGACACGTGAGCTCTACAAAGCCTATGACGAGGCCTTCACCGCGCACTGGAAGGCGGAGACCGGAGAAACCGTTACCATCCAACAGTCGCATGGCGGATCCGGCGCCCAAGCGCGAGCCGTCATCGACGGTCTCGACGCCGATGTCGTGACGCTGGCGCTCGAAGGCGACATCAACGCCATTGCCGCGAAGACGAAAAAGATCAATCCGGACTGGCGCACGAAGTTCGAGAACAACTCGGCCCCCTACACCTCGACCATCATCTTCCTGGTGCGCAAGGGCAATCCCAAGGGCATCCATGACTGGAGCGATCTGGTGAAGGACGGCGTCCAGGTAATCACGCCGAACCCCAAGACCTCGGGCGGCGCGCGCTGGAACTACCTCGCCGCCTGGGCTTATGCCAATGCCAATGACGGCAATGACGAAGCCAAGACCAAGGAGTTCGTCGGCAAGCTCTATGCGAATGTCCCCGTCCTCGATACCGGTGCCCGCGGCTCGACGGTGACCTTTGCGCAGAAGGGGCTGGGCGACGTGCTGATCGCCTGGGAGAACGAAGCCTATCTCGCGCTCGATGAATTCGGCGCCGACAATTTCGACATCGTCTACCCGCCGACCTCGATCCTGGCCGAGCCGCCGGTCGCCGTCGTCGACGGCAATGTCGACGCCAAGGGCACCCGCAAGGTCGCCGAGGCTTATCTGAGCTGGCTCTATTCGAAGGAAGCCCAGATCATCATCGCCAAGAACCACTATCGTCCGGCCAAGCCCGACCTGGTGCCTGCCGAGGATCTCGCCAAGCTACCGGCAATCAAGCTCGTCACCATCGACGATCCGCAATTCGGCGGTTGGAAGAAGGCGCAGCCTTATCATTTCGGCGACGGTGGTATATTCGACCAGATTTACAAGCCCGCCCAATGAAGCATGGCGGCCATAGGCCGGATGAAACCTGATTGGGTCTATTGTACGAGTGCCCGAGCCGAGGCGAAGGGCACTCTGGTCTGAGTAAGAAGGGACGATCCAGAACAGCATGAACACAGCACCCGCCAAGGCGGGGTGGCGGTTCAGACAGCCGAGTGTCATTCCGGGCTTCGGATTGACGCTCGGCTTCTCGCTTGCCTACCTCACGCTCATCATCCTCATTCCGCTTTCGGGGCTGGTCTGGCGTTCGGCCGCGCTCGGCTGGACCGACTTCTGGGCGATCGCCGTCGACCGGCGCACTCTCAATGCGCTGAAGATCAGCTTCGGCACCGCCTTCCTGGCCGCCGCGGTCAACGTCGTCTTCGGCACCATCGTCGCCTGGGTGCTGGTCCGCTACCGCTTCCCCGGCCGACGCATCGCCGATGCGATGGTCGACCTGCCCTTCGCCTTGCCCACCGCAGTCGCCGGTATCGCGCTCACCACACTCTACGCGCCGAATGGCTGGATCGGCCAGCTTCTGATGCCGCTCGGCATAAAGGTCGCCTACACCCCGCTCGGCATCGTCATCGCCTTGGTGTTCATCGGCCTACCCTTCGTGGTGCGCACCGTCCAGCCAATCATGGAGGAGCTCGACAGGGAGGTCGAGGAAGCTGCCGCCACGCTTGGCGCCAACCGCTTCCAGACCATCACTCGTGTGCTCTTCCCGGGACTGGCGCCGGCCATCGTCACCGGCTTCTCGCTCGCCTTCGCGCGCGGTGTCGGCGAATACGGCTCGGTCATCTTCATCGCCGGCAACCTGCCCTTCAAGTCGGAGATCGCGCCGCTCCTCATCGTCATCCGGCTCGAGGAATACAATTACGAGGCGGCGACCGCGATTGCCGCGATCATGCTGGCGCTGTCCTTCGTGATGCTTTTGGTCGTCAACCTCGTCCAGACATGGAGCCGCAAGCGCTATGGCTGATCCCGAGATCAAATCCTACGAACCGCATCACGAAAGCCAGTCGGCCGCGGTGACCGAAAGCAGGCCGGTGCGCTGGGTGGCGATGGGAATAGCCTTCGCCTTCCTCGCCGTCTTCCTGCTTCTGCCGCTGATCGTTGTCTTCCACGAGGCGCTTAGTAAAGGCATCGGCGCCTACACGGAGGCGCTTGCCAGCCCCGACACGCGCTCGGCGATCCGCCTGACGCTGCTGGTGGCGGCGATCTCCGTGCCGCTCAACCTCATTTTCGGCATCTCGGCTGCCTGGGCGATCGCCAAGTTCGAGTTCAAGGGCAAGGCCTTTCTGACCACCCTCATCGACCTGCCGTTCTCGGTGTCGCCCGTCATTTCCGGCCTGGTTTATGTGCTCCTCTTCGGGGCGCAAGGCCTGCTCGGCGCGTGGCTGAAGGCGCATGGCATCGTCATCCTGTTCGCCGTGCCGGGCATTGTGCTCGCAACCATCTTCGTCACTTTCCCCTTTGTCGCCCGCGAGCTGATCCCGCTGATGCAGGAACAGGGCAATGGCGACGAGGAGGCGGCCCTGTCACTCGGCGCCAATGGCTGGCAGGCCTTCTGGTATGTGACGCTGCCCAACGTCAAATGGGGCCTGCTCTACGGCGTGCTACTCTGCAACGCGCGCGCCATGGGCGAGTTCGGCGCCGTGTCGGTGGTCTCGGGTCATATTCGCGGCCTCACCAACACCATGCCGCTGCATGTGGAAATTCTCTACAATGAGTATAACGCCGTCGGCGCCTTCGCGGTCGCTTCGCTGCTCGCCGGTCTGGCTTTGGTGACGCTGGTCTTGAAAACACTTCTGGAGATGCGGTACGGCGCCGAGATTGCCGCGACGCGCGGACATTAGATGCATGCCGCCCGAAACCGCGTAGCATGCATCAACTGATTGAGGGATCTGTATGGAAGTTCGCGTTGTCAACGTGCGCAAGGAGTTCGAGCGGTTTCCGGCGCTCCACGACGTCTCGCTCGACATCAGGTCGGGCGAGCTTATCGCGCTGCTCGGGCCATCCGGTTCCGGCAAGACGACGCTGCTCCGCCTGATCGCCGGCCTGGAGCGGCCGACCAAGGGCGCCATCTTCTTCGGCGAAGAGGATGCTTCGCAGAAGTCGATCCAGGAGCGCAATGTCGGTTTCGTGTTCCAGCATTACGCTCTGTTCCGCCACATGACGGTTGCCGACAATATCGGCTTCGGCCTCAAGGTCCGGCACGGCGCCGCGCGTCCCTCGGCGCAGGAGATCCGCCGCCGCGCCTCGGAACTCCTCGACCTCGTCCAACTGTCGGGGCTGGAAAAGCGTTATCCGGCGCAGCTTTCCGGCGGCCAGCGCCAGCGCGTCGCGCTCGCCCGCGCCATGGCCATCGAGCCCAAGGTGCTTTTGCTCGACGAGCCGTTCGGCGCGCTTGACGCGCAGGTGCGCCGCGAGCTGCGCCGCTGGCTGCGCGAAATCCACGACGCCACCGGCCACACCACCGTCTTCGTTACCCACGACCAGGAGGAGGCGCTCGAACTCGCCGACCGCGTTGTCGTCATGAGCCAAGGTCGCATCGAGCAGGTCGGCTCGGCCGACGAGATCTACGACACGCCGAACTCGCCTTTCGTCTACAGCTTCATCGGCGAATCGAGCTCGCTGCCGGTCAAGGTCGACAATGGCGAGATCTGGCTCGCCGACCGACCGGTCGGCCTGCAGGCGCCGCGTGCGCCGTCGGGAGAGGCCCTGCTCTACTTTCGTCCGCACGATGTCGAGCTGCTCGACGGCTGCAGCGGCTGCATTGCCGGGACGGTCGCCGCCAGCCGCCGCGTCGCCGGCACAAGGCGGGTCGAGCTCGAGATCGGCGGCGAGCGTCAGCGCGTCGAGATCGAGCTGCCGGTCGACCATCCGGCGGCACAGAAGAGCCGGGTCGCTTTCAGGCCGAGGCGCTGGAAGCTTTTCCCGGCCTCCTGACCTATTTGCCGCCTGCCACGTCCAGGCGCCCGGTAGAGGAGCCGCGATGAATCAGGTTGGAAGAAAATCCTACCAAGCGGCTGTTCGGGCGGGAGATTTTCCCGCTGCTCGTGCGTCCCCCGGGCCGCGTGCCTCGCGCAGCCAGGCTTTCCTTTTTATGGTCACACCATAGTTCTGATTGTCTGGAGGAGGACCGTTTTCATGAAGCGCTTATTGCTGGGTATTGCCACGCTTGCCGGCTTCGTCGTCCTCGCGTCCTCCCAAGCCTGGTCGGCCGACAAGCTGCTCAATGCCTCCTACGACGTCGGCCGCGAATTGTTTGCCGACATCAACAAGGCTTTCATCGCTCAGCATCCCGGCGTGACCGTCGATCAGTCCCACGCCGGAACCTCGGCGCAGGCTCGTGCCATCGCGGAAGGTTTGGCAGCCGACGTCGTCACCTTCAACCAGGTCACCGACGTCGATTTCCTGGTCAAGAGGGGTCTGATCTCCGCGGACTGGCAGAAGGATTTCCCAGACAACGCATCGCCTTTCTATTCGCTGCCGTCCTTCCTTGTTCGTGCTGGCAATCCCAAGCACATCAAGGACTGGAACGATCTGGTGCGTGACGACGTGCAGGTGATCTTCCCCAACCCGAAGACATCAGGCAATGCGCGCTATACCTATCTCGCTGCCACCGCTTACGCCAAGGAGGCCTTCAAGGGCGACGACGCCAAGGTGAAGGAGTTCATCGCCAAGCTGTTCGCCAACGTGCCGATCTTCGACACCGGCGGCCGCGCCGCCACCACCACCTTCGTGCAGCGCGAGATCGGCGACGTGCTGATCACCTTCGAATCCGAAACGCGCGGCATCCGCAGGGAATATGGCGACGACAAGTTCGAGCAGGTCACGCCTTCAGTCAGCCTACTGGCCGAATTCCCGGTGGCGATCGTCGATAAGATCGCCGACGAGCACGGCAGCCGCGATCTCGCCAAGACCTATCTCGAATTCCTCTATTCGCCCGAGGGCCAGGACATTGCCGCCCGCAACGGCCTGCGGGCCCGCGACGCAGCAGTGGCCGCCAAATACAAGGCCGAGTTTCCCGACGTGCGCCTGTTGACGGTAGACGAGGTCTTCGGCGGCTGGGACAGGGTGCAGAAAGAGCATTTCGCGGCAGGCGGCTTGCTCGATCAGGCCTATGGCAGCCGGTAGCGCTTACAATCAAAAGAAGTGGAAAGCCGTCATCGCCGTCGGCATCGCCGGCTTTTTCAATCTGGAGCCGGCATCACTTTGCCGGCGAAATCGACGCGGCCAATGTGAAAAACATTACGAAGAATCAACGCGTTTGTGCCTAACCTGTGTCGATGAATTGTTGTGCCAAGCCGCGTAGCGCGGCCAAACTGTCATGATTTGCACACAAACAACCGCCAGATGCAGGCGCTTGGGGTTTGATAAACTGAATCGGGCATGCTGACCAAAAAAGGCAAATATGGCCTCAAGGCCCTCGTGCATCTTTCCGGCCTGCCGGCTGGCCAGCTTGCATTCGTCAACGACATAGCGGTCGCAAACAACATCCCGAAGAAGTTCCTGGACGCCATTCTGGGCGAATTGCGCAATGCCGGCTTCGTCCAGAGCCGCAAGGGCAAGGAAGGCGGCTATCGCCTCGCCAGGCCCGCTTCCGAGATCAAGATCGGCCATGTCGTGCGCGTGCTCGACGGGCCGCTGGCGCCGATCCCTTGCGCCAGCCGCACGCAATATCAGCGCTGCGAGGACTGCGACGAGGCGACGTGCCAGGTCCGCCACATGATGCTGGAAGTGCGCCAGGCGATCGCCGAGGTGCTCGACAACCGCAGCCTCGCCGCCATGCGCGACGCCGACAACGACGATTTCCCGGTCGAACTCACGTCGCAGATCTGACCGCTCAGCCGCGCCGTCTCGCCGTTGGTTGTCTGTCCGCGACAGACGCTGTAAATCGGCTGACGGATGGATCAAGGTTTGGGGGTATCTAACGCATGAGGCTGCCTCGGCTTGGCAAGTCCCGCAGGGCCAACCGGCAACCGTCATCCGCCAGCATCTATCATACCGAGATCATCGCCGACGTTGCAGTGCCGGAGCGCGGCGAGACCGTCCGCTTCTTCAGCCGCAAGCTCCTCCGCCCCGGCAAGTTGCGCAGCGTCTCCAACAAGGATCTGCGCGAAAGCCTGCTATCCATGTTCTATCTCGGGGTGGCGGCGGTGCTGCCGGTGGCCTGGTGGGCGCCGATCTGCGATTGGGTTTCGACGCTTCGACGCAAGCGTCATTTTCGCAAGGATTTCGCGCGGTATGACGTGGCGATCAAAGCGGTGCTTGGCGATGATGCCGACACGCGAAGCCTTTTCAGGGGACATCTCGCCGCCGCGCATCGCCGCCGTCTGATGCTTGCCGCTCATCTGGCGCCTGGCAGGCGCTGGTCGCCGGCGATCCGGCTGGAAGGCATCGACGGCTTGCGCGAGGCCTTGCAGCGCGGCCGCGGCGCCATCGTCTGGTGCGATCAGTTCGTCGCCCAGACCATCATGGGCAAGCGCGCCCTCTTCGAAGCCGGCATCGAAGCGCACCAGGTGAGCGTCAACTTCCACGGCTTTTCGGAAAGCAAATTCGGCCTGCATGTGATCAACAAGCCGCTGGTCGAGGTCGAAAACCGGTTTCTGAAAAGCCGCATCGTCTTTGAGCGCGCCGAAGCCTACCAGGTTACGGCGCGCATCCACAAGACGCTGAAGGAGAACGGAGTCGTGCTGATGACCAACACCATCCACGCGGGATCTACCTTCACCGAGAGCGCCATGGGCGAGCGTGGCTGGACCCACCTCGCCTCGGCGCCGGCGAATTTTGCGGCGCGCGCCGGCGCTGCGCTGTTTGGCATGTCGACCCTGGAGACAGTGCCCTTTCGCGAATACCGGGCGATCGTCAGTCCCGAACTGAAGCCCAACGCTGTCCAGCCTGCATCCCGGCCGGCAAAGGACGTGGCGGCAAAGAACCTCGTTCTGCAAGCGGCCTATATCCTGCTCAAGCGCGACCGGCTGCTGGAAGCGGTCAAACTGCATCCCGAGCAGATGATGGCCTGGTCCAGCGCCAACCGGCTCACCGGACAGCAGGATCAAGCCGCGATCGGCGCCGACGCCGCATAATGCATTTCCCCCAGACGCGCAGCGGTTTTGGGTCAACGACATGCATCAGAACGAAGACTGAAAAGTGCGTCGCCTGAACCTGTTCAGCTCGAGGGGCTTGAGCTCAGTGCTTGCTTAAGGATGGCGGCGACGCTCCGCGCGCCATCCGCCGTCACCGCCGGTTCGTCCGGCTCCGGTTCTTCCAGGGTCGCGAACTGGCTGTCGACCAGACTCGCCGGCATGAAATGGCCTTTGCGCCCCGACACCCGTCGCCGGGCAGTCTCGCGATCGATCTTCAGATAGAGGAAGACGATGCCCGGGCAAAAGCTGAGCAGCCGGTTCCGGTAGCTGCGCTTCAGCGCCGAACAGGCCGCCACCGGCTTGTGTCCCTCGCCGACCGAGGCTGCGATGCGCTCGCCGATGGCATCGAGCCAACCCTCGCGCAACGCATCCGTCAGCGGCTCGCCGCGCGCCATGCGCGCCACGTTTTTCGGCGGATGCAACCGGTCGCCCTCGATGAAGACCGCGCCCAGCGCCTCGGCCAGCGCTTCGCCCATCACCGTCTTGCCGCAGCCGGCGACCCCCATTACGACTATGGCCGGCGCTGACCGGATGTCGTTCAATGGAAACCTCCGACGGCTGTGACCTTACGATCCTTCATCCACAGTCAGCGGCTTGCCGGCGCACGGCCATAGAGCAAAAGCATGGCCACGATCACGACGCCGTAAATGATCTGCCGCCCCGCCTCCGGCATCTGCATGACCGACAGGATCGATTGCAGCAGCGTGATCAGGATCACGCCGGCGACGGTGCCAAGATATGAGCCGCGGCCGCCGAGGATCGAAGTGCCGCCCAGCACCACGGCGGCGATCGACGGCAACAGATAGGCGTCGCCCATCGACTGCGCCGCCTTCGATGCGTAGCCCGCGAGCAGGACGCCCCCGAAGGCCGAGAGCCCGCCGGAGACGGCAAAGGCAATCAGCACCACGCGGCGCGTGTCGATTCCGGAAAGATAGGCGGCGCGCTCACGGTTACCGATGCCGTAAACGACGCGGCCGAAGGAGGTGCGGGTCAGCACGAAAACCATTGCCGCCCCTATCAGCGCCCAGATGATCACCGCGTTCGGCACCCCCGGAATGGTGAAGCCGGTCGCAAGGTAGCGCATCGCCGCTGTCGCCGAATCCTGCGGCGAGAACCCGCCCGTATAGACCACCATCAGCCCTTGCGCGACGGCGTTGGTGGCTAGAGTGATGATCATCGAGGGAATGCGCAAATAAGCCACGCCGACGCCGTTGACGATGCCGATCGCGACCCCGCACAGGACGCCGAACGGGATGGCGAGCGCGACGCCGACCGGACCGTAGGCTGCAGCGGCACAGGCCATCATCGCGCCGGTCGCCACCGACCACGGCACGGAAAGGTCGATCTGGCCGAGCAGGATTACCAGCATCATGCCGGTGGCGATCACGCCGAGGAATGACGCGACCTTCAGCTGCTGCAGGAGATATTCCGGCGAGAGAAAACTGCGCGAATAGAGGCTGCCGAGCAGAAGCAGGATAACGATGCAGGCAAAGGCGGTCGCCACCGCCGGATCGGCGCGGCGGATGAATTTCGGCATGCGGCTGGCGATGCCGCCAAGCGTCGTTTCGCTCACAGGAACCACTCCAGCCGGTTGCGCACCCGAAACAGCGCGAAGGCGCCGAGGCTGACCGCGATCAACAGGATGATGCCCTGGAACAGCGGCTGCCAGAGCGGGTCGAAATCGAAGACGAACAGCAGGTCGCCGATGGTGCGGAAGGCGAGCGCTCCGAAGATCGCGCCAATAGCGCTGCCTTTGCCCCCGAACAGCGAGACGCCGCCGAGCACAACTGCCGCGATCGAGAACAACGTGTAGGCATTGCCGCTCGCATAGGCAGCCTCGCCCGTATAGGTAAAGAAGGTGAGGAACAGGCCGCCAATCGCGGCAAGCAGTCCGGCCAGCGTATAGGCAAGGAACTTGCCCCTGCGGATCGGCACACCCGACATATAGGCTGCCGTTTCGGACGAGCCCGCAGCGTAAGCGGCGCGGCCGAGCTCGGAGCGGCGGAACGGCACCCACACGACAAGCACGACGACGAACAGCGCCATCAGGCTTGCCGGCACGACGCCGAAGAAGCGCCCTGTCAGGAAATCGGCGACGTCCTCGTTGACCGATCCGCCGGGAACCGGTCGCAAAAGCAGCGCGAGACCGAAATAGACGGCGCCCGTGGCTATCGTAGCGACGATCGGCTGCAGGCGCCCGTAGATCACGATGGCGCCGTTGATTGCCCCGCAGACGAGCCCGGTGCCAAGCACAGCCACCAATCCGAACGCCGTCTCGAGACCCGTGCCGATGACGAGCCAGGAAGCCATGCAATTGGTCAGCGTGAAGATCATGCCGACCGAGAGATCGATGCCGGCGGTGATCACAACCAGCGTTTGCGCCATCGCCACGAAGGCAAGCAGAACGCCCTTGTTCGCCGCCGTCTGCACGACATTGGCCGTGAAGCCGGCTGGATGATTGCCGCTGTAGATCGCGAACATGACGATGAAGATGGCGAACGCCAGCAGCGTTCCGCGCTGTTCGGCCAGCCAATAGCGCCAATCCTTCACGCGCCCTCTCCTTGTTCTGCCCGCCCGCTGCCGCCGTGGATATTCAGCGCGCTGGCGATCAGCGCGTGCTCGGTGATATCGGCGCCAACCAGCTCGCGCTTGATGGCGCCGTCATAAAGCACGAGCACGCGGTCGCAGCAGCCGATCAGCTCGTCATAGTCGGTCGAATAAAACAATATCGCGGCGCCGGCGTCGGCGAGCTTACGCATCAGCTGATAGAGCTCCTGCTTGGTGCCGACATCGATGCCGCGCGTCGGATCGTTGAGCAGAATGATGCGCGGCTGCCGCATCAGCCATTTGGCGATCACCACCTTCTGCTGGTTGCCGCCGGACAGCGCCCCGACAGGGATATCGAGCCCCGCCGTCTTGATGGCCAGTAATTCAACCATGTCATCGATCAGCCGCTGCTCGGCGGCACGGTCGATGACGCTGGCCTTGGACAGCCTGTCTAGTGCTGCGAAGGAAAGGTTCTCGCGCACCGTCATGGGCAGCATCAGCCCTTCCGTCTTGCGGTCTTCCGGGATCAGCGCCATGCCGATACGGTCATCGCTGGCGGCTGCCGGGCTGGCAATCGAAACCTTCTTGCCGTCGACCAGGATCTGCCCGGAAAGACCTCGCAGAACGCCGAAGAACGCCAGCAGCAGCTCACGCTGACCCTGCCCGTCGAGCCCGCCCAATCCTACGACCTCGCCGGCCGCAACCGAGAGCGAGATATTGTCCAGCCTATCGCTCCAGGACAGGTTGCGCGCCTCCAGCACAGGAGCCGCAACCGTCTGGGGCCTGGTCGGCTTCGGCGGAAAGATGTGGCTGTATTCTCGGCCGATCATCAGCTCGACGACTTCGTTGTCGCTCTTCGATCCAGCCCGATAGCTGGCAACATTGCGGCCGTTGCGAAACACCGTGCACTGGTCGGCAAGCTCGGAGATCTCGTTCATTCGGTGGGAGATATAGAGCAGCGCCAGCCCTTCCTGGCGCAACCGCTTCAGCACCTCGAAGACCTTCGCGACATCGGCGGCGGTCAGCGCCGACGTCGCTTCGTCGAGGATCAGGATGCGCGGCTTCCTGGCCAACGCCTTGGCGATCTCGACCATCTGTCGTCGCGAGAGCGGCAGGTCCTTGATCAGCGCCAGGGGGTGAATATCGGCGGCACCCGCGCGGGCAAGCGCCTGTTCCGCGAGGCGCCGTTGCGCCTTGCGGTCGATCATGCCGAAGCGTTTCGGCGGATCGGATATGACGATGTTGTCGGCGACGCTCAGCTCCGGAATGAGCGACAGCTCCTGAAAGATGCAGACGATGCCGGCCTGGTTTGCCGCGGCGGGCGAAGCAAATGTCACCTCGCGGCCGTCCAGGGTCATGGTACCTTCATCCGGCGCAACGACACCGGCCATGACCTTGATCAAAGTCGATTTGCCGGCGCCGTTCTCACCGAGAATGGCGTGGATACTGCCGGCCGTGACGGTGAGATCGGCCTTTTCCAGGGCGCGCACGCCGCCATAGCGCTTGGATATGCCTTCCATGCGGAAGAGCGGAGCCGCGCCGTTCATCAGCCCTCCCCAGGCCAGTTCGTGATTGGCATCAAGCGGCCGGCGTCGCGGCTTCCGCGACGCCGGTCCGTCAGACTATTTGTTTTCCTTGGTCTGGCCCATGATTTCCTGCGCGGTGAAATTGATGCCGCAGGTCGGGAAGGAATTGCCGACGAAGAAATTGTCGGACTGATCGGGGAAGTAGTCCTGCCCTGCCTTGAAGTTCGGATCCTCGACGATGGCCAAAGGCAGCTTGACCGACTGCGGCACGACATTGCCTTCGAGCGCGGCAATCGCCGTCTTGATGGCAACGGCAACCTGCGCCGGGCCGGTACCGGCCGACGAACATTTCAGCCCGTCCGCCGCATGCGCCGCGCAGAATTTGCGGAAGCCGTTTTCCGTCTCGCCGCCGAACGGCACGAACGGATGCTTGGCGTCGATCATAGCCTGCACGATGCCGGTATCGCCGCCTTGCCCTGTGATGCCGTCGAACGGTCCGCTGGTGGCGATCGCGTCGGCCGTGGCTTTCTGCGCCACGCCGTCGTCCCACTTGCCGACGACCTCGGTGACGTCCCATTTCTTGCCCGACGCGTTGAGAACCTTGTGAATGCCATTGTGCCGGTCGGTATCGACGGAGGTACCCGCGACGCCGCGCACCTCAAGCACTTTGCCGCCGTTCGGAACGTGCGAGACCAGCCATTTGCCCCACAATTCGCCGAGCCCCTTCTGGTCGACATTGACGTTGATGGCGTCCTTGGTGTCGAGGATGTTGTCGAAGGCAACCAGGATGACACCGGCTTCCTTGGCGCGCTTGATCACAGGCCCGAACGCGGTCGGGTTCTGGGCGTTGACGACGATCGCGTCGAAGCCGGAATCGATGAAGTTATTGATCGCCGAGATCTGCGCCGGCACATCCTCGCCGGTCGATACCACCTTGAATTCCTTCAGCTTCTTGGCGACGTCCGGCTGCGCGGCATAGGCTTTGGCCGTCTGGATCATCTGGATGCGCCAGGTATTGGCGATGTAGCCGTTCGCGAGCGCGATACGATAGGGCCCTTCCTTCTTCGGATATTTGAAGAATTGTGTGTCGGCCGCCCAGGGCGCGAAGCAGTCGGGCTCGGCCGAGGGCCCTTTGACGATTTCCGGATCGGCGATCGCCGACGAGCTCAGCATGACAAATGCAGTGGCGGCAACCACACCGCCAACAAGTGACTTGATCATCAGTATTCCTCCCAGTTGCAGTTCTGCTTGTTGATTAAGTCCTGGCGTTTTGGCCGGCACCTCCTGCCGCATCCAATCGCCTGCCGGCCGACCTTTGCCGCCCGCTGCCTCCTCTTGCCTCGCCTGAGGGCAATTCAGCAAACTATCATATTATACATAATAAACAAGTACGGACTGTTTGCTTATGTATAATAAACAGCGCCTCGCGTCTGCCATCTTATTGCTCGACGCAGAAGATGGTAGCGCTACCATGCAAGGTAGTAAACCGGCATTTGCACAGTCGTCTTTGCGTGTTTCAACGTGCGGTGCTCTCGCGGCGAATGAGCTCGAAACCGAGATCGACAACCCTCTGCTGGGGCCTCCGGCCCGCAATCGCCGCCAGCGCCATCGCCACTGCCTGCCGTCCGATTTCATAACGATGCGTGCGAACGCTGGTGACCGACGGGAACGCCGCCTGCATCATGTCGAGGTCGTTGAAGCCGACGATGCCGATGGCCTTCGGTACCGCGATGGCGGCGCGGCGACATTCGAACAAGACCCCCAGCGCGATATCGTCATTGTTGCAGAAGACGCCGTCGAGCGACGGCATCTTGGCCAGAGCATCGCGCAAAAGCTCGCGCCCGAGCGTCACGCTGGACAGTAGCGGCGTGGTGGTGACCAGGCGGGGATCGAACAGGCCGGCCGACTCCATGGCCGCGCGATAGCCGGCAAGGCGCCGCTGCGAGCGCGGGTCCATGCGCGCGCCGATGAAACCGATGCGCCGATAACCTGCCTCGATCAGGTGCTCGGTGGCAGCGCGGCCACCGTCGAAATGCGAGAAGCCGACCAGCATATCGACCGGATCGTGTCCGGTTTCCATCACTTGCACCACCGGGCAGCCGGCCGTCTCCAGCAGCTTTCGCGACTGCGGCGTCTGGTCGATGCCGGCGACGATAAGCGCCGCCGGGCGCTGCGAGGCGAACAGCTGCAGCAGCCGCTCCTCTTCCAGGCCCGAATAGTGGGTATTGCCCATCTGGATGCGGAAAGGGCTGTCCGAAAGACTGTCATAGATGCCGCGCACCACTTCGGCAAAGACATTGTTGGTGAGCGACGGCACCAGCACGCCGAAGACCTCCGCGCGCGCCGAAGCCAATGCGCGCGCATTGGGGTCCGGGATGTAACCGAGCTCGTCGACGGCGACCTGTATCTGCCGGCGCAGATCTTCCGAGACCCGCCCAGGCTCGCGCAGCGCACGCGACACGGTGATCGCGCCGACGCCCGCCTTGCGCGCCACGTCGGCGATGGTCGGGCGGCCGCCGCCGCGCCGCGAGCGCGGCCTTGTCACCGCCTTGTCCTTTTTGCACGAAAGGAGCGCAGCGGCGAGTTGACGATCAACAGTTTAGCCACAGCAACCATGTTTCGCAGCCCGTCCCATTCTGGTTGGGTCGCGCAGGCCATGGCCGTTGTCAAGCCGACGAATTTTGGTTCAGCCGACCCCCGGCAGAGGCGATAAACCCCGGGGTCAATGCCTCGGTGGTCAGACCGCCCTCGCTTGATCGGCCGTAAGCGCCTGCTCCCGCGTGCCGGAGACGATGATCTCAAGGACCTCGTGCTCGTCGGTGTTCCTGACATGACGGTCGCCGACATTCTCGCCGCGCTTGAGCACCATGACACGGTCGCCTACGGCGAAAATGTCGACCAGCCGATGCGAGATGATGATCTGGGCAACACCCTGCCTTTTCAGTTCCAGCATGGTCTCGAGGAGCCGCGCGGTCGCCATCACCGAGAGATTGGCGGTCGGTTCGTCGAGGATCACGACGCGTGGCTCGAACGAAATCGCGCGGGCAATCGCCACGGATTGCTGGCGACCGCCCGACAGGCTCTCGACCTTCTGGAAAACGGAGTTCACGTCCACCTTGAGCCGCTTCAGCACGCTATCGGCTTCCGCGTACATCTTGCGGCGATTGACGAAAGGGCCTTTGCGCGGCCAGCGGCCGAGAAAGATGTTCTGGCCGACATCCATGTTTCCGCAAAGAGCGAAATCCTGGTAGATCATCTCGATGCCCGCATCGCGGCTCTCATGCGGACTCTTGAAGTGCACCGGTTGACCGGCGACGAGGATTTCGCCGGCGTCGCGCTGATAGGCGCCGGTCAGGATCTTCATGAGCGTCGACTTGCCGGCCGAGTTGTCGCCGACCAGTCCAAGGATCTCTCCGGGATAGAGCACTAGATCGACTTTCCGAAGCGCCTGAACGGCACCGAAGGCTTTTTCGATGCTTCGCATTTCCACGATCGGTTGAGGCAACGCAGCATCAGGCATGAATGGTTTCCCGGGTTCGTGCGCCTCGCGCGAGGCGGGCTCGCAGGCGACCGAAGATATTGGCCTGGCGCACCCAGATGTCGATCAGCACCGCGACAATGAGGATGACGCCGATGAAGACATTGATCCAATGCTGCGGCATGCTGAAGCCCTGGACATTGAGCTGCAGGAGGGCCCTAACGAGTGTGATCACGGCTGCACCGGCCAGAGAACCCAGCATGGTGCCGTAGCCGCCGAAGATCGACCCGCCGCCGATTATCACCGACGCGATGGCGTCGAGTTCGCGGAACTGGCCTGCAACGGGGTTGAAGCTTCGGAAATAGGCGACGTTGATGATCCCGGCCATCGTCGCGCAGAACGCCGCCAGCATGAGCGAGATGAAGCGCGCCCGGTTGGTGTTGATGCCGGCATAGGCGGCGGCGCGGATGTTGCCGCCGGTTGCATAGACCTTTTGCCCGAACGGCGTGTAGGCGAGCACGACACCGGCAATCCCGGCGACGAAGATCATCCAGACCGTCTGCACGCTGACCACCTCGGCCAGTGTTCTGAGGATGCCATCCGGAAGCACGATGCTGAAGTAAAGGAGGATGTCATTCACCTTGCGGCCGAGCAAATTGTAGCCCTCCGGCCAGCCGGTAAGCTGCTGCCCGGCGACGAACCAGGCCGCGAGGCCGCGGGCGATGTAGAACATGCCAAGCGTTGCGATGAAGGCCGGCAGTTTCAAGCCAACGGCGACGACAGCGTTGACGAGGCCGGCAAGCATTCCCGCAAGGAGGCCCATCGCGACAGCGGTGACGGGGTCGGTACCCAGGACCTTCAGGAAATAGGCCGCCGCGCTGCCGGCGAGCGCCAGGACGGCTCCGACGGAGAGGTCGATATCGCCGGCCGCGATGACGTAGGTAAGCCCGACCGTGATCAGCGCCAGTTCCGTATAGTTGAGCAAGATCGCGAAAGTGTTGGACAGGTTCCACCAGTAATCCGGCCTGAGGAAAAGACCCGTGAGCCACAGCACCACTGTCAGGATGACGGCGAGGGCATCGCGCCGGGCGAGGAACTTGCCGAACCCGGTCGCCGACAATGCGATGTCGGTCGCCATCGCACCCTTGGTCACCACGCCCTCGAGTGCGACGCCGCCGATCTCGAAGGCCGGCGGCGGCGGCCTGCCGCGCAGCCATGCCCAGAGGCGCGCCGCGACCTGGCGGCGGATGAGATAGGGTTCGATCAGCACTGCGATGACAAGCAGCAGTCCGAGGAAGACCGGCACCGCGCCTACTGGCAGGGAGTAGACGGCGTTGACCGTCACCTCCTCCTCGCCGATCTTGATGGTGCGCGTGATCGGCAAACCCTCGCGCAGCACCTTGTCCAGCAGAACGACCAGCGTGGCGCCGAGGCAGGACCCGGCGACGCGGCCGCGACCGCCGAGAATGGAAGCGCCGCCGATGATCACCGCGGCGATGACGGTCAGTTCGCCGCTGACGCCGTAAAGCGGGGTCACGCCCTTGTCCTGAGCGGCCGACAGGAGGCCGGCAACGGCGGCACAGAGCGACGAGAGCAGATAGGCACGGATGCGCACCCAGTTCGTCGGTATGCCAGCATAGACTGCTGCCTGCTCGTTGCCGCCCGTCGCAAAGGTTTCGTAGCCCCAGCGAGTGTTGGCGAGCACGTAGGCGCCGATCACGGCAACGATCGCGAAGATTGCGATCTGGTTGTTGAAGCCGAAGACGTTCGTCTCGCCGAGATGGAAGAAGAGCGGGGCCTCCTTCGCTTTTCCTGGATAGTAGATCGCCTGACCGTGCGTCAAGGCGAGGACGAAGCCGCGGCCGATCAGAAGCGTGGTCAAGGTGGCGATGAACGCCGGCACTTTTAGGATGGTAACGAGCACGCCATTGACGAGGCCGATCAACATCCCAAGAAGGACGCAGACGGTCACCGACATGACGATGCCGAGATCGGCGAAGCTTGGCGCGAACAG
The DNA here is from genome assembly GCF_002294795.1 of Mesorhizobium sp. WSM3866. Taxonomy (NCBI): domain Bacteria; kingdom Pseudomonadati; phylum Pseudomonadota; class Alphaproteobacteria; order Hyphomicrobiales; family Phyllobacteriaceae; genus Mesorhizobium; species Mesorhizobium sp. WSM3866. The sequence continues at coordinate 107,606 of NZ_NSGC01000013.1, read as the reverse complement.
CCTCGCAAAAACGACGGCCACCAGGCCGTAGATGGAACCGACCGAAAGGTCGAGGTCCTTGTTGATGATGACGAAGGTCATTCCGACGGCGATGATGGCGACCCGCGAGGTATCGCGAAGCAGTGCATGGAACGCCTCCGGCGAGCCGAAGAACGCCGGATTGACGGCAGCGCCGGCGAGATAGATCAGCGCCAGCAGGGCGAGCAATCCCATTTCCCAGCCGCCGACGAGCTGGGATGGAAGGCGACGAACGAGAGCTTCAGCGGGCATTCTTTGATAAGGGGTTCCGATGGTCGAAACGCGCGGGAGGATACCAGCCCTCCCGCGCCGGGTTCAGTGGCGCTTTGACATTCAGTTCTCGAAACGCTTGCCGACCTTTCCAACGGTCTCCTGCGTCACGAGTTGGGCGCGCGTGTCGAGATTGGCGGCCGCGATGCCGCGATCGATCTGCAGATAGAGTTGCATGACCGGATAGAAGCCCTGCAGGAAGGGCTGCTGCCCGAGCGCGCCGGTCAGGTCGCCGCTCTTCAACGCATCCTGCTGCGCCGGACCGAGGTCGAACCCATAGGCGCAGATCTTGCCGGTCTTTCCGGTTTGGGCGACGGCCTTGGCCAGCGCTGGCGTGAACACGTTGTTGCCGGCGAAGGCGCCGACAACGTCACCGCGCGACTCGAACAGCGTCACGATACCGTTCACCGGATCGTTCGGATTGGTGTCGATGCCGGTGTTCTCGGGACCTGCGTCGACCTTGAAGGCCTCGAGCTTGCCGGCATCCTTCAGGCCTTTGACGATCGCGTTGAAGGCCGCGGTGACGCGATTGTTCACCTCGATGTTGCCCATCGCGGTCGATGACGGCAGAACGATCGAGCCCTTCTCGATACCCTTGTCCGCCAGGCACTTGACGAGTGCCTCGCCGGCGATCGCCGCGGCGGAGGCGTCCTGACCGGTGTGGCTGATGCCGCTGCGGTCGAGGATCGTGCCGTCGAAGGAATTGGTCGTTGCTACCGGTATGCCCTTGGCCGCGGCAGCCTTGACGATGTCGTTATAGGCGCCGACCTGGGGCGTTGTCATGATCAGCCCGTCGATCGTCGGATCCTGCACGATCTGATTCAGGATTTCGATCTCGCGGGCCGGGTCGTCGGTCGGAGATTCCGAGCCGAGCAGCAGTATCTTGGCGCCGATCAGGTTGCCGGCGGCGGTTGCGCCGACATAGACTGGATCGAAGAAACCGTTGCCGGCCGTATGTGTGACGATGGCGAAGGTGAGATGGCCATCGGCCGAATGGAAATCCTTGGTGGTGGGGGCTTCCTTTGCGGCTTCCTCGAAGCTGTAGCCGCCGACTGCTTTCTCGACGCCGCCGGACTGCGCGAAGGCGGAGGGCACGCCGAGCAACAACGCCGCGGCGGATGCCGCGAGCGGGAAAGTACGTCTCATGATTATCCTCCCTTGCATTCAACGGGCGGAAGCCGTTCGAGCGCATTATTCAGGAGATTTTCCGAGTGCTTCCTCCCACTTTCGCGATATTCCGCCGAAAGCCTTTCCAAGTAAATAGCTTGCTGCACCCAGTATTCGGACGCGACGTCATGCGAAAGAGCACGGACGACTATCCACCTGACCCCTCCCTTTGCGCCGGTAGACAAGCTTGCAATGGCCAGGGTTGCCGGCGGAAATCAGGCTGGCGCTTCCGCGCCTCGCCTCGCCTTCCACATAAGCAGCAAAATCGCCGCGAGATTGACCAAGTTCCAGGCGATGCCGTTGAGGAAGGCGGCGGCATAGGAGCCGGTTAGATCGTAGATCCAGCCCGACATCCAGCCGCCGACGGCCATGCCGAAGATCGTCGCCATCAGGACGATGCCGACGCGCTGGCCGGCTTCCTTGGCCGGCATGTAGTCGCGCACGATGATCGCATAGCAGGGAACGATGCCGCCTTGCGAGAGGCCGAACACCAGCGACACCACATAGAGCGAAGCCAGCCCGTCGAAGGGAATATAGAACAGCAGCGACAAGCATTGCAGCGCCGAGCCGATGATCAAAGTTTTCACCGCGCCGATGCGATCGGCGAGGAAACCTGAGCCAATGCGGCTGACAACGCCCGCCGCCAGCATGATCGACAACATGTCGGCGCCGCGCGCGACGCCGTAGCCGAGATCCATGCAATAGGCGACGATATGCACTTGCGGCATCGACATCGCCATGCAGCAGCCGAAGCCAGCAATCACCAGCAGCATCTGCAACGCCGCCGGCGGCAGCGAGATTGGCTGCGTCGGCCGGCTTCCCGGCGAGCCATGGGTGGCTTCGAGCGGCGCGCCGCGGCGCAGCATCAGCACCAGCGGCACCATGGTAGCGAGGCAGAAGATGCCGATCGCGGCATAGGTGAACCGCCAGCCTTCGCCTTGCATGACATAGGGCATCACCGTCGGCCAGACTGCTCCGGCAAGATAGCTGCCGGATGCGGCCGCGGTCACCGCGACGCCGCGGCGCCGGTTGAACCAGTGCGAGATGTCGGCGATCAGCGGGCCGAAGATCGCCGATGTGCCGAGTCCGATCAGAAGCCCCTGGACAAGGGTGAACGCAAGGATCGAGCTGGTCAGCGAGGCGAGCAGGAAGCCCGCGCCGAGCGCAATCGCAGAGACGAGCGCCGGGATCCAGTAACCCATGCGGTCGATGGCGCGTCCGACCAGCATATTGCCGGCGGCGAAGCCGACCATGGTCGCGGTATAAGGCATCGAAGCCGCGGCCCTGTCGACGCCGAATTCGGCCTGCACGGCGGGCAGAACGACGACCACCGCCCACATGCCGGCGCCGCCGATCGTCGACAAAAGCATCGAGACGCCGAGCCGTATCCATGCATAGGCGCTGTCGATGCTGGGGCCATCTGCCCGGCTGGAGACGGTTGTCGTCACACCTTTCCTGTCCGCGCTTGTTGGTGATCGGGCGGTTTCCACCCCAAGTATCGGCGCATTCCCGGTGCCGAGCAGCGCCACAAGGGACAAATCCGTGGCTCCAGAAATCGGGAACCGGCCATGCCGCCCAGAGTTTTTCCCCCAAGAGAGCGTTGTGCCCAAGGGGAGTTGTGCCCCAGGAAGGAGGTTCGCCATGACCGCCAGGAAAAAATGGTCGGCCGAAGTGACCGCGCACAGCGATGCGCTGGATCTCGAGGAGCACATTTTCGAATCCGACGATGCCAAGAGGATCGCCATCTCGCTGAAGCGCTCGGCTGAGCACAGCCATCGCCGCAAGGCGGAGCCGTTCCGGTCGGCGATGTCGATGCTGAATTTCTACATCAACCGCGCCGGCAGGAACCTGCCGGAGAAGCGCAAGCGAGTTCTGGAAAAGGCCAAGGACGAGTTGCGCGTCGCTTTCGGGCGCGAGAAGGAAGACTAAGACTTGTCGAGGTCGGACCGGGCCTCACCCGGGTATCGGTAGGCCTTAGCGCGAGCGGATGACGTCGTCGGTATTCGCGAGCAGCTTGCGCACGGCGTTGCGCGCCGCATCCGGCCGCTGCAGCCGGATGTTCCTCTCGATCGCTTCGTGCAGTTTCTGGGCGTGCTGCAGATCGTCCAGCTCGCGTGTCGTATAGGCGAAGAGATGATTGAAGGCGGATTCGATCAGGACGCCCAGGGGCACTAGGAGATCGTTGCCGGAGGCCCGGAGAATGGCCAAGTGGAAGCGGGTGTCGGCGCGTCCTGCAAATTGGTCGCCTCGCCCATCTCGCGGCAGGCCTGGCTGATCTCGGCCATTTGCTCATCGGTGCGCCGCATTGCGGCAAAAGCCGTCGCCTCGGGCTCGATGATGTGGCGGAATTCCTGCACCGTCTTCAGGAACACCTCGCGATCCGGCGACGTCGCGTACCAGGAAAGCACGTCGCGGTCGAGCAGATTCCAGCGCTCCTTCGGCTCAACCCAGCTGCCGATCTTCGGACGTGATGCCAGAAGGCTCTTGGCCATCAGCATCTTGATCGCCTCGCGCACCGCCGAGCGGCTGACGTCGAAAGTCTCCGACCATTTGGCTTCGTTGGGCAGGATGGTGCCCGGGGGATAGTCGCCGCGCACGATCCGAAGGCCGATTTCGCTGGCCAGCGAGGTATGCACGCTGGCGCCAGGGATGCGCGGCGCGTCCGGCCGGCGAACGCCAGCCATACGCTCGGCGGATGCCGCTTTCGTCGGCCTTTTTTCGTTGTTCGGCTTTGCGTCCCGCATATGCCCAGAAAGTCCGGTTTTCAGAAGCTGTCAAGCGCGGCAAGGCCGGCTTTGCCGCCAGACGCCGCGCTGTGCACAGCTCAACCTATGTTTGTCGGCCCTCACGCTGTTTTGACGTATTTGCGCCAGCTGTGTTCGGGGCGGAAGCCGAGCACGTCCCGCGCCTTGCGGTTGGACAGCAGCGTCTCGAATTCACCGAGCTCGGCTTTCACCGGCACGCCTGGATAGAAACGCTTCAGGAGCTCGGCCGTCGGCAGATCGGACGAGGTCTCGTCATTGGCAGCGTTGAACACCTGGTAGCCCAGCCCATTCTTCTCGATGGCGCGCAAGGCGATCTGGCCGAGATCGCGGGCGTCGATATAGCTCCAGGCAATGCGCTTGCGGAAACCGGGATCGGCAAACCATTTCGGGAACAGCGCATATTCATGCGGCTCGATGACGTTGCCGATGCGCAGCGCATAGATGTCGAAACCGCTGCGCAGCGCGAAGGCGCGCGCTGTGTTTTCGTTGACGATCTTGGACAGGGCGTAGCTGTCCATCGGATCGACGTCATAGTCCTCGTCGAGCGGGAAATGCGTCGGGTTGCGCGGCTCGTTGGCGAAGACCAGGCCGTAGGTCGTCTCGCTGGAGGCGATGATCACCTTGCGGATGCCGAGTTTCACCGCCGCTTCGATGACGTTGTAGGTGCCCATCGCGTTGATGCGGAACACCTCGTTGTCCGGGGTGATCATGATCCGCGGGATGGCGGCAAAATGCACCACGGCGTCGACCGGCTGTGCGCGCAGCGATGGATCGAATTCATGCAGCCCGGCATAGCTCGACAGCGCGTTGAACACCTGGCCGCTGTCGGTAATGTCGGTGATCAGCGTGCGCACCTTCGGGTTGTCGAGCGGCTTGGTGTCGATGTTGAGCACCTGGCAGCCATGCTCGACCAGATACTGCACGACATGGCGGCCGGCCTTGCCGCTGCCGCCGGTGAACATGATCCGCTTCGTCATTTTGCTCTCCACATTTCTCAAGGATTGTGTGTATTGTCAGACAATATGGCATTCAGCAACGGCCTGCCAACCGCGATCCGCGAAAACCTTCTCCAGCAAAGCTCGCCGGCCGGTCGCGCCGGCGCCGACCATCAGGAAAGACAGGGACGAAACGACATGACCACCACCGCTGCCCGCGAAAACATCGGTTTCATCGGCCTCGGCCTGATGGGGCATGGCATCGCCAAGAACATCGTCGACAAGGGCTATCCGCTCACCTTCCTCGGCCGCAAGAACCGCAAGCCGGCGGATGACCTGCTCGGCCGCGGCGCAAAGGAAGTGGCCACGTCCAAAGAAGTGGCAGCGGCCTCCGACATCGTCTTCATCTGCGTCACCGGCTCGCGTGAGGTCGAGGCGATCATCCGCGGCCCCGGCGGGCTGAAGGAAGGTCTGAAGCAAGGCTGCGTGGTCGTCGATTGCTCGACATCCGACCCCGTCTCCACCGTCGCGCTGGCCGCCGAACTCAGGGCGCTCGGCGTCGACTATGTCGACGCGCCGCTCAGCCGCACGCCGAAGGAGGCCTGGGAAGGCACGCTCGACGCCATGGTCGGCGCGCCCGACGCGGTGTTCGCACGGTTGAAGCCGGTGATCGAAACCTGGGCCGGCCGCATCGTCCATATCGGTGACACCGGCGACGGCCACCGCATGAAGCTGCTCAACAACTTCATCTCGCTCGGCTACGCGGCGATCTATTCGGAAGCCTTGGCGCTGGCGCAGAAGGTCGGCATCTCGCCGCCCCGCTTCGACAGCGTGATCCGCAACGGCCGCATGGATTGCGGCTTCTACCAGACCTTCATGCGCTGGACGCTGGAAGGCGACCGCGACGCCCACAAATTCTCCATCGCCAATGCCTTCAAGGATTTGACCTATCTGGAATCGATGGCCGGCGCTGCCGGCATCGCCAATCCGCTTGGCAACGCCACCAAGAATTCGTTCGCGACCGCCTTCGCGGCGGGGCCGGCCGAGCAGTATGTGCCGATGCTGGCCATCCATATCGGCAAGCTCAACGGCGTCGACCTGATGCCGTCGAAGGGCGGCAAAAAGCAGACGATCTGAAAGCCGCGGCCAAGCCTGTCAGCGTCTCGAGAGCTCGATCACCTCGTCGGTATTGGCGAGAAGCCTGTGCACCGCGCTTCTCGCCGCGGCCGGGCGCTGCAGGCGGATGTTTCGCTCGATCGCCTCGTGCAGGGACTGGGCCCGCCGCTGGTCGCTGTGCTCGCGCGTGACGAAGATGAAGAGATGATCGAGCGCCGATTCGATCAGTACGCCTAGCGGCACCAGCAGCTCATTGCCCGAGGCGCGCAGGATGGCGAGATGGAACCGCGTATCGGCGCGCGTGCGCTCCTGGATATGCGCCGCCTCCCCCATTTCGCGGCACGCTTGGCTGATTTCGACCATCTGCTCGTCGGAGCGCCGCAGCGCCGCGAAGGCGGCCGCCTCAGGCTCGATGATATGGCGGAACTCCTGCACCGTTCTGAGAAACACCTCGCGGTCAGGCGAGGTCGCGTACCAGGCGAGCACGTCGCGGTCGAGCAGGTTCCAGCGCTCCCTCGGCTCGACCCAACTGCCGATCTTGGGGCGGGACGCGAGCAGGCTCTTGGCCATCAGCATCTTGATGGCCTCGCGCACCGCCGAGCGGCTGACATTGAAGGTTTCCGACCATTTGGCTTCGTTGGGCAGGACAGTTCCGGGCGGATAGTCGCCGCGCACGATCCTGAGGCCGATCTCGCCGGCGAGCGATGCGTGCACGCTGAGGCCGGCGATCCGCGTCGCCTCGGGTCGTCGTATCGTGGCCGGCTGTGCAGGCTCGGCTAAGCGCTTTCCAGACTTTTCCCGTGGCATCCGCCTTCCGGTGCCTCCTGTCGCGGGCTCCAAGACGCCCGCAAAAACTCTGCCGGGATAAGAAAATTCTGGCGCAAAAACTCTTGGCTCCGCCGCCCCGGCAAGGCCGCGCCCATAGTCCTGGCGAAAGGTGGAGGGGCGCCCTTCGAAGGGCGCCCCGGGGATCGAAGCCTACTTCTGGATGCAGGTGTCGACCGTATCCTTGGTGCATTCGTCGAGGCCGGTGAAGACCGGATCGTCGACCTTCTTGCCCTGGATGAGGTCGAGCATCACCGACGGCGCCTTGTAGCCCATTTCGAACGGCCGCTGGCCGACCAGTGCGGTCACAAGGCCCTCCCTGGCGATAGCCACCTCGTCGCCGATCGTGTCGGCGGCGCCGATGACGAACTCGTTCTTGGCGATCTTGTCGGCCATCGGCTTGAACAGGTCGCGATAGGGCTGCGGAGCGCCGAACAGCGGCCAGCCGCCCATGATGCCGAAAGCGTCGAGCTTCGGATTGGCGGCCAGGATGTCGGTCATCGCCTGCACGCCCTTGGCGCCGTCGTCATTGGTGAACACCGGGCAACCCGCCACTTCCGTCCAGCCGCCTTCGCCGGCGAGCGCCGGCAGGCCTTCCTTGCCCGACAGCGCATCGCGCATGCCCTGCGCGCGGCGCAGGATGTTGTCGGCGGCCGGATTGCCCTCGATCGTGCAGATCGTGCCGCCATTCGGCTTGGCCTTCTTGATGTATTCGCCGATTCGCTTGCCCATCAGATAGTTGTCGGTGCCGAGATAGGTCTTGCGAAGCGCGGCGTCTTCCTTGGCGAGATCGGCATCGACCGTCATGATCGGGATCGATGGATTGGCGCTCTTGATCGTCTGCGCGATCAGCGGCGCGTTGGACGGCGAGATCGCCATCGCGGCCGTGTCCGGCTTGCTCAGCATGTCCTGCACGATCTGGGCTTCGCCGGCCTCGTCCGAGGTCGATGCCGGGCCGGTGTAGAAGCATTCATATTCGGAGCTGGCGTTCTCCTTGTTCCACTTCTCGCAGCCCTGATGGATGGCTTCGAAGAACGGGTTGTCGAGGCCCTTTACGACAATCACGAGCTGTTTCTTGGCCAAAGCCGGCCCGGCGCCCAGCGCCATGGCGGCGACGGCGGCGAGCAAAAGTGATTTCCTCATATCAGTCCTCCCTTGAAAACAGACGGACACGACGTGCCCGCCACACCGATCGGCCCGGATGCAAGCAACACGCGGAATAGGCTCGAAAGTTCGTGTCTCAAGCCGGGCCGACAAGCATTTGCCGATCCGTTCCAGCTCGAATGGGCGCCGGCCGGATCCTGAATCTTGCCCATCGCGTCACGCCGAGCAGCGATTTCGCGACGGAAAAACTCTTCCTCCAATGCTAGCTAATAACGGCTCGCTGCCAACGTCAATTCCAATTTGTCCTACAAAACCGATTTTTCGACGGGACTCGAAATTAATCGCCCGACAATTGATTGACGCCCATGGCCGCATTTGCCTAAATGAGTCTATCGCACCTGCTCGGGAGGAGTTGGAGGCGCGAGGCCCCTGCGGCGCCGGCAATTATGGCAAGGCAGTCGAGGGACGAAAACGGGGAGGCTTAAGGCTGGTGTCGGTTCTCGAACTCGCCAACATCTCGAAGCATTTCGGCGCCATCCAGGCGGTGAACGACGTCTCGTTCAAGCTCGAGGCCGGCGAGGTCGTCGGCCTGATGGGCGACAACGGCGCCGGCAAGTCGACGCTGGTCAAGATGATCGCCGGCAATTTCCGCCCCAGCCACGGCACGATGCATATGGACGGCAAGGAGTTGATCCTGCACAAGCCGGCCGAGGCCCGCCAGCACGGCATCGAGATCGTCCATCAGGACCTGGCGCTTTGCAACAATCTGACGGCCGCCGCCAATGTCTATCTCGGCCGGGAACTGCGCCGCGGCATCGGCCCCTTCCGCATTCTCGATTATGCCGCGATGTACAAGCGCGCCGGCCAGCTCTTTGCCGAACTGAAATCCGAGACGCGGCCGCGCGACCTCGTCAAGCAGATGTCTGGCGGCCAGCGCCAGGCGGTGGCGATCGCCCGCACCATGCTGTCGCAAGCCAAGATCGTGCTGATGGACGAGCCGACGGCGGCGATCTCGGTGAGACAGGTCGCGGAGGTGCTGAACCTGATCCGCCATCTGCGTGACCAGGGCATCGCCGTGGTGCTGATCAGCCACCGCATGCCCGACGTCTTCGATGTCGCCGACCGCGTCATCGTCATGCGGCGCGGCAGGAAAGTCGCCGACAAGAAGATCGCCTCGAGCTCGCCCGAGGAAGTCACCGGGCTGATCACCGGCGCCATCGAACAGGTTGCGTAATCGCGTGGATCAGGCGTCCAACGCCTCAGGAAAGGTCGATAATGGCAGTCACCCTTGACCAGACGATCGCGCAGAAGCAGCACACATTCTTCTCACGGCTCTTTGCCAACCAGACCTTCTGGGTGGTGATCGCGGTTATCCTCGCCTGCCTGTTCCTGTCCTTCGCGACCGACGCTTTCGCCACGCAGAAGAACCTCTTCAACATCACCCGCAACATCACCTTCGTCGCCATCGTGGCGCTCGGCATGACTTTCGTCATCATCACCGGCGGCATCGACCTGTCGGTCGGCTCGGTGCTGTGCCTGTGCTCGATGGTGCTGGCCGTCACCATGCATGCCGGCTATTCGATCGAAATCGGCATCCTGGCCTCGATCGTCACCGCTTTAGCCATCGGCGCCTTCAACGGGGTGCTCATCGCCTATCTCGGTTTCCCACCCTTCGTGGTGACGCTCGGCATGCTGTCGGTGGCGCGCAGCCTCGCCATGGTCGCCTCCAACAACACCGTCGTCTTCCAGTTCGGGCCGGACCACGACAAGCTTCTGGCGCTGGGCGGCGGCGCCTGGGTGTTCGGCATCGCCAATCCGGTGCTTTACATGATCCTTTTGGCGTTGATCACCGGCTTCATCCTGCGCTGGACCAAGTTCGGCCGGCATATCTTCGCCATCGGCGGCAATGAGCATGCGGCCACGCTGACCGGTGTTCCGGTGCGCCAGATCAAGGTCGCGGTCTATATGATCTCAGCGCTCTCGGCGGGTCTGGCCGGCATCATCCAGACCGGCTGGCTAGGCGCTGTCACCACTAATCTCGGCAACGGTATGGAACTACAGGTGATTGCCGCGACCGTCATCGGCGGCGCCGACCTCGCCGGCGGCGTCGGCACCGCGTTCGGCGCCATCGTCGGCGCCGCCCTGATCGAGGTCATCCGCAACAGCCTCGGCCTGCTCGGTATCAACGCCTTTTGGCAAGGCACTTTCATCGGGGGCGCGATCATCCTGGCGGTGCTGTTCGACCGCATCCGTAATTTTAGGCGCAGCGATTAGAGAGCAAACCTTCCCTTCTCCCTTCTTGTGGAGAAGGGGAGACCCCTGCTCAGTCTGAAAATCCGCCCAGCTGGTCGGTGCGGAGCGGCCGTCATTCCTCCACGCCTTGACGGGGCCAGAGGCGATGAGCTCCGGGTCATTGCGATGCACAAAAGTGCCGAGCCCCGACAGTTTGCCGTAGAAGTTCGGTGCCGCCGCGGGCGTGCGCAGGCCGGCCTTCCAAGCCCATTTCAGTCCCGCCCGGTATGGCCTGAGACCTCTGCACCCGCACTGGCCGGCAGGGTCAGGAAACGCAGCGCTGCCACCAGCCCGATCAGGCCGATCGCGAAAAAGGCGATCCTGAAGTCTATTAGGTTGGGCGCCGCGCCGCTGCGCACGATCTGCGACAGGTTGAGGATCGCCGCGGCCACGGCCACGCCAAACAGCATCGCCACCTGCTGCAGCATGCTGGACAAAGTCGCGGCCGAGCTGCGCTGCGGCGCGCCGATATCCGAGAAGGCAAGCGTGTTGAGCGCCGTGAACTGCATCGAGCGCGTCAGACCGGCGACCAGCATCAACGCCACGACAAGTGCCAGCGGTGTCTGCGGCGAAATCACGCCGCACGCCGCGATTGCAAGCGAGGCAATCACCCCGTTGACCACCAGCACCCGGCGGAAGCCAAAGAGTCTGAGCGTCGGCGTGGTCACCGCTTTCATCCCGAGGTTGCCGAGGAAGTAGGCCAGGATCAGCAGGCCGGCGTCCACCGGCCGCATGCCGAAGCCCACCTGGAAGAGCAGCGGCAGCAGGAACGGCGTGGCGTTGATGGCGACGCGGAAGATCGTGCCCGCCGAGAGCGTCGAGATGGCGAAGGTCGGCACTTTGAAGGGGGACAGGTCGAGCAGCGGATGCGTCACCCGCCGCAAGTGCCGCACGGCGAACCAGCCGACGGCGACGCCGGCGGCAACCAGGCCCACTGTCGGCAGCATGCCATCCTCGGGATGCGCAAGCCGTTCCAGCCCATAGAGCATCGCGGCGAGGCCGAGCGCGGTGAGGAAGAATCCCGGCCAGTCGAGCGGCCTGGTCTCGGATTCGCGATCGCCCGGAACGAAGCGCGCGACAAGCAGCAGCCCGGCGAGGCCGAGCGGAACGTTGATGAAGAAGTTCCAGTGCCAGGACAGATAGGTGGTGATGAAGCCGCCGAGCATCGGCCCGATCACCGGCGCGAACAAGGCCGGCCAGGTGATCAGCGCCGTGGCGGCAAGCAATTCGGACTTGGCGGCGTTGCGCAGCACCAGGATGCGGCCGACCGGCGTCATCAAGGCGCTGCCGAGGCCCTGAACGATGCGGGCGGCAACGAATTGCGTCAGGCTCTGTGAGTAGCCGCAGGCGATCGACGCCAGCGTGAACAGCCCGATCGCGACGAGGAAAATGTTGCGCGCGCCAAACCGGTCGGCAAGCCAGGCCGACAACGGCACGAACACCGCCATGGTCAACATGTAAGCGGTGATCCCGATGCTCATCGCCACTGCCGGCACGCCGAAAGACTGCCCCATCTGCGGCAGCGACGTCGAGATGATCGTCGAATCCAGCAACTGCATGAAAAAGGCGACGGCAACGATCAGCGCGACGCGCCGCGCCTGGCGCGCCGCCGTCGGCACGAGCTGGGATACGGCCTCATTGTCGGGGATGCTGGTCATGACGCGCCGGTTGAACAGCATAAGGCTGAACCAGTCCAGAGCTTATCCAACAAACTTTCGTGTCGCCCCGCCGCCTGTTATGGATGAGCGCGGGCCGGACGAGGGAAATGCATGAAGCCGATCTATATCGACTACCTCAATGCTCTCGACATTGAAGCCCTTGGCCTGAGCGATGCCGAGATCATCGGCGCCGTCGAGGCCGGGCTCGTCGCCCAGGGCAAGGGCCAGACGGTGATCGAGCCGCGCGTCCATCTTGAGCCGGATCCGTCCTTCCGCGGTCATTTCAACGTGCTGCGCGGCTATGTGGCGCCGCTCGATGCGGCCGGCGTCAAGATCGTCGGCGATTATGTCGACAACTACCTGCACGCCCTGCCGTCCGAATTCGGCATACTCAACCTGTTCGACCCGCGCACCGGCGCGCCACGCGCCATCCTCGACGCCACCGTCATCACCGATATGCGCACCGGCGCGGTCACCGCCATCGGCGCCAAGCATCTGGCGAAGAAATCATCCAGGGTGCTCGGTCACATCGGCGCGCGCGGCACCGCCTACTGGAACGTGCGACTGCTCGATCACCTGTTCGACTTCGACGAGATCCGCGTCCATTCGCGCCGCCCCGAAAGCCGCGACGCTTTCGCCGCGAAGCTTGCCGCCGACCTCGGCAAGCCGGTTGTCGCCGTTGCCGACTGGAAGAGCTGCGTGGAAGGCGCCGACATCGTTGTCGAAGCCTCGCGGCTACCGGAACCGCAACCCCTGCTCAAGACCGCCTGGATCAAGCGCGGCGCGCTGGTCGTGCCCTATGGCACGATGAGCGCGGTGGAGCTTTCGCTTACCGACATCATGCAAAAGATCGTCGTCGACGACTGGGCTCAGTGCAAGGGCGGCAAGTTCGGCTCGCTGCGCGCCCATGTCGAGACGGGACGGCTGAGCGAGGCGACGCTGCATGCCGAGCTCGGCCAGATCGCTGCCGGGCACAAAGCGGGCCGGCAAAGCGACGGCGAGACGATCCTGTTCTGGCATCGGGGTCTGTCGCTCTCCGACATCGCGCTCGGCAAGGCGATGCTGGCCAAAGCCGCGGAACAAGGCATCGGCCAGAGGCTGCGTTTCGCATGACCCCGCTCGTTCTCACCGGCGCCGGCGTCAGCATCGAGGACGTGGCCGCCGTAGCGCGCAGTGCAGGCAAGGTCGAGATCACGCCGGCGGTCATCGAGAAACTCGGCAAGGCCCGCCAGGTCCTCGATGACGCCGCTGCCGGCGGCCAGCAGATCTATGGGCTGAACACCGGGCTGGGCGCCAATCTCGGCACGGCTGTCGAAGGCGATGCCGGTGCCTTCCAGCGCCAGCTTCTCGACGGACGCGGAGCTGCGGTGGGAAACCCATTGCCCGCCCAGCTCGTGCGCGCCGCAATGTTTGCCCGCATCGCCATGCTTTCCGCCGGCGGCTCCGGCCTGTCGCCGCATGTCCTCACCGCGCTTGTCGATCTGCTCAACGCCGGCATCCATCCGGTGATGCCGTCGCTGGGCTCGATCGGCGCCGGCGACCTGGTGCTGATGACCGCGATAGCCCACACGCTGATCGGCGAAGGCGATGCCGACTATCAGGGCAGGCGCATGCCTTCGGCAAAGGCGCTGATGATGGCGCGGCTTGCGCCAGTCAGCCTGGCACCGAAGGATGGTCTGTCGCTGATCAACGCTTCCGCGGTTTCTACCGGCGCCGGCGCGCTGGCGCTCGTCGACGCGCTGTCGGCACTCGAACAGCAGGAGCAGGCCGGCGCGCTCACCATGGAAGCGTTCGGGGCCAACCGCACCATCCTTGACCCGCGCCTGCATCTGGCGCGGCCGGCCGCCTGCCAGCAGGTAGCGGCAAAGGCGTTGCGCGACCTGCTCACCCGCGACGGGACGCCCGCGCCGACCACCCTTCAGGATCCGCTGTCGATCCGCTGCATGCCCTCGATCCACGGCGCGCTCATCCAGGCGATCGACCATGCCCGGCTCACGGTCGAGATCGAGCTCAACGCGTCCGCCGACAACCCGCTGGTGCTCGCCAACGACTCACTCGTGCTGTCGACCGGCAATTTCCACACCGCCTCGCTGTCGCTCGCCTTCGAGACGCTAGGTCTGGCGATTGCGCAATGCGCGGCGGCGTCGGCCGCGCGCTTCATCCAGCTCACCGGCTCAACCCGCCACGGCTTGCCGAAATATCTGTCGCCAATCGGCGGCGCGTCCGCCGGCTTCGTGCCGCTGCAGAAGACGGTGACGGCGATCCTGGCCGCCATCCGCCACAAGGCCAATCCGGTGATGCTCGACTTCCTGCCCGTGTCCGAAGGTGTTGAGGATCATGCGACGCAGACTCCCCTCGCCGTCGCCAAATGCGTCGAGATGATCGTACTGTGGCGGCGGCTGATCGCCCTGGAGCTTATGGCCGCCGCACAGGCCGTCGATCTTCGCGAAGGTCTGACACTTGCGCCGGCCACCAGCGCGATCCACGCGGCCGTCCGCGCCCATGTGCCGACGCTTAAGGAAGACCGGCCGCTCGGATCCCATGCCGATGCGCTCCATGCGGTGCTCGCCGACGGGTATTGGCTCCCTGCGGTGCACCAAATACTGCTCGACTAAACGAGATCAGGGCACCGCATCGTTGCGGACGATCGAGATCACCACCCGCCCAAGCCAACCCTCAGGCCAACTGGCCGCTCGCCCCGAATCGGATGGCCGGGCTCCGCCGCTTATGGGCCCGCCGGACGGCGCCCTCGGCACCCTCTTGGGTTGCACGATGAGTTCGGATATGAAGAGCCAAGGGCATATAAGGGGTGGCTCAATTGCATCGTTCCTGCTTCGTCTTGGCGGCAGACGCAAAAAATTTCCCATACGCTGTTCTGGGCGCGCGGCGCATACTGGACGTATCTGCGCCTATCGACGGTTTCATCCTTCATATCGGCGCCGGAACTGAGGATTTGCCGGTCGCGGACCGATTGCTCGGGGCTGCCGTCAAGATCGTCGACGTGTCCGATCTCATGAAGGAATTCGATTTCGATCCCGGTCACCTCAGCGTAGCAACCTACATTCGCCTGCTTGCCGACAAGCTGGCGGTATTCGAGCCCTACGACAGGCTCGTCTATGTGGACACCGATGTTATCTTCAACCGATCGATCACCGACTTGGCCGATGTTGAACTGAATGCCCCACTCTTGGCGGCCCATGACGAACAGACCTATTTCGATCCGAGCTGCCGTGAGTCTCTTGAGATGGAGCCCGGCTCATCGCATTTCAACGCCGGCATACTGGTGCTGAACATGCCAATGATCCGCGCCGAGGGGCTCTTGGAGCGGGCGCGCGAACTGGCGCTGCGGCGGGTACCGAAGCTCGATCAGGGAGCGCTCAACATAGCGTTTGCCGGACGCTGGCAAACGATGCATCCGCTCTGGAATCTGCAGACCAACTATTCCAGCCAGATACCCTTCAGTAGAGCCTTCGCGCGTCATTTCACCTTCGGAAAGCCGTGGTGGCCAAGCCCTGAAGGAGTGGAACTCGCCGCGATGGCGATCTATCGCAACCTGGCGAAAGATACGCCCTGGCTCGATCGGTTCAAGCGTCCGCTCTGGACGAGAGGTCTGCGCAAGCGATTGCTCCGCAAATTCGACGGCCTCTCCGGGATCATTCTCAACAAGGAAAAATACAGACGCCGTTTCCGATTCAGCGCCGAACGGTGCACCGCCATTTTTGCCGCGCAGGCCGATCAGGGGATGATGGCCGCAACCTATCCGGAGGTCCTGATGGGCGTGGTCAAGCTACGGAAATAGGCGCCGATCTCTCGACGAAAGCTTGCCGGCTCGGGCCGCGAGGCCGGCCCTATACCTGTCGCACTTGGCGGCGAACCAGGCAGACCCATCGCAGTGCCCGTTCAGGCTCTTGCGTCCACTTTCTTCATGAAAAGCGTGAGCTCGTCGGATCCATATGCACGATGTGCCGGTCTTCCGGATAGGCACCGCTGTTGACGTCGCCGACATATTCCGAGAATGCCGCGATGCGCCGCTTGCCTTCAACCGATATCGATCATCACCTTGCCGGCCTCGATCTTGACTGGATAGGTTTTGAGGTTGACGCAGACCGGCGCGCCCTTGGCCTGGCCGGTCTTATAGTTGAAGCGGCCATTATGCTTCGGGCATTCGATGATGTCGTCCATCACCAGCCCGTCGGCCAAATGCGCCTTTTCATGCGTGCAGAAACCGTCGGTGGCGAAGAACTCGCCGTCAGGCGAGCGGTAGATCGCGAAGGTGCGGCCGCCATGGTCGAAGCGGATCACGTCCTCCTCGTCCACGTCGCCCACCGCGCACGCTTCGACCCACTCCGGCATCTTCTCTTCTCCTGTGGGTTCGCGCAACTGCCGCGCGCACCGACCTTATTCGGCAGCCGCTGCAATTATATCGAGATCGTGGAATTCGCCGCGGTAAGGCTTGGCCGTCGGCGGCAATTCGCGCTTGAGGTAATAATCCTCGTATTTCAGCTGCCTGAGCAGCACCGGCCAGACCTCGCGATAGGCATGCCACATCGACGGGTTCGGCTCCGGCAAATCGTGCTTGACCAGCTCATGCAGCCTGGGCAGCGCGTGGTAGGGCACCATCGGGAACATGTGATGCTCCACATGGTAGTTCATGTTCCAGTAGATGAACCGGCTGATCGGGTTCATATAAACCGTGCGCGTGTTGAGCCGATGGTCGGTGACGTTGTCGGCCAGCCCGATATGCTGCAGCAGGCCGGTCGTCACCATGTGCCAGGTGCCGTAGAGCCGCGGCAAGCCGATCAGCACCAGCGGTATCCATGACCTAAGCGCGATCGCGACAGCGATCGTCGCGACGTATACCGCGATGTGCCAGCGCGCCGCGATCACCGCCTTGTGCTGCTCCATCTCCGGAATGTAGCTCTTTTTGTCGTCCGACAGCTTGCCGAAGGCCTGGCGCACCAGCGTGGGCAGCGAATAGCGGAAGTCGAGAATGCCCGTGAAGGCGAGCGCAGCTTTGATGAGGTCCGGGGGCCGCATAACGGCGATCTCGGCATCGCGGCCGACAATGATCGTGTCGGTGTGGTGACGGGCATGGCTCCAGCGCCACTGCACCGGGTTGCGCATCAGCATGAACGAGGCGATGTGATAAACGACATCGTTCATCCAGCGCGTGCGAAACGCGGTGCCGTGCCCGCATTCGTGCCAGCGCGAGTCGCTCGACGAGCCATAGAGCACGCCATAGACGAACATGAATGGCACGACCCACCACGTGCCCCAGAACCAGATAATGCCGGCGGCTGAGCCCAGGATCGCCGAGATCCAGATGACGCTATCGCGGATCGCCGGCCCGTCGCAACGCTGCATCAGCTCCTTCATCACCTTGCGCGGCACGTCGGTGTGGTACCACTCGGCCGATGCAAGTCCGGTCTCTATCGCAAGCCGCGTGCTCTCTCCGACAAGGCTGTAGTCGCGCTTCGTACCGGTGGTCGTCATCGTCATTAAAGCCCGTTGGCGCGGAATTTCCCGTCGAGGAATTTCTTGGCGCGCGGCACGTCCTCCTCGTCGAGATGCTCGATGATTACCGGGATGTTCGGGTGCTTTTCGCTGAGACGCTTGAGATAGAGATCGTAATTCAGCACGCCGAGCCCCGGCGCCGGCAGTTCGATCTCGCCGACGCCGCGGAAGGTCAGCCCCTCATGCGCCTCCGCGTCGCCGATATCGGCATGCTTCTCCGTCTTGTCGCCGCCCGAACGCTTCACGTCCTTGGCATGCGCGATTTTGATCTTGTCCGTCAGCGTGTCGAACACCTGGTTCAGCACTTGATCCATGCGGTCGATGTTGTGCGCCTCGAAATAGTTCGTCGGGTCCATCAACAGGCCGAGGCCGGGATGATCGACCTGAGCGAACATCCTGACCGTCTCCTCGACCGAGCCGACAACGTTGTTGACGTAGGTTTCGAGCAGGAACACCGCGCCGTGGTCGTAGGCGGTCTGGGCAAGATCCGAGATCACCTCGCGGCACTCCTCAAAACCCTCCTCGGTCTTGTTCTTCGGATGATGCACCCAGTCGGATTCGGTGTTGTAGGTGCCGGTTTCCGAGATCACGTAAGGCGAGCCGAAATCGCGTGCGTTCCGGATGATCTCCTTCAGATAGGCAAGCCGCAGCTCGCGCTCGGCCCTGTCCGGGTGGATGATGTTCGTGTAGCCGGACACGCAGCAAACCGGCAGGTTGTGGTCGCGGAACGTATCGCGCACCCGCCTCGCTTTGTCCCTGGTGATCTGTCCGGCCGACAGGTCGATATCCTTGAAATGCAGGTCGAGCTGCACGGTGTTGAAATCGAGCGCTCGGATGCGCCTGGCGACCTCCTCGAGCTCATACGGAAAATAGCCTGTGAAGATACCTGCCTGCATCATGAGGTGAAGTCCTCCCGATAAGCGATTCAATTGCCCTATTTCTTAGTCGCCTGGTCGACAGAGATTTCGGACAGCCTGATGGTGCGGCCCTCCGCCATCGACCGGTAACCGGCCTCCACCAGCGCCATGGTGTTGACGTTGTCGGCAACGGAAAGCGCCGGCGGCGTGCCGGTCTTGAGCGCATATTGCAGTTGCTCCATGACGCCGATGAAGGCATGCGGAAACCACATCGTCTCCCAGCTCGGGCTGACCCATTTGCCGCCGGTCGTCTCTGTCGAGGCGTAGGTCAGCGTCGAGGCGACGCCCTTCGGCCAACCGATCGTGCCCTTGGCGACACCCTTGGTGCCATCGACGCGCCAGTCGATGTGCTGGTCGTCGGAATAGCCTTCCTGACGCGGGCCGGACCAGACGTCCTCCAGCGACACCGCGAGCACGCCGGAGGGAAAGCGCAGCGTCGAAACGGTGATGCCGTCGGAATGTTCGAACTTGGTGCGCGGATCCCTGCGCGTCAGCGTCGTGATTTCGTCAGGGTCGCCGAACAGGAAGCGCAGCACGTCGAGGTGGTGCACACTCATATTGGCGAGCGTCAGCCGGTCATATCCGGCGAGGAAGGTTTGCCAGTGCGGGATGGCATGCATGTCGATCTCGGCGAAGACGATCTCGCCCAGCGCGCCGCTATCGATGATCTGCTTCAAGACGCGCATCGACTGGTCGTAGCGCATGTTCTGGTTGACCGAGAGGATCTTGCCGGAGGCCGCCGCCTCGTCGCGCAGCTTCACCGCTTCCTCGACCGAGAGCGCCAGCGGCTTCTGCGCCAGAATCGCCTTGATGTGCGGCTGGTTCAGTGCATGGCGCATCAGCGCGGGCTGCTGGTCCGGCGGGAAGGCAAGGTCGACGATCTCGACGCGGCTGTCTTCGATCAGCCGCTCCGGCGTATCGCAGACGGTCGGAATGCCCCAGCGGCCGGCGACCTTTTCGGCATTCGTCCTGGTTCGTGAGGCGATCGCCACCACCGGAAAGCCGGCTTGCGCGTAGGCGGCGAGATGGCACTCGGCCATGATCATGCCGGCGCCGATGCAGCCGATCCGGTACTCCTTGACCCGGACTTTCACGTCCGGCTCGAAATCCATGCTCGCCATCCATTCCTCCCGTCGAGGACTGGATTTAACGCCAGGATCAGGCGGTCAGCCAAGGGCCGCGCCATCATTTCCCATCAGGGACCGGGGATCCGGCTTACGCGGCGATCAGCACCGTGCTCTCCGGCGACCAGCTGAGCATCACTTCTTGGCCTTCGGCCAGCCGCTCGGCGCCGGTGTTCTGGACAATGACCTTCACCGTCTGTCCATCGCGGTCGACGAAATAGGTGCTGTTGTTGCCGGCGAAGATGCGTTTTGAAACCTGGCCCCTGACCGTGTTGGCATATCCCGCCTCGGACGTTGCAGAGCCGGTTGAAATCTGGATGCGCTCGGGCCGCACGGCGCAGCTCGCCTTGGCGCCGGCCGAGAGAGACGCACCCGACGCAGCGGCGATTGCTGTACCGTCGGGCAGCCTGATGCCGTTGCCGGTCGCATCGCCGCGAAAGATGTTGGCGTCGCCGAGGAAGGTCGCGGCGAACTCGCTTTGCGGCCTGTCGTAGATCTCCTCGGGCGGCCCCTCCTGCACCAGTCGGCCGTCGCGCAATATGCCGATGCGGTCGCTCATCGTCAGCGCCTCTTCCTGGTCGTGGGTGACGAAGATGGTGGTGATGCCGACCTCGCGCTGGATGCGCTTCAGCTCGATCTGCATGTCAACGCGCAGCGCCTTGTCGAGCGCGCCGAGCGGCTCGTCGAGCAAAAGCACGCGCGGCTTGGTGACGATGGCGCGCGCCAGCGCCACACGCTGCCGCTGGCCGCCCGAGAGCTGGTGCGGCCGCCGGCCGCCGAGCTTGCCGAGTTGCACGAGATCCAGCGCCCGCTGCACTTCCGTAGCGACCGTCGCCTTCGGCTCGCCGCGCACCGAAAGGCCGAAAGCGACATTGTCGGCGACGCTCATATTGGGAAAGAGCGCGTAGTTCTGGAACACCATGCCGATGCGCCGCTTCTCCACCGGCACGCGCTCGACGCTTTCGCCGCCGATGGCGATGCGGCCGGTATCCGGAAAGTCGAAGCCGGCGATCTGCCTGAGCAGCGTGGTCTTGCCGCTGCCCGAAGGCCCGAGCAGCGCATAGAAGCCACCGTCCGGAAAGTCGATCGAGACATGGTCCAGCGCCTTGTGCGCGCCGAAACTGCGGGAGACGTTCGATACCTGGACGCCGGCCATTATTTCTCTCCACCGAATTTGAAGAAGCGCGCCGTCAGCAGCATGAGCGCCATCGACACCACGATGATGATGGTCGACACCGCGTTGATCTCGGGCGTGAATCCCTTGCGGATCGCGGCGTAGATTTCGACCGGCAGCGTTGTCTGGCCTGGCGTCGACAGGAAGTACGAGACCACGAACTGGTCGAAGGAGACAGCGAATGCGAACAGTCCGCCGGCGATCACGCCAGGCATGATCCAGGGCAAAGTTACGCGCACGGTAACTTGCCACTGATTGGCGCCGAGCGAACGCGC
This sequence comes from Mesorhizobium sp. WSM3866, assembly GCF_002294795.1. Taxonomy (NCBI): domain Bacteria; kingdom Pseudomonadati; phylum Pseudomonadota; class Alphaproteobacteria; order Hyphomicrobiales; family Phyllobacteriaceae; genus Mesorhizobium; species Mesorhizobium sp. WSM3866. The sequence goes on along the minus strand of NZ_NSGC01000013.1, from coordinate 86,452 downwards.
CGCTTCTTCCAGCTCCGGCGCGAAGGTCTGCAGGCGGGCGGACACGACGACGATGACGTAGGGCAGCGCCAGCGCGACATGGCCGAGCAGGATGGCGATGAGCCCGCGACCGATGCCGATGCCGAAGAAGAAGATCAGCATCGCGGTGCCGGTGATCAGCCACGGAATGGCGATCGGCGGAAACAGCAGCGCCTGCAGGAATTTCTTGCCGCGGAATACGTAGCGATAGAGCGCTAGCGAGGCGGCTGACCCGAGCACCGTCGAGATGACGGTGGTGATGATCGCGATCTCGATGCTGTTCCAGGTCGCCGCGATCAGCTGGTCGTTTTGCCAGAGCGAAGCATACCAGTCCGTCGTCCACTCGAACGGCAGCTGGTAAAAAGGCGAGGCGTTGAACGACATCAGCGCCATGATGATGATCGGCACATAAAGGAAGCCGAGCAACAGGAAGATGTAAAAGCGCCCGACCCACTCCAGAATGCGCGTCGTCGCCATCAGCCGGCCCTCCGCAAGACCGGTGCCGCGAGCGCCAGGATGACCAGCACTACGGCAAGCAGGATGAAGGAGAGCGCCGCGCCCAGCGGCCAGTTGAAGACGGCAACAAACTGGTCCTCTATGACGGTGCCGTAGAAAGTGCTGGTGCGGCCGCCGAGGATGCGCGGCTCCATGAAAGAACCCACGACCGGCACGAAGATCAGCGCCGCACCCGCGATCAGGCCGGGCATCGACAGCGGGATGATCACCCGCTTGAGCACCTGCAGCCGCGAAGCCCCGAGCGAGCGGCCCGCCTCGATCAGCGAGTCGTCGATCGCCTGCAGCGTGAGGTAACAGGTGAGCACCATATAGGGCACGTAGGAGTGCACCAGGCCGATGATGACCGCCGGGTAGGAATACATGAGATCGATATTGATCTTGAACGGCAAGACGGCATTGAGCGTGGTGTCGAGAATGCCGCCCTCACGCAGCACCATGGCCCAGGAGAAGATGCGCACCAGCCCGTTCGACCAGAAAGGCAGGATGACCAGCAGAAAGATCGCCTCGCGGCTGCGGCCTTTAAGAACCTTCGCCAGCACGTAAGCCGCCGGATAGCCGATAACGACGCACCAAAGCGTGACCTCGAGCCCGAGCCGCAGCGAGGCCAGAAGAAGCGTCAGATAAAGGCTTTGCGAGAAGAAGGCGGCGTAGTTGCCAAGCGTGAACCACCACTCTTTCCCGGCCAGCGGCAGATCGGTCATGAAGGAGAAGAACACCATGGCCGACAGCGGCAGAAAGATCGCCACCGTCAGCCACAGATAAGCGGGAAGCAGAAGCGGCAGGGCTGGCCGCAGTCCGCGGCGTGGACCGGTCGCGAGCTGCTCAGCCATGATTTCTCTCCTCCCCGTAAGACGCCAGCTATTTCACGTTGACCTTCAGCTCCTGCCAAAGTGCCAGGTATTTCTCGCGCTGCTCATCCGTGACCGGCGCCTGGAACTGGATACGTTTGGCGACCTCTGGGCTGCCCATGACCTTTCGGTTGAAGGCGTCCTCGGGCAGTGCCTCGACCGCCTTGGTGTTGGCCGAAACCGGCGCGCCGACCTTGGTGACCCATTCGACATAGAATTTCGGGTCGATCATGTAGTTGATGAAGGCCTCGGCGCCCGCGACGTTCTTGGAACCGGCCGGGATGGAGAAGGCGTCCAGCCAGGCGACGGCGCCTTCCTGCGGGATGACCAGCGAGACCGGCAGCTTGAAATGCGTCTTGGCGCGGTCGGCGGAGCCGCTCCAATAGGTGCCGATATCGATCTGGTTGGAGGCAACCATCTGGTTCCAGTCGTTCTCCGAACTCCAGAAGGTCTTGATCTGCGGCATCAGCGAGGTGAGCTTCGCCTTGACCGCGCCCATATCCTTGATGTCGTTGATGTTCTGCCCCGATGCGATGGCGCCGAACTGCACCGCCTCGACGGCGTCGTCGCGGATGATGACGCGCCCCTTATGTGCTGGATCCCACATCTCGGCGATGCTCGTCGGCGGCTTGTCGAACGACTTCTCGTTGATGGCTAGAGCGGTCAGGCCCCATACCCACGGCACGCCATAGACCTTGCCGTCATGGTTCAGCATCGGCGAGCCGGCCTTGTCCTTGGCAATATCGGCATAGTTGGAGAGCTTCGACGTATCGATCGGCTGGATCAGCTTGCCGGCCATCGCCTGGTCGTTGAAGGCGGCGTTGATCATGACGACGTCGTAGAGGCCGGGATTGGTCCTCAGCTTGGTCAGCATCTCCTGTTCGGAGTTGAAGAAGTCATTGACGACCTTGTAGCCGGTCGCCTTCTCGAAGTTGGCGACCGCCCATGGCTCGTCGGCGCCGTAGCCCTTCCAGTTGAGCACATGCACTTCCTGGGCGGCCTGGGCGGCAAACGTGAATGCTGAGACGAAGACGGCGGTCGCCGTCAGAAAAGCGGTCAGTCTGGGCATGCGCATGTCTTTTCCTCTCATTGTTGGCCCGGTTGATGGGCTTGTTAAGTTGCAGTCGCGTCCTCCCGGCCATGCGCTATCGTTCCTTGATCGCGATGGCTTAGGAATTCCTGGATCTCACTGTCGGTCGGCGCGGACGAGCCGCCATGACGGGTGACGGAAAGGGCCGCCGCGGCGTTCGCATAGCGCGCCGCTTCGCAGGGCGACAGCCCTCGCGACAATGCGCTGACGAAGGCGCCGATATGCGTATCGCCGGCACCATTGGTGTCGACGGCGCTGACCGCGAAACCGGGGATCGCGCGCGTGCCGCCTTCTGCCAGCCGCACAAGGCAGCCGTGCGCGCCGGCGCGGATCACGACGCCCGCGGCTTTCGGGCAGTGTTCGGCCAGAAGCCGGATCGCGACGGTCTGCGCGTCGCCACGGCCGGCTATTGCGGCGGCCTCGTCGGCGTTGCAGCTCAGCCAGTCGGTGCGGGCAAGCACCCTTTCCAGGATCGGGCGCGGAATCTCCCCGATCACAGGCGTCGGATCGAAGACTACGGGAACTTCCTCCGGCAGCGCCTCGATCCAGTCGGCGAGCGCTTCGCGGCTGCCAGGGTAGCTCAACGTATAGCCGGAGGTGAAAACCCAATCGCCCGGAATGACTTGGACGGGCACCATCATGTCCGGTGTCAGCACGCTCTCCGCGCCCGGCCATGAGACGAAGGTGCGTTCCGCATCGCTGCTGATCATGGCGACGCAATTGCCGCTGTCCATCAAGGGTGACGGCGGCGTCAGGGTCTCGATGCCTTCAGCGGCGAAAGCCGCGCGCAGGAAGTCGCCGTCTGCCCCGATGCCAAGCTGTCCGCCGAACACCACCTTCATGCCGGTGCGGCTCGCCGCGACCATCATGTTGAAGCCGCCGCCGGCGACGCGCGAATAGCTCGTCGCGGTCTTTTCGCTGCCCGCCGCCGGGAGAGCGTCGATGCGATATACATAGTCGACCACCGCGCTGCCGACATGAACGAGGCGCCCGCTCATGCGGCGTCCTCCTTGCCGCCACGGGCCTTCGCCATGCGCGCCGCGACAAGATCATTGGCCAACGGCTCGACCTCCGCGAGATCGATGCCCTTCAGTCCCGGGATTTGATCTTGCGGCAGGCCCGACAGGCCCGAACAGGCGCCCGCCATGCCCGCGGCGATGGCGCCTATGGTGTCGGTGTCGCCGCCGAGATTGGCGCTGATCACTGCCGCTCGCCACGCATCCCCGTTGGCAACCTCCAGCACGGCGAATGCTGCAGGAATCGACTCCTGGCTGGCGACCCCCGTGCCGATCAGGTCAACGATCAACCGGATCGCCTCTTTGTCGCGCTTCCCGCGCACAAGTTCCTGCGCCCAGAGGATGCGTTCGGCGATGTCGCCGCCGGTGACCCAGTGACCGAGCGCGGCACCAAGCTTTGCCGCCGCGACGGCATGGCCGGAAGCAGCGCGCCAGTCGGCGCCCGAAACACCGAGACTGACCGCGGCAGCAACTGCGGCTGCGGAGGCAATCGCAATCGACGTATTGTGCGTAGCCCGGCAGGTTTCCGCGACTTTGAGAACCAGGGCATCGAGCGGCTCCGGGCGGATCATAATGCCGACCGGCGCAATCCGCATCGCGGCGCCGTTGGTGTCGCCAGTTCGCCCCGCTTCTTCCGCCGGCACGCCGTTATTGATGGCGTCGATGGCCCGCTTGGTCGACGGTCCAAGCAGGTCGTAACTGCCACGCGCCTTGACGTCGCGCTCCCAGTCGAGCAGCGCGTTGACCCATCGCGCATGGTCGAAGCGATTCCCGGAGCTGACCAGAATGCGGCCGAGCAGCAGGGCCTGCTCGGTGTCGTCGGTGATGGCACCTGCCGGCAGCCCCTTCGACACCGGATGGTCGACGGCGGGCGCAACGAAACCCTCGACATGGCCATAGAGCTCGGCGATGCGGGCGGGCGACAGAAGCTGTGTCGGCATGCCCAGCGCATCGCCAAGCGCGCCGCCGATCAGCGCGCCCATCGCCCGGTCGATCGCGTCGGCCGCCATGCTCAGAACTCCAGATGCAGCGCGAAATGCGCCGGGTTGAGCAGGCTGGTGACGAATTCGATGGCGCGGCCGTCGGCGGCGCGCGTCAGCCGCCGCGTCCTGAGGAACGGCGTGCCCGGCGCGCAATCGAGGATGGCGGCATCAGCAGCGCTGAGCATCTCGATGTCGACCCACTCCTCGCCATGGTCGGACACCAGCCCTGCCCCGCGCAGCGTCTGGTGCAGCGAGCCTTCGCGAAGCCCGCGCAGCGGCACGTCTTCCAGCTCGGGCGACAGTGGCAGGCGGCTGCGTTCGATCGAGATCGCATGGCCGTCATCGGCACTGGTACGGACGCGATCGACGGCGATGAAAGACGAGCTCTCGACACCGAGCTTTGCCGCGAGCTCGGCATCCTCGATGATCTCGAGCCTAAGCGTCCGGGTTTCGGCATTGGCGCCCGCATTGGCGAGCGCGCGCGACCAGCCGATCGCGTCATCGACCGGCATGCCGTCGAAAGTGACGAAGGACCCGATGCCGACCTTGGTGGTGATGAGGCCGCGGCTTGAAAGCTCTTCCAGCCCTTTGCGAACCGTGTTGCGGCTGACCGAGAAGCGCTGGACGAGCTCGTTCTCGCTCTGCAGGCGATCGCCGAAGCCGAGCACGCCTGAGCGGATCTCGTGCTCCAGAACCGTCGCGATCTGCTCGGGCTTGCCCGTGCCGGGAGTGAGTTGCGTCGCGCGACGGGCCATATAGATACCTGTTCAATGAACCTGTATAATCCTGTTCATTAGCGTATCTGAGACGAAGCGTCAACGGCCATGTCCGGATGTTTTGCGCTGCACCTCATCTGACTGCAGGCATCCTCATAGTGACGCGAGAGGGGCGCTCTCATATGCTCCGATATGAACCTTGATCTCCGGAGCAATGGACGATGGTCAACTTTCTGCCGCTGAAAAAGGCCGTTGCGGAGACTCTGCACGATGGCGATACGGTCGCCTTCGAGGGCTTCACCCATTTGATCCCGACCGCCGCGGCCCATGAGGCAATCCGCCAGGGCTTTCGCGACCTGACGCTGATCCGCATGACGCCCGACCTGATCTACGATCAGATGATCGGCATGGGCATGGCCAAGAAGATCGTCTTCTCCTATCTCGGCAATCCCGGCGTCGGCCTGCTCAGGCGCGTTCGCGACGCCATCGAGAACGGCTCTCCGCGGCCGATCGAGGTCGAGGAGCACAGCCACGCCGGCATGGCCAACGCCTATGAGGCGGGGGCCGCCGGCCTGCCCTGCGCGGTGTTCCGCGGCTATCGCGGCGCAGGCCTTGCCGCCGTCAATGCAAACATCAAGTCCATAACCTGCCCGTTTACCGGCGAGGTGCTGGCCGCCGTTCCGGCGATCCGGCCCGACGTCACCTTCATCCACGCGCAGAAGGCCGACCGCAAAGGCAATGTGCTGGTCGAGGGCATCATCGGCATCCAGAAGGAGGCCGTGCTCGCCGCCAAACGCGCCGTAGTGACGGTCGAGGAAGTGGTCGACAGTTTCGACGATCTCCACCCCAATCTCACCGTGCTGCCGAATTGGACGATCGCGGCAATCTCGATCGTCCCGGGCGGCTCCCATCCGTCCTACACGCATGGCTATTACGAGCGCGACAACTCCGCCTATCTCGAATGGGACGAGATCGCCGCCGACCGCGACCGCTTCCAGGCATGGATGCAGAAGAACGTCATCGAGAGCAGCGCAGACGACTTCGCGGCTCGCGTCGAGCATCTGAGGAAAGCCGCATGAGCGAGAATGATCTGGGCTTCACCCCCAACGAGATGATGACGATCGCCGCCAGCCGTGCGCTGAAGAACGACGATGTCTGCTTTGTCGGCATCGGGGCGCCGTCGGCCGCCTGCAATGTCGCGCGGCTGACCCATGCGCCGGACATCACGCTGATTTACGAGAGCGGCACCATCGGCACCGCGCCCCACATTTTGCCGCTGTCGATCGGCGACGGCGAATTGTGCGAGACGGCGGTCACCACCGTCGCGGTGCCGGAGATGTTCCGCTATTGGCTGCAAGGCGGCCGCATCTCGATAGGCTTCCTTGGCGCCGCCCAGCTCGACAAATTCGGCAACATCAACACTACGGTCATCGGCGACTATGCGCATCCCAAGACGCGGCTGCCCGGCGGCGGCGGCGCGCCGGAAATCGCCACCTCCTCGCGAGAGGTCTACATCACCATGGCGCAGTCGAAGCGCGGCATGGTCGAAAAGATCGACTTCTTCACCTCCTTCGGCCATGGCGAAGGCGGTGACCACCGCAAGCGGCTCGGCATCGACACCGCCGGTCCGACCTTGCTGATCACCGACCTCGCCGTCTGGAAGCCGGACCGTGTCACCAAGGAATTCACCGTTGTGTCGCTGCATCCCGGCGTCACCCGCGAAGAGGTGCAGGCGACCTGTGGCTGGGAAGCAAAGTTTGCCGAGGCGCTTGACGAGACGCCGGCGCCGACGGAACTCGAGCTGAAGACATTGCGCAATTTGCAGGCGCGCAGCAAGGCCGCGCATGCGGGTACCGCCAAAGGGAAAGCTGCATAATGACTGATGCCTTCATCTGCGACTACATCCGCACGCCGATCGGCCGTTTTGGCGGCGCGCTATCCTCGGTGCGAGCCGACGATCTCGCCGCCATTCCGCTGAAGGCGTTGGTCGAGCGCAACCTGGGCGTCGACTGGGCCGCGGTCGACGACGTCGTCTTTGGCTGCGCCAACCAGGCCGGCGAGGACAACCGCAACGTGGCGCGGATGGCGTTGCTGCTGGCCGGCCTTCCCCAGGACATTCCGGGCTCCACGATCAATCGGCTCTGTGGCTCGGGCATGGATGCCGTCACCATCGCCGCCCGGGCCATCAGGGCCGGCGAGGCCGAGCTGATGATTGCCGGCGGGGTGGAATCGATGAGCCGCGCGCCCTTCGTCATGCCGAAGGCCGACACCGCCTTCTCGCGCAATGCCGAGATCTACGACACCACCATCGGCTGGCGCTTCGTCAACCCGCTGATGAAGAAGCAGTACGGCGTCGATTCCATGCCGGAGACCGGCGAGAACGTCGCCGAGGAGTTTTCGGTCAGCAGAGCCGACCAGGACGCCTTTGCCGTGCGCAGCCAGGACAAGGCTGTTGCGGCGCAGGCCAATGGCCGGCTGGCGAAGGAGATCACGCCGGTGGCGATCCCGCAGAAAAAGGGCGAGCCAATCGTCGTCTCGAAGGACGAGCATCCCCGCGCCGGCACGACCATCGAGGCGCTGGCCAAGCTGCCGACGCCGTTCCGCGAGGGCGGCACGGTGACCGCCGGCAATGCCTCCGGCGTCAATGATGGTGCTGCTGCGCTGATCATGGCCTCCGAAGCGGCGGCCAGGAAACATGGCCTGACGCCGATCGCCCGCATTCTCGGCGGTGCTGTTGCCGGTGTCGCGCCGCGCATCATGGGTATCGGTCCCGCGCCGGCAACCAAAAAGCTCTGCGCCCGTCTCGGCTTGAGGCCTGACCAATTCGACGTCGTCGAGTTGAACGAAGCCTTCGCCTCGCAAGGCGTTGCCGTGCTGCGCGAACTCGGAATTTCCGAGCAGGCGGAGCATGTGAACCCCAACGGCGGCGCGATCGCGCTCGGTCATCCGCTCGGCATGTCGGGCGCGCGCATCACCGGCACGGCGGCGCTGGAGCTGCGCGAGCGCGGCGGACGCTGCGCTTTGGCCACCATGTGCATCGGCGTTGGCCAGGGCATTGCGATTGCACTGGAACGGGTCTGACGGCTCGGCCCGCTCAGTAAGGCAGGCCGACATAGTTCTCCGCCAGCGCGGTCGAGGCGGCGTTGGAGTGTACGAGATAATTGAGCTCGGCTTCCTGGATGCGCTGACCGAACTCACCCGCCTCGGGGAAGCGGTGAAGGATCGTCGTCATCCACCAGGAGAAGCGCACCGCCTCGCAATCGATGCGATGCGTCGCCCTCGAGCCCGGTCCGGGATCGGTTGGTATTGTTTGCGTCATCGCCCATGGAGATGCTTTCCCTCAGGCAACGACGCGACGAAGGCGCGGATCAGGGCGACGAGCGCGTCGGGCTGCTCGATGCAGGGAATGTGCCCGGCGCCGCGGATCACCTCGAAGCGCGCGCCGGGGATCAGGTCGGCAAGCGAGCGCACGAGATCGGGCGGCGTCGAGCCGTCCTGGTCGCCGACGATGCAGAGCGTCGGCACCGCGATGCGGCGCGCGCTGTCGGTGAAATCCGCATCGCGAACCGCCATACACGTGCCGATGTAACCCGGCAGCGCCTGCCTGGTCAGCATGTTGCGGCAACCGGCAAGCTCGGCGGCGCGGTTGGCATGAAAATCCGGCGTGAACCACACCTTGATGATGCCATCGGCAATCGCCTCGATGCCGTCACGCTCGACCGTCGCGATGCGGCTGTTCCAGCTCTCGGCGGTACCTATTTTGTGCGCGGTGTCGCTGAGGATCAGCGCTTCGACGAGTTCGGGCCGCCGTGCATAGAACCCCTGCGCGACCATGCCGCCGACCGACAGGCCAAAAAGCACGACCTTCTGGAAGCCGAAGCAATCGATGAGCGCGCTCAGATCGTCGACATGGTCGTCGATCGAGCGCACGCCGCTGCCGATGTCGGAAAGCCCGTGGCCGCGCTTGTCATAGACGAGCATCGGCATCTCACCGGCAAGCCGTGCGACGACATCGTCCCAGATCCGGAAGTCGGTGCCGAGCGAATTGATGAAGATGATCGGGCGCGCAGCAGCCGTCCCGGCGATAAGGCGATGGTGCAACGTAATGCCGCCGATACTGACGAATGGCACGATCTCGATCCTCCAAACCAACATTGCACCAGTTGTCTAGATCGGTAAACCGAGGCTACTCTGGACGGTGCACGCCATCTTGGATCTTTTGAGGGGGCGTCTGGCGATCCGCCTCTGGGGTCGAGACCAGCAGGGCGGCGGCGGCATTCGCGGCGGCGATGGCGGCCTCGGTGGGCTCGCCGCGAGCAAGCGCAGCCGCAAAGGCACCGACGAATTCGTCACCTGCGCCATGGGTGCTGACCACCTTCACCGGAATGGCAGCGAGCGCAAAGGCGCGGCCATCGCGATCGTGATAGGCGACGCCATCGCCGCCGGCGGTGACGATTGCAGCCGGATAAACGATTGCCAATTGCCGCGCTGCCTCAGCTGCGCCTTCAAGCGTGTCGACGACCGGAATGCCGGCCAGGAACTCCGCCTCTATGGCGTTGGTGATCACGATGTCGACGAGCCCGGTGAGTTCGGCGGGCAGCGGCCGGGCCGGCGCCGCGTTGAGCACGACGTAGCAGCCGTGAGCCTTCGCCGCGCGCGCGGCAGCGATGTTGGCGATTTCCGGCACTTCGTTCTGCAGCAACAGCACCTCAGCCTGCGCGAGCAGACCGGCGGCCGCCGCGACATCCTTTTCGCCGAGTGTCAGATTGCTGCCGGAAACGATCACCGCGCCGTAGTCGCCATCGTCGTCGAAAATGGCAACGCTCATGCCTGATCGGATGCCCGGTTCCACTCGCACGAAGCGGTGCTCGACATTGCTGCGGCTGAGATTGGCGAGGAGCGCGCAGCCAAAATCGTCGTCGCCGACGGCGCCGATCATCGCCGACCTCGCACCCGCACGCGCCGCCGACAGGACCTGATTGCCGCCCTTGCCGCCGCATTTCGGCTGCCATCCGAAACCGGTCACCGTCTCGCCCTTGCGCGGACGATCCGGTGCGTCGACCAGGATGTCGTAATGCAGGCCGCCGAACACGGCCACCAGCCCCGCTGAAGCAACACTCATCCGCGACGATCTTTCATCTGTACTTGTCTCGCCGTTTCGAGGTCACTGCCGACATGGTGCGGCCGAGATTGTGCTCCGCCGCCTGGTAGTCGCGCTGCGCCACCGCGACGAACAGCGCATCCAGGATGTTGAGCTGGGCGATACGGGCGGCCGCATTCTCGCCCATCAGCGGCGACCCCCGCGCGGTCGAGCAGAGCACGACATCCGCCTCGGCTGCCAGCGGCGAGTTGGCGTAGTTGGTTATGGCAAGCGTGCGGGCGCCGTTCTTCTTGGCGAGCTGAACGGCATCAATCACCGCGCTGCTGTTGCCGGAATGGGAAAAGCCGACGGCAATGTCTTCGGCGCCGAGGAGCGACGCCGACATGAGCATCATGTGGGAATCGTCGTAAACCGCCGCGCGGACGCCGATCCGCAGGAACTTGTGCGAGACGTCCCGGGCGATCTGAGCCGAACCGCCGACGCCATAGAAGTCGCGATTTCTGGATCGATGGATGAGGTCGGCGGCCCGGTCGAAATCGCCGATGTCAAGGATCGCCAGCGTTTCCTCCAGCGCCTGTATCGAAGTGCGGAAGACCTTTTGCACGATCTCGGCCGAACTGTCGTCGACGGAGAGTTCCCGGTGCATCTCGGCGGTCGGCGAGCGGCTGTATTCGCAGACGGCCGTCCGGAAGTCGCGATAGCCGGAGAAGCCCAGCTTCTTGGCAATCTTCACCACCATCGCCTCGGAGACGCCGGCCTCGTCAGCGATCTCCTTTAAAGGGATCGTCTCGTCGAATCCGCGGCGGCCGAACACGGTTTCCACCACCTTTGCCTCCAGCGGTGTGAGATGCGGCATCATCATGCGGATGCGCGGCCCCACGGCCCGGAGATCCGCGGACGTCATCCTGCAGCTCCGAGCAGGATTTCCTGGACGATAGCCTGCGAGGTAACCGCGTCCTGCCCGTCGAGGGCAGCCGCCAACCGATTGTCCCGCTCCAGCCGCTCGACGACCCGCAACATGCGCTTGACGGTGGCGATGTTGACCTCGCATTCGCGCACCGGGTCGAGACCGGTCATGTCCGGAAAGGTGTCGAAATAGATGGCACCGGCGTAGCCGTCCCTGCGTATCTGGCGCAGCAGCTCGATGGTCTGCAGCGTGTGCACGGCGCCGACCATCAGGCCGTCGTCGCGCTTCGCGTAGCCATCGTTGAGATGAACGCCGAGCAACCTGCTGTGACGGGCGACAAGAGCGGCGGCAAAGGCCGGTTGCTCGTCGGCATAAAGAACATGCGCTAAGTCGAGGGTGACGCCCAGATTGGGCAGGCCGGCCTCGCGGATCGCCAGCAACGTGGTCGCGGCATCCGGCATCAGCGAATAGGAGCGCGGCTCGTTCGGCTTATATTCGAGACTGATGGCGCAATCGGGGTCATGCGCCGCAACTTCACGAATACCGTCGATTTCGTGTTGCCAAAGTGTCGCGTAGTCGGCCTGGAAAGCGTAGTCGAAACCATCCTGCCCCAGCCACAATGTCATGAGACCGGCGCCCGCCTCTCGCGTCGCATTGATGCCAGCCTTGGTGAGGTCGATGGCTTCACGCCGCACTGCCGGATCGGGATTGGTGAACGCGCCGAGCTTGAAGGCGGGATTGGAATAGTAGCGCATCGCGAAGCCATTGATGGAAAGCCCGAGATCACCAAGCCTCCGTGCGATTTCCCTGGGGTTTTCACCGATATGGTCGGGAAAGTTGAGGTCGAGATCGGTGAGCCCCTCGACCTTAGCCGCCCGCGCCGCCATCTGCAGCACCGAGGGCTTCCCGGTAAGCCCGGCCCACTCCGCCTCAGGCCGCGAGGCGAAGGAATTGAGACGGGTGGCAAAACGGTGGGATGTCATTTGGGATCCTTGGGATGCCTGAGACTTCACATGAAAAAATGATTTTGTAAAATTCTCTGGTGAGCTGTACAGGCTGGTTGCCCTGGCTGGCATGCGCTGATTGTTCTGGCATTACCGGGTTCGAGAACCATTCCGACGGGCAGCAATGACCTCGAAACGCAACGTCCTTTTCATCATGTGCGACCAGCTGCGGTTCGATTATCTGAGCTGCGCCGGGCACAAGAGTCTGACGACGCCGAACATCGACCGGCTCGCCAGCCGCGGCGTGCGTTTCACCAATGCCTATGTGCAATCGACGGTCTGCGGCCCCTCGCGCATGAGCGCTTATACCGGCCGCTACGTCCGCTCGCACGGCTCGACGCATAATGGCGTGCCGCTCAGAGTCGGCGAGCCGACGCTGGGCGACCATCTGCGCGAGGTCGGCGTGCGTTGTGCGCTCATCGGCAAGACACATATGAAGGCCGACGAGGAAGGGATGGAGCGCCTCGGCATCGCCAAGGATTCCGTCATCGACGTGCGTGTCGCGGAATGCGGCTTCGAGCCGTTCGAGCGCGATGACGGCCTGCACCCCTCGACCAGCTACGACCCCGATCCGGCCTACGACTCCTATCTGCGCCAGCACGGCTTCGAGGCCGAAAATCCTTGGGAGCATTGGGCGAATTCCGGCGAAGGCGAGAATGGCGAGAATTTCAACGGCTGGCTGCTCGTCCATGCCGACAAGGCGGCGCGCATTCCGGAGGAGCATTCCGAGACGCCTTACATGACGCGCCGCGCCATGCGCTTCATTGAGGACGCCGAGGCCAAGGGCGAAGTCTGGTGCGCGCATCTTTCCTACATCAAGCCGCACTGGCCCTATATCGTGCCCGCGCCCTACCACGCCATGTACGGCAAGGCGGAGATCCAGCCGCCCGTTCGCAGCGAAGCCGAGCGCGTCTCGCCAAACCCGATCTTCGAGGCCTTCCAGCAGGAGCGGTACTCGAAGAACTTCTCGCGCGATGAGGTCCGCGAAACGGTCGTTCCCTGCTACATGGGCCTGATCAAGCAGATCGACGATCAGCTCGGCCATTTGTTCGACTTCATGGAGAAGCGCGGCCTATTCAAGAACACGCTTGTCGTCTTCACTTCTGACCACGGCGACTATCTCGGCGACCATTGGCTCGGCGAGAAATACCTGTTCCACGACGTCGCGGTGAAGGTGCCGATGATCGTCTACGATCCTCGTCCGGAAGCCGACGTCACAAGAGGAACCACGTCGGACGCGCTGGTCGAGATGATCGATCTCGCGCCCACCTTTCTCGATTATTTCGGCGGCAGGCCCAAGCCGCATGTCCTCGAAGGCCGCTCGCTGCTGTCGCTGACTTCGGGTGAGCGGAAGAGCCTGCGCAACTATGGCATCAGCGAATATGACTACAGCGGCGATGCGGCGCGGCTGAGGCTCGCCATGCCGGTGTCGGGCTGCAAGCTCTACATGATCACCGACGGCCGCTTCAAACTCGTCCATGGCGAAGGTGTCGAGCCGATGTTCTTCGATCTCCACAACGACCCGGGCGAATTGCGCGACCTCGGCCGCGAGCCGTCGGCCGCCGGCGATATCGAGCGGCTGCGCAAAATGCTGATGCGCTGGCTGGCGCTGCCCAACAATCGCATTACCGTCCCCGACGAGTGGCTGACGGAGATGGACGACAAGGTCGGCCATTTCGACCCGATCATCGGCTCCGGCGTGCTCATCGGCTATTGGCACGAGGCCGAACTCACCGAACAGCTGGAGGCGCGTCGCCGCTGGCTGACGCGCCGGGGCAACTAGCTTTCGTTACCCGAGTGTCAGCCCCGCCTTCTTCGCTTCCTCGCGCAGGAAGGGCAGCCCAACCTCAATGACGTCGCGCGGGTCTTCCGCTACCGGGCGCCATACCGCGAGCCCGCCGGCGATGTCGACGTCGACATGGTTCATGCTTTCGAGCGTGATCGGGCCCTCATAGCCGATGTCGGCGATCGCCTTCATGCAGGCTGCCCAGTTCAGCATGCCGCGCCCCGGCACGCCGCGATTGGCCTCCGACACATGCACATAGCCGAGGAAGGGCGCCGCCGCCTCGAAGCCGGCCGCGAAGCTCTCTTCCTCGATATGCATGTGGTAGGTGTCGAGATGGATGAAGATGTTGTCGGCGCCGATGCGCTCGATGATGCGCGCCGCGTCGATGCCGCGGTTGATCAGATGCGTCTCGTAGCGGTTGCAGGGTTCGATGCCGAGCTTCAGGCTGCGGGCCTTCGCCGACTTTGCCGCCCTTTCGAGGAAGCGGCACATGCCGTCGATCTCCCGCTGCGTCGGCGCCCGGCCGGTGGTCTTGCCGATCGTTCCATAGGTGACGCCGCCGAGCGCCTCGGCGCCCACCTCGTTGCAGACGTTGAAGGCCGGCTGCAGGAAGTCGAGCGCCTCTTCCGGCCGCTCCACCACGTCGAGCGCGTGCGGCAAGCCGAGCGAGGGAATGAGCTGCACGCCATAATGGTTTGCAAAACCGCGCGTGCGCTTGGTGTCGATCTCCTCGGGTCTGAGCAGCGGGATTTCCATGAGGCCGATGCCGAGCTCCTTCAGCCGGTCCATCTGCGGCTCGATGCGGGCCAGATCCCAGACCGGGGCGATGGCGAAAGTGTGCAGTCCGAAAACATTCATATCAGCCTCGTTGCTCGTGCGCCGCCGCGGCGGCCGTGTCGCCGCCGCCGACGATGCGGCTGACGACTTCGTTCATGTTGGTTTTGGCGGTGACGAGATCGGCATCCGCCCTGCCGTGGCGCAGCACGACGATGCGATCGGTGACCGACAGCACGTCGTTCAGCCGGTGCGAAATCAAAATGACGGCGATGCCTTCAGACTTCAGCCGCCGGATGAGATCGAGCACGCTCTGCACCTCGCGCACGGCGAGCGCCGCCGTCGGCTCGTCCATGATGACGAGCTTCGGGCTGAAGGTGAGCGCCCGCGCAATCGCCACCGTCTGCTGCTGGCCGCCGGAGAAGGAGCCGACGGAACGACTGATCGACGGCAAGTGCGCCCCGAGCCGCTCGATCATCCGCGCCGCCTGCCGATCCATCTCGGTCTTGTCGACAAAGCCGGGGAAGAGGCCGAGCAGCCTTTTCGTCGGCTCGCGGCCAAGGAAGATGTTGGAGGCCACGTCCTGCTGCTTGGCCAAGGACAGATCCTGGTAGATCATCTCGATGCCGAGCCGGCGCCGCTGGCCGGGGTCGAGGGCGAGGATGTCCTTGCCGTCGAACTCGATCGAGCCGGTGTCGGCGCGGTAGATGCCGGTGATGGTCTTCATCAGCGTCGACTTGCCGGCGCCGTTGTCGCCGACCAGCCCGACCACCTCGCCGGCTGCGACCGACAGGTCGACGCCATGCAGCACGTCGACCGCCCCGAAGCTTTTGCGGATCTTGTGGAGCGAAAGCAGGGTCATACGCGCGACTCCTTCCGCACCTGATATTGGTCGATGAAGACCGCTAGGATCAGCACCGCGCCGATCGCCATTTGCTGGTAGTAGGACTGCACGGCAAGCAATGTCAGCCCGTTCTGCAGCACGCCCATGATCAGCGCGCCGATCATGGTGCCGAGGATCGAGGCGCGGCCGCCGAACAGATTGGTGCCGCCGATGATCGCCGCGGTGATCGCGGTGAGTTCGTAGTTGATGCCGGCGGTCGGGTCGCCCGCATTGACGCGGGCGGTGAACAAGAGACCCGCAAGCCCGGCGAGCGCGCCGGAGAGCGTGTAGATGATGCGGCGATGCTGCTCGACGCGGATGCCGGCGGCGCGCGCCGCGCCCTCGCTGTCGCCAAGCGCCAAAGTGTGTCGGCCGAAGCGCGTATAGGCAAGCACCGTATGCGCGACGATCGCCGTCAGCACGAAGATGATGACCGGCATCGGAATGCCGAGCGGCCTCCCTTGCCCGATATAGACGATCTCCGGCGGCAGGCCGTAGATCGCCCTGCCCTGCGAGATGACGAGCGCCAGCCCGCGCGCAAGGCCCAGCATGCCGAGCGTGACGATGAAGGCGGGCACGAAGGCGCGGGTGACCAGTTGGCCGTTGATGTAGCCGGCGATACTTCCGGCCAGAATGCAGGCGATCACCGCGAACACCGACGGCCAGCCGAGATTAACGGCGACGAAGGCTCCCGCCACGCCGGCGAGCCCCATGACCGATCCCAGCGACAGATCGAGCCCACCGGAACCGATGACGAAGGTCGCGGCGATCGCCAGCACGCCGATCGTCGATGTCGCGAGCAGGATGTTGAGAAAATTGCTGAGCGACAGGAAGAAAGGCGACAAAAGCGCCATCGCCGCGCTCAGCAGCACAAGCACCAGCAGCGACTCCAGCCTGATGTGGAGCCTCTCGACGGATGCGCGCTGCACCCGAGCCCAAAACCCGGGCTGCGCCGTTTCGGAAGCCATGGTTTTCACCCTTCTGGGTAGGGGACTAGGGGAATAGGGAAGTGAGTCTAGGAAGTGCAAACCTTCCTCTTCCTACTCCCCTACGGACCTACTCCCCTAGTCCCTTCTCTTGCTACTTCACGTATTGCAGCATCGGCTCCTTGCCGGCGTCGAGCACGTCCTTGGTCAGCACCAGGGTGGGCACCGCGATGCTTTCCTCGACCTTCTCGCCGGCCAGCGCCTTCTTGACGTTCTCGACCGCCTGCTTGCCGACGAGATAAGGAAGCTGGGCGACGGAAGCGTTGAGACGGCCTTCCTTGATCGACTTCACGGCGTCGACATTGCCGTCCACGCCGATGATCGTCACCTGCTCGCCTTTGCCGGCGGCGTAGACCGATTCCACGGCGCCCAACGCCATGCCGTCGTTGGCGCAGAAGATGGCAACCAGATCGGGATGCGCCGTCAGTGTGTCGGTGGCGATCGAGGCGGCCTTGCCGCGATCCCAATCGCCCGGCAGCGAGGCGACCACCTCGAACCCCGGCGCCAGTTCCTTGAGCTTGTCGGCAAAGCCCTTGGCGCGCTTCTCGCCGGTGATGTTGCCTGAGAGACCCTCGATCACCAGCACCGGACCCTTGGCGTCCTTGCCAAGCTTGGAGACGAGATATTCGGCCCCTTGCGCACCCGCGGCGACGTTGTCGGAACCGATATGGAAGGTGACCTTGACGCCTTCCTTGTCGAGAACCGCCTGGTCAAGATTGTTGTCGAGATCGACGATCTTGATGCCGGCATCCTGCGCCGATTTCAGGCAGGGCAAGAGGTTGGTCGAGTTGATGGCGGCGGTGATCATCGCCACCGGCTTGCGCTCGAGCATCGTGTTGCAGAGGTTGAGCTGCGGCTCGGCCGCCTGGTCGCTTTCGGCCGCCTGCTGGAAGTATTTCACGCCGGCCTCCTTGGCGCCGTCGGCGACGCCCTGCGCCATCGCGCCCCAGAACGGATTGGCCAAGGTCTTCATCAGCACGCCATATTCGCCGTCCTCGGCCTTAGCAGCGCCGACCGCGGCAAACGTAAGCGCTACGCCCAACGCGAGAGTAAATCGATTTATCTTTGTGGAAAGCGATGTCATTCCATCCTCCGTTTGTTGTTTTGCGCCGGATGCCTCGGCCAGGGCCGGCACTCTTCTTCCGTTTTCGACAATGGGGGTTATTGTCGGTCTCCTCCCCCGGAATGCGGGACGCTGCCTGGCGAGCCAACGGATTCCCGCATGAACACCTTGCAAGGTTCGAGCCGCGCCCTCGGCGGACCGCGCTCGCCTCCGATCCTGCGAAACAAAACCTCCATTGCGTTGGCGGCGATCTCGCGCACCGGCTGCACCACCGCGGCGATCGCCGGCCACGTCACCTGCATCCATTCGGCGTCGTCGAAGCCGACCAGCGAGATGTCGTTTGGGCAATGCCAGCCGCGCCGCCGAAACTCCGAAAGCGCCACCAGCGTGCCCTTCAGGAAGAGCGAATAGACCGCCGTAGGCCTGTCGCCGCCGTCTTCCCGCTGGCTGAAATAATCGCGAAGCAGCGTCCGCAAGGGCCCGACATCGCTTTCGCAGAGTACGACGTCGACCCTGATGTCGGGCGCAAGCTCAAGTGCCGTCTTGCGAAACCCTTCGAGCCGGGCGCGCACGGTCGCCGCCTGCTGGCCGAGACCGACCACAAGAACATGGCGATGGCCCTGGCTGACCAGCGCGCGCGCCACCTCGGCGCTTGCCGCCGCGCTGTCGGCCGAAACCGTGTCGAAGGCGTCATCGGCAAGCACGCGGTCGATCAGCACCCCTGTCATGCCGTTCGCTTTCATGAAACCAGCCGCCGGTCCGTGCTCGTTTCGCACCGGCGCCAGTACGACGCCGGCAACGCGCCAGTCATGCATGCGGGCGAGGATCTCCTTCTCACGTTGCTCCGATTCCCGGCTGGAGGCGGCGACCAGCGTATAGCCGCGTTGCTCGGCGAGGCCTTCGAGCTCGCTCACCATCTGGCCGAAGAACTCGCTTTCGAACTCCGGCATGATGGCGCCGATGATGCGACGCTTGGCCCTGCGCATATCCGAGGCGAGCGGATCGACGCGGTAGCCCAGAAGCTCGACGGCATCGAGGACGCGCTGCGCGTTTTCCGGTTTTACCGTGGTGACGCCGGAAAGAACCTTGGAAACAGTGGCCGCCGACACGCCCGCCTGGCTTGCCACATCGTGGATCGACGCGCGCCGCTGCTGGGCCTGCTGTTGCGCCATTAATCTTCTCCCGGAGGCGAGTGGTCGCCCTCTCATTAACATAATCGATAAATCGATTTTTCGCTGTTGTAAATCGTTTCATCGAGAGTAAAAACGCTGATATGATTGATGCGATCCAATCGCGCCGGGAGGAAAATCATGTCCAACAAAGCCTCGCCGCTGGTGATCAGCGCACCCGAACCGCGCACGCTCGACCTGATCTTCACGCCGCCGCAATTGGCGCTTTTCCGCAAAAAATATCGCATCGTCGAGACAACGCCGGAAGGTGTCTCGGAGTTGCCGACAGATGTGCTGGCCGAAGCCCGCTACATCGTCGGCCAGCCGCCGATCACCCCTCAGACGCTGGAGAGGTTGAAAGCGCTGCGCTGCATCTTCAACGTCGAGACCAATCTCATCAACAACATGCCCTATGAGACGCTGTTTGCCCGCGGCATTCACGTCGTCACCACCGGCCTGGTGTTCGCGGAGCCGGTGGCGGAACTCGGCCTTGCCATGGCGCTAAACCTGGCGCGCGGCATCGTCGATGCCGACCTCGCCTTCCGGCAAGGCGAGGAACTATGGGGCGGCGACGGCAACCAGACGGCGCGACTCCTCTCAGGTTCGGATGTCGGCATCATCGGCTTCGGCGATCTTGGCCGCGCTCTCAATCGGCTGCTGACCGGCTTCCGCACGCGCACCAGGGTCTTCGATCCCTGGCTACCGCCTTCCGTGCTGGTGGAACATGGCGTCGAGCCGGCCTCGCTCGACAAGGTGCTGTCGGAAAGCGATTTCGTTTTCGTCGTCGCCTCGGTGACCAGCGAGAACCAGGGTTTTCTCGGCGCCGACGCTTTCGCCAAGATGCGCCAGGGCGCCGCCTTCATCCTGCTCAGCCGCGCCGGCGTCGTCGATTTCCCGGCGCTGATGGGAGCGGTCAAAAGCGGCCATATCGTTGCGGCCAGCGACGTGTTTCCCGAGGAGCCGCTGGCCAAGAACCACCCGGTGCGCTCGCTTTCCGGCTTTCTGCGCTCGGCACACCGCGCCGGCGCGCTCGACGTTGCCTTCAAGCGCATGGGCGACATGGTGCTGGAGGACATGGACCTCCTCGATCGCGGTCTGCCGCCGATGCGCTCCAAGCGCGCCGAGCGAGAGACCGTTTCGCGGATGCGCTCCAAGCCGGTCGACAGGAACTGATCGCGCCTCGTCGCCTGGAACATTAGCGTTCCTGCTACTGATTGCCGCCCTGAGTGTAATGCAACCAAACTTAACGGCCGGACCACGGAGAGTTTCGGCCCTCTCAGGACCATTTTTCTTCAGAATTTTTTTCTGCATTTCACGGGAATAGAGGAACTTTGATCCGGACCTTCCGTTGATGACACGATCGTTTCTCGAACGATCCAGAGAAACAGGAGGTTTATGTCATGAACATCAAGATGATCTGCCTTGGCGCAATGACCCTTTCGATGGTCGCCGGCTCGGCTCTCGCCGCTGGCGAAACCGGCACGTCGGCGCTGGATGACCCAGCCAAGATGCAGCCCTTCTACACCGACTCCAGCATGAAAACGATGGTCAGCAAGGACGCCTTCGTGAAGGCGTGGAAGGCAATGTCGCCGGAGGACCAGACCGCGATGATGACGGCTTGTGAGGACGAGGCCAAGAACGCCAATGCAGCCAACAGCCATCCGGAGTTCTGCAGCAGCGTCAAGGAGAACGGCGGCAGCAAGTAACCAATCAGTGCAGCTACCGACAAAACGGCCCCGTTGTGGGGCCGTTTTTGCGATCCCAGACGAAGGACCGTGACGCACTTTTCCCGAGATTGATCAGGCAACCAGATCGCTGCGGTCCGCCGGTTCGAAGCCGTCATTGAAATTCGCCGCGAGCCAGGCGATCGCGCTGGCGACATCGGCGATGGCGAAACGCGCCGCGGTCTCGCCCTGCGGTCTCACGCGGATCGAGATCCCGCCCGCGGCATTGACGGTCTCAAAACCGTTTTCGTCGGACGTGTCGTCGCCGAGGAATACCGGACGCCGTCCGGTGAAAGGTTCAAGCTGCATGAAGCGCCGGATTGCGGCGCCCTTGGCCGCCTCCAGCGGCATCAGTTCGACACCGGCATTGCCGGCAATTACGCGGTAGCCTTTCGGCAGCCGGGCAAGTGCTGTCTCGACCAGTTCCGTCGCGCGGGCCAGCAATTGCGGCGCCGCCCGCGTGTGGATGGCGAGCACCGGCCCCTTGCGCTCGACATAGACGGCCTTGCTTGCCAGCTCCAGCTCGATTTCGTCGGCAAGTGCAGCCATATCCGCCGGCTCGTCGGCGGCCTCGATTTGCCCGTCCGGTGTCAGCCTGTGCTCCAGCCCGTAGAGGCCGGCGATTCGCAGCTTCAAAGGCTCGAACAGCCGGTCGACGGCCGCGATAGAGCGGCCGGTGATGAAAGCCAGCGCTCCATCCAGCCGGCGCTCGACCGCTTGCAGCAGCGAACGCAACTCCGCGCTGACCGCGACGCTATCTGGATGGGCGGCGTGCTCGAGCAAGGTGCCATCGATATCGAGGAAGAGCGCCCACCGGCCTTCGGGAAGCGGTGGTGTCAAATCTGCTTGGATGTTCATCGGAATCCGACTGCCTGTTTGCGTTCGAAGATAGAGACGACATTGTCGCCGTTGGTGTTTGCCGAGCGGTCGGACAAGGCCGTGACGCGGTCGAGCTCGCCGCGCTTCCTCAATCGCGCCGCGTCGAGCAGCATGCTGCCGGCCCAGCGATAGACATTGTTGTCGCGTACGATCTCGCGCATGCGGCGCATGCGCTCGCGCTGCTCGTCGGGCCCCATGACCAGCGCCTGCCGCATGGCTTCGCTCATCATCGCCGCGTCGTAAGGATTGACGATCAGCGCCTCGAGCAGTTCGCGCGAGGCGCCGGCAAACGTGCTGAGCAGGAGCACGCCCTCTTCGTCGTCGCGCGCGGCAACGAACTCCTTGGCCACGAGGTTCATGCCGTCATGCAGGCTGGTGACGAGGCAGATGTCGGCCGCGCGGTAGATCTTGTAGACGTCCTTCTGCGAGTGATGCTCGGCCACGAGCACGACCGGACGATAGCTGCCGTTGCCGTAGCGCTCGTTGAGTCCCTCGGCGAGCCGCTGGCATTCCTCATGCAGGTGCTTGTAGGCCGGCAATGTGCCCCGGCTCGGTGCGGCGACCTGCAGGAACACCGCCTTGCCGATCATTTCAGGGTAGCGGATGAACAGTTCCTCCAGCGCATGGAAGCGGTCGAGAATGCCCTTGGTGTAGTCGAGGCGCTCGACACCGACGCACAGCTTGGCGTCGGCTGGAATTCCGAACCGCTCGCGGATTTGCGCGCGGCATTCCTCGACCGGCGGCAGGCTCTTCAGGAGTTGCACAGGCCATTCGATAGAGATCGGGTAGGCGTGGACCAAAGTCGTCTGGCCGCCATAGGACACCGCGGCATCCGCCCGTTCGATCCGGCTCTCCATGAAACGGTCGACGCTCTCGGTGAAGTTGTTGGCATGGAACTGGGTGTGGAAGCCGATGATCGAGCTGCCCAGCAGCCCATCCAGAATGCGCTCGCGCCACGGACAGATGCTGAACACTTCCGAATTCGGCCACGGGATGTGCCAGAAGGTGATGACAATCGCCTCGGGCAGGCGCTCGCGGATCATGCGCGGCAGCAGCGCGAAATGATAATCCTGGACCAGCACGATCGGCCTCTCGTTGCGCGCCTCGGCAACCACCGTTTCGGCGAATTTCCGGTTGACGGCCTCGTAGGCCGCCCAGTCCGACTCGCGGAAGATCGGTCGGGTAAAGGCTATGTGGCAGAGCGGCCAAAGCCCTTCATTGGCGAAGCCGAGATAATAGCCCTGATATTCCTCATCGGTCAGCCAGACCCGGCGCAGGGCATAAGATGGATTTTCGGGCGGCACCTGTACCCGGTCGTGGCGGTCGACGACCTGACGATCCGCGCTTCCGCCGCCATAGGCGATCCAGGTGCCGGCGCAGGCGCGCGTGATCGGCTCCAGTGCCGAGACCAGTCCGCTCGCCGGCACGACGAGCTCGACATCGCCGTTCTCGTCCTCATTGTGGATGTAGGGCTCGCGGTTGGAGACGACGATGACCTGTGCGTCCGGCAGATCCTCGGCAAGGATCTTGCGCAGCGTCTCCGGTGACCAGGTGACGAGGGCGGCGTCGACCGACTGCCCGTTCTTCTCGAATTCGCGCAACACCTTGCGTGCGGCTTCCGATGCGACGTCCTCGCCCGCACCGGGCGTGTTCACAGCCGTTGCATGCTGGTGACGGTGCCTGGTTATTGAGACGAAGATCGCGAGAGCGCTGAGTCCGAGACTAGCTAGGATAAGGACCCACAAGAGGTCGACGCCATACTGTGCCATTGATGCCAGGTTGCCTCCGGCTGTCCGCTATTTTGTTTTCGTTCTTGCCGGCTGCGGAGAGGTGTGCCGGTTCCGGTTTGCAAACGCATAGGGCGCTCGTCGGTTCCGACATTTTTCGACTGCCGGATGCATTTGCGGAACTCCGCTCTCGTAACGGTTTTCCGTCCGGAATTGCGCAATCGACCCGTCTAAGTCCGCACAATCAGCGGCACCAGGCCCTCATGCCGATCGGCGAGGAAGGCAACGACGCGGTCCCCGACACGCTGGAAGGTGAGGTCGATAGTCTTATTGCCGACGGACAGATGCCGGAGCGTGAGCGTGTCGATACCGATAGGCATCCGTGGGCGGGTGACGCGCAACTCGCCTTTCCAACCGTCGATTTCCAGACCGAGGCAGGCCTGCATCAGCATGAAGGTGGAACCTGCCGACCAGGCCTGCGGCAGACAGGCGACAGGATAGGCGATCGGCGCCTCGCCTGGCGCCCGGGTGAAGCCGCAGAACAATTCCGGCAGCCGCATGTTGAAGTGCACGGCCGACTCGAACGTGCCGCTCATCAGCCGCACGACACTTTCGCGCTCGCCATAGCGCGAGAGGCCGACACCGCAGAGCGCCGTGTCGTGCGGCCAGATCGAGCCGTTATGGTAGGACATTGGGTTGAAGAAGATCGCGTCGTCCGCAAGCGTCCTCAGTCCCCAGCCGGAATGGAAGGAAGCCGACAGCAATTGATCGGCGACAATCTTGGCACGCTCCGGCTGCGGCAGCCCGGCATAGAGCAGATGCCCCGCATTTGACGTTCGCACCTTGCAGGGCTGGCCTTCGCCGTCGATCGCGATGGCGTAGAAGTTTAGATCCTCGATCCAGAAGTCACGCTCGACGGCGATCCGCATTTCCTCGGCGCGGTTCTCCCAATGTTCGGCATCGGCAAACTCGCCGCGGCGGCGTGCGAGCGCGGCAAGGCCGCGATAAGCGGCAAAGACATAGCCTTGCACCTCGACCAGCGCGATCGGTCCTTTGGGCATGCGGCCATCGGCATGGAAGACCGAGTCGACGCTGTCTTTCCAGCCCTGGTTGGCGAGGCCGGACTCCGCCGCGCGTTGGTAGGTGACGAAACCCGTTGCCCGGCTTGCCTCTTCCGTCCACTCGGCGGCCGCCTTGAGCGATGGCCAGAGCGTGTCGATGAAGGCCATGTCGCCGGTGCGGTCGGCATAGGCGCAGGCGAGATGAATGTAGAGCGGGGTCGTGTCGACGCCGCCATAATAGCGGCCGAAGGGAAGTTCGCGCAGTGCCGCCATTTCGCCCTTGCGCGTCTCATGCATGATTTTGCCTGGCTGGGAATCGATGAAGGGCGACGTCTCCGTCGCCTGATGTTCGGCAAGGAACGCCAGCACGCCGCGCGCGAGACCCGGATTGAGCCACAGCATCTGCAAGCCGGAGATCACGCCGTCGCGGCCGAAGGCCGTGGAGAACCACGGGATGCCGGCATAAGGATAAGGCCCGGTAGGAAGCTCGGTGGTAAGCAACGCGACATCCGCGCGGGCGCGTTCGACCCAATCGTTGAAGACGCGACCGGAGCTGTGGACCGTGGCGCCATGCCGACGCTTGGCGCGCATGGCAAAACGCGCGCGTGCGGCAGCGGCCCGGAACCGGTCGCGATTCGGCGTTTCGGCAACTTCCGGGCCCACCTCGACATAAAGCACCTTGCTGCTGCGCTTGGTCACCGCGATCAGGAAGTCGGCTCGATTGTCGCTCAGATGGTCGGGAGCCTGCGAGAAGGAGATTGCCGACAGGCGCGGCAGGCCGTCGAGACCGTCATAGCCGAGCATAACGGATGCCTTGTCGGTCTTCGCCAGATGGACCGTTCCGCGTTTCGGCCGTGTCGAGCCGCGCACCTCGAACATGTCGCGGAAGTCGGCGGCGAAATGCAAGGAGATGGCGATGGTCGAATGCTCGCGGCTGTAGTTGGAAAGCGTGATGCGATCGAACAACCTGTCCTGCCAGATCAGCCTGACGCGCTCGATATGGATCGCGCCTTGCGGAATGTCGCGGCCGGCGGCGCTCTGAATCGGCAAGTTGGTCAGGTTGCTGGTGAAGAGAACATTGTCCTGGCTGAGCGAAGCGCCGAGCAGCGACATCGGCCTGCCGCCGATCGTCAGGCGGAACTCGGAAAGAACGCGGGTGTCGTCGCGAAAGAAACCGTCGCCGGCGCCCCTGATGTCACCATAGGCGTCGGTGACCGCGAAACAATCGCCCTGTTTGAGCGCGAACAGCCGGTGAGGCTCCCGCGGCGCTGTTTCGTCGAGCGAGGCAAGGGCTACGGCGGGATCGAGCTTGCGCTCGTCGAGCTGCGTCATTCGTCACCTCTTCGCTTGCCCCGCCCAAAAGAGAATGCCGATCAGGAGGCTCTCGCCTCCTGGATGCCGATCAGGCGCATATAGGCGGCAAGATAGTCGCGCGCCATCCTGGTGGCTGAAAACCGCTTTTCGAAGACCGTCCTCACCTGCCGTCGGTCGAGTTCGAGCAGGGCCGGCGTCGCAGCGACCGCATCATCGACAGAGTCCACGACAAAGCCGGTCACGTCCTGGTCGATGAGCTCCGGCAGGGCGCCGCAGTTCCAGGCGATTACCGGCGTGCCGCAAGCCATCGCCTCGATCGGCGCCAGGCCGAACGGCTCCGGCCAGTCGATGGGAAACAGCAGCCCCGCGGCATTGCCCAGAAACTCGGCCTTCTCGTGTTCCGCGATCTCGCCGATATAGTCGACCCGGTCGCCGTCGACGAGCGCCTCGATCTCGTCGTGAAAATAGGCGCGATCGTCATCGCCGATCTTGGCCGCCAGCTTAAGCTTCAAACCGGAACGCCGCGCGATCTCGATCGCTCGATCCGGGCGCTTGTCGCGAGACAGCCGGCCCAGGAAAGCCAGATAGGGTTCCTCGGCCGAGGGATCGTAGGTGGGCTGATACGCATCGACCGGAATCCCGTGATGGATCGTTGCCAGCCAGTTGGCGTCGGGCAATCCGCGCTTCTGGCTGTGCGAGATGGAGATCATCGGAAAGCGCGGGAAGCGCTTGTAGGACGGCGCCAGGTCGACATAGTCGAGCCGGCCATGCGGCGTCGTCACCGTTCGCCCCGCCATGTGTTCGAAGAACGGAAAATGCACGAGATGGCTGAGATGGAAGTGGATGACGTCGAACTCGTCCGCCCGCTCGCGCACCTGGCAAAGCATCGCCATATGCGCCGCAATCTCGGACTTTTTCGGCCGCGGATCGAGACGGATCGCCTGGTCGCGGCCGGGCACCAGCCGCGCCGAGGTCTCACTGTCGCCGCTGGCGAACAGGGTCACTTCGTGCCCGACTTCCACCAGCGCTTCGGTGAGATAGGACACGATCCGCTCGGTGCCGCCATATAGTTTCGGCGGCACGGATTCATAGAGCGGCGCGACATGAGCGATGCGCATGGTTCCCTCAAACGGTTGATGGGAACCAAAATGCGTCAGCCGCCAGATCGTTCCTGCCCGATTGTCGCAGGCGAGGCCTCGAGCTTCGGCCAATCAACTCATCCAGTTGCCGCCGTCCACATTGAGCGTCTGCGCCACGACGTAGTCGGCCTCGCTCGATGCCAGGAAGACGGCCGCACCCCGGTAATCGTCGGGATCACCCATGCGCCCCGCCGGCACCGCCAGCCCGACCTGCCGCTTCTTCTCGCCGATCGGCAGGTTCTCGTAGCGCGCGAACAGCGCGTCGACCTGGTCCCACATCGGCGTGTCGACCACACCCGGCGCGATGCCGTTGACGTTGATGCCGTGCTTGATCAGCGCAAGGCCGGCCGACTGCGTGATGCTGATTACGGCGGCCTTGGTGGCGCAGTAGACGGCGACCAGCGCCTCGCCGCGCCGACCCGCCTGCGAGGCCATGTTGATGATCTTCCCCTTGCGCCCCTGGGCGACCATACGCTTGGCCGCCGCCTGCAGCGTGAACAACAGCCCTTTCACATTGACCGAGAATTGCAGGTCGAAGCTTTTCTCCGAAATCTCGAGAAGCGGCCCCATGTCGAAGACGGCGGCATTGTTGACCAGGATGTCGATCCCGCCATGCGTCCTCGTCACCGAAGCGACCATCGCCTCGATCGAGGCGAGGTCGCGCACGTCGAGTTGCAGAGCGGTAGCTTTGCCTTCGAGCTCGCGCGCAAGCGCTTCCGCCTTGTCTAGTGCCATATCGGCGATGACGACATGGGCGCCTTCGGCGGCGAAACCGCGCACGATGGCTGCGCCGATGCCTTGCGCGCCGCCAGTGACGACGGCGACCTTGTCCTTGAGTTTCATCGCAATTCTCCTGTCTCAGCGCCCTAAGCTCAGCGCCATCTCAGCGTGTGGTATAGCCGCCGTCGATGACCAGCACCTCGCCGGTCACATAGCTTGAGGCGGGAGAGCACAGGAAAAGTGCGGCCGCCGCAACTTCTTCCGGCTGGCCGACGCGGCCCATCGGCGTCATGCCGCGCCAGATCGGGAACCATTCCGGATTCTCGATGCCGCCGCGCGAAAGGTCCGTTTCGATATAGCCGGGCGCGACGGCGTTGACGCGGATGTTATCGGCCGCCACCTCGCTGGCGAGGCTCTTGGTCATCATGTGCACCGCCGCCTTGGAACTGTTATAGGCAACCTGGTTCTGGGGAATGTTGGAGACGATGCCGGAAATCGAGCCGACATTGAGGATCGCGCCGCCTCCCTGGCGCCGCATCGGCGCCAGCGCTGCCCTGCAGCAGCGGAAGACGGCATCGACATTGATCGCCATCGTCTGCCGCCAGATGTCCTCCGGATAGTCGCCGCTGTCGCCATGGATGGCGATGCCGGCGCTATTGACCAGGATGTCGAGGCGGCCGGCCTTGGCGAGCGTGTCGGCGACCAGCCTGTCCGGCGCTTTCTCGTCCAGCATCTCGGCGGCGTGAAAGTCGAAGGCGAGGCCCGCGAGTTCCTGCCGCGCATCATCCTTCATCGTCCGGCCCGCAACGACGACGCGTGCGCCGGCTTCGCCGAGCGCCTTCGCGATGGCGAGGCCGATGCCGCGCGTGCCGCCGGTCACCAGCGCGACCCTGTCGTCCAGTCGGAAGCGGTCGAGGATCATGGCGGCGGTTCCGTTCTGTGAGGGCCGGTCGGCGAGCCGCTCAGATGTCCACGCTCTGCGGCAGGATGACGAGGTCGCGAATGGTGATGTTGCGCGGTCGCGTCAGCATGAACAGCACGGCGTCCGCCACTTCCTTCGCCTCCATCAGGCTGCCGGCGGCGAGCGCTTCTTCCATCTTGGCCTTTGGCCAGTCGCTGAGCAGCGCCGTCACCACCGGACCGGGAGCGACTGCACCGACGCGAATGCCGTGCTTCAGCACCTGGCGCCGGACCGTATGGACGAATGCCTGCACGGCGAATTTCGAGGCGGTGTAGATCGGCTCCCAGACCACGGGAACGAAGCCGGCCACCGAACTGGTGACGATGATATCGCCCTTCTTCCGCTCGATCATATGCGGCAGCACGGCGTGCACCGTGCGGAACACGGCGTTGACGTTGAGGTTGAGCATCCTATCCCACTGATCGGGGTCGCCCGATGCCACCTCCCCGCCGACATAGGCGCCGGCATTGGCATGGAAGATGTCGAGTTGGCCCGCTCTTTCGAGGATTTCGGGCATCATGCGGTTGACGCTCGCCGGATCGAGCAGGTCGGTGACAACCGCATAAGCATTGTCGCCGAGCTCCGCGGCAAGTTCCTGAAGCCGGTCCTCGGCCCGGTCGACTAGGAAGACCTTTGCGCCGGCGGCGAGCATGGTGCGGGCGCATTCCAGCCCGATGCCCGAGGCAGCGCCAGTGATTGCGGCAACCTTGCCGGAAAGACTTTCAGACATTGCGATCCTCTTCGATAGGCCTCAGGCGCGGCCGTGTGAAACACGCGAGCGGCGGGCGAGAGAATCGACGATGACCGCGATCGCCAGCACGCAGCCGGTGATCATGTACCGGAGCGAGGATGACAGATCGAGCAGCGTCAGGCCGCTTGCGATGGATTGGATGACGATGATGCCAAGCAGCGCCGAATAGGCGCTGCCGCGGCCGCCGAACAGGCTGGTGCCGCCGATGACGGCCGCCGCGATGGCGTTGAGATTGACGTCGCCGGTGCCGGCCTGCTGGCTGGCGGTTGCCAGGCGTGCTGCCGAGAGCAGGCCGCCCGTCGCCGCCAGCGTGGCGCAGAGCGCGAAGGCGCTGGCGTAGATCAGCCGGACATTGATGCCGGCGCGACGCGCCGCTTCGCGGTTGCCGCCGACAGCGGTCATCGAGCGGCCCCATTGGGTGCGCTTCAGCGCATAGTTCATCGCCACGACCAGGCCGACGAACAACGCGAACATCCAGGGCACGCCGCGCGACAGGTTGAGGTAGTAAGCCACCAGTTCGAGCGCGACCGTGATCGCGACCGCCTGGAGCAGCAGCCCGCCCAGCGAACGCGATGACAGGCCGGCGGCCTGGCGGCGTTGCGCCTTGCGATAGCCGAGAGCCAGGGCAAGCACGCCGGGCACGACGGCCAAAGTGTGCGACACCCAGTGTGGCATCACCAGAAGCTGGCCGAAATTCACCAGCGGCGAATCGTAAGGCAGGTTGATCGAGCCCGTCGGGCCGAGGATGTAGAGCTGCAATCCCAGGAAGGCGAGCAGGCCCGAAAGCGTCGAGACGAAGCTTGGCATGCCGAGCCTGTTGAGCAGCAGCGCGTAGACGCAGCCGGTCACGAACCCGACCGCCATCGCCGCCAGCATGGCAAGCGCGACCGGCCAGCCCCACTGCACCCACAGCACGCCGAGCAGCGCGGAGGCCAGGCCGCTGACGGACCCGACGGACAGGTCGATCTCGCCCACCATTAGCACGCAGACGATGCCGAGCGAGATGATGCCGACCGTCGAGCAGTCGAACAAAAGATTGACCAGATTGTTCGGCGACAGGAATACCGGGTTGAGCGTCTGGAAGATCGTGCAGATCAAAACCAGCCCGACAACCACGGGCAGCGAGCCGAGATCGCCGGAGCGGACGCGGTCGAGGAAGCCCCTGATGACGCCCTTGGCGCCGCTGCGATCCTTCAGCCGTTCGTCGCTGCGATCGAGCAGCGCGCCGGGATTGCGGTCGGACGCCGTGGTCATGGCTGTTCTCCTTGCGCTTTCTCGGCCGTGCG
Source organism: Mesorhizobium sp. WSM3866 (assembly GCF_002294795.1). Classification (NCBI taxonomy): domain Bacteria; kingdom Pseudomonadati; phylum Pseudomonadota; class Alphaproteobacteria; order Hyphomicrobiales; family Phyllobacteriaceae; genus Mesorhizobium; species Mesorhizobium sp. WSM3866. The sequence goes on along the minus strand of NZ_NSGC01000013.1, from coordinate 56,030 downwards.
CCTGCCGCGCCGCGAGACCGCATTGTCGTCGGCGCCGGTGATCGCCGTGACCAGCTCCTGATTGGAGGCGCCGGGCAGGAAGATGCCGTTGTTGCGGCCGAGCCTCAGCACCACGATGCGGTCGGCCACGGCGCGCACGTCCTCCATGTTGTGGCTGATCATGACGACGCCCAGCCCGCGATCCCGCACGCGCTCAATGAGATTCAGCACTTCAGCGGTCTGCGCGACGCCGAGTGCGGCGGTGGGCTCGTCGAGGAGGATCACGCGCGGCTCCATCAGCAGCGAGCGGGCGATCGCCACCGTCTGCCGCTGCCCGCCCGACAGCGACGCCACCGGCTCGCGCACGCTGGGAATCCGTGCCGAGAGCTCGTTGAGCAGTGTCCAGGCGCGGACCTCCATCGAGACCTCGTCGAGGCGAAGCGGATGAAGCTCGCGGCCGAGAAAGATGTTGGCCACGACGTCGAGGTTTTCGCAGAGCGCGAGATCCTGGAAGACGGTGGCGATGCCGAGCTTCAGCGCCGCGGCGGGATTGGCAAGCGTCACCGGCTGGCCGTCGAAAGTGATCGAGCCCGAGCTCGGCATATGCGCGCCGGCCAGGATTTTCACCAGCGTCGACTTGCCGGCGCCGTTGTCGCCAACCAGGGCTACGATTTCCCCGGCATTGATGTCGAGATCGACGTCGGTGAGAGCCGACACCGCGCCGAAATTCTTCGAGATGCCGCGCAGGCTAAGCACCGGCGGACGGCTCGTCGTGGGCGGTGCGTCGGGTATTGCCATTGCGTGTCTCTTCCCGCGTTTTGGTCGATCTGTCCGGCCGCCAGGAGGGAGCGGCCGGACACACCCGGCTCTCAGCCCTGACGGGCCAGCCGAGCATATCGCAGGCGACGCGGCTGCGCCGCATCGCTTTGGGAGACGATGCGGCTTCAGCCGCATCGCTCCTTATTGAATGCCGAGCTTCTTGCAGCCTTCGGCGTAGCGGTCGGTGCAGAGCTGGGCTGCGGTCTGGATCTTCTTGTCGATGATTTCGGCCTTCAAATTCTCCTGCGTCACCACCGCCGGCACGAAGAGTTGCGAGGGCGTATCGTACAGCGTTGTCTCGGCTTTCGGAGTCTCGCCCTTGAGAAGCTGCACAGCAACGTTTGCCGCCGCCGCGGCGACGATTTCGCTCGGCTTGGAGATAGTGTTGTACTGGTCGCCGGCAATGATGAGCTGCAAGGCGGCGATCGTCGCGTCGTTGCCCGTCACCGGCGGCACCGGATCGACGCCGGCTGCCTTGAAGGCGGCAATGGCGCCACCGCCCGTGCCGTCGTTGGCGGCGACCACGCCGACGATCTTGTTGCCGAAGCGCGAGATCTGTCCCGCCGCCCATTGCTGGGCATTCGATGGCGCCCAGTTCGGCGTGTCAAACTCGGCGAGCGTCTTGTAGCTGCCGGTCTTGAGACCCTCATGGATGCCGTCCTTGATCAGGCCCGCCGCGGCGTCGGTCGGCGAGCCGTTGATCTGCAGCACGCCGACATCGCCGTCGCTCGACACGCCCTTGGCCTTGAGATGCTCGACCAGCGAGGCGGCGATCGCCTTGCCGATGGCCTTGTTGTCGAACGATACATAGAAATCGGCCTTGGCCGTGGGGATCGGACGGTCATAGGCGATCACCTTGACGCCCTGAGCCTGCGCATTGTGCACCAGCGAGGCCGCCGCCGCGGAATCGACCGGGTCGAGCACGACAACCTTCGCGCCCTGGGTGATGACGGAGTTGAACTGCTGCTGTTGCTTGGTGACGTCGGCGTCGGCATTGAGATAGAGCACCTTGCAGCTGTCGCAAAGCTTCTTCATTTCAGCGACGAAGCCCGGATGATCATGCTCTTCGTAACGCGTCGAGCCCTGGTCGGGCATCAGGAACGCGACCGTGGAGCCGGCGATATCCTGCGCATTGGCAAAAGTCGCCCCAAGAGCGAGGCTCGAGACGGCCATCGCGGCTGCTGTCAATCTGGACACGTATCTGGACATAAGGTCTTCTCCAATTCCCATTGTGTGATCTAAACGGACTTCGACATCGAGCCGCGGATGCTGCTCGCGCACCCCATCGGAAGTCCAGTGAACTCGTGCAGCAGCCTCACGGCTTCCTCCCGCTGGCATGACACGAGGAAATACTCGTCCATCGCTGGTTCGCTTGCGCGACCCACCGCTTCGTCCTGGTTCTTGTCTAAGGCTTGTTTCTCCTCCCGAACTCCTTTCTATGCGGCGCGCGCGGCCGCGAAATTATCCGCAACCAATCTCCTGAACTGCGAAGGCGGCATGCCCTTCTCGGCCAGGAACTGGCGATTGAAGTTCGACAGATTGTTGAAGCCGACCTCGAAGCAGATGTCCGAGATCTGCGCCTCTTCGTCGCTCATCAGGATCTGGCAAGCGAGGTTGATGCGCAGCCGCTTGATGTACTGCAGCAGCGACATGCCGGTATGCTTGCGAAACGAGCGCGAGAAGGCGCTCGGCGTCTGTCCCGCGATTGCCGCCAGATCGCCTTCGTTGAATTGCTGGGTCAGGTTCTCGCGGATATAGGCGAGCGCCTGGTTCATGCCCGCAGACATGTATCCGGACGGGTCCGGCAGATAGTTCTCGCTGGCGAGCACGCGCGGCGTAGTTTCGCGGCTCAGCGCCTCCATGATCGACATGAACAGGCTGATCCGGTGAACGCCGTAAGCATGAGTGATCTCCGCCAGCAACGGCATGACCGCCCTGCTCACACTGGCGCTGAACAGGACGCCACGCCGCGCGAGCTCGAGCAGTGGCGAGACCGCGCCAAGCTCGGGAAAAGTGGCGATCGCGCCGCCGATGAATTCCTCGCTGAACTGGACCAGCCTGCAGCGCAGCGGAACTGACTGACCTTCCGGAACCTCGCTGATCCAGTTGTGCGGCAGGTTCGGACCGGTGAGAACGAGGTTGCCGACCTCGAACTCGCCGATGAAGTCGCCGACGAAATAGCGGCCCTTGGTCGCGACGATCTGGTGCAGTTCGTATTCCGGATGAAAATGCCAGCGCACCGTATGGTAGGGATAGCCATGCCACCTCACCGCGAACGACTCGCCAGGCCTTATCTGTATGACTTCCAGATCGGGTCCCATCGATTCCTCCCGCAGGCTGTGCCAGCCTTCGAACCGCGGCCGTTTGTTCCGGCTCATCTAGGGTCAGGATAGCGGCGGCCAAGGATGTGCGCCACCTCGCCACGCCGCGCCGACTGATACGTTTTTGACCTTTTTGGCCCAGCGAAAAACCTGCCTTCGAAAATTAGAAGCTTCGAATATCGGCGACTGGCCGGCGGCGTTTGGGCGTGGGAAAGTCGCCGCGGACCACGCTACCGCATTGCACAATTCCGGCCGGGCTGCACAATAGGGCGCATGTCCGCTGGTTCGTTGACCATCCTTGTTATCGACGAGAACCGCATCCGCGCCTCGATCATTGAGGCCGGATTGCGGGACGCCGGCCATCGCCATGTCACCGTTGTTCATGACGTGGCCGGCATTGCCAAGCGCATCGCCGAGATCGAGCCGGATGTCATCGTCATCGATCTCGAAAACCCCAACCGCGACATGCTGGAGAACATGTTCCAGCTTTCGCGAGCAGTGAAACGGCCGATCGCTATGTTCGTCGACCGCTCCGACCGGGCCTCGATCGAGGCGGCGGTCGAAGCCGGCGTGTCCGCCTATGTGGTCGACGGGCTGAAGAAGGAGCGCATCAAGCCGATTCTTGACATGACGATCAGCCGCTTCAACGCCTTCTCGCGCATGGCGCGCGAACTGGAGGAGGCGCGCAGCGAGCTCGAGAACCGCAAGGTCGTCGATCGCGCCAAAGGCATATTGATGAAGTCGCGCGGCTTGAGCGAGGAGGCCGCTTACGCGCTTCTTCGCAAGACCGCCATGAACCAGAACCGCAAGATCGCCGACATCGCCCAGAGCCTGGTGACGGCGGCGGGATTGCTGGGCCCGCTGGAGGGCGAATGAGCAAGACTGCCGCGCACCAGATCACCGCCGGCTTCATGCCGCTCTTCGACAGCGCCGTCCTTGTAGCAGCCGGCGAGATGGGCTTTGCCACCCGCGAAGGCATCGAGCTCAAGCTGCATCGCGAGACCTCGTGGGCCAACATCCGAGACCGCATCGCCATCGGCCATTTCGACGTGGCACATATGCTGGGGCCGATGCCGCTCGCCTGCAGCCTCGGCCTCACGCCGCTTGCCTCGGAGACCATAGTGCCCTTCTCGCTCGGGCTTGGCGGCAACTGCGTCACCGTCTCCAATGCGGTGTGGCAAGGCATGTCGGCGCACGGGGCCGCGCCCGATCTCGATCCGGCGCGCGCCGGGACGGCGCTTGGCGCTCTCATCCGCGAGCGGGCGGCCGCCGGCCGCGAGCCTTTGCGTTTCGCCGTCGTCCATCCGCATTCCGGGCATAATTACGAGCTGCGCTACTGGCTCGCCGCCTGCAGCATCGATCCCGACCGCGATGTCGAGATCGTCATCGTGCCGCCGCCCTTCATGGCCGATGCGCTCTCCGCCGGCCGCATCGACGGCTATTGCGTCGGAGAGCCCTGGAACAGTGCCGCCGTCGCCGCCGGCACCGGCCGCATCGTCACCGTCAAGGCGCTGCTGTGGCGCAACAGCCCGGAAAAGGTGATCGGCGCGCGCAGAAGCTGGGCCGAGGAAAACCCCGACGCGCTGGCGGCGCTGCTGAGAGCGCTGCATCACTCCGCGCGCTGGTGCCAGGATCCGGTGAACCGCGGCGCGCTGGCCGCGCTGATGGCCAAGCCTGCGTTCCTCGGGCAGCCGGAGGCGATCCAGATGCCGGCACTCACCGGGCGACTTCAGCTCGGCGGCGGCCCGGAGCGCAGCATTGAGGCTTTCTTCCTGCCCTTCGACAAGGCGGCGAACTTTCCCTGGAAGAGCCATGCGCTCTGGTTCTACACGCAGATGGTGCGCTGGGGACAATTGCCGCATACGCCGCAAAACCTGGCGATCGCCCGCGACTGCTACCGGCCCGATCTCTACCGCTCGGCGCTGAAGCCGCTCGGCGTGGCCCTGCCCGGCGCCAACGCCAAAGTGGAAGGCGCGCTGAAGACCGCGACGCCGGTCGGCTCGGCCGGGGCGAGCCTTGTGCTCGGCCCGGACGGATTCTTCGACGGCCAGATCTTCGATCCCGATCGGATCGATGCCTACATCGCGGCCCAGAATCGCGACTGATCATTTGCGCGCCATTCTTGTGCATTGCACAAAATTTGTGCGCCCTGCCCGCTCCGTTGATCAACGTTTGACCGTGTCTCGGCTCGGCCGGGCCGGCGCCTGAAGCGCCTACCGCTTTGATTCTCCTGGAAATCCGTCTTCCACGCAAAACTGGCACGCTTCGTGCTTTAAGATAATCGCGCCCCTCGCGGGCAATAGAACAGGCGTCCAATGGCGGGCGCCACAGGCAAAGCTGCCGCTCAGGTCGACGCGTGTCCCGGATGTACGGACGCGACAGGCCTGGTCGGCAGCTTTTTTGTTTTGGACCGAAACGCAATCGAAGGCGCCGATCCCAGGCGGCGCCGGACGGAGACGACGATGACGAAACGGATCGGAACTGGCGCTTCCCTAAAGGATTTCACCCGCCGCGATTTCCTGGCGAGCAGCATCCTGACGGCGGTGGGGTTCGCCGCCGCGCTTCTGCTGTTTCCCACCAATCACGACAGAGAGGCCAAGGGTCCGCAAGTCACCGCGCAGGTCCCAGCCTCGGCGCGCTGACCGATGCCGAGCCTTTGATCAACACAACACGCGGTGCCTCCCACGCCGCAAACGGAGCCGACCATGACCGCAAACCTCCAAGCCGCGCCCAGCCAGGACAGTAGCTCCCGGCAGGCGCTCGTCATCTCCACCATCGCCTTCACCGTCTGCTTCGCGGTGTGGACGATCTTCTCCATCATCGGCGTGCGCATAAAGCAGGAGCTCGGCTTGAACGAGACCGAGTTCGGACTGCTGGTCGGCACGCCGATCCTCACCGGCTCGCTCGTGCGCATGGTGCTCGGCGTCTGGACCGACCGCTACGGCGGCCGGCTGGTCTACACCATGACCATGCTCGCGGCGGCGGTCGCGACCTTCCTGCTCGCCTTTGCACATACCTATGAGCAGATGCTGGTCGCGGCGCTCGGCGTCGGGCTTGCCGGCGGCTCCTTCGCGGTCGGCGTCGCCTATGTCTCGCGCTTCTTCCCCGCGCGCAAACAAGGCACGGCTCTCGGCATCTTCGGCGTTGGCAATGTCGGCGCTGCGGTCACCAAGTTCCTGGCGCCGCTCGTACTGATTGCCTGGGGCTGGCAGTCGGTCGCGCTGATCTGGGCCGCGGCGCTGGTTGTCATGGCCGGCGTGTTCTGGTTCATGACCAGCGACGATCCGGTTATCCGCGAGCGCCGTGCCGGTAAGGCAGTACCGGCGAGAAGCTTCTGGCAGGAATTCGCGCCGCTGAAGAACCTGCAGGTCTGGCGCTTCGCCTTCTACTACTTCTTCTCCTTCGGTGCGTTCGTGGCGCTGTCGCTTTGGCTGCCGCGCTATCTGATCGGCGTCTATGGCTTCGGCATCGCCACCGCCGGCATGATCGGCGCCGCCTATTCAATCCCCGCAAGCATTTTCCGCGCTTATGGCGGCGTGCTTTCCGACCGCATCGGCGCCCGTACCGTGCTCTATTGGACCTTCGCCGTATCTGCCGTCGCGACCCTCGTTCTGTCTCTCCCCTCGGCAGATTACGTCGTGCGCGGTATCAGCGGGCCGATCCCGTTCCATGTCGAGATCGGCCCGCTCGCCTTCATGGCCGTCGCCTGCGTGCTCGGCTTCTTCATGAGCCTCGGCAAGGCCGCCGTCTACAAGCACATCCCCGTCTACTACCCGCAGAGCGTCGGCGCGGTCGGCGGGGTGGTGGGCATGATCGGCGGCCTCGGCGGCTTCATCCTGCCGATCGCCTTCGGCGCGCTGAACGACCTCACCGGCGTCTGGTCGAGCTGCTTCATGCTGCTCTTCGTCATCGTGGTCTCGTGCCTTCTCTGGATGCACGCCACCATCCGCCGGATGGAGCGCGCGGCCGCCGTAAAGCCCGCGCCCCTCACCTACGCCGCCGAATAGATCGGAGCTGACCGGACATGAGCGAGAAACTCGTCATCATCGGCAACGGCATGGCCCCCGGCAGGATGCTCGAGCACCTGCTGGAAGCCGCACCCGACCGCTACGCCGTCACGATCTTCAACGCCGAGCCGCGCGTGAATTACGACCGCATCATGCTGTCGCCGGTGCTTTCGGGCGAGAAGGAGTTCGAGGAAATCGTCATCCATGGCGACGGCTGGTACATCAAGCACGGCATCACCCTCTACAAGGGCCACAGGATCGTCGCCATCGACCGCGACGCGAGGACCGTCACCTCGGACCACGGCGTGACCGAAGGCTACGACAGGCTGATCATCGCCACCGGCTCGGTGCCGTTCATCATCCCGGTGCCGGGCAAGGACTTGCCGGGCGTGCTCAGCTACCGCGATCTCGACGACGTCAACGCCATGCTGCTTGCCGCGCAGTCGCGCGCCAAGGCGATCGTCATCGGCGGCGGCTTGCTCGGCCTTGAAGCGGCGGCCGGGCTTAAAGAGCGCGGCATGGACGTGACCGTCCTGCACGTCATGCCGACACTGATGGAGCGCCAGCTCGATCCGGCTGCCGGCTACCTGCTGCAGAAGGCCGTCGAGGCGCGCGGCATCAAGGTCATGACCAAGGCCAACACCAAGGCCATTGTCGGCAATGGCAAGGTCAAGGGCGTCGAACTCATGGACGGCACGATCATTCCGGCGACGCTGGTCGTGATGGCGGTCGGCATCCGCCCGAATATCGCGCTGGCCAAGGACGCAGGGCTGGAAGTCAATCGCGGCATCGTCGTCGACGACCGCATGCAGACATCCGATCCGGCGATCATGGCGCTCGGCGAATGCGCCGAGGTCGGCGGCCATGTCTACGGGTTGGTCGCGCCCCTCTACGAGATGGCCCGAGTGGCGGCAGCCGGGCTGGCGAACGGCGAGGACAGGCGCTTCGTCCATTCCGACACGCCGACCAAGCTCAAGGTCACCGGCATCGACCTTTATTCGCTCGGCGACTTTGCCGACGGCGACGACCGCGAGGAGATCATCCTGCGCGACGCATCGGCCGGCATCTACAAGCGGGTCGTGCTGCAGGACAACCGCATCATCGGCACGGTACTGTTCGGCGAGACCGGCGACGGCGCCTGGTTCAACGATTTGAAGAAGAAGGCGACCGACATCTCGGAGATGCGCGACACGCTGATCTTCGGCCAGGCATTCCAGGCAGGCGCTTCCTCGGACCCTTTGGCGGCCGTTGCGGCACTGGCGGATGATGCGGAAATCTGCGGCTGCAACGGCGTCTGCAAGGGAAAGATCACCGGCGCGATCACCGGCAAAGGGCTGACCGGGCTCGACGACGTGCGCGCCCACACCAAGGCCTCGGCTTCGTGCGGCTCGTGCACGGGTCTCGTCGAACAACTCCTGAAACTCACGCTGGGCGAGGCCTACAATCCGGCGGCCGTGCAGCCCATGTGCGGCTGCACGAGCCTCGGTCATGACGACGTGCGGCGCCTGATCAAGGCGAAGAGGTTGAAAACGATACCGGCCATCATGCAGGAGCTCGAATGGAAGACCTCCTGCGGCTGCGCGAAGTGCCGGCCCGCGCTCAACTACTATCTGGTCTGCGATTGGCCGGACCAATATGCCGACGACTATCAGTCGCGCTTCATCAACGAGCGTGTGCACGCCAATATCCAGAAGGACGGCACCTATTCGGTCGTGCCGCGCATGTGGGGCGGCGTCACCAGCGCGAGCGAATTGCGCGCCATCGCCGACGTGGTCGATAAGTTCGACATTCCGACCGTGAAGGTGACCGGCGGCCAGCGCATCGACATGCTTGGCATCCGCAAGGAGGACCTGCCTGCGGTATGGGCCGATCTCGGCAAGGCCGGCTTCGTCTCGGGTCATGCCTATGCCAAGGGCCTGCGCACGGTGAAGACCTGCGTCGGCTCCGACTGGTGCCGTTTCGGCACGCAGGATTCGACGGGGCTGGGCATCCGCATCGAGAAGTTCATGTGGGGTTCCTGGACCCCGGCCAAGGTGAAGATGGCGGTCTCGGGATGCCCGCGCAATTGCGCGGAAGCGACCTGCAAGGATGTCGGCGTGGTCTGCGTCGACTCTGGCTACGAGATCCACTTCGCTGGCGCCGCCGGCCTCGACATCAAGGGCACCGAAGTGCTCGGCCTGGTGAAGACCGAGGACGAAGCGCTGGAGGTGATCGTGGCGCTCGTCCAGATGTATCGCGAGCAGGCCCGCTACCTCGAGCGCATCTACAAATGGGCCAAGCGCGTCGGTACCGCCGAGATCAAAAAGCAGGTCCTGGATGACGTGGAGAAGCGCCGCGCTTACTTCGAGCGCTTCGTCTTTTCGCAGAAATTCGCTCAGGTCGACCCGTGGTCCGAACGCGTCTCCGGCAAGGACAAGCACGAGTTCCGGCCGCTGGCCTCGGTCGGGTTCGCCGAGGCGGCCGAGTGATGGAGAAGTTCGCGCCATCCTGGACGCTCGCCTATCAAGCAAACACGGGAGTGTCCCAATGAACTGGATCGCAATCGGCTCCGTTTCCGACGTCCCTCGCCGCGGCGCGCGTTGCGTGGCCACCCCGCAAGGCAAGATCGCTGTTTTCCGCACCGCGGATGACAAGGTCTTCGCCATCGAAGACCATTGCCCGCACAAAGGCGGGCCGCTCAGCCAGGGCATCGTCCATGGCGCGGCGGTGACCTGCCCGCTGCACAATTGGGTGATCTCGCTGGAGACCGGCAAGGCGCTCGGCGCCGACGAAGGCTCGGTTAGGACGATCCCGGTCAGGATCGAAGGCGAACGGCTGTTCATTGCGCTCGAAGCGTTGGCCTCGAAAGCGGCCTGAGCCATGGAAGAAGCACGCGAGGTGAGGACCACCTGCCCCTATTGTGGGGTGGGGTGCGGCGTGGTGGCCGAGATCGCCGCGGGTGGCAAGGCAACCGTCCGCGGCGATCCCGAGCACCCGGCCAATTTCGGCCGCCTTTGCTCTAAGGGTGCCGCGCTTGCCGAGACGCTCGGCCTCGATGGCCGCTTGCTTCAGCCGGAAATCCAAGGCAGGCAGACGAGTTGGGACGAAGCGCTCGACCTCGTCGCCGCGAAATTCTCGGACGCGATTGCCGAGCATGGGCCGGACTCGGTCGCCTTCTATGTCTCCGGCCAGTTGCTTACCGAAGATTACTACGTCGCCAACAAGCTGATGAAAGGCTTCATCGGCTCGGGCAATATCGATACCAATTCGCGGCTGTGTATGGCGTCGTCGGTCGCCGGCCACCGCCGCGCTTTCGGCGAGGACATCGTTCCCGGTGTCTATGAGGATTTCGAGCACGCCGATCTGATCGTGCTCACCGGCTCCAACACCGCATGGTGCCACCCCGTGCTCTACCAGCGCATGCTCGCGGCGCAGCGCGAACGCGGAACCAGGATCGTCGTCATCGATCCGCGCCGCACCGCCACGGCCGACGAATGCGACCTGCACCTGGCGCTTGATCCGGGCACGGACGTGCTCTTGTTCAACGGCCTTCTGGCGCATCTCGTCCAGAGCGGAAAGATCGACGCGGATTTCATCCGCACCAGCACATCGGGCTTCGAAGCCGCTGCCGCGCTGGCCGGTGCCGATGCGCCGTCGGTCGCGCGCGTCGCAAAAGGCTGCGGGCTGGTGGCCACGGATGTCCAGGCCTTTTATGAGATCTTCGCCGGCACCGAACGGACGGTCACCGTCTACAGCCAGGGCGTCAACCAGTCGGCACATGGAACCGACAAGGTCAGCGCCATCCTCAACTGCCACCTCGCCACCGGCCGCATTGGCAAGCCAGGCATGGGGCCGTTCTCGGTCACGGGCCAGCCGAACGCCATGGGCGGCCGCGAGGTGGGGGGCCTCGCCAACCAACTTGCCGCGCACATGGACTTCGCGGATCAGGCCGCTGTCGAGCGGGTCTCCCGCTTCTGGAAGGCGCCCGGAATCGCGCGACGCGGCGGGCTGAAGGCCGTGGACATGTTCCAGGCGGTTGCCGACGGCCGCATCAAGGCGCTGTGGATCATGGGCACTAATCCCGCGGTGAGCATGCCGGACGCGTCGCGCGTGCGCGCCGCCCTGTCCAAATGCGATTTCGTCGCGGTTTCGGATGTGACCCGCACCGACACCACGCGCTATGCCGACGTGCTGCTGCCCGCCGCTGCCTGGGGCGAGAAGGACGGCACGGTCACAAATTCGGAACGGCGCCTCTCGCGTCAGCGGCCGTTCATGCGGTCGCCGGGCGACGTGAAAGCCGATTGGCGAATCATCTGCGAGGTCGCCGCGCGCATGGGCTTCGGCGATGCTTTTGCCTACCAGACGCCGGCCGAAATCTTCCGCGAGCATGCCGCGCTCTCGGCTTTCGAGAACAATGGGGGGCGCTTGTTCGATCTGGGCGGCCTGATGGACCTCAGCGATGCGGGCTATGCCGGCTTCGCGCCGCGCCACTGGCCGGCACCAGAATCGCGCGAGTACCAGACGAGATTGTTTGCGGACGGTCGTTTCCCGACACCGGACGGCCGTGCGCGTTTCGTGCCGGTGCGGCAGGAGGCGACGGCGTTTACAGTCGATGCGGACTATCCGCTTGCGCTGAACACGGGCCGGCTGCGCGACCAATGGCACACCATGACGCGTACCGGCACCGTGCCGCGCCTGATGGCCAACACGCCGGAACCGGCGGTCGACCTCAATCCGGCGGATGCGGCCGCGCACCAGCTCAAGGATGGCGACCTTGCCCATCTGTCGACGCGCTTCGGCTTCGTGCGCGCGAGAGTACGTGTGGCCAACGCGCAGCGGCGCGGCCATGCCTTCATGCCGATGCATTGGAGCGGCCAGTTCGCGGCCAGGGCCGCCGCCGGCCTGCTGTCCTCGCCTGTCACCGACCCGCATTCCGGCCAGCCAGAACTGAAGCATGTCCCAGCCAGAATCGTGCGCGAAAACACTGGATGGGCCGGCGTGCTCATCACGCGGCGCGATCTCAGGCCGACCGGTTTCGTCCACTGGAGCCGCTACACGGTCGAAGGCGGCTGGGTCTACGAACTGACGGGGACCGAGCCGCCGGACCAGGGCATTCTTCTGGCGCGCAAGCTGCTCGGCGTTCAACGGCAGGATCAACTGCTCGAATACACCGATCGCCGCGGGCTCGCTTATCGCGCCGCTGCGATCGACGAAGGCGGAGCCATGGCTGAGGCCGTGCTGGTCGCCGCTCCAGACCAGTTGCCGACGCGGGACTGGCTGGTCTCGCTGCTGGCCACCCGCCAGCCGCTGTCGCCAGCCGATCGCCATGCGCTTCTTTCCGGGCGTTCACCAGCGCCGATGCCCGCCATCGGGCGGATCGTGTGCTCATGCTTCCACGTCGGCGCCAACCAGCTCGCTTCGGCGGTCGCTGCGGGCTGCGACAGTCTGGAGGCGATCGGCTCGACGCTGCGCGCCGGAACCAACTGCGGGTCGTGCCGCTCGGAGATAAGGGCGATCATCGACGCCCGGCACGTTCAGGCCGCCGAGTGAAATTCTCCCGAACCGTTCAGATCACCGCTTCTTCCAGGAACGGTTCATTGCGCGGGATGCGCTCGTAACAGAACGGTGAAAGGTCCAGCGTCTGGAAGGCGCCGTGCACGATGAGCTCCGACACCCCCCGGCCGACCGCCGGCGACTGCTGCAGGCCGTGCCCTGAGAAGCCGTTGGCGAACATGAAGTTCTTCACCTCCGGGTGAAAGCCGACGATGCCGTTGTGGTCGAGCATGTTGTATTCGTAGTGGCCGGTCCAACTGGTCTGGACCTTGAGCGCGTCGAAGGCCGGAATGCGGTGCCACAGCGCCGACCAGATATAGTCGTCGAACTCTTCGAAATGCATTACGAAATCGTCGTAATCGGCCGGCCCGTCGCCCTGCGGCGTGTTGCCGGTAAGGAAGAGCTCGCCTTCCGGGCGCACGAAAGTGCCGGAAAGGTCGATGACGTTGGGCATTCGCCCAGGGATCGGGTTGGCGCTGGCGAAGACGAAGCTGTAGCGCTTGTAGGGGGCTACCGGGATGGAAAGGCCGGCCATGGCAGCGACCTGCTGCGCTCGCGGGCCGGCGGCGTTGACCAGGGTTCCGCAAGCGACTGTCTCGCCGGTCGCCAGCCGAGCGGAGACAACCCGCCCATCGACGACATCCAGTCCGGTCACGGCATTGTCGATGTACTCGACCCCGCTGGCGCGGGCGGCGCGGCGGAAGCCGTTCAACATGCCCATGGAATCGAACCAGCCCTCTTCGCGCGCACCCCACGAACCGCCGCCGAGGTCGTCGACATTCAGCCAGGGGAAGCGTTCCTTCAGCGGACCCGGCTCGAGAAAGACGGTGTGGGCGCCGAGGCTGCGCTGCAGCTCGACCCGCTCCTTGGCCGCCTCCACGCCTTCCGGCGAGCAGCAATAGAGATATCCGTGCTCCTTGAAGCCGAGATCGGGCGCCGGCTCGTTCGTGTAGAAAGGCGCCATCCGCTCCTGGAAACCGCGGATGATCTCGATGCCGAACTGGCTGATCTTCACATTGATCGGATTGGAGTATTGCTGGCGGATGGCGCTGGTGGAGAGCGCCGTCGAGGAGAATTCGTAGCTGGAGTCGCGCTCGACCACGAGGATCGAGGCGCCACTGCCCAGCGCCTGGCTCAGCCAGTAAGCCGTCGAAGAGCCGATGACGGCACCGCCGACGATGACGATGTCGTAGGCGTAGCGCGAGGGTGCTTTGTAAGGGGGGATCGCCACGGCCGTCTCCCGAGTCTAGCGGTTGAAGGACGCAATCAGGGCGTCCGAGCCCCGCGCCAACAGGCCGAGGTCGGAACCGACGGCAACCATGGTGAATCCTTCGGCGAGATAGCGGTCGGCATCGGCCTTCACGGGAGCCAAAATCCCGCTCGCCTTGCCTGCCGCGGCCGTGGCCTTGCGCACGGAAGCGATCGCCTCCTGCACATGCGCAGCGCCGGGATTGCCCATCGCGCCCATATTCATGGAAAGATCGCCGGGCCCGACAAACAGAACGTCCACGCCATCCACCGCTGCGATCTCAGCCGCATCGGCGACGCCGGCCGCGTCCTCGATCTGCACCGCCAACAACTGCTGCTCGCGCGCCTTCGCATGATACCCGGCGATACGGCCGAAGGCGTTGGCGCGATGGCCGACCGAGAAGCCGCGGAAGCCGCCCGGAGCATAGGTCATCGCCGCGACGATTGCGCGCGCCTGGTCCGGCGTGCGCACATTCGGAATCATCAGGCTGCGGGCACCGACATCCAGAGCCTGCTTCATCAGGGTGGGATCGTCGGACGGCAGGCGCACCACCGCCTCGCACGGAAATGCCGCCGCGACCTGAAGCTGCGCCATGATGCTGCGCAGATCGTTAGGGCTGTGCTCGCCGTCGATCAGCAGCCAGCCCGCTCCGGAACCAGCCACCACTTCTGTGGTCAGCGCTGAAGCCAGCGAGCACCAGATGCCGATATGAGGCCGGCCAGCCCTGACGGCCGCCTTCAGCGAATTGACGCGCTCTTGCATTTGCGATCGGTCTCCAGTGGAAGAGGCATTGAAATTCGTATGATGTCCTATATCATACGCCTCCGTTGAGCTGCAAGACGCTCTGGCGAGCACGGGAGTTGCGCATGAAAATCGGCTTCATCGGACTTGGCGTCATGGGCGCGCCCATGGCGCGGCATCTCGCCGATGCCGGGCACGAGATCGTCACGGTGCTCAATCGCTCTCCTCTGCCTGCCGATCTGAAAGCGTCGGTGCTGGCTTCCCCGGCGGAAGTGGCGCGGGTTTGCGAAATCATCATCACCATGCTGCCCGATACGCCCGACGTGGAGCGCGTCCTGCTCGGGCCGGGTGGCGTGCTCGAAGGGATTTCAGCCGGCAAGCTGGTCATCGACATGAGCTCGATCAGCCCGATCGCCACCGCGGAATTCGCGGCGAAGTTCAGGGAAGCGGGAGGCGGCTTCCTCGACGCACCCGTCTCCGGCGGCGAGGTCGGCGCAAAAGGGGCGAGTCTCACCATCATGGTCGGCGGGTCGGCTGCCGAATTCGAGCGTGCGCTGCCCATCTTCGAGAAGCTCGGCAAGAACATCACCCTGATCGGCGCGAAGAACGGCGCCGGCCAGACCTGCAAGATAGCCAACCAGATCATCGTCGCGCTCAACATCGAAGCCGTCGCCGAAGCGCTTGTTTTTGCCAGCAAAGCGGGCTGCGATCCGGCGAAGGTGCGAAGCGCGCTGATGGGCGGCTTCGCCTCGTCCCGCGTGCTCGAAGTGCATGGCGAGCGCATGATCGCCCGCACCTTCGAGCCGGGCTTCCGCATCCGCTTGCACCAGAAAGATCTCAACCTCGCGCTCGAAAGCGCCCGCGCGCTTGGAGCCGCCCTGCCGAGCACGGCGCTGGCGCAGCAACTGATGAATGCCTGTGCGGCCCGCCCGGGCGGCGCGGAAGCAGACCACTCGTCGCTCGTCCGGGCTCTCGAGGTCCTGAGCGATCATGAACTGTCAAACGGAAAGGAATAACCGATGCGCGGAACCGGCAAGGCCGATGTCTTCGTCATGCTGGCCCATCCCGTGGGCCACGCGAAAAGCCCTGGCATCTTCAACGAGATCTTCGAGCAGAAGGGGCTCGACAGCCTGATGGTGCCGCTGAGCTGCCGTCCGGAAGACTTCGATACTTTCTGGGCCGGCATCACGGCGGCGGAGAACATCCGCGGCGTGATCATCTCGGTGCCCTATAAGGTCCCGGTCTACCACAAATGCGCCGCCGCCCACGATCGCGCCGCGCGCGTGCAAAGCGCGAATTCCGTGCGCCGGCAGGCGGGCGGCACCTGGTATGCCGACAATTTCGACGGCGTCGGCTTCATCGACGGCTTGAAGGCCGGCGGACACCGGATCGCCGGCCGGCGCATCCTCCAGGTCGGCGCAGGCGGTGCGGGCGCATCGCTGACCTACTGCCTCGCCGAGGAAGGCGCGACGGAGATCCGCCTCGCCGACATCGACAGGGAACGCGCGCAAAAGCTCGCTTCGCTGGTCAGCAGGTCGTTCCCCGATTGCCACATCGAGGTCGGCGAACCCGATCCGTCCGGAATGGACATGGCGATCAACGCGACGCCCTCCGGGCTGAAGGCCGGCGATCCGCTGCCGATGGATGTGAACAAGCTGACGCCGGAGATGACCGTGGTCGACATCATCATGAAGCCGGCCGAAACGGCCCTGCTCAAGGCGGCGAAAGAGATCGGCTGCCGCATCCAGCCCGGACGCCCGATGATGGACTTCCAGGTCGAGGCCATGGCCGCATTCTTCGACATCGAGCGAAAGGAGCGCCACAATGGCTGAGGCTTCGACCGCGGTCGTCATCGGCGGCACGTCCGGGATCGGCCGCGCTATTGCGGAGCGCTTCGCCGAGGAAGGCTACCAGGTGGTCGTCGCAGGCCGGGACGCGAGCCGCGGCAAGGAAGCCGCCGAGGCCTGCGAGAGCGCCGGCGCCCCACGCGCCGTGTTTGTCCAGACCGATGTCGGCGATCCCGCTTCCGTCGAGGCGCTGGCGCAAGACGTCAGCAATGCGTTCGGCACCCCTCATGTCGTGGTCAACTGCGCCGGCATCCTGCAGAGCGGCAAGCATGTGCTCGACCAGGACCTCACCGAAGACGAGCAGATGTGGCGGATCAACTATCGCGGCACGCTGCTTGGCTGCCAGTTGTTCGGCCGGCTGATGTCGGCCGCCGGACGCGGCGCGATCCTCAATGTCGGCTCGCTCGCCTCCTTCGCGCCGCTGTCGCTTCCGGCCTACACGCCCGGAAAGCATGCGGTGCTGGCGCTCACCCAGATCCTGGCTGCCGAACTCGGCCCGCATGGAGTCCGTGTGAACGCCGTAGCGCCGGGCTATACCCTCTCCGACGGACTGAAGGCCAGGATCGCCAAGGGCGAACGCAACCCGGAAGCGATTCAGGCCACCACCGCGCTGCGCCGCTTCGTCCAGCCGCGCGATATCGCCGAGGCGGCGCTGTTCCTCTGCTCCGACCGTGCCGCGTCGATCACCGGCGTCACGCTGCCCGTCGATGCCGGCTGGCTCGTCCAGGCGCCGTACGCGCAGTACCTGCAGGGCAATCCCATCCGGCAGACACCGGCAATCTGACGAGGAAGAATCCAGTGGGCGATATCCAGCGCTTCGACTTCGACACCCGCATCCATCATGGCGTCATCCACAACGGCACGCTCTACCTGACCGGCCAGGTTGCCAGGCCGGGCCAACCGGCGGCCGACCAGATGCGCGAGGTGCTCGCCAAGATCGATGCGCTACTCGCCACGGCAGGCACCGACAAGACCCGCATCCTCCACGTCCAGATGTGGCTGGACGACGTGCGGGATTTCGACGAGGTCAATGCGGTCTGGGACGCCTGGATGCCGAAAGAGCATGCGCCGGCACGCTGTTCCGGCGAGGGGCGGATGGCCAGGCCCGGCATGCTGGTCGAACTGATCGTCACCGCGGCGGTTTGAATGGTCTCGCCGGTTCGGGCATCATCCCGAATCTGAACCTGAACGGCCCCAATCTGGACTTGAACGGAAGGCCTGAATGACGAAGCGCAAGCCGCTTTCCACCGTCGTGGCGGAGAGCCTGGCAGAAAAAATCCGCTCCGGTGAGTTGCAGCCCGGCGCGCAACTGCCGACCGAGGCGGAGCTTTGCGCCGAATACGATGTCAGCCGCACCGTCGTGCGCGAAGCCGTGGCGCGGCTGCGCTCCGAGGGGATGGTGGTGCCGCAGCAGGGACGCGGCATGTTCGTCAGCGAAACGCCCGTGCCGCGCAATTTCTCGATCCCGGACGAGGCGCTGAGAACCTTGCCGGAAACCATCGCCTTGCTCGAACTCAGGTTGAGCGTCGAAGTCGAATCCGCCGGGCTCTGCGCCGAACGCCGCACCGACAAGGAGGCGAGCGACATCCGTGCCATGATGGATGACATCGACGCGCAGCAGGCCGACCCGGCAGCGGTCCAGATCCACTACGACTACGATTTCCACCTCGCGATCGCCAAGGCCGCGCGCAACGAATTCATCCATGGCTTCCTGGCCTATCTCGGGCCGATGATCGTGCCGCGCTTCCAACTCGGCTACGTCGTCGAGCCGGCCCTGAAGGACAGCTATTACGCGCGCATCCACAGCGAGCACAAAGCCATCGTCCATGCCATCGAAAGACAGGATGGCGGCAAGGCCCGCCAGGCCATGCGCAAGCATCTGCACAACAGCCTCGGGCGCGTTCGCGCCCTCGCGCGGGCTTCCGGAGTCGAGGCGACCGACGCGGAGCAAAAGGCCGCCGCAGCCTCGCTCTTCACCAAAATGAAAAGGCCAGCGCCAACGGCCGGTTAAGGCCGGGACGGGTTCGATCCTTCGCGTGAGCACCGAATGCGACTTGCCGCGCGTTGCGAAAGCCGTGTTTTTGTTCCACCGGCGACCGGAAACCCTCTCCCGCGCGCCGACGGGATTGTTTTCCTTTGGTTCGCAGCGTTGGAGGCCGCGCAGGCAGCGTGGAACGTTTGAGCTGCCGGAAAGGCTCTCGAAAGTTTATCTTTCCTTTTTGCTGCTTTTCTTGGTTTCGCGGCACCGGTCGAGGCCGCAGACTAAGATCAGGCAATAGGGGAAGCCCACGTGACGACAGCCTTCATCACAGGTGCGACGAGCGGCATTGGGCGAGCCATCGCCATCGCGTTGAGCGACGCCGGCTACGACGTCTATGCGGTCGGTCGCAGCCAGGCGGCGCTGATAGAACTGCAGGCCGAGCGTCCTGGCATCCTGCCGATCGCCGTTGACGTTACCGACCGCGAGGCTTTGGAATCGGTCCTGGCCGATCTCACCATCGATGTGCTGATCAACAACGCCGGCATCATGCCGCCGCTCGGCAATTTCGCCGACATGACGATCGCAGACATCGACACCACGTTGGAGGTGAACCTCAGCGCGGCGATCCTGCTCACCCGCCTCGTCGTGCCGCAGATGCGCGAGCGCCAGTCCGGCCACATCTTGTTCACCGGCTCCACCGCCGGCCACGCGGCCTATTCCAACATCGCCGTCTATTCGGCCACCAAGGCGGCGATCTCCGGCTTTGCCGCTGCCTTGCGCGCCGACCTCTCGCCGTCCGGCATACGCGTCACCGAGATCGTCGCCGGTCGCGTCGAGACGCAGCTCTACAAAGGCATCCTCGACGCCGACGCCCGGGCGGCGATGTACGCCGGAAAAGTAGTGCAGCCGGACGACGTGGGCAGGATGGTCGTCGCTGTGCTGGCGCTCCCCGCATGGGCCGACGTTACCCGTTTCGACATCATGCCGACCTGGCCGACCTCGCCCAGCGGCACCAAGTAAGGAAAACTGCGATGAAGGATCTTTCCGTTCTGATCGTCGGCGGCGGCGCCGGCCTTGGCGCCCTTCTCGCCCGCATGGCTGTGGAGGCCGGGGCGGCAAAGATCGCCATCATCGACATCAACCAGGAAGCCGCTGAGAGCGCTCTCGACGCGGCGAAAGCCAAGGGCCTGCCCACGGCTGCCGCAGCTTGCGACATCCAGGTCGGACCGCAGTGTCACGCCGCCTTCGACGCCATTGTCGCGAAGCTCGGGCGCGTCGACACGCTGATCAATTGCGCCGCGATCTATCCTCGGCGTCCGCTCCTCGAGATCACCGACGCCGAGTGGGACGCCTCCAACGGCATCAACATCAAGGGCACGTACCACATGATGGTGGCGGCAGTTCGCCACATGCAGTCGCAAGAGCCAAAAGCGCATGTGCGTGGAAGGATCGTAAACCTCACTTCCGTCGACGCCTTCAAGGCGCATCCGCAGAACGCCCATTATGCGGCGACCAAGGCCGCCGTCGTCAGCCTCACGCGCTCCTTTGCCCATCACGTCGCCAAGGACGGGATTTTGGTGAATTCCGTCGCGCCCGCCGGCATGGCCACCGAGAAGGCCAAGGCGCTCGGTTTTCTCGAGGAATTGACCAAGGCAAGCCCGCTCGGCCGCGGCGCCGAGCCGACCGAGATCGCCGAGTGGGTGCTCATGACCGGCGGCCCGAAGAACACCTATATGACCGGTGAAAACGTAATCGTCTCAGGCGGTTACATCTACGCCTGAATCGGTTTTCATAAGCCGGCGGCGTCTGAAATCCAGCAGTGCATGATCAACGGAGTCTCGAACGAAAGGAGGCGGACCTCACGATGACCGGCAAGCTTCGCCTTCCTTCGCTCAATGCGCTTCGCGTCTTCCACGCCGTCGCACAGCACAAGAGCTTCCGGCAGGCCGCCGACGAGCTCCTGGTGACGCCGCAAGCCGTCGGCCAGCAGATCAAGCTCCTGGAAGACACGCTGCAGGTGACGCTGTTCGAGCGCAAGGGGCGCTCGATCGAACTGACTGAGTCGGCGATCCTGCTCTCGCACTATGTCAAGGCCGGCTTCGACGAATTTTCCGAAGGCGTTCGCCGCGTCACCAAATCGAACTACCGGGACCGCATCAATCTTAATGCCAGCCCCTACTTCGCAACGCACTATCTGCTGCCCAGGCTTTCATTGTTCCGCGAGATCCTGCCGGGCGCTGATCTGCGCCTGACGACGATGGTCGACCTGCCCGATTTTGGGCGTGACGACATCGATATGACGGTGCAGTGGGGCTATGGCAACTGGCCGGACTACGAGACCACGCTGCTGGTGCCGGACCCGAAGATCATCTGCTGTACCCCGGCGATCGGCGAGAAGATCAAGTCGGCGCAGGACCTGACGCGGTTCACGCTGCTCGACACCGTCAAGTCGAAGCGGCTGTGGCCCGACATATTGCGGCACCTCGGAGTGGAACTGGCTGAGGGCGACCGCAGCATCGGGTTCGATGACGCCGCCACCATGCGCCGTGCGACGCTCCAAGGCATCGGTGTCGGCCTGGTTTCCGTCATCGATGCCGAGGAGGACTTCAGGTCGGGCGCGCTGGTCGCGCCACTTGGCCGTGACGCCCTCTCGGACATGAAGCCGGAAGAAGTCCCTGGCTTCTACCTCGTCATGCCGCGCGGGCATCTGCGCGTGAAGGCGGTGGCCGCCCTGCATCGCTGGCTCGTCCAGCAGGATTGGGGCAGCGACCTCAAGCTTTCTCTGCCGAAACCGACACCGCTCTCCGATTAGGAGCGGCTTCGCGACCGAGGGCCGAAGCGCGTGTTTCGGGCCTCCAACAACAAGAACAAGTGAACCTCAACAGTGGAGACAAACAAACATGAAAATGATGAAATGGGGGGCCGCAGCCATGGCCCTTGGCCTGGTTCATTTTGCGGCGCCTGCCGAGGCGGCGGGCGGCAAGACGCTGGAAACGGTGAAGGCGCGCGGCTTGCTCAACTGCACGGGCCATGACGGCTCCTATCTCGGCTTCGCCGAGGTAGACGACAAGGGCAACTGGAAGGGCATGGACATCGACCTCTGCAAGGCGGTGGCGACCGCCGTGTTCGGCGACCCGGCCAAGCTGAAGATCGTCCCGATCAGCTGGGCGCAGCGCTGGCCGTCGCTGCAGTCGGGGGACGTCGACATCATCATCAAGGCGTCGGGCGGCACGCTCAGCCGAGATACCGAGCTCGGCCTGCAATTCTCGATGTCCTATTACCTCGGAACGACCAAGGTGATGGCGCATAAGGAGCTCAATCTGAAGTCGCTCAAGGACGCCGATGGCGGCTCGATCTGCATCCCCGCGGGGACGACCATCGAGCAGCAGGTCGCGGCCTATGCGCAGAAGGTCGGGATCAAGCTGGAGCCTGTCGTCATCGAAAAGACGGAAGAGCTCGAGCAAGCATACTTCTCGGGGCGCTGCGACATGTATGCCCAGTGGGGGCCAGTTCTCGCAATCGCGCGTGTCGCCAAGGGCAAGGTCGACGACCACGTGATCCTGCCCGACGTGCTCGCCGTCGAACCCGAGGTCATGATCGTGCGGCAAGGCGACGACAACTGGGTCGACGTCGCCAACTGGACGCTCTCCGCCCTGCTCTTCGCCGAGCAGGAAGGCATCACGTCCAAAAATGTCGATGAGATCAAAGCCAAGCCCACGTCGCCGGCAGTCGCCAAGTTCCTCGGTGCCGCGCCAGGCATGGGCAAGGGTCTCGGATTTCCTGACGACTGGGCCTACAACGTGATCAAGAAGGTCGGCAATTATGGCGAGATATTCGATCGCGATCTCGGCAAGGAGTCGCCCTACAAGATGGATCGCGAGCTGACCAACCTCTGGAACAATGGCGGCGTCCTGTTCCCGCTGGTGATCGACTGACTCCACCTCTTAACGCAGCTCGCTCTGAGCTCCGCCTGGCACGGCCAGGCGGAGCCGGCGACAATTCGGGGAAGACCATGATGGTCAGCCTGCTAAGAAATCAGAGGGTCCGCAATACGCTTTTACAGGTTCTTTATGTCGGCTCGCTTGCTGCGATGCTCCTTGCCTGCGTGATGATCGCCCGGCGGAACCTGGCGCAGCAAGGCATCACCTCCGGCTTCGACTTCCTGTTCAAGTCGACGGGCTGGGATGTCAACTTCTCGCTGCTGCCCGCCACCGCCAACGACCCCTACTGGTGGTTCTTCCTCATCGGCGTCATCAACACGCTATTCCTGGGATGCACCGGGCTGATCCTGGCGACGATCGTCGGCACCATCGTCGGCCTGGCGCGGACTTCCTCGAACGAACTGGCGCGGCTGCTTGGCCGCACTTATGTCGACATTTTCCGCAACATCCCGCTGATCCTCCAGGTCTTCTTCTGGTACGCCGTCATCACGCATCTGCCGACGCCACGCGCCGCGCACGAGGCCTTCGGCATGCTGCTGACCAGCCGCGGCCTCTATGTGCCGGTCCCCAATGTCGGCGGCGTCGCGTTTGCGGCAGCTTTCCTTGCCGTAATCGCGGCGATCGCGCTGCCGGTTTGGCTGGGCCGGACCACGCGCCTCAGCCAACCGCCCGGCGAGCGGCTCGGCATTCAACTGACCGCGGCCGCGACGGCACTGGCCAGCGCAGTCATTGTCCTTGCGCTGGGCCGCCTGCCGGACCTGCCGCTGCTCGACTTCCCTGCCCTGCAAGGTCTCAATCTCAAGGGTGGCCTGCGCATCCCTCCCGAATTTTCCGCTTTGGCCATCGCGATCGCCATCTATGGCGGCTCCTATATCGCCGAAATCGTGCGTGGCGGCTTCAAGGCCGTCGGGAAGGGCCAGATGGAGGCCGCACTTTCGCTGGGGCTGAGCCCCTGGCGCGTGTTCACGCTGGTGCGGCTGCCGCTGGCGCTGCGTGCCATGCTGCCGATCCTCGCGAACCAATATGTCTGGCTGATGAAGGCGACGACCATGGGCATTGCGGTGGGCTTCACCGACTTCTTCATGATCGTGGCGCTGACCATCAACCACTCCGGCCAGACGCTGGAAGCGATCGGTATCCTGATGGCAGGGTTCCTGGCGATCAATCTCAGCCTGGCCGCCGTGTTCAACCGCATCAACAAAACCATTGCCCTCAAGGGCAATCAGTTGAGGGGGTGAGTGATGGAGATGGTAATTGTCGCTCCCCCTGCCCCTGGCAAGCTCGAAGACGTGAGGCGCCGTTTCTTCGCCACGCCGCTGCAGGCGCTGTTGTCGCTGATATCCCTGACGATCACGGCTTTTGTCCTCTGGAAGCTGCTGAACTGGGCGGTGTTCTCAGCGGTGTTCACCACCAGCGGCGGGCCCGAGGCCTGCCAGGCGGCGGCAGGAGCCTGCTGGTCGGTCATTGCCGCCAGATGGCGCATCATCCTTTTCGGCCTCTATCCCTTCGAGGAGCAATGGCGCTCGGCCTTGGCCTGTGTGGCCGTCGTGGTCATGACAGTGCTGAGCTGCATCCCGGCCTTTTGGACCGGCAGCCGCATCGCGATCGTCTGGGGCGTCGGAGCGGCGCTCTACTATGTGCTGATGAAAGGCGGCGTGCTCGGCCTCCCCTATGTCGGCGAGGAAGCCTGGGGCGGGCTGGCGCTCACCCTTTTCATCTTCGTCACCACCTGCCTGATCGGCTTTCCGCTGGCGATCTGCCTGGCTCTCTTGCGCCGCTCGGAGCTGCCCTGGATATCCAGGACCACGGGCCTGATCATCGACGGAGTGCGCTCGCTGCCGCTGATCTCTATTCTCTTCACCTTTGCCGTCGTGCTGCCCTTCGCGCTGCCGCAATGGATGGCAGGCGACAAGCTGTATAGGGTCATTCTCGGCTCGGCCCTGTTCTTCTCGGCCTATCAGGCCGAGATCGTGCGCGGCGGCATACAGGGCGTTCCGAAGGGCCAGGAGGAAGCCGCCATGGCGCTCGGCATGAGCTACTGGCAGCGCATCGGCCGCATCCTCCTGCCGCAGGCCATGCGCAACGCGCTGCCGGCGACGATCAACCAGTTCGTCATCTCGTTCAAGGAAACCTCGCTGGTGGTTATCGTCGGTTTCTTCGAGATCCTCGCCTCCGGCAATGCCGCCTACGGCACCGGCGAATGGCGCTTCGCCTATGTCGAGGTCTATGCCTTCATTGCGTTGATCTATTTCGTCTTCGTCTTCAGCCTGTCCCGCTACGGTGCTTACCTCGAGCGCCGCATGTCGGTCGGCGAACGGTAGGGAGGCGCGCAAAGTGATTTCGACGCAGTCATCCGGCGCCGCGGTTCATATCGAGAACCTGGACAAATACTACGGCTCTTTCCACGCGCTGCGGAACATAAACCTTTCCGTGAAGCGCGGAGAAAAGATCGTCGTCTGCGGCCCCTCGGGCTCCGGCAAATCGACCATGATCCGCTGCATCAATCGGCTCGAGCAGCACAATGGCGGGCGCATCACCGTGCTCGGCACCGAGCTCAACGACGATGTCGGCAACATTGACGGGATCAGGCGCGAAGTCGGCATGGTGTTCCAGCACTTCAACCTGTTCCCGCACATGACCGTGCTGGAGAACTGCATGATCGCACCGATGATCGTGCGCAAGCGACCGCGCGCCGAGGCCGAGGCGACCGCCCGGCGCTATCTGGAGAAGGTCCGCATTCCCGAGCAGGCGACGAAGTTTCCCGGACAGCTCTCCGGGGGCCAGCAGCAGCGGGTGGCCATTGCGCGCGCCCTTTGCATGCAGCCGCAGCTCATGCTGTTCGACGAGCCGACCTCGGCGCTCGACCCGGAAATGATCGCCGAAGTGCTGGACGTCATGGTGACCCTTGCTTCGGACGGCATGACGATGATCTGTGTCACGCACGAGATGGGCTTTGCGCGCCGCGTCGCCGACCGCGTCATTTTCATGGACCGTGGTGAGATCGTCGAGGAGGCGCCGCCGGAGCAGTTCTTCACCTCTTGCCGGAACGAGCGCACCCGGCAATTCCTGTCGCAGGTGCTGGGTCATTGAGCCAGGCGCCGCTGCTGTCTATACGCGGCGTGCCAAATATCGCAGGTATCGTAATGACCGATCCCGTCACCGCTTTGCGCGAGATTCTCGGACCGAAAGGCTGGCTTTCGGGCACCGACGCCGAGCCTTATCAGCGCGACTGGATGAACCGCTATGGCGTCGCGCCTTTGGGCGTTGCCAGACCCGCGAACACGGCCGATGTTGCGGCAGTCGTCAAGGCATGCCGGGTGGCCGGCGTGGCCGTGATTCCGCAAGGCGGAAACACCGGCCTGTGCGGCGGCGCCGTCGCCGATCAGGCGAGCGCGGTGATCGTCTCGCTTTCGCGCATGACGGCAATAGGCGAACCGGATCCGGAGAGCGGGTCGATTGCGGTTGACGCGGGCGTTGTGCTAGCCGCGTTGCACGACGCGCTGGAGCCGCATGGCCTGATGTTCCCGATGCATCTCGGCGCCGAAGGCAGCGCCAGGATCGGCGGCCTGATCGGCACCAATGCCGGCGGCAGCCAGGCGTTTCGCTATGGCATGATGCAGGACCTCGTGCTCGGCCTCGAAATCGTGACCCCGGACGGCGCGATGTGGGACGGCCTTCGCGCGGTGCAGAAGGACAATGCCGGCTATCAGCTGCGCAAGCTGTTCTGCGGTGCCGAAGGCACGCTCGGCATCGTCACGCGCGCTGTCCTCAGGCTCTATCCCACCCCAAAACAACAGGCGAGCGCGCTTCTGGTGATGTCCGACTTCGCCGCGGCCGTTTCCTTCGGCACCTATCTGCGCGGCGAGGCCGGCGAGTTCCTTGCCGGGCTCGAATTCTTCTCCGATGTCGGCCTGACGCTGGCGCTCAAAAATCTGCCTGATCTCGCCTACCAGCTGGAAACACGAGGCGACGTCTACCTGCTCGTCGAACTGGCGTCAGGTTCGGCGCGCGTTCCGCTGGACGAGATCCTCGATTCGGCACTGGAATGGGGTATGGAGGAAGGTCTGGTCGTGGATGGCGCGCTGGCCAATTCGGGCGCGCAGCGGGCGCAATTCTGGCGGCTGCGCGAGGAACAACCCGAGGGGCAGCGGCTGGAAGGCGAACAGTTGAAGCACGACATCTCGGTGCCGCCGGGCGCCATCGCCCGCTTCATCGAGACCGGCGCCGGGATTTGCGACGACATCCTGCCCGGCGTGCGGATCAACCCATTCGGGCATCTCGGCGACGGCAACATCCACTACAATGTGTCGCCGCCGGAAGGCCGCGCCGATTTCGACGGCAAGGCGGGACAATTTGCCGAGGCGCTGGCTGCGCTCGCTACCGAGATGGGGGGCAGCTTCGCGGCGGAACATGGGCTTGGGCGCGCCAAGATCGCCGTGGCCGAGCGGAATCGCAGTTCAGTGGAGCGGGAACTCATGGCGCGGCTGAAGGGCGCGTTCGACCCGCAGGGCACGATGAATCCCGGCGTCCTGGTTCGAATTGCAGAATAAAGAAAAACTTTCGAATGGACCGCATTTCTTGATTTCGCGTCGGCCCGCCAGAGTGCAGGTATAAGTTCGAAAGGCAGGCTCCGTCTGCTTGCCACCAGCGTAAGAGGATGCCGAAGCATGGTCCGCAATGGCGGTCGCCTTCTTGTCGAGTGCCTGATCTCGCTTGGCGCGACCAAGAGCTTCGGCGTTCCCGGCGAAAGCTATCTCGCCGTTCTCGACGCGCTGCACGACACGCGTGGAAAGCTGGACTACGTGCTCTGCCGCAATGAGGGCGGTGCGGCTTTCATGGCTTCCGCCTACGGCAAGCTGACGGGCACGCCGGGCATCAGCTTTGTGACGCGCGGCCCGGGCGTGACCAATGCCAGCATCGGCGTGCACACCGCCATGCAGGACAGTTCGCCGATGATCCTCTTCGTCGGCCAGGTCGGCACCGACATGAAAGGCCGCGAAGCCTTCCAGGAAATAGACTACCGGGCGGTGTATGGAACCGTCGCAAAATGGGCGGTCGAGATCGATGACGTCGATCGTCTTCCCGAAATCGTGGCGCGGGCCTGGAACACCGCTTTGACCGGACGGCCCGGCCCCGTAGTGGTCGCGCTGCCGGAAGACATGCTGACGGCCATGACCGGAGCCGCGCCGCTCGGCGGACCGGCGTCTGTCTTCGAAGCGGCGCCGGCACAGGAGGCAATTGCGTCGGTATTGAAGATGCTTGCCGCCGCCGAAAATCCGGTGCTGCTGATGGGCGGCACCAACTGGACGGCTGACGGACGCGCGGCGCTTCAGGCTTTCGCTGAGGCCTCCGATATCCCGGTCGTGACAGCCTTCCGGTATCAGGACCAGTTCGACAACCATTCGCCGGTGTTCGTCGGCGAGGCCGGCGTCGGGATGGTGCCGCATGTGAAAAACCTGATCCGCGATGCGGACGTGATCCTCGCCGTCAATGTCCGCTTCGGCGAGATGACGACCGACGGCTACACCCTGCTGGAAGTTCCCGTACCGCGCCAGAAGCTGATCCACGTGCACGGCTCCGATCGCGAGATTGGCAAGATCTATGTGCCCACGGTCGGTATCCATGCCGGTCCGAACGCCTTCGCCAAGGCGCTCACCCCGATCAAGGGTTCTTGGGCCGACTGGCGCACGACGGCACGCAAGGCCTATGAAGGCACGTTCGCTGCGCCCGTGCAGCCCGGCCCGGTCGACATGGTCGCGGTCAGCACCTGGCTGCGCGAGACGCTGCCGCCCGACGTCATCCTCACCAACGGCGCCGGCAATTTCACCGTGTGGCCGAACAAGTTCTTCAAGTTTGGACCGCAAGCGCGCCTGCTTGCGCCGCAATCCGGCGCCATGGGCTATGGCCTGCCGGCCGCGATCGCGGCCAAGGTCGCATACCCGCAACGCACCGTGGTCTGCTTTGCCGGTGACGGCGATTTCCAGATGAACTGCCAGGAACTCGGAACCGCCATGCAGGCCGGCGCGCAGCCGATCGTGCTGATCGTCAACAATGGCATCTACGGCACCATCCGTGCCCATCAGGAGCGCAACTATCCGGCTCGCGTCTCTGGAACCTCGCTCGAGAATCCCGACTTCGTGGCGCTGGCGAAGGCCTATGGCTTTCACGCCGAGCGGGTCGAAACCACGGGGGATTTCGCGGCGGCGTTCGAGCGGGCGCTTAGCTCGACGACCGGCGCCGTCCTCGACATCACCATCTCGCCCGAAGCGATAACGCCCCGGCAGACCCTCTCTCAGATGCGCGACGCCGCGCTCGCTTCCCAGAAGGCCAAGTCATGACCTCCAGAACTGACGACATCCGTCTCGGCGCGGACATCGGCGGCACCTTCACCGACATCGCCCTTGATGTCCGAGGGACGATGTTTTCGACCAAGGTACTGACCAACTATGCGGCTCCCGAGCAGGCGATCCTCGACGGCATCGCCATCGTCATTCGCGACGCCGGAATTTCGCCGTCCGAGATCGGCATCATCATCCACGGCACGACACTCGCCACCAACGCGCTGATTGAGCGCCGTGGCGCGAAGACCGCGCTGGTCACGACGGAAGGGTTCCGCGACGTGATCGAGATGCGAACGGAAAACCGCTTCGAGCAGTATGATCTGAACCTGCAACTGCCGACGCCGCTGATTCCGCGCGAGGATCGCTTCACCGTCAAGGGCCGCATCGGCGCGGAAGGCCAAGAGCTGCAGCCGCTCGACGAAGCCGCTCTGGAGGACATCGCCGACCGCATTGCGGCGGGTGGTTTCGGCTCGGTGGCGATCGGCTTCATCCATGCCTATGCCAACCCCGACCACGAGCTTCGGGCGCGCGAGATCCTCGCCAGAAAACTCGGCATCCCGATCTCGATCAGCGCCGAAGTCTCGCCGCAGATGCGTGAGTTCGAACGCTTCAACACGGTCTGCGCCAACGCCTATGTGCGGCCGCAGATGGCCGACTATCTCGCCCGCCTGCAGACGCGCCTGAAGGACATGGGCGCCGATTGCCCCGTTTTCATGATCCATTCCGGCGGCGGCCTGATCTCGGTGGAGACCGCTTCGGAATTTCCGGTCCGGCTGGTCGAATCCGGCCCGGCGGGCGGCGCGATCTTCGCCGCAGACATCGCCAGGCGCTTTGGTCTTGAGAAGGTCGTCTCCTACGACATGGGCGGAACCACCGCCAAAATCTGCCTGATCGAGGACTATGCGCCGCGCACGGCGAGAACCTTCGAAGTGGCGCGCACCTACCGCTTCTCGAAGGGCTCGGGCATGCCGATCTCCATCCCGGTTATCGAGATGATCGAGATCGGCGCCGGCGGCGGTTCCATCGCCTGGGTCGACGCCATGGGCCGTATCCAGACCGGGCCGGAGAGTGCCGGCTCGGAGCCGGGGCCGGCCTGCTACGGGCGCGGCGGCAAGCGTCCGGCGATCACGGATGCCGATCTCGTGCTCGGCAAGCTCGACCCCGACAATTTCGCCGGCGGGGTGATTAAGCTGGACAGCACTGCGTCCGAGCAGTCGATTCTGCGCGATGTCGGCGAGCGGCTGTCGCTCGATGCCATGTCGACGGCCTTCGGCATCTGCGAGGTGGTGGACGAGAACATGGCCAATGCTGCCCGCGTCCACGCGGTCGAGAACGGCAAGAACATTTCCGACAACCTGATGATTGCCTTCGGCGGCGCCGCCCCGCTTCACGCGGCGAGGCTGTGTGAAAAGCTCGGCATCGACCAGTGCATCGTTCCGCGCGGCGCCGGCGTCGGCTCGGCGATCGGCTTCCTCAAGGCGCCGTTCGGCTACGAGGCGCTGGCCTCGAAGCTGACGCGCCTGTCGCGGTTCCAGCCTGCCGAAGTGAATGCCCTGCTCGCCGATCTCAAGGCCTCCGCCGAGGGTTTTGTGCGCGGCGGCGCCAGCGGCAGGATCGTCTGCGAAATCACCGCCTTCATGCGCTATGCCGGCCAGGGCTGGGAAATCCCCGTGTCGGTGGCAGACGAGCCGTTCGGCGACGATGCCGTTGCAGAACTCAAGGCGTTGTTCGAGGAGAATTACCAGCGCTTCTTTGGCCGCGCCATCGAGGGGCTCGACGGACTGGAAATCGAGATCGTCACCTGGTCGGTCAAGGCGACGGATGTTCGTCCCGCCGTCGCCAGGCACGAGCTCACAACTGGCAAGAAGACGAGCGAACTCAAAACGACCCGCGAGGTGTTCGATCCGGTCAGCGGCGCGCCGCGCAGCTACGGCATCGTCGAGCGCGACACGCTCCGCCCCGGCGATCGGATCGCGGGCCCCGCGGTCATCGTCGAGCGCGAAACTTCCACCGTCGTCACCACCAGCTTCGACGCCGTCATCCAGAGCGACGGCGCGATCCTTCTGATCCGCAAAGGCAGCCAGGCATGAGCGATGTTGGCGAAATCCGCATGCAGGTCATGTGGAACCGATTGATCTCGGTGGTCGAGGAGCAGGCGCTCACCCTGCTGCGCACCGCCTTCTCGACTTCGGTGCGCGAATCCGGCGACCTGTCGGCTGGCGTGTTCGACCCGCGCGGCCAGATGCTTGCGCAGGCAGTCACCGGCACGCCGGGCCACGTCAACACCATGGCCGAGGCGGTGCTGCATTTCATGCACGAAATCCCGCGCGACCAGATGTTCGAAGGCGACACCTACGTCACCAACGATCCCTGGCAGGGCACCGGCCACCTGCACGACATCACCATGGTGTCCCCGTCCTTCCTCAACGGCGAGCTCGTCGCCTTCTTCGCCTGCACGGCGCATGTCGTCGATGTCGGCGGGCGCGGCTTCGGCGCCGACGGCAAGTCGGTCTACGAGGAAGGCATCCAGATCCCGATCATGAAGTTCGCGGAAAAGGGCAAGGTCAATCTCGATCTGGTCAGGATCCTGCGCGCCAATGTCCGCGAGCCCAACCAGGTGGTCGGCGATTTCTATTCGCTCGCTGCCTGCAACGAGGTCGGGCACCGGCGCCTCGTCGACATGATGAAGGAGATCGGCCTGACCTCGCTGGATGGGTTAGGCAATTTCATCTTCTCGCGCACCCGCGACGCCATGCTGGAACGCATCGAGGCGCTGCCCAAGGGAAGCTGGTCGAACGAGCTGGTGACCGACGGCTACGACGAGCCGGTGAAACTCGCGGCCACGGTGTCGGTCCGCGAGGACCATGTCGAGGTCGACTTCACCGGCACCGACCCGATGAGCCGCTGGGGCATCAACTGCCCGATCATCTACAGCAAGGCCTATGCCTGCTATGCGCTGAAATGCATGGTGGCGCCCGACATCCCGAACAATGCCGCCTCGCTCGCCTTCTTCACCGTGTCGTCGCCGGTCAACATCCTGAATGCCGTGCGGCCGGCCCCGGTGGCGTTGAGGCACATCTTCGGCCACATGGTGCCCGATCTGGTGCTTGGCGCGTTCTCCAAGGCGTTGCCCGGAAAGATCCTCGCCGAAGGCGCCGGCGCGCTGTGGAACATCCACATTTCGGCGCGGCCCGTCGCCGGCGCGTCCGGCCGCCGCGCCGAAGTGCTGATGTTCAACTCCGGCGGCATGGGCGCGCGGCCTGAGCTCGATGGGCTGTCGGCGACGGCCTTCCCGTCCGGTGTCCATACGATGCCGATCGAGGCGACGGAGCATACCGGTCCGATCGTGATCTGGCGCAAAGAGCTGCGGCCGAATTCCGGCGGCGACGGCGAGTTCCGCGGCGGCCTGGGTCAGATCATCGAGATCGCCGCGACCGACGGCCACGAGTTCGACTTCTCCGCCATGTTCGACCGCGTGAACCATCCCCCGCGCGGACGCAATGGCGGCGAGCCCGGCGTCGCCGGCGTGGTCAAGCTCGACGACGGCACAAAGATGCGCCCCAAGGGCTGGCAGCACGTCCCCGCCGGGCGGCGGCTGATCCTCGAACTGCCGGGCGGCGGCGGCTATGGCGATCCGGCCAAGCGCAGTGCCGCCGCGCGGGTCAACGACCGATCCAAGGGTTACATCTCGGAGAACGACCAATGAGTTACGTTGCCTCGCGCCTCTCGGCGGTGAAGCCTTCGGCTTCCATGGCGGCTTCGCAGGCCGCCAAGGCGCTGCGCGCCAAGGGTGTGGACGTGATCGACCTCGGGTTGGGCGAACCCGATTTCCCGACCCCGCTTCACATCATCGATGCCGCCCATTTCGCGGCGAAAGCAGGACAGACGCTCTACACCGCTGCCGCTGGCACCATCGAAGTGCGCGAAGCCGTGGCCGGCAAGTTCCGCCGTGAGAACGGGCTGGACTACACGGCCGACGACATCGTCGTCGCCAACGGCGCCAAGCAGATCATCTTCAACGCCCTGATGGCGACGCTGGAGCCAGGCGACGAGGCGATCCTGCCGGCGCCCTATTTCGTCTCCTATCCCGAAATGGTGAAGCTGCTCGGCGGCACGCCCGTCGTCGTCGAATGCCCGGAGACCACAGGTTTCCGGCTGACGCCGGCGCTGCTGGAAAAGGCAATCACGTCAAGGACAAAGTGGCTTTTCCTCAACATGCCCGGCAACCCGTCTGGCGCGGTCTATTCCGCGTCCGATCTCAAGGCGCTGGGCGCGCTCCTGGCAAAACACCCGCAGGTGCTGGTCCTTTCCGACGAGATCTACGAGCACATCCTCTTCGACGGACGCGAATTCGTCTCCTTCGGCAAGGCCTGCCCCGAGCTCAAGGACCGCACCCTGATCGTCAACGGCGTCTCGAAGTCCTACGCCATGACCGGCTGGCGCGTCGGCTACGCAGCCGGCCCCGCGCCACTCATCAAGGCGATGTCGACGATCCAGAGCCAGTCCTGCACCTCGGTGTGCTCGATCGCACAAGCCGCGACCGTCGCCGCCCTCAACGGGCCGCAGGATGAAGTCGCGCGCTTCCGGCAGGCCTTCGAGGCGCGCCGCAACCTGGTAGTGGACGGCATCAGGAAGATAAACGGACTGACGTTGTCGCCGCCCGAAGGCGCCTTCTACGCCTATATCGGCTGCGCCAGCCTGATCGGCCGCAAGACGCCCAAGGGCCTCGTCCTGGAGGATGACGCGGCCGTGGCCAACTATCTTCTCAACGAAGGACGCGTGGCGTCGGTGCCGGGTGTCGCCTATGGACTGTCACCCTATTTCCGCATCTCGACGGCGACCGGCGAAGGGGTGCTGGCCGAGGCGATCTCGCGGATCAATGCCGCCGTCGCGCAAGTGGAGTAAACGATGCCGCACTACGAACGTATATTGATCACCGGCGCCGCTGGCCGGCTCGGCTCGCAATTGCGCAAGGGACTGGTGCCGCTGGCAAGCAAGATCCGCCTGGCGGGCCGCGGGCCGTTCAGCGATCTTGCGCCTCATGAAGAAGAAGCCGTCTTCGATCTTGCCGACATGGAGGCGACCATCGCGGCCACCAAGGACTGCGATGCGATCGTGCATTTCGGCGGCGCGCCGCTCGAATGCGAGTGGCAGACCATCCTCGATTCCAGCATTCGCGGCTCCTACCACATCTATGAAGGCGCCCGGAAACACGGCGTGAAGCGCGTCGTCTACGCCTCCTCGGTACATGCCATCGGCTATCACGAAATCGAGGCGCATATCGGCGTCGACGCGCCGGTGCGCCCGGACAGTCTTTATGGCGTGTCGAAAAATTTCGTCGAAAGCCTCAGCCGGCTTTATTGGGACAAGTTCGGCATCGAGACGGTGTGCCTGCGCATCTTCTCGTCGTTCCCCGAGCCGGCCGACCGGCGCATGCTGTGGTCGTATCTTTCCTTCGCCGACTGCGTGCGCCTGGTCGAGGCATCGCTGACAGCGCCGCGCGTCGGCCACACCATCTCGTTCGGCCTATCCAACAACAAGCTGAAGATGGTCGACAACAGCGGCGCCGATCATCTCGGATTTATCCCGCAGGACAGCGCCGAGCCGTTCCGGGCCGCCGTCGAGGCGAAGACGCCAATTCCCGACCCAAGGAGGCCGTCGGTGAAATATCTCGGTGGCTGGTTCTGCGAACTCGGTCATCCGGACGACAAGCCCGAATAACCATGCCTCGCAAGCAGGTCAGTTCGGAAATGCCGATCTGACCGAGCCGACACGGGCGCTGCCATAGTGATCGATGGGTCAGTCCCGTGGCCGCACCTGCGGCAGCGCGGCCTCGAGCGACCGTTCGAACGCGTCGACCAAAGCGTCGACCTGAGCCTCGGTAATGATCAGCGGCGGACAGAAAGCGATCGCATCGCCCATGTTGCGCGAGATCACGCCGTTGTGCTGCATGAACCCATTGACCAGCGCACCGAGAGCCGCAGGCTTGCCCCATGGCGCCTTGCTCGCCTTGTCGGCGACCAGCTCGACGGCGGCGATCAGGCCGACGCCACGCACCTCGCCCACCAGTGGATGGGAACCGAGCTTGCGCAGCCTGGCCTGCAAATGCGCGCCGACCGTGCGCGCATTGCCGACAAGGTCGCGCTCCTCGATCAGCTTGAGGTTTTCCAGCGCGACGGCCGCGGCGACAGGATGACCGCCGCCGGTGAAGCCGTGGCCGAAGGTGCCGATGCGATCGCTCTCGTCGGCGATCGGTTCGAAAACCTTGTCGTTGATCAGCAGCGCCGAGATCGGCAGGTAGGACGACGAGATCTGCTTGGACAACACCATGATGTCGGGCTTGATGCCGAAGGTCTGCGAACCGAACATCTCGCCGGTGCGGCCGAAGCCGCAGATGACCTCGTCGGCCACTAAAAGAATGTCGTATTTCGACAGCACCGCCTGGATTTTTCCCCAATAGCCGGCGGGCGGAACGACCACGCCGCCGGCGCCCATGATCGGCTCGCCGATAAAGGCGGCGATGGTTTCCGGCCCCTCTGCGAGGATCAGCTTTTCCAGGTCGTCGGCCAGACGGCTGGAAAACTGCTCCTCGCTTTCGCCGGGCTCGGCATCGCGCCAGTGGTGCGGCGTCGAGGTGTGCAGGATATTGGCGATCGGCAGGTCGAAGGACAGATGATTGTTCGGCAGCCCGGTCAGGCTTGCGGACGCGATGGTGACGCCATGATAGCCGCGCTTGCGGCTGATGATCTTCTTGCGCGTCGGCTGGCCGAGCGCGTTCGACCGGTACCAGATCATCTTGATCGCCGTGTCGTTGGCCTCGGAGCCCGAATTGGTGAAGTAGGCCTTGCTCATCGGCACCGGTGCCATCTGCACCAGCTTCTCGGCCAGATCGATCAGCGGCGAATGCGCCTTCGAGCCGAAATCGTGGTAGAAGGGCAGCTTCGACATCTGCCGCGTGGCCGCCTCGACCAGTCGCTTTTCCGAGAAGCCGACGGCAACGCTCCACAGGCCGGCCATCGCCTCGATATAGCGGTTGCCGGCAATGTCCTCGACATAGACGCCGTCGCCCTTTTCGATGACCAGCGGTCCCGTTTCCTGATGCTTGCGGGCATTGGTGTAGGCGTGCATGTGATAACGGATGTCGCGGGCTTCAGGGGAATTCGGTCTGGCGTCCATGATGGCTCCTGTCTGCGAGTGTAGGACCATCTCGCTGGTCGAGAAGTCCGAAATTTGCCCTCGTGTCTGAGCTGTGATGCATCATCGCGGGTTCAAGCCGCAAGAGCCGCCCTGTCACGATCGATAGCGCCATGGGAACCTGGCGCATGGTCGGTCTCGGAAGCGGCGGCGGGCACATCATTGCCCGACAGCAATGGACAACAGCCAAATGATCCTTGAGAAAGGGCTGTGAGGCGCCGCTCGCGCAACCGAATGGACTGGGCATGGAACGGGTTGACTGCGTGATTGCCGGTGCCGGCGTGGTCGGCCTCGCAATCGCGCGCGGCCTTGCCGCGCAAGGTTTCGACACGCTGATCCTCGAAGCGGCGGATGCCATCGGCACCGAGACGAGCTCGCGCAATTCGGAAGTCATCCATGCCGGCATCTATTATCCGCAAGGCTCGCTCAAGGCGCGGCTCTGCGTGGCCGGACGCGAGATGCTCTATCGCTACTGCGCCGAGCGCTCGATTCCGCACCGGCGCTGCGGCAAGCTGATCGTCGCGACCGATGATGCGCAGGAGCCGGTGCTTGCCAATATCCGAGCCAATGCCGCGGCCTGCGGTGTCGGTGACTTGCGTTTCCTCTCTGCCGCCGAGGCTCACAAGCTTGAGCCGGCGCTGCATTGCACCGCTGGCCTGCTTTCGCCCTCCACCGGCATCATCGACAGCCACGCGCTGATGCTCGCCCTGCTCGGCGAAGCCGAGGGCGGCGGTGCGATGCTGTCGCTCAACACCCGCATCGTGTCGGGCCGGATCGAAGCCGACCGCATCGTTCTCCAGACAACCAGCACGGGAAGCGGCGAAGATTTCGAGATCGCCACATCGCGGCTCGTGAACGCGGCGGGGCTCGGCGCTGTCGCGCTTGCCGGCTCGATCACAGGATTCGCTCGCCGGTTCCTGCCCGGGCTTCGCTACGCCAAAGGCAACTATTTTTCAGTGGCGACGCGAGCGCCCTTTTCGCACCTCATCTATCCCGTGCCGGAGCCCGGCGGGCTTGGCGTCCATCTGACGCTCGACCTCGGTGGCACGGCGCGCTTTGGGCCTGACGTCGAATGGACCGATGCGCTCGATTACCGCGTCGACCCCGCACGCGGCACCCGCTTCTATGCTGAAATCCGTAAATACTGGCCGGAACTGGCCGACGGCAGCCTGCAGCCGGCCTATAGCGGTATCAGGCCAAAGCTTTCCGGTCCGGGCGAAGCCAACAGCGATTTCGTCATCCAGGATACCGGGACGCATGGCATCGCGGGCCTGGTCAATCTATTTGGCATCGAAAGCCCTGGGCTGACCTCGAGCCTGGCCATCGCCGAGCATGTGACGCGCATCTTGCTGGAGCATCGCTAATGGATAGAACTCATCGGAGCTCGAGCGAAAGCATGACGCTGAGAAGCCGCCTCAGGCCTGCGGACCGCCCTGATCGCACCGGTCGCAGCAAACAATATCCTTGCGGGCCTCGCGGGCGCTGACCATAGTTCGGGTATGAAATTAAGTTTCCCTGTTAGATTCCGCAGCACGAAATGAGTTCCGCGAAAGAATCCCTTGTTGTCGTCGAGAGCCGCCCTGTCGAGAATGTGGGGCTGGTCGAAATCAATCGTCCCGAAGTGCGCAACGCGCTCAACCTCGAAGTGCGGCAGAAGCTGGCCGCCGCCGTGGCAAGCTTTTCCGAGGACACGGAAATCCGTTCGATCGTCATTGCTGGGCGCGGCGGCAACTTCGCTGCAGGAGCCGACATAAAAGCGTTTGAAAAGCTCGGCTCGGCCGACATGCTTCTGCAGCGCACCCACCGCTACTGGGACGCGATCGCCAGGTGCCCGAAGCCGGTCATTGCCGCGGTCGAAGGCTTCGCGCTGGGCGGCGGGTGCGAGCTTGCCATGCACGCCGACATCATCGTCGCCGCACGGACAGCCACTTTTGGTCAGCCTGAAGTCAAGCTCGGCTTGATGCCGGGCGCCGGCGGCACCCAGCGCCTGCTCAGGGCAATCGGCAAATACAAGACGCTGATGCTCCTTCTCACCGGCGACATGTTTTCGGCCGAGGATGCCGAGCGTGCCGGCTTGGTCAGCATCCTGACGGATGAGGGCCAGGCCTTGCAGCATGCGCTGCAAATCGCTGAGAGGATCGGCCGTCTTCCGCCGCTGGCCGTCGAGCAGATCAAGGAGGCGGTCGTCAACGGCGAAGACGCTCCGTTGGAAACCGCCTTGAGGCTGGAACGCAAAGCCTTCCAGCTGCTTTTCGATACCGCGGACAAACAGGAGGGCATTGCCGCCTTCCTGGAGAAGCGCGGACCCTCGTTCAAGGGGCGCTGACTTGGCAGGCGCGGGAGGGGAGCCCACCAGTCGGATCGGGAAAGCCGGTGTCGTAGGCGCCGGGGTGATGGGTTCCGGCATAGCGGAGGTCCTGGCGGCGGCAGGCATCGATGTGATGATGGTCGATGATGCCCCCGGAAAGGCGGCGGCGGCCATCGAGCAAATCGCGTCGCGTCAGCGCGCCAGGGCAGCCGCCGGCAAAGTCAGCTCGGAGGTAGTCGAGAAGCTGCTCGCCCATATCGAACCTGCCGAAACACTTGGGCGACTGGCAGGCGCCGATCTGGTGGTGGAAGCTATTGTCGAACGTCTCGAGCCCAAACGTCAGCTCATCGAGGCGCTGGAGACAATCGTCAGGCCGGACGCCATCATCGCGACCAACACCTCTTCGCTGTCCGTCACGGCGATCGCTTCCGCGGCCAAGCGACCTGAGCGGATTGCCGGCTACCATTTCTTCAATCCCGTGCCCGTGATGAAACTGGTCGAGGTCGTCTCAGGAGCTCACACGGCGCCTGAGGTGGAGCACACGCTGGTCGAGCTTGCGGCCCGCTTCGGCCACCGGCCCGTCGTCGCCAGCGACACGCCCGGCTTTATCGTCAATCACGCCGGCCGCGCCTTCGGCACCGAGGCCCTGGCCATGCTGCGGGAGGGCGTGGCCTCGATCGCCGAGATCGATGCGATCCTGCGCGACGCCGCCGGCTTCAGGATGGGCCCATTCGAATTGATGGACCTCACCGGGCTCGATGTCTCCCACCCAGTGATGGAGGGTGTCTACAACCAGTTCTATCAGGATCCGCGTTACCGCCCTTCCGTCATCGCGGCGCAGCGTGTGGCTGCGGGCCTGCTCGGGCGCAAGACCGGACGCGGCTTCTATGCCTACGACGGCAGCCGGCAAGCCGTTCCGCCCGCATCGACACAGCCGGCGGAGACCGCCGGGATTCCGGATCGCGTCACCGTTCTGGCCGACAATGACACCGGCGAAATGCAAAAACTGGTCGCGTCGGCCGGCGCCACTGTTTGCGGTCTCCAGGATCAGGCGCTAGGGCGGGACGGCCTCATCCTCGTAGGGTTGGAGGGGCACGATGTCGCCGGCGCCGCGATGCGTCTTGGCCTCTCATCTTCACTATGCGTCGGGTTCGATCCCTATTTCGGCCTGGACCGTCACGTCACGCTCGTCGCGTCGGCGGCGACATCCGATACGGCCAGGAGCGCCGCCCTCGCGCTTGCCAAAAGCGCCGGCCGCAAGGCGACCCTGGTGAGCGATAGTTGCGGCGCGGTCTGCCAGCGCGTGGTCGCGATGATCGTCAATATCGGCAGCGAGATCGTCGAGCAAAAGATTGCATCGGCGGCGGATGTGGACGCAGCCGTACGGCTGGGGCTCGGCTATCCCCACGGACCTCTGGAGTGGGGCAACAAGCTCGGCCCTGCCCGCATTCTGCGCATCCTGGATACGATCCATGACCGCACCCGGGATCCTCGCTACCGCGCAAGTCTTTGGCTGCGACGGCGCGCCGAATTGGGGCTTGCGCTGGAAGAATAGGCTGCCGGAAGGAGACGATTTGGCCCTAACGGTTTGGGCAGTTCAGCACTTCCGCGCTCTGAACTGCCCGTGCCAGGCCTGAGCGCCTTGCATCAGCTTGAAATGTAGGACCGATCAAATCCGGCTGTTTTGATCAGTCCCGGAAGATCGTGCAACTCGACGACCCCGTAACGGAATGAGGCCAGGGCGGTCTGTCGCAACGTTTTCAACACGCGACTCACATGCACAGCCGAAAGTCCCAATGCATCGGCCAGTTCGCCCTGGGTCAGCGGGCATTCAAAGCGGGCCGGATAGCTCGTTGCCGATCGATGTGAGCGGCAGGCCAGTTCGAGAAGGAAATGGGCCGTACGCTCAACGGCACCCCTTCTGCTGACGCTTGCCAGGTGTTCCGCAACCCTTGAATATCGATCCGCCTCAGCCCGCAGGATTGCTTCGCAGATGGACTGCGGATAACGCGCAGAACATGTACGGACGGGGCCGGCCAGCTCGATCGCGATAACGTCCGAGAGGGCCGTCACCGTATCGCCCGCTTTTCCGGCGAACTCGATCACCGCAATTTCGCGAGGAAGCGCAAAATCGACGATGAGACGTGAGCCATTTGGCAATGTCTTCGCAAATGCCGCCCAGCCGGCGATCATAATCAGAATAGAGGATTTGGTGTGGTATTCGCCTGCAATAGTCGCGTTGGCCGCATAGGTGCGGCGCACGGCTCCTGGCAGTACAGAGATTCCCCTTTCCCAGCTTGCGTCAGCAAGCGTGGGTCCTTTCACCAATCCAACTTGCTTCGATAAATTCATTTCCCCGAATCGCCCAAGCCCATGATCCACTCCCCCGGGTCAACCTGAAGCTGCAACTATCGACTAGGCAAAAAGTTCCATCTGTGCAAGGCAGTCTACCACCTTTTGGTACAACCCTACACCCTTGGTATATTAAAGTCGCTCAGGCAGCACAGCTTTGGCTTGCAGCACACGATGGCTTCGGAACAACAGCTCGTGCCGCACCGATGCCAAGCAGCATGCCGCGGCGTGCCCGCATGCCGTCGAAATGCAGGCCCCACCGCACCGATCCCGCATACTGCGCCCGACAGTATCGTCTGGACCATCGCAAAGCCCCGGCGGGAGGCCGAGAGTCTCGTCATTACGCGCGACGCTGCGGATGCAGCGAAAAGTTGAACCGCGCTGTCGGTCCGGACAGGCTGCCCGAGAACCTGCCGCCGGAACACCGATCCTTGTCTTCGAACCTTGTTGTCAGGGGCCCCCACCCGTCGATGAGGCAAAATTGCGCCCTGCCGATTGCGTTGACGCCGGAGCCGCGGATTCGGGTCGCGGACCGGGCGCTTGCAGCTCTTGCCAAGGCGGCCCTGGGATATATCGCGTCTCGCTTCCTGGATTGTCCGTCGCGCCGACCGCGACGGTTTGCACCATTGCTCCGGCTTCCGGCTTCCGGCGCGAACGCCTGACGCTGTAGGTCTGTCGCCGCTCCTCGGCGACTTCCAGGCCGTCTATTGCCGACGCGACCAATGCGAGGCGGTCCTCGATTTGCTTCATACGCCTCCATGTGGAAAGCAAGGCCAATGAAACGAGGACGCAATAGGCGAGAAGGGCGGCGACCGCTCCCGCCCAATTCTCGATACCCAACAAAAGCAACATGACAGTGCCGATAATGACGGCAAGGGTCCCGTAGCCCAGCTGCCGGCCCTTAAGAAGAAGCATCAGCGGCAGGGTTGCCGCCAGCAGAAGAATGACCCCGGGACCGTCGAGCACCCAACCTGCAAAACTCGGAACGACTTCGCTATAAGTGTCCATGTCAACCTCAGAACTGCCGAGGCCGGCCGCTTCTCTCATCGTCAGGAGCATCCTTGACGATCGTAGCGTTGTAGTGGACCTCCCTGAAGGGCGAGAGGAAGGTGTCTCGGCGACTTCTTA
The DNA here is from genome assembly GCF_002294795.1 of Mesorhizobium sp. WSM3866. Taxonomy (NCBI): domain Bacteria; kingdom Pseudomonadati; phylum Pseudomonadota; class Alphaproteobacteria; order Hyphomicrobiales; family Phyllobacteriaceae; genus Mesorhizobium; species Mesorhizobium sp. WSM3866. The sequence goes on along the minus strand of NZ_NSGC01000013.1, from coordinate 14,290 downwards.
AAGCTCGGAGAGGCATACGGGGTAGACCAGATCGACCTTTAGCCGAGTTACTACTCAATAATGGTAATGGCGGCGATGTCCGCGAAGCTGATATGTTTCTGCCTTACCGGTGACGCGATCGGTGAGTGGGCGCAGAAGAGCGATTTGGACATGTCGGCGGGACACCAACCCTTACGATTCATGCGTTTGAGAGCGCATAACGGCTAGCTGCCCGACCCATTTTGAAATGAACGCCATTCAGCCGACGCTGAAGGGCTGGGAGTTGTGCTGTCGATCGTGAGGATTCGGGAAATGGCCAGTCCAACTGATAATCCGAGGATGATTCGGGAATTCCTGCCCCTCGACGTCAGGGAAGTCTTCGATTTCTTTCTTCGTCGGTGGAAGCTGGTGTGCGGAATTGCCGTCATCACTTTCACACTGTTTATGGCTGCCGCATATACTCTTCCGACAACATACACCGGCGTCTCTCAGATATTGCTCGACGCTCCGATCGACTATATGACTCCACAGGATTACTCCAATTCCGATTTTTCTGACAATCCAACATTCATTGAAAGTCAGATCGCTGTCTTGAGGTCTGCGTCACTTCTTCAGCAGGTCGTCGACAGCCAAAAGCTGGCGGAAGACCCCAAGATAGGACCGGGAGCATTGATATGGCTCCAGAACGCGCTGGGAGTTTCGCGCGTCGGGCTTGGCAACGTCATTGAGCTTGATGTAGGCGCCTACGATCCGGAAAAAGCGGCATCGCTCGCGAACGCGATTGCCCAGGCCTATGTGGCAGATCGAATAAGGTCCCGTTACGAAGGGGTCCAGAAGGCCTCCTCGTGGCTCAGCGATCGGGCCGCCTATCTGCGAGCGGAGCTCAGCCGCTCGGAGCAAGCTGTCCAGAAGTTTCGGATCGATCACAATCTAGTAGCGACGCAGGCGGGCAGCTTGACTGACCAGCAACTGTCCGAGTTGAACGTCGCCCTAATCAATGCTCGCGCCGAGTTGTCCGAGAAACGTTCGCAATATCAGCAAGTTAGCAAGGTACAGGCTGCCGGAGGCGACATCCAGTCGATTCCGGACGTGCTGCAGTCGGTGGTGATTAACGCGCTCAGGGCTCAGCTCTCCGGAGTGACCCGGCGGGAAGCCGACCTCAAATTGAAGTATGGCGAGCGGCATCCCGAGGTCTTGTCCGCTCAGGCCGAGCGCCGCGACATCGAGGGACAGATCGCCGCCGAAGTCCAGCGCCTGATCGGCAATCTGAAGAACGAGGTCGACGCGGCCGAAGCTCGGGAGGCTTCTCTGGCTCGCGCCCTGGACTCGGTATCCAACCGCTCCGAAATCGAAGGTCAGGTTGGCGTCCAGTTACGCGATCTGGAGAGGATCGCGGCCGCGAACAAGGAACTCTTCGAGACGTTCCTGTCACGCGCCAAGCTCACCGAAGAGAAATCCACCCTCCTCAACAGCGGCGTGCGTGTAATCACCGATGCCAGCGTTCCTGGCGCGCCAAGCTTCCCAAACAGGCCTCTTTTTGCGGCTTTGGGTGTGGTTTTCGGCATCTTCTTCGGGGGCGCCGGCGCCGTTCTGCGTGAACTCTTCGCTTCTGGCTTCATGGCAAAGAAGCAGATCGAGGAAGAATTGGCCGTTCCGGTTCTTGCGTCGATGCCAAGGATGTCAGGCTGGTCGAAAGACGTCCATGCTCAGCCTGTGGCCTATCTCGAGCGCAAACCGCTCTCCAGGTACAGCGAAGCGGTGCGGCGGCTTCGCCTCGGTATCCAGGCCACGCCGGAACTGGACCGTTCGCCGCGCCTGGTGCTCGTGACATCGGCGATGCCCGGCGAAGGCAAGACAACGCTGGCATTGAGCCTGGCTTGCTCGGCGGCTGCCGACGGCGAACGGGTTCTGGTCATCGACGCGGACTTGCGTCTTTCGGCCGCCACGGCCTTCTTCGGCATGGCTGACAAGGTCGGATTGGTCGATCTCCTGACCTTGCCGGTGAAGGCTGCAAACGCGATCCATCTGGACGAACGCTCGGGCATATCCATGCTGCCCGCAGGAGCAAGAACCCGCAACCCGCCTGCCCTTCTTGCTTCGGCGCGAATGCGCTCGCTGCTTGAGGAAGTTCGGGGCAAATTCGACACGGTGATCATTGACGCACCACCCGTCGGACCCGCGGCCGATGCCTCGATCCTGGCCAGGCATGTCGACAAGGTCGTCTTCGTCGTGAGGTGGCGGGAAACCTCGCGCGAGGCCGTTGCCGAAGGAATTCGACATCTTGGCGATCGGTCCAAGCTTGCCGGCATTGCCCTGACGATGGTGGACGAACCAAAGCTGCCCAGATACGGCCGTTACACGTCGCTCGAAAGCAGTGTCTCGGACAGTTACTACCTCAATTAGGGAAAGACACAGTATTGCGTCATGCTGCACACTAACTTCTGCAACAACGGTTTTCCTGACTCGGCGGACAAAAGTCACGGCGGCGAAGCTGCGCGCTGGTGCGTGGTCCAGACGCACCAGCATTCCGAGAGCCTTGCCGAGCGGCACCTGCTATCGCAGAACTTCCGGACCTATCTGCCCAAGCGCAGGCGAACCGTCCGGCACGCCCGCAGGGTCAGGACCGTCTCCAGCGCGTATTTCGACTGCTATCTGTTCGTCTCCCTGGCTGTCCATCAGCAGAGCTGGTACCCGATCAACTCGACCGTGGGCGTCCGAAAGCTCGTCATGAGCAAGGGCATGCCGGTACCGGCGCCTTATGGGGTGGTTGAATCCTTGATATCGGCAACCGATGAGGACGGGATTTTGCACCCGGACATCCTGTTGAGGCCGGGCCAGAAAATCAGGATCATAGACGGGCCATTTTCGGACCAGCTCGGGGTACTTGATCATGTCGGAAGCGCCGGAGCGGTCAGAATCCTTCTCGACATCATGAACCGGTCTACTCCTATCACTATTGATCGGGACAAGTTGTCGATAGTGTCTTGAAACTACTCGGTGAGTTTTTACTCACCGCTTTCGTTACACAGATGCCGAAATACTCGGCAGGGAGTGATGAGTTGGCACCCAATTCACCCTCGGTGCGGTAGCCTGCGAAGGTGATGTCAGAACCTGCGGGCCGGCACTGAGACGATTGGTCGTTCGACATCCCAGGAACACCAGCCCACCGAGGGGCTTGGACTTACCGCACGCCAGTTCCACGACGTTTCCGGCGACGACGAGCGAGTGATGCTCGCCCGCGACCAATCACGAGAAATCTCTTGCAAACACCACGCAAGTCCAAATCGGCAGCCTTCCCTCCGGCCGCGGCCGGAGACCTTCGGGATCGTCTGCAGCCGCAGCAGTATCGACGCTGGGCTACGGAGGCCAAGGCGGAGATCGTGGCGGAAACGTTGGCGCCGGGAGCGAATGTTTCAGCGTCGGCGAAGACTCTTGGCGCGGGCGCATTGGGCAGCCACTCAGGTGCAGCGCCGTATCAAACTGACGGAGAAGCTCCTTTCAGGCCGATTGAAACGGCGCCGGCACTGCCGATTGCCAGCGAACTGTTTCGAGCACTCAATGAAGCTGGCGTGAGGTACGGAATTATTCAGGATCTCGCGTCCGTGCACGACGGATTTGCCGGCCGGGATGATCTGGATGTCCTTTTGGACAAGCATGACTACCCGCTCTTCTGCTCCATCGTCTGTCAATTGCACGGCCGGCGCGGCGTGAGCCTCTCCTGCTACGATAATGTCTGTGCCGGCAGAGAAGACTGGTTCCTGCCTGACTTCACGCATGGCCGCTATCTCCATCTCGATATGCATATCGGTGCCCGCGTCGGCCGGGAATTTCGCAAGCGCTATCCGGCTTTCGATTATGCGGCGATCACGCGATGGGAGGCGATTTGCGTCGACGGAGTATCGGTTCCGGTGGTCTCTCCCGAAGACGAGCTTCGAATAGCGATTGCCCGCTTCGCCTTCCGCGCCTCGGCGCTTCCATGGAGGCAATGGATCACCCTCGACGAGGGTTGGAAGCAGCACTTTGCGCGCCTGCCGTCCACGTCGGACGAGCACGGCTTGCAGGTCGTCGACTGCACGTTTGACGGCGCAAGAACGGTGCGCTGCAGGTTCCTGCAAAGCGCCGACGCCTTGGCCGCCCACCGCGGAGATCTGGCCAGGCTGCGGCGTTCGATCCGGGAAATGTGTGGTTACACGGGACGCCCCCCTATCGCCGATGCGGCGGTGCATCTGGTGCGCAAGACCTGCTATCTCGCCCTGAGATCCCTCCACCGCTTGCTGCCGGGGCGCTTTCCACCGAAGAGACGGCCCGCAGCTGGTGGATTCGTGGTGGCCTTGATAGGTCCCGATGGCATGGGCAAGAGCACTCAGGCTACCTGGCTGAGGCAGATATTCGGGTGGAAATTCGGATGTGCCCAAGTCTATGTCGGAACTGGCGATGGCAATGGATGGCGGCTTCGCAAGGCACTGCAGGCCGTCGTCTCTCCCCATAGACGGCGCCTCAAGTCCCTGGCCCAGAACGATGGCAACGATTCCTCCGGCCGGGCTTGGTCGAAGGGAGGATTTGTCGCTGCCGCGTTGGCGTTTTGGGCGGTTTTGATCGCGTTTGAGCGATACGCTGTAGTGAAACGCGCACATCGATGGTCGACGCGCGGCATGATCGTCATTTGCGACCGGTGGCCGCAGGCGCTCGGCAGGGGATATCTGGACGGGCCGACCATCCCCGCTCGCCTGTTCTCCGTCCCAGGCCTGTCAGCCCTCGCCCGGCTTGAGCAGCGACTCTACGAGAAGATGGCGGAACGCCGCCCACACCTCGTTTTGCACCTCGTTTCAGACTTTGCGGTCTCCGAACAGCGAAAGCCCGGGGACATCAGGAAAGAAGCGTTCGACGCGCGGCTATCGCTGATGGCGGAACTGCGGGCGAAGGACAAGGATATCCGGACCGTTGACGCCAGCGCCGGCATAGAGGCCGTCGGCCAAGAGTTGTTCAGGCATATCTGGCTGTCTCTCTGAGAGGCAAATCGGGCGGTCCAACCGCCCCGCATCATCCCCGACGTGCAGCTTTTACGCGATCGCGCCGAACGACGGGCGAGCCCGGCCCGTGCCCCGAAACCCGCGGAAGGCGCCCGGCGATACTCCCGCTCGATCCCCTCGATCTCCCGCCGCTTCGGATTTCATGTCCCTGAGGTACAAGCAAATGAAGATCGTCCATGTGATCACCAGACTGCTTCGAGCCGGCTCCGAGGAGAACACGTTGGCTTGCTGTCTCGCTCAGGCGCGGCACGGCCATGAAGTGCTGTTGGTTCACGGCGCGGAATACGACCCGAGGTTACGGGCATCCCTTGCCGGAGCCCTTCGACTGGTGACGCTGGAAAAACTCATCAATCCGATCGCGCCATCCCGCGACGTTTCCGCCTTAAGGCAGCTCACCCGCCTTATGCGTGATTGGCGGCCCGACATCGTGCACACCCATCAAAGCAAAGCCGGCATTGTCGGCCGCCTCGCCGCCAAGGAAGCCAATATCCCCGGCATCATACACGGTGTCCACATCTTGCCTTTCGTGCATGTCGGCCGCGGGCAGAGGCTGGTGTTCCTGGCCGCCGAACGCCTGGCCGCGAGGTTCACGCGCGCTTTCATCGATGTCAGTCAGGCTATGCGCGACATCTGCATCGCCAATCATCTGGGCAGCCCCGATCAGCACCATGTCGTCCATTCCGGCTTCGATCTGGCACGCTTCGCGAACGCGCGGTGGCCGCAAGATCCGCATCTGCTCCTGGGGACGGCTGCCGGGGAGCCAAAGCCGCCGGTGGTCCTGATGTTGGCCGCGCTGGAACCGAGAAAACGCCACGTCGAGTTCATTGAGGCATTCGGCAAAGTCGTTGACCGAGTTCCAAACGTGCGACTGCTCCTCGCCGGTGACGGACCGGCGCGTTCGGACGTTGAATCGGCGATTGAACGATCCCGGTTCGCAAACAACATTCGCATGATCGGCTACCATAGCGAGCCCGAACGACTGATCAGCTTGGCGGACGTGTGCGTGCTGACCTCGATGCGAGAGGGATTGCCTCGCGTCATGATGCAGTATCTGGCCGGCGGTCGAGCCAGCGTGGTCTCGCATTTGCCCGGCGTGGAAGAGGTTGTCCGCCATGGCGTGAACGGAATTGTGACCCCGGCCGAGGATGTGGGCGCCGCGGCGGCGGCTGTCGCCGGTCTTCTCGAGAACCAGCAGCACCGCACTCAACTGGCCGACGGCGCGAAACGCACCGACCTGTCGTCCTGGGGGCTGGACGCCATGTGCGAAAGCGTCGAGCAGATTTATCAATCCGTGCTGGAGCCCGCCCCTTCGGCCGCGAGGCCAAACGAGGCGAGAGTTCGCGACCGCCTCGCCGGGCAAACTTTCGGGCTGCACGGATTTTGATCGGCCTTTGCTGCTCCGATGGAGTTCGCAATGCAGGCTTACTTCTCGAACCATAGGAAGAACCTCCTTTCACGCGCCCGCCGGCGAATGTCGGCGGGTCTCGATGGCAGCAGGCTAGACAACCGGAGTACCGACGATGCGTATGCGTGTTGACCAGCAATTTCCTTCCAAGCCTCTGCGCATGAAGGACTGGTGCCGACGGCTAATTTCCAACTTCGAACCCGCGGTCGGCAGCATGCTCGCAATGATCGGCGGGCTTGCCGTTGCCATTGTACTGCTCACCGCAAGTGCATCGCGCGCAGATGGATACACCTTCGACACCGGTGACATCCTGCGTGTGTCCGTGATCGGCGAACAATCCTATCCGCTGGAGGTCGTGGTCGATGATCGGGGCTCGATCTCGCTGCCAATGTTGGGTGATATCAAAGCGCGCGGCCTGACCACCGTTGCCCTTTCGCAGGCCATCCAGCAAGCATTTCAGCAGCAGAAGCTGATCCTCCAGCCGTTCGTGAAAGTGGAGATCGGACAATACCGGCCATTTTTTATCTCCGGAACGGTGGCCCACCCTGGATCCTATCCGTTTCAACCCGGAATAACGGTTCGCCATGCACTCGCCATAGCAGGCGGGTTTCGCGCCAGCGCTGTGGGCAACACGGAGCCCGCCCTGCAAATAGCTGATCTGCGAAGCGCGCGCTCAAACCTGGCGCTTGAAGAATATCGCCTGAAGGTCCGTCTTGCCCGGCTCCAGGCGGAAAGTCGACTGGAAAAGTCCTTCGTCGCTCCTCCCGATTCGCCCGTCGAGTTTGGCGGGCAATTGATTGACGGCATCATCGCGTCCGAACAGCAGCAGCTGGACGCCCGCCTTGCCGCGTATCGGGATGACGTTTCCTACCTGGAGGCCTCGCTGGATCGGGCGAAGAAGGAAGCGGCCATGCTAGCCGCGGCCAGGCAAGAACGTGAAAAGACCGCGAACATCCAACTGCAAGAACTGCAGTCTGCCCGGTCTCTGCGGGAAAAGGGTTTGATAACGAACTCGAATGTGTTGACGGCGGAACGAGCACATACCAGCTATCGGGCTGAACTGGCGCAGACGGAATTGCAGCAGGAACAGGCGCAGCAGGCGATGCTGAACGCTGAAAGCGAGCTGCGAAAGAAGCACCAAAGTCACGAAATGGAATTGATCGGCCAGACCCAGGACGCGCAAGTTGAGCTCGGAAAAATCCAAAGTCAAATCAGATACGTGGCCGACAAGCTTCTCTTTATCTTCACTTACGGCGAACAGAGAACCTTCGACGACCTGCAGGGCTCGGTGAGGATTTCCATCTTCAGGCGCGACCAGAAGATCGCCCACGACATCGTCGCCGATCAAAACACGGAAGTGAGAGCCGGCGACGTCATCGAGGTTTCCGTCGTGGCCAACAAGGGGTTCTACGCTCCGGACTCTGGTATCTCTCCCAAAGTGCAAAATCCGGCCGTCCAGCGCAGCATGGTCGGCCAATAGAGCAGCAGAAATCTTCGGAATTTTGACGTGATCTTTGGCACAGCATTGACGGCCTTTGGAGCGCGTCCCCGCCGGGCGAATTTCCATGCCAAGACGAAGCAGCGGCCGCCAAAGCGCCCCCGCACAACTGCGCGCCGCAAGAAGTCGAGCAAGGCCCCGCGCCGCCGCCTCATCGTCCGACTTCCCGCTGCAATCCTGCTCCTCCTCGCCGCCGCGCTTGCGGGTGCGGAGTTTCTGCCACGCTTTGTTGATCTCGCCAGGGTTTCGCAGACGCGACCCTGGACGGACCTCGTGGCTGGCTGGCGCTATTTGTACGACCTGCAGGCCCTGCTGGCCGGTCCGGGCGCCCTCCAGGTTTTCGTGGCGGTCGCGGCCCTTGGTCTCCTCATGGCAGCCGTCCGCAGCGCAAGGCGGAGACGAAGAAGCGACTTGCCCGGCGCATTCGCGAACGCCGGCGCCCCGTCCCCGACCAAGGAACCGGCGCCCGGCTCCGAACTGGCCAGTGCGTTGCGTTCCTGCAAGGCAGCCTTCGCGGGCGTTGCAGTTTTCAGCGGCGTGAGCAACATCCTCATGCTGACCGGCGCAATGTTCATGTTGGAGGTCTACGACAGGGTGCTGCCGAGCCGCAGCGTCCCCACTCTGATCGCCATGGCAATACTGGCCGGCGTTCTGTTTGCCGGGCAGGCGGTCATCGACCTCGTGCGCGGCCGCATCATGAACCGGATCGGTGCTGAGTTGGACGAAGCGGTTGGGGGACGCGTATTCACCGCCGTTTCGAAATTGCCCCTGTACATCGGCCAGCAGGGAGATGGATTGCAGCCGCAACGCGATCTCGACAACATCCGTACTTTTCTGTCGAGTGCCGGGCCTGGCACCCTGTTCGATCTTCCCTGGCTGCCCTTCTATCTGGCGATCATCTGGAGCCTTCATCCGACCCTCGGGACAACCGCCGCTTGCGGCGCGTTGGTGCTGGTGACGCTGACGGTCGCCACGGAGATCCTCACACGCAGACCGATGGGCGCCGCGGTTCTAAGCAGCGTGAGGCGCAACAGCTTGGCCGAGGCCAGCCGGCGCAACGCGGAGGTGCTTCAGGCGATGGGCATGGGCAGGCGCCTGCACGACCACTGGCGCGAAGCGAGCCGCGAACATCTTGCGCTGCAACAGCGTGTCAGCGACATCGTTGGCGGTTTCGGCAGTTTCGCTCGCGCGTTGCGACTGATGCTTCAGTCGGCGATGCTGGGTGTGGGCGCCTGGCTCGTGATCGAAGGCGAGGCGACCTCCGGGATCATCATCGCCGGCTCCATCCTTGTAGGCCGTGCGCTGGCGCCCGTCGATCTTGCCATCGCCCATTGGCGCAACTTCGTCGGGGCGCGACAGAGCTGGAGCAGGCTGAGCAAATTGCTCGCCCGGTTGCCGCAGGACGCTCAACCGATGGCGCTTCCGGTGCCCGGGTCGAAGTTGACTGTGGAGCGCATCGCGATCGGTGCGCCGGGCGCGCAACGCATCATCGTGCAAGGTGTGGAATTCAGCCTGGATGCCGGCTCGGTGCTAGGCATCATAGGACCAAGCGGTTCCGGCAAATCGAGTCTGGTTCGCGGGCTGGTCGGCGCATGGCGACCGCTGGCGGGCCGTATCAAGCTGGACGGCGCCGCTCTCGACCAGTGGTCGTCGGAGCGGCTGGGCCGCTACATAGGCTACCTTCCGCAAGACGTCGAACTGTTCGCGGGAACGGTTGCCGACAATATCGCGCGCTTCGATCCTGGGCCGGACCCGCAGGCCATTGTCGCAGCCGCCCGCGCCGCGGGCGTCCACGAGCTCATCATCGGTCTCCCCAATGGCTACGAGACGCAGATCGGAGAGGGCGGAACCGCGCTTTCAGCCGGCCAGCGTCAGCGCATTGCGCTGGCGCGCGCGCTGTATGGCGATCCGTTCCTGGTGGTCCTCGACGAACCCAACTCCAATCTCGATGCCGAAGGTGAAATGGCGCTTGCCGCTGCCATCCTCGCAATCAAGGCCCGCGGCGGCATCTTAGCGATTGTGGCGCATCGGCCGAACATTCTCAGCACAGTGGATTTCCTGCTCGTGATGAAAGAAGGCCAGACGCAGATGTTCGGCACCAGGGAAAGCGTTCTGTCGACACTCTTGCCCGCGCCACAGACCGTGACCGCAGGCCTGCAGCCGGTTTTCAAGCTCACCCCGACACCGCGTTGATGGCTGACCCGGAATGGAAATGGGGAAATGACAGCTGCCCTTTCGAACGTGTCGCTTTTGAACCGACGGTCGATCCGTCGCAATCTCCTGGGTGGCACGACCATCGTCGCATTGCTCGTCGGCGGAATGGGAGTCTGGGCCGGGACGGTGGATATTTCGGGAGCGGTGATTTCGCACGGCACGGTGGTCGTCGACAGCAGCGAAAAGAAGGTTCAACACCCGACCGGCGGTGTGGTCGGCAAGATTTTTGTGCGCGACGGCGACCGCGTCAGGGCCGGAGACGTTCTGGTCCAGCTCAGCGACACCGTTCCGCGTGCCAGCCTGGCCTACGTGACGAAGAACCTGGATGAGCTCTATGCGCGAAAATCCCGGCTCGAGGCCGAGCGTGACGGCAGCGAGCGCATCACGCTTGCTCCGATGCTTGTCGCGAGAATTAACGACCCTGAGATAGCTGCCACGGTGGCGAGCGAACAGCGGCTGTTCGAGCTTCGTCGAACCGAGGTGTCTGGCAACAAGGCGCGCCTGCGCGAACGCATCGAGCAGTTCGGGAAGCAGATCGAAGGCTATTCGGCGCAGGAATCGGCAAAGACGAAGGAGATCAAGCTGATCAACGACGAGCTCGTCGACATACGCAGTCTTGTCGAAATGAAACTCACCCTCAAATCGAAGCTGACCGAATATGAACGTGAGGCAACGCGCATCGAGGGTGAGCGGGCGCAACTTGTGTCGAGCATTGCGCAGGCAAAGGGAGCGATCGCCGAAATCGAGCTGCAGATCCTGCAGCTGGACAAGGAGTTTTCCAGCGAGACCGGGAGCGATCTGCGCGATGTCGAGGCCAAGATCGCCGAGTTCGAGGAGCGCAAGGTCGCCGCCGAGGACCAGCTGTCGCGCATTGATATTCGCGCCCCCGCCAGCGGCACGGTCCATCAATCCGCAGTCCATACCGTTGGCGGCGTGATTGGCGCGGGGGATCCGATCATGCTGATCGTGCCCGACACCGATGCTCTCGCGGTCGAGGTAAAGGCCGCACCTCAGGACATCGATCAGCTCTCGATCGGTCAGCGCGCGCTTCTTCGCTTCACGGCTTTCAACGTCCACACCACGCCCGAAACGGAAGGTATGGTCTCCATGATCGCGGCAGACGTGACGCGCGATCAGCATACCAACGAAATCTACTACACGGTGCGCATCACCCCCGACCCCCACGAGCTGAAGAAGCTTGGAGCGCTCTCGCTGGCGCCCGGCATGCCGGTGGAAGCGTTCATACGGACTGGCGACCGCAAGGTGCTCTCATACCTGATGAAGCCTTTGACGGACCAGATGATGCGTGCGTTCAGAGACCAGTAGCAGCGCGTTGTCGTGCGCATCCGTGCATCCTGGTTGACCTTTAGCGATAGGGGCTTGTCATGACGACAGCAGAGTTGAAACCTCCGATTTTTCTGATTGGCAACTACCGGTCGGGCACCACCATCACGCAGAAATTGATCGGGCTGCACCCGGATGTCGTCACCTGGTACGAGCCAAAAACATTGTGGCTCTATGCCGATCCGGCGCGCCGGCATGACGAATTTGTCAAAGCCGATGCCAGCGAGAAGGTCGTGCGCTACATTCGCAACCGGTTCCTCGACTATCAGCTGCGGAACGGCAACCGGCAAATCATGGAAAATACGCCCGCCAACGTCTTGCGCGTGCCATTTATCCACCAGATATTCCCAGAAGCTATATTTCTATATATTACAAGGAATCCGTTTTCCTATATAAGCTCCATGGAACTTAAGTGGCAGCGCGCAAAAAGTTTCAAAGGTCTTCTGCGACTATTGAAAGAAACGCCGGCCACACAAGTCCATTACTACGTGGGAGACGTCGTAAAGCAGATAGTCGCCAAGAGGATATTACACAGAAAATACACGTCGATCTACGGACCGCGCTACAAGGGAATAGATCGGGATTTGCAGGAGCATCAAAAATTGACAGTGATCGCGCGCCAGTGGGCGCGCGGCAATCGAATGGCCCGAGAGGATCTCGCCAGGCTGGGCGAAGGCCGCGTGCTGTCGTTTCGCTATGAGGATCTGATACAGGATCCCGAGTTGGTCTTGCGCCGTATCTATGAACATTGCGGGCTGCATTGCTCTGACGACATCCTTCGCGTGGCGAAGGAGATGATCGATCCCGGCCGCCAGCAGAAGTGGCTGCGCCTGGATGCGAACGAACTGGCGGCGATCATCCCCGAGGTGCGGGATGAGATGGGATTCTACCGCTACGAGATCCCCCCGTCCCTTCTCGTCGGGCATGGCTCGCGGCCCACGCGGGCGCCGTTGGCGTTTCAGCATGGCCATCCGAATATCCCCTCCCCCCGCTGAGCGGTTCCGGGGAGATGCATGGCCGCTCTTCTTTGGTCGGTCGAGTAAGCAAGGCGGCATGTGGAGATTGGCGTGAGCGACATCCGGCGCGGGCTGGCAAAACGCAGTGTCGTAGGCATGTTCTGGACGGGCCTGTCCATGGGCGCCTTGGCGGTTGCCGAGCTTGTCGCCCTCGTCCTCCTGGCCCGGTTGCTCTCGCCCAACGAGTTCGGTCTCTACTCCGCGGCACTGATCGTCATCAAGTTTTCGGCCATCTTCCAGGGCCTCGGCATCACGCCTGCGATCGTGCAGCGACCTGTACTGGAGGAGCGGCATCTCCGGGTCGGATATACCCTGTCGCTCTTCCTTGGGCTTACCGTAACCGCTCTGGTATGGGCGTTGGCACCCGCTATTGCCGGTCTTCTTCGCCTGCCCGAGCTCACTCCGATCGTGCGTGCGGTCTGCTTCATCTTTCTTTTCCAAGGAGCCTCCATGGTGGCGCTGGCCTCGGCCCAGCGTGCCTTGCGGTTCCGTTGGCTCGCGCTTGTCGACGCGGTCGCTTTCGCCATCGGCTACGTGGTCGTCGGTCCAGTGCTGGCTTGGCTCGGCTTCGGTATCTGGGCACTTGTCGCAGCGATCCTGGTCCAGCAGTTGTTCCGCACGATCGTGCTGCTCGTCGGCCAGCGGCACCCGATGCGGCCGTTGCTCGAGCGGAGCGCGATTTTCGAACTGCTCTATTTTGGCGGCGGCTTCACCATTGCGCGGGTCTGCAACTACCTTGCCACTCAGGTGGACAGGCTTGTCGTGGGCCGCTATCTCGGCGCCGATGCGCTCGGTGTCTACGGTTTGTCGTCCCAACTCATGACCACTCCGGCGGTGATCGTCGGCCAGGTTCTCGATCGCGTGCTGTTCCCCACCATGGCGCTGGTCCAGGAAGAGCCCGTCAGGCTTGCGCGCGCTTATCGCAGCGCGGTCGCCGGTTGCAGCCTGCTTGTCCTGCCGGCCAGCGTGGTGGTGGCGATCGTCGCACCCGAATTGGTTCGGGTCATTCTCGGACGGGGCTGGGAGGGCGTGGTCGGCCCCCTCCAGATCCTGGCGTTCAGCATGCTGTTCCGCACGAGCTACAAGCTTAGCGATTCCGTCTCGCGGGCAACCGGAACGGTTTACGCCCGGGCCTGGCGCCAGGCTGTTTTCACCGTCGGTGTCTGCATCGGAGCCTTCATAGGGCAATTCTGGGGCGTGGAAGGGGTGGCGTTCGGTGTCGGCCTGGCATTCGGGGCCAATTTCTTTCTCATGGCGCAGCTGAGTCTCCGCGTGACCGGGATGACGTGGGCAAATTTCTTCCTTGCGCACCTGCCTGGCGTTGCGCTCGCCGGCGTTGTCGGAACCGGTATCTGGGCGTTCGTGGACTGGCTTCGCGCCCTCCATCTATCGCCTCTTCCGCTGCTCATCGATACGGCATTGCTGGCCTCTGTGGGGGGCTTGCTGTTGTGCTGGCTCCTGCCGTCGCTGTTCCTTGGGCGGGAAGGCCTGTCACTGTTGCGCCTGCTCGCGGCAGTCGTGCCCGCATGGCCAAGACTGAGGCAGGCAACAGACTGATCAGCGGCGGAACTCGAGGTCAGTTCCCAGGATCACGTTCTTCACGCGCAACGACGCCATCGCCTTGCTCGATCATGGGCTCAGCCTGACGCCCGATCGGGCACCGGGAGATTCCGTCGTTGCGGAGGAAATTTACGAGAGGAGACCGACTATGGCTGAACTATTCGAAGCGCGGCTGGCGGCCGCGGGCGATGATGTCGAGGAGAAAGGTTCCGGCTCGATTTCGACCAATGTCGACGATCTGGAA
>NZ_NSGC01000012.1:0-165508 GCF_002294795.1 Mesorhizobium sp. WSM3866 | reverse complement strand
TCGCGCCGGCCACTTCCTCGCCTTCATCCATCTCGCCGCAGCTATGTTATGGATGCGCTGAATGTCGATTCAGCCTAGCTTTCCGCACATTGCCCGGGTCGCAAGCGCCGGGGCCGCAGGGAAACTTGCTCTCCTCGAGAGCCGGGCAAATTATTTTTGAATTCCATTTGACTGAATAAATCTTCTCTGCGAACCTTGTGTCCGTCAGGAGCGCAAGCCATGGCGTTGCGGGGAACCAATCAGGAGTTCGGGCGGCCATACAACCGGCGCATCGTGCTCGAATCCATCCGCCGCTTCGGTCCGATCGCCCGCGGCGACATCGCGCAGCACGTCGGGCTCACCGTTCAGACGGTCTCGACTATCGTGCGCGAGTTGGAGGAACAGGGTTATATACTGTCGGTCCGCGAGGAACCGAAGGGCCGCGGCCAGCCGCCGGCCACGCTGCGCATCAACCCGGAAGGCGGCTATGCCGTCGGCATCCACCTCACCCCGCTGGGGATAGACGCCGCACTCATCAACCTGAGCGGCGACGTGATCGAGAGCGTCCATCGCGAAGCGCCGAGCCCGACGCCCGATCTCGCCTTCGAGACGATCGGCGCCATGGTTGTCGATCTGACCGGGCGCCGGGCCGGAGGACGGGTCATCGGCGTCGGCATGGCGCTTCCCGGCCCGTTCGGCGTCGAGTCCATGAGCTTCGTCGGACCGACCACAATGGCCGGCTGGAAAGGCGTGCCGTTGCGCGAGCGCCTTGCCGCCGCGACCGGCCTGCCCGCCTTCTTCGAGACCGATATGGCGGCGGCGGCCATGGGGGAACGCCTCTACGGCCTCGGCCTCCAGCGTTCCGACTACTACTATCTCTACTTCAGCGTCGGGCTTGGCGGCGCCATGGTGCATGACGGCGGCGTGCTGCGCGGGGCCTGGGGCAATGCCGGCGAGATCGGACACATCCCCGTCGTTCCGGAAGGCGAGCTTTGCCCCTGCGGCAACCGGGGCTGCCTCGAACGCTATCTGTCGCTCGAGGCGCGCGGCCGCTGGAACGGCAACGACGCCGGATGGGTGGCCGAAGTCGCTCCGATCTTCCGCAATGCCATCGCCGTGATTGAAAATCTTTTCGATCCCGAGACGATCGTGCTTGGGGGCCTCGCCTCGCCTCAGTTGCTCGAACGCCTGGCTGCATTGGCGGAGCCCCTGCACAATTCGGTTTCGGCTCGCAAGGATCGCGCCGCGCCGCGCATCCTCGTGGCGCAGGGCGGGCAGCATGCCGTGTTGCGCGGCGCCGCGGCACTTGCCGTTTCCGGCGTGCTTTCGCCACGCTTCGGCCAGATCTTCACCGCCAAGCGGCAGCGCGAAGGCGACCTTCTGAACGGCGGAGACATCGCGGCATGAGCGAACCCCTGCTGGTCCTCGACAACGTCACCAAGAATTACGGCGCCATCCGGGCGCTGAGGGGCATCAGCTTCTCGATCGCGCGCGGCGAGGTGGTGGCGCTGCTCGGCGACAACGGCGCCGGCAAGTCGACGCTGGTCAAGATCATCGCCGGCGGACTCGAGCCGACCTCGGGCCGCATGCTGTTCGAAGGCAAGGAGTTCCTCGCCAAAACCCCCGCCGAGGCCAAGGCGGCCGGCATCGAGACCGTCTACCAGGACCTCTCGCTCTGCACCAATGTCGACGTGGTGGCCAACTTCTTCATGGGCCGCGAGATCACCCGCAAGGTGCTGGGCGTTCCGGTGCTCGACGAGCGCGCGATGGAGTCAGTAGTGGCGAAGGCGCTGGCCAATGCCGGCACCCGCATTCCCTCGCTGCGCACCAAGGTCGACCACCTCTCGGGCGGCCAGCGGCAGGCGATCGAGCTCAACCGTTTCGTTCATTGGGGCGGCAAGCTGGTGCTGCTCGACGAGCCGTTCGCCGCGCTCGGCGTCGAGCAGACGCGCCGCGGACTCGACATGATCCGCCAGGTGGCCAGCCAAGGCATTGGCGTCGTCATCATCACTCACATCATGCAGCAGGCCTTCCAGGTCGCCGACCGGATCGTCGTGATCCGCCAAGGCGTCGTGGCGGGCGACGTTGCCCGCAACAAGACAAGTCCCGATGCGGTGATCAACATGATCACCGGGGAAACGCTCGCCGGTGCCGGACCGGCGGGCTGAGGGACAAATGAGGGGTCCGGCGAAAAGAGGAGCGAACGACATGAAGCGAATGCTACTTTCTGTCTTCGGTATCCTGGCCCTGGCCATTGCCACGCTCACGCCGGCATTCGCCCAGTCCAAGGGTACCGTCTACTACCTGGTGCCGACCTTGCTCGACGAATTCCAGACCGGCTCGGTGAGCGCGCTGGAACTGTTCCTGAAACAGGTCGGCTACGAGATGAAGACACTGAACGCCGACAACAAGACCGACGCTCAGCAATCGCAGATGAACGACGTCATCGCGCTGAAGCCGAAGGCGATCATCCTCGCCGCGGTCGATTTCAATGCGTTGAAGCCATCCGTTGAAGCCGCCCGCGCGGCCGGCATCCCTGTGGTCGAGTTCGACCGCCAGATCACCGCCACGCCATCCGACTTCACATCGGTCGCCGGCACGGTCGAGATCGGCCACATTGCGGCGGAGCAGGCCGAAGCGCTGCTGAAGGCCAAGCATGGCTCGGTCAAGGGCAAGATCCTGCAGGTGCTCGGCGATCCCGGCGATCCCTACACGCTCGACATCCAGAAGGGTTTCGAGGAGAAGATGAAGGCGTTTCCGGACGTCAAGATCATCTCGCTGCCCGCCATGCAGTGGGAGGCGAGCAACGCCGGCACCATCGTCGCCGACCAGATCTTGGCCAATCCCGACATCGACCTGATCTTCAGCCACGCCGCGCATCTTTCGGTCGCGGGCGTTGCCTCGCTGGAGGCTGCCGGTAAGAAGCCGGGCGACGTGATGATGATGAGCTCGAACGGCGCGCCGGTCGGCCTCGACCTGATCCGCAAGGGTTGGCTCAACGTCGAAGTCGAACAGCCGCTCTACGCCCAGGCCGCGGCCGTCGCCATGTTCATGGACAAGGTCGTCAACAAGCAGGAGATCAAGCCCGGCGAATATGACGTGCTCGGCCTGAAGTCGGTGGTGACCAAGGAAGCCTGGGGCCCGAACATCAAGATCCCAGGCGCGGCGATAACCAAGGAGAATGTCGACAACCCCGCTTTCTGGGGCAACCTGAAGCCGCCGACGGATACCGTTAAGCCCGTCGAGTAGGCCTTTTGCATCGAGCTCCGGGCCTCCCGGCCCGGAGCCTCGCGGGCCCGCCCCGCGGCAGCCGCATATTCAAATTCGACGCTAACCGGATCGGCCGATGAGCCCACGCACCCGCCACAGTCTCGAGCTTGTGCTCGACAATCTCGTCTGGTTCATGCTGGTCTTCGTGCTGGCCGTGTTCTCGACCCTCATTCCGAACTTCTTCCAGCTCGGCATCTTCGCCAACATCGTCGAGGCATCGAGCGTGCTGGGCGTCATGTCGATCGGCCTGGCGCTGGTCATCATTGCCGGTCACATGGACCTGTCGGTTGAATCGGTCGCGGCGCTCAGCGCCATGGCGGTCGGCATCATGTTCTGCTCGTCAGGCATCGGCCTCGGCCTGCAGTTGCATCCGGACTGGCTGATGGTGCCGGTCTCGCTCGCCGTAGCCCTGGCGGTGGGAGCCCTTATCGGCGTCATCAACGGTTTCCTCATCGTCAGACTGCGGATGAGCGCCTTCATCATCACGCTTGCCTCCTATATCTGGGTGCGCGGCCTCGTGCTTGTCGTTTCCGGCGGACGCTCGGCGCAGGATCTGGCGCCGGCCATCCGCTGGTTCGGTATCCAGCGGCTCGCCGGCCTGCCGCTCACCGCCTGGATCGCTGTCGGCTGCTTCGTCGTCTTCTCGCTGATTCTCGCCAAGACGCCGTTCGGCCGGCATCTGGTGATGATCGGTGGCAACGAGACCGCGACCTTCCGTGCCGGCATCCGCGTCAACCGCAACCTGATCATCGCCTTCGTCCTTGCCGGCGCCATCGGCGGCCTCGCCGGCTGGCTGCTCGCCATCCGCACCTCCGGCGCCACCGCCAATCTCGGCGTCGGCCTGCTCTTCAACGCCTTCGCCGCCGTGGTCATTGGCGGCGTCAGCCTGAAAGGCGGCGTCGGCACCCTGCCCGGCGTCTATGCCGGCGTGCTGCTCCTGTCGGCCATCAACACCGCCATCAACCTCATGGCCCTGCCGGCCAACTTCACCCAGGTCATCCACGGCTTGCTGGTGCTGGCGGCCGTGCTTCTCGACGCCTTCAAGCAAACCCTTCGCCAAAGGCTCGCATGACAGGACGGCTCGCATGACCGGACGCATCGAAGGCAAGGTGGCGGTGATCGTCGGGGCCGCGCGTGGCATCGGCAAGGGCATAGCCCAGCGCTTCACCGAGGAAGGCGCCAGCCTTGTGCTGGCCGACAGTGAAGCCGAAGCCGGCAGAGCGAGCGCCGACGAACTGGGTGCCGCCTTCATCCGCACCGACATTTCGAAGATGGCCGACGCCGAAGCGGTGGTGGCATTTGCGCTGCAGCGTCACGGCCGCCTCGACATCATCGTCCAGAACGCCGGCATCTATCCCTGGCAATTGATCGAGAACACCAGCCCGGAGGACTGGGACCGGGTCATGGCGGTCAATCTGCGCGGCAGCTTCAACGCCGCCCGGGCAGCGCTTCCACCGATGAAGGCTCAGGGCAGCGGTCGCATGCTCTTCACCTCTTCCATTACCGGCCCGCAGGTGAGCAGCCCCGGCCACGGCCATTATTCGGCAAGCAAGGCCGGCATCAACGGCTTCATCCGCTCGGCGGCGCTGGAGTTTTCCGGCTATGGCATCACCGTCAACGGCGTCGAGCCTGGCAACATCCTGACCGAAGGCATGAAGCTTCACCGCGATGCCGCCTTCATCAAGAGCATGGAGGACGCCGTGCCGCTCGGACGTCTCGGCACGCCGCGCGACGTCGCCAACGCCTTCCTGTTCCTGGCCTCCGACGACGCCAGCTACATCACCGGCACGACGATCGTCGTCGATGGCGGCCAGCTCCTGCCCGAAGGCCAGGATTTCCGCCTGACGCCGCCGTGAGTCTTGATTGTGCCGGGAAACTGGTGGGCGATGACGGGCTCGAACCGCCGACATCTTCGGTGTAAACGAAGCGCTCTACCAACTGAGCTAATCGCCCGCTCCGGGCCGGACCTTTAAGCAGTTAGAGCTCTATTCGCAAGGCCCAATGAACAGCCGGCGCACCCGCTATCGGACGGGATTTCGCCAATGCCGGCGCACTTGTCAAAAAACCTTCTGCTGATTGCTGTTATGCTCACATGCCGCGCTTGACACCCGCAAACGAACCCCTTATCCAGCGCCCCAACGACGAACACGCCTGACACGTGCTCGTCAGTGCGCGGGTGTAGCTCAGTCGGTTAGAGTGCCGGCCTGTCACGCCGGAGGTCGCGGGTTCGAGCCCCGTCACTCGCGCCAGTCTTTCAAGGGTTTAGGCCCTGCTCTTCAAAAGCTTGAACTTTCACTTTCCGGAGAGTTTCAACTTTTTGTATTCGCTACGGCCAACATTCGCGATCCACCGCGTCTGAATGGGCGACTACGGGAGCCGCTCGTCAGGCGCCTGTGCTCCACCTTCCCCCTGAACTGCCTCAAGAAAGGTTGGCTGCCGGTGGGCCATAGCTGACGCAGCCTTTTCAGGATTCTCCCCTTGCCTACTTTCCCGTTCTCCGAAGCAGATCCGATTCAATTTCCCGGCCCGCCCCCAAAAAGCGCTGACGTGGTCATTATCGGCGGCGGCGTTATCGGCGTTGCGACAGCGCTTTTTCTTGCGCGGCGCAACATCTCGGTGACGCTGTTGGAAAAGGGACGCATCGCTGCCGAACAGTCCTCCCGCAATTGGGGATGGATCCGCAAACAGGGACGCGATGCGGACGAACTGCCGATCGTGATCGAGGCGTCGCGTCATTGGCGGCAGCTGGCCGAGGAATGCGGCGAAGACATCGGCTTGAAGCAGACCGGCGTGACTTACCTGGCAAGCTCCGACCGCGAAATGGCCCGCTTCGAAAAATTCATGACGATCGCTGCCGTCCATGAAATCGACACGCGCCTGCTGAACGCACGCGAAACCACCGGTCTCATTAAAGGCATGTCGCGCAGTTTCAAGGGCGCGATGACAACGCCTTCCGACATGCGAGCGGAGCCTTGGCTGGCCGTGCCGGCACTCGCCCGGCTTGCCGCCCGCAAGGGGATCAAGCTTGTGGAGAATTGCGCGGCGCGAGCCCTGGAAATCTCGGCCGGGAGGATCAGGGGAGTGTGGACAGAGGCGGGTCACATCGAGACGTCGAGCGTTCTGCTCGCCGGCGGTGCGTGGTCTTCCCTGTTCCTGAGAAGACATGGCGTTTCCATTCCCCAGCTCAGTGTAAGGTCGACCGTCGCGGCAACCGAGGCGACGCCTGAAGTCTATGCAGGAGCCGCGGCAGGAGAGCATATCGCTTTCAGACGCCGACAGGATGGCGGATACACGCTCGCTGCCGGAGGCAGTCATTTGCTTCACCTTGGCCCGGACGCATTCCGGCATGCGAAGAAATACCTTCCCGCGCTTATGGCCAATCCTTTCGGCTCACGCTATTCGCCGGCCGCGCCGGCGGGCTACCCGGATGGCTGGTCGACGCCGCGTCACTGGGCGCCGGATTCGCAAAGTCCTTTCGAAAGAATGCGGGTGCTAAATCCGGCTCCCGAACGTTCTGGTCTGCGTTCCATCGAGCGCAATTTCAGGCGCCTGTTCCCACAGCTCGACGCGGTGCGCCTAAAGGCAAGCTGGGCTGGCATGATCGACGCGATGCCGGACGTCGTTCCCATTGTGGACAAAGTGCAGGCGATCGTTGGCCTCGTTGTCGCGACGGGCATGAGCGGCCACGGCTTCGGTATCGGACCGGGAATCGGCCGGGTCGTCGCCGACATGATCCAGGGAAACCAGATCGGGCACGATCTCACCCGCTTTCGCCTGTCGCGCTTTTCTGACGGAAGCGCCATTCGGCCGGGCCCGGCCCTCTAGAGCAGTCACCGACCGGCCAGCCTGCTCTGAGCAGCAAAATTCTTCAGCTGCGCTTCGGCGCCCCTGTTCACTCGCCCAATATCACACCGGAGGCGACAATCTGCGCGGTTCGGGCGGTGAGCTTCTCGCGCTTTACAAGCGTGGGCTTTTTATAGGGGTTTTTCATCTCACCGTTCCGGGAAACCAGGCTGCCTGTGCTGGTCAAGACGGTGAACGCGCTGGCACTGCTTGCGTTCCGCAGGCGCGTTTGGCGGGTTGAGCCAGCCTTGGCCGGCCCCGGTCATCAAGCCATGGCACGTAATCGCAACGGCTTTACGTTTCCGAAAACCCAGGTCTTGAAAGCCTTGTCGGCTCGAACTGCTGCCCGGTCGCGCAGTTCCACGAGAAGGGCGGGACGGTTTGGTCGTCGCCAAGGGTTTACGGTCTGCACTCGCTCGGGAGGGTGAGCCCTCTAGTGTGGACGCGCTCGCTGCACCGGTGGCGCCGCATTTGCCGATATAAAGTCAGCTCCAGTGCCTTGCGATCCCCGCTTGTAGATGAGCCGCATGACCAGTCCGGCATATCCAATCTGGAGAATGATCATTGCAAGCATAGCGCAGCCGAGCGCCTTCCAGGCGGAGCCGGTTTGCAACCCGACCCAGATTGCGACGGTGAACGACGTCGCGAACATGCCCACCAGAAATTGCGGAAAATACATCGCCATTATCCTCGACCCTTAAAGCGCCGCCGCTCCATCGCGGAGCGGCGGGCCCCCCAAAATAGCCCCCCGGCTACCGAGGCACGGTCCACCCCGGCATTGCTGACAGTGCAATTGCGATGCCAGACACAGTGGCCCATTACGGGACACCTATGCCGTTGATGCAAGGCGTTGGCGCCGATTAATATTAACCGTGGCTAATATGCAACCCTGGGGGCCGTGAGAGACCAACTTCTGTGAGTTGTGGCCAAGCCGAGGGCCGGCTAGCGCCGCTGAAACGCCACGCGAGATTTGGCGGCTTCAACCGCGCGCCAGCAGCGCCTCGACTTCCTGGAGCGTCGGCATCGAAGGCGCGGTACCCGGCCGGGTCACCGAAATGCCTGCGACGGCACAGGCGAAGCGCACCGCCTCCAGCGGCTCGACGCCCTTGGCAAGCGCTGCCGCCAGTCCGCCATTGAAGGCGTCGCCCGCCCCCGTGGTTTCGATTACAGGGCCGGCAGTGACGGCGCCGACGTGATCGGATCGCTCCCTGGTGTGCAGCAGCGCGCCCTTCTCGCCAAGCGTCACGATAACGGCGCCGACGCCCTTTGCCAGCAGGCTGTCGGCAGCGCGGCGGGCATCGTCGACCGAAGAGACGGCGATGCCGGTCAGCCCCTCGGCCTCGGACTCGTTGGGTGTGACGTAGTCGCAAAGCGCGTAGATGCTGTCCGGCAGGGTGGCGGCCGGCGCCGGGTTAAGAATGGTAGTCACCCCTGCCCCGCGCGCGATTTGCAAAGCTTTCAGCGCCGCGTCAATCGGCTGCTCGAGCTGGGTGACAAAGACGCCCGCCGAGCGGATCAGGTCAGCATGCGCCTCGATGTCAGCGGACGAGATCAGCATCGCAGCACCCGGGCTGACGATGATGGCGTTGTTGCCGCTGCCCTCCTCGACAAAGATATAAGCCGCCCCGGTGTAGCTGTCCGGCGTGTCGATGACCGCGCTCTTGACGCCCGCATCCTTCCACGTCTGCTTGGCCATGTCGGCGAAGGCATCGATGCCGAGCCGGGTCAGGAAGGTGATGTCGGCGCCGAGTTTGCCGGCTGCGACCGCCTGGTTCGAGCCCTTGCCGCCGGGTCCGAGCTTGAACGAATTGCCGAGGATCGTCTCGCCCATGCGCGGCTGGCGGTCGGCGCGATAGGCGGTGTCGGCGACGAAGACACCCAGGATGACGACTGGCTTGCTGGCGGACATCTCCTTACTCCGCATCCGGCGGAATGACGCCCTTGCGGAAGGCAAAGCAGCCATAGAAGCGGCGCTCACCGGTCTGGATGACGCAATACGCCTTCTTCGCCCGCTCGTAGAAGGCGTAGCGCTCGATCGAGATCATCGGCCAGGGTTTGCCCTCGGCCGCGTCGATTTCCTGCTGCACCTCCTTCTGCACCGGCGGGATCTCGTTCGGCTTGCCGACGATCTCCATGCGCGCGGCCGCGTCGTTGACGAAGCTGTCCAGCGGATAGAGCGACAGCACCGCCTTCACCACTTCGGCCGCCGGCGCATCGATGCGCAGGAGCTTGCCGAGCACCGTCTGCTTGGCGACGGAGTCGGATGGGAAATTGGTGTCGGCGATGATCAGGTCGTCGCCGTGCCCCATCGCCCGCAGTGCCTGGAGCACGTCGGCGTTGAGCAGCGGATTGATCCCTTTGAGCATGGTTTCCTCGATGTGTGTTTGCGGTCAGAGACGCTTGCCGGTCCCTGCGTCGAAGAGATGGACATGGTCGAGCCGCGGCCTGAGCTTCAGCGTATCGCCAGGCTTGAAGTCGTGACGCTCG
Source organism: Mesorhizobium sp. WSM3866 (assembly GCF_002294795.1). Lineage (NCBI taxonomy): Bacteria > Pseudomonadati > Pseudomonadota > Alphaproteobacteria > Hyphomicrobiales > Phyllobacteriaceae > Mesorhizobium > Mesorhizobium sp. WSM3866. Next base: position 155,929 of record NZ_NSGC01000012.1, on the reverse strand, counting down.
CGGAACAGCGCCACCATCTCGCCCTCGCCGAAGCGCACGAACACCAGCGTTTCCGAGCCGGTCGGCTCGACCACCGAAATCGTGGACGCCACACCGTCGGGATGGATCTCCAGATGCTCGGGACGGACGCCATAGACGACGGCCTGGCCGTCCGCCGCGGCGATGCTGGCAGGCATCGGAAAGGCCGAGCCTGCTATGTCGACCTCGGACCTTTCACCCTTCTTCACCGTGCCCTTGAGCAGGTTCATCGCCGGCGAGCCGATGAAGCCCGCGACGAACAGGTTGGCCGGCCGGTCGAACAGTTGCAGCGGCGCGCCGATCTGCTCGATGCGGCCGTCGCGCATCACCACGATCTTGTCGGCCATGGTCATGGCCTCGATCTGGTCGTGTGTGACGTAGATGGTGGTGGTCTTCAGCCGCTGATGCAGTTCCTTGATCTCGGTGCGCATCTGCACGCGCAGCTTGGCATCGAGGTTTGAGAGCGGCTCGTCGAACAGAAACACCTGCGGGTTGCGCACGATCGCGCGGCCCATGGCGACGCGCTGGCGCTGGCCGCCGGAAAGCTGGCGCGGATAGCGCTTGAGATAGGGATTGAGGTCGAGGATGTCGGCCGCACGCTTCACCCGCTCGGCGACGATGGCCGGATCGGTGCCGCGCAGCTTCAGCGCGAAAGCCATGTTCTGCTCCACCGTCTTGTGCGGATAGAGCGCGTAGTTCTGGAACACCATGGCGATGTCGCGCTTGGCCGGCGGCAGGTTGTTGACGATGCGGTCGCCGATCGAAATCGTTCCGCCGGAAATCGTTTCCAGCCCCGCCACCATCCGCAGCAGCGTGGACTTGCCGCAGCCCGAAGGGCCGACCAGGACGACGAATTGACCGTCGGCGATATCGACGCTGACCTCATGTAGAACCTTGACGGTTCCGAAAGCCTTGGCCACATTGGCGATCGCGACTTGAGCCATTGTCTCCCCTATCTTTTTCGGTGAAGCTAGCCATTGCCAACGGCAAGGGCAAGTCGGTATCTTATAGATAAAAAGCCAATCTTGTTGACAAGGTAATCGATTACGCGAATAGTGACGAGTGCCAATCCGAATGCCGGTCCTTGTCCCGAAAATCGGATCTCCAGGCGACGCAGGGTGGGGCCCCCACGCTGCCCTATGGTATAGGAGAACCGCAGACGTTTCGACGTCGAGAGATTGGCAGAATCAATTCACGACTGAAGTTCTGGGAGGAACCTTGAGATGAGAGTCGATCTTTACGAAAAACTGGTGCGTGCCGGGGCGACCCGCCGCGATTTGCTGAAGGGCGCGGCCAGCATGGCGGCGCTCGCAGCGGCGTCCGGCACGGGGCTTGGCGCGCTGACCAGGCCGGCGGCTGCCGCCGACGACCTGCGCGCGAAAATCCTGCAGATACCCGGCGTCGGCAAAGGCCAGCCGACGGACGCCGACTTCCAGAAAGTCGGTGAGCTCTGCCTGGAAGCGACCAAGGCCAACGTCAAGCAAGGCGAGTTCGCCGGTGTCGAGCTCACCTTCATGGGCCTCAACAACCAGAACCTGCACAACGTGCTGTTCCGCGGCTTCCTGAAGCCGTGGGAGGCCTATACCGGCGCCAAGATCAGCTGGATCGACCTCGCCCAGGCCGACTACAACGCCCGTCTGCAACAGTCGATCGCGACCAAAACCGTCGACTTCGACATCATCGAGATGGGTGCGCCCTTCGAGGGCGACGTCTGCGGCAAGGGCCTCACCTCGGAGATGCCCGACTGGGTCAAGAAGCAGATCGACATGGACGATCTCGTCAACTACCTCAAGCCGCCGGTTGGCACCTGGGACGGCAAGCAGTATCGCGTGACCATCGACGGCGATACGCACAACTTCAACTACCGCACCGACGTATTCTCCGATCCCGACCTCGCCAAGGCCTGGAAGGAGAGCGGCGCGACGACCGAATGGGGCGTGCCCAAGACTTGGCAGGAAGTGCAGGCCGTCACCAAGTTCCTCAAGGGCAAGCAGTTCAAGGGCCAGGACGTCTATGGCTATCTCGACGCGCCCAAGCCCTGGGGCGGCTTCGGTTTCTACTTCCTCGGCAGCCGCGCCTCTGCCTATGCCAAGCACCCCGACGACAAGGCCTGGCTGTTCGATCCGGATACGATGAAGCCGCGCATCAACAACCCGGCTTGGGTGCGGGCCATCCAGGACGTCATCGACGCCCTGCCCTCGGAGCCGCCGGATCAGATCAACGCCGATCCGAACACCACCGGCTTCCAGCAGTTCCTGGCCGGCACTGGCTCGATGATCCCGTGGTGGGGCGATATCGGCTCCAACGTCAAGACCAACGACTCCTCGGTCATCGGCGACGTCACCGGCTTCTCGATCCTGCCGGGCTCGGACGACGTCTACAATTCGAAGACCGGCAAGTGGGACAAGCTGGCCAGCGGCCCGAACTATGCGCCGAACTGCGCCTATCTCGGCTGGGGCGTCTATGTCATGGCCCGCGTCGACAGCGACGAGAAGAAGAAGAAGGCGGCGTGGTCGGCGGCGGCCCATCTCGGCGGCAAGGATCTGTCGCTGTGGTGCGCGGCCTATCCTTCCGGCTTCCAGCCCTACCGCAACTCCCATTTCAACATTCCGGAATGGGTGGCGGCCGGCTATGACGAGGCCTTCATCACCTCCTATCTGAAGTCGGAGGGCGACTCCTACAACCATCCGAACGCCGCGATCGAGCCGCGCATCCCCGGCATCTTCCAGTACTACAGCGCCGCCGAGGACATCCTGGCCAACACCTTCGCCGGCAAGATGAAGGCGCAGGAAGGTGCGGATGCCATCGCCGCCGCCTGGGAGAAGCTGACCGACCAGATCGGCCGCGAGAACCAAATCAAGCTCTACAAAGCCTCGCTCGGCATGTAGGCTGTCCCGTGAGAAGTCGCGGCCCGGCGACCTCGTCGCCGGGCCGCATGTTGACCGGCAATGGCCGGTCATTTGGACTTCCAGCAATTCCAGGAAAAGCGTGAAGCGGTTTTCCTCCGGAATTGCATCAAAGCAAGGTAGAGGCGAGAGGCGTGGCTGAGCAGACTTCAACCGCCAATGCATGGCCGGCTAACTCCGCAGCGGCCGATCTGATCCCTCCCGGCCGCAAGCGCCTCGGCTGGGCCCTGATGATCGCCGCGACGCTCGTGCTGCTGGCGACGATCGTCATGCAGATCCTTTACAAGACTGAGGTCGACACGATCGGCTTCTATACCTGGCGTCCGGTGGTCTACGCCTATGTGCTGTGGGGCGTGGCGCTCGGCGCCTGGCAAGTGCTGACGCGCGGCGAGGACGGCCAGCGCGCGCTGTTCCTGCTGCCGGCGCTGCTCTTCACCGTCGCCATGGTGATCTTCCCGACGCTGTTCGGCTTCTATATCGCGCTGACCGACTGGAACCTCAGCTCCTTCGCTGGCCGCAGGTTCAACGGTCTCGACAATTTCTGGCAGATGCTGGCCGACCCCTACTACCGCAACGCGCTCTTCAACATGGTCCTCTATGTGCTGGCGGTGCTGGTCGAATATGTCATCGCCTTCGGACTGGCGCTGCTGCTCAACGCGCAGATCCGCGCCAGAAAATTCTTCCGTGTGGTCTTCCTGCTGCCGCTCATGCTGTCGCCGGTGGCGGTCTCCTGGATGGTTGGCAAGTCGCTGATGGAATACCGGTTCGGACCGGCATCGACGCTGGCGCGCCATCTCGGCTGGGACAATCCCGCCTTCTTCTCCGACCCGATCATCGCGCGCATCTCGATCATGGTGCTCGACGCCTGGACCTTCATTCCGTTCATGATGATCATGCTGCTCGCCGGCCTGCAGGCCATGTCGCGTGAGGTGATCGAGGCGGCGCGCGTCGACGGCGCGACGACATGGCAGACCTTCTGGCAGGTTACCTTCCCGCTGATGCTGCCCGTGTCCGTGACGGCGGTGATCCTGCGCATCATCTTCAAGCTGAAGCTCGCCGACATCATCATTACGGTGACGTCCGGCGGGCCCGGCGGCGCGACCGATTCCGTTTCGAGCTTCATCTACCGCGAATATCGCGACCGTTCGAATGTCGGCTACGGCACCATGCTCGCCATGGTCTATCTGATCATCATCGTCGTGTTTGTCACCTGGCTGCTGAAGCTCGCCAGTCGCTTCGTGCGCAACGTCAACTGAGCGTCCATATGAGCGTCCAGACCACCGAATATACCGTTTCCGAAATTCGCTCCCCGGCGGCCTTCCTCGCCAGCCGCGTCTTCATCTATGGCGCCCTGGTGTTCTGGTCCTTCGTCTGCCTGTTCCCGATCTATTGGACGATCACCACTTCGTTCAAGTCGGCGGTCGATGTCACGCAGGGGCACCTCATCCCCTTCGTCGACTTCCAGCCAGACTGGAAGGGCTGGCGCTCACTCGGCCTGTCGCCGGATTCGATCGTCCAGACCTCGACGGTGCGCGACGAGTTCCTGAAACGCTTCATGAACTCGGTCATTACCTCTGTCGGCGCGTCGAGCCTCGCCATCATTATCGGCAGCCTGGCCGCCTATGGCCTGACGCGTTACCGCTACAAGTTCGCCTGGTTCAAGAACGAGGATATCTCCTTCTTCTTCCTCTCGCAGCTGATCCTGCCGCCCGTGGTGCTGGCGCTGCCCTTCCTGGTGCTTTACCGCGAAGTGGCCCTGCTCGACACCCGCATCGGCCTTGTGCTCCTCTACACGCTGATGGTGCTGCCGATCGTCATCTGGATCATGCGCGACCAGTTCAACTCCATTCCCGTCGAGCTCGAGGAGGCGGCACTCGTCGACGGCCTGTCGATCTGGGGCGCCTTCTTCCGCATTGTCATGCCGATCGCGCTCCCCGGCATGGTCGCCGCCTTCATCCTGGCGATGGTGCTCTGCTGGAACGAATATTTCTTCGCCGCCCTTCTGACGTCGACGGATGCCAAGACCATCCCCGTGATGGTGGCGAGCCAGACCGGCTCGCAAGGTATCAACTGGTGGTCGATGGCAGCCCTGGCGACGGCAGCCATCACGCCGCTGGCGATCATCGGCATCGCGCTCGAACGCTATCTGATCATGGGCATGACGGCCGGTTCGGTGAAGTAGGCGCCGTGCCCTTCCCCCTTCTTGTGGGGAGAAGTTGAGCTAGACCCGCAATATCGCCCGCAAATGCTCGAGGATCATCGCCACACCCTTCCGGCCCAGCTCGGCCGACGCATCCGATGCGCCTTTTGTGTACCAGCCGGTATTGTCCGCGAAATGACCGGCATCCACCGCTTCGGGACATAGCGCCTGCATCAGCGATGTCTCGCCGATGCCGGCATGGTCGAACGGATATTTGCCGGTCATTGTGGCCGGCATCAGCGGGTGCACCTGCACCCAGTTGAAGACGTTCTCGCCCTGGGCATGGCCGGCATAGTAATCGACCATCGTGTCCGAGCCCCACCAGCCCTCGCCGCGTTCCTTCTCCAGGAAGCGGAAAATTGCCTGCCGGCCGGCGGTCTTGAAGGCGAGATCGGTCGGCATGCCGGCAACGAAATTCTCGGTCTGGTGATGGATGATGGCGTGGATGTTGCGGAAGCCGATGCGCAGCAGGCCGTAGAACAATTCCTCCGCAAAGGGCGCCAGCACCGGACCGCCGACCTGCACCGAGCCGCTGCCTTCCGGCGGCGCCACGGCATAACTCGCCGCGCCATAATAGAAGGGCGGCAGGATGACGATGTCCCGCTCCTTCTCGATAAGCTCGAGCGTCTTGATGACGGCCAGCGTGTCCATGCCGACCGCCATGTGCTCGCCATGGTATTCGAGCACGCCGAGCGGCAGCGCGACCGGCCAGTTCTCCTCGATCGCCTTGCGGATCTGGTGCGGCAGCATCAGTTCGTAGCGCATGCCCCTACTCCATGTTGGTGTGCCGGGCGCGCATCGTCTCCGGCGTTGCGCCGGTGAGCGCCTCGAGTTTCAGCACCATCACCTCGAACAACAGGAAAAGCGCTGCCTCGAACAGCGAGCCCATCGGCAGCACCGAGCTTCTGGCGGCGCCTTGGTCGCTCGCCATGGTCTGGGCCGGAACGAGCAGCGTGAAGTCCGAAAGCTTTGCCGCGCCGCCCGCCGGTTCGGCCGTGAGCAACACCACCTTGGTGCCGGCCGCCCTGGCCACGCGCATCAAGGTGAGAACGGTCGCGGTCTCGCCCGGTCCGGAACTCGCCAGGAATACATCGCCCTGGCCGAGTGGCGGCGTGGTCATATCGCCGACCACCGAAACCGGCAGGCCGAGATGGAAGAGCCGCATTGCGAAACCCTTGACCTGCAGCGCTTCGCGGCCGCAGCCATAGACGACGATCTTGCCAGCGCCGGCGAGCATTGCGCAGGCGGCGTCAACCCGACCGTCATCGATGCGCCCCAACACGGCGCCGAGCTCGCCCAGCGCTGTCGCAAACAACTCCGATCCGGCTTGCGTCATGGCTGCCTAATCCTGTCTGCCGATGTCCTGATAGGCATGCGGCTTTGCGGTCGCGTTCGGCGCGAAACGCTTGTTTTCGTTCATGCTATCACCGCGAAAATTCGTGTCCAACGAGCCTCGGCGCTTTTGCTGTGCCACCGGCGTGATAGTGTCATGTCACACAAATCAATCCAGGACATCGTGCGGATATGAAGACACGGCATTTCGACCGCATCGGCAATGGCGGCATCACCTTCACCGAGCTTGGTTTCGGCACCGCGCCGCTCGGCAATCTCTACCGCGCCGTCTCGGACGAGGATGCCAATGCCACGCTGGAGGCGGCATGGAAAACCGGCTGCCGCTATTTCGACACCGCTCCGCTCTATGGCCTCGGCCTTTCCGAAACCCGGCTCAACCCCTTCCTGCGCGGCAAGAAACGCGACGACTATGTGCTGTCGAGCAAGGTCGGCCGCCTCATGCGCGTCTCTGCGCCCGACCAGCGAACCGGCATCGGCAAGTTCTTCGAGACGCCCTCGCGCCGGGAAGTCTACGATTACAGTTACGACGGCGTGATGCGTTCCTTCGAGGCCTCGCTGGAGCGTCTCGGCGTCGACCGCATCGACATCCTTTATGTGCACGATGTCGACATCTTCACCCATGGCAGCAAGGAGGCTTCCGACCGGCGCATCGAGGAGTTCATGTCTTCGGGCTATTACGCGCTGCTCGCGCTGCGTGACCAGGGCGTGATCAAGGCTTTCGGAGGCGGTATCAACGAGTGGCAGGTTTGCCAGACGCTCGCCGAGCGCGGCGATTTCGACCTCTTTCTGCTCGCCGGCCGCTACACGCTGCTCGAGCAGGATGCGCTTGCGAGCTTCCTGCCGCTCTGTGAGAAGCGCGGCATCGGCATCGTTCTTGGCGGGCCCTACAATTCCGGCATCCTGGCGACAGGGCCGAAGCCCGGCGCCTTCTACAACTACACAGAGGCGCCAAAAGACGTGCTCGATCGCGTGGCACGCATCGAGGCGGTCTGCAAGCGCCATGGCGTGCGTCTGATCGAGGCGGCGTTGCAGTTCCCGCTGCGGCACCCTTCCGTCATGTCGGTAATACCCGGCGGCCAACGGCCGGCCGAAGTCGAAAGCAACCGTGCGCTGCTCGACGTCAAGATCCCGGCAGCCTTGTGGGCGGATCTCAAGCAAGAAGGCCTGATGCGCGCCGACGCGCCTACCGGCTGATGCCACACATGTGCCCCTGCCGCGGGTCACAAAAAGGAAGAGCCGGGCAAGCCCGGCTCATCTGATCTTAAAAAGAAAAGGTCTTAGTTGACCGCGTCCTTGAGGCCCTTGCCGGCCGAGAACTTCGGCACGGTGCGCGCCGGAATCTTCACTTCCGCGCCGGTCTGCGGGTTGCGGCCGGTCGAAGCAGCACGTTTTGACACGGTGAAATTTCCGAAGCCGACAAGCCGGACATCGCCGCCCTTCTTCAGTTCGCCAGTGATCACAGAGAACACCGCATCGACGGCGGACTGCGCATCAGCCTTCGAAATGCTTGCGGAGTCGGCGACGGCGGACACCAGTTCGTTCTTGTTCATAAAAATTCCCTTCCATGAGAAAACCGGAACTACGACTCATCCGGCAGGAAACGGACTTTAGAAAGAAGCGTTCCGGAACCCAAGCCGAAAACCGCAGAATTCCGGGCTTTTTTCCACTTTTTCGGAGATTTTTCACATGAAAAAGCCGGGCTGAAAGCCCGGCTCTCTCTTTGTGCATTGCAACCTTAGAAGAAACTAATGCGCAAGCGACTTGCCGGCGTCGTCGCCGGCGTCCGCGCCGGCCGGCGGATTGACCGGCTCGACCCATTCGATCGGCTCCGGCATCCTGACCAGCGCGTGCCTCAGCACCTCGCCGACCCGCGACACCGGAATGATCTCCATGTTGTTCTTCACGTTGTCCGGGATCTCCGCTAGGTCCTTGGCATTGTCTTCCGGGATCAGCACCTTCTTGATGCCGCCGCGCAGCGCGGCAAGCAGCTTCTCCTTCAGGCCGCCGATCGGCAGCACCCTGCCCCGCAGCGTCACCTCGCCGGTCATTGCCACATCGGCGCGGACCGGAATACCCGTGAGCACGGACACGATCGCCGTCACCATCGCCACACCCGCCGACGGGCCGTCCTTGGGGGTCGCGCCCTCCGGCACGTGGACGTGGATGTCGCGCTTGTCGAACAGCGGGGGCTCGATGCCGAAATCGATGGCCCGCGAGCGGACGTAAGAGGCCGCTGCAGAGATCGATTCCTTCATCACGTCGCGCAGGTTGCCGGTCACCGTCATGCGTCCCTTGCCGGGCATCATGACGCCCTCGACCGTCAGCAGCTCGCCGCCGACTTCCGTCCAGGCAAGACCCGTGACGACGCCGACCTGATCGTCGGCCTCGACCTGACCGAAGCGGAAGCGCGGCACGCCGAGATAATCGGCGAGGTTATCGGCCGTGATCTTCACCGTCTTCTTCTTCGTCTTCAGGATCTCGGTCACCGCCTTGCGCCCGAGCTTCATCAGCTCGCGCTCGAGGCTTCTGACGCCCGCTTCACGGGTGTAGGTCTGGATGATGCCGCGGATCGCGTCCTCGCCGACCGAGAACTCGTTCGGCTGCAGCGCGTGATCGCGGATCACCTTCGGCATCAGGTGCCGCTTGGCGATCTCGATCTTCTCGTCCTCGGTGTAGCCGGCGATGCGGATGATCTCCATGCGGTCCATCAGGGGCGCAGGGATGTTCAGCGTGTTCGCCGTCGTCACGAACATCACGCTCGACAGGTCGTATTCGACTTCGAGGTAATGGTCCATGAACGTCGAGTTCTGCTCCGGATCGAGCACCTCGAGCAGGGCTGACGACGGATCGCCGCGGAAGTCCTGGCCCATCTTGTCGATTTCGTCGAGCAGGAAGAGGGGGTTGGACTTCTTGGCCTTCTTCATCGACTGGATGACCTTGCCGGGCATCGAGCCGATATAGGTCCGCCTGTGACCGCGGATCTCGGCCTCGTCGCGCACGCCGCCGAGCGCCATTCGGATGAACTCACGCCCCGTGGCCTTGGCAATCGACTTGCCGAGCGAGGTTTTGCCGACGCCGGGCGGGCCGACGAGGCACAGGATCGGACCCTTGATCTTCTTCTGACGGCTCTGCACGGCGAGATACTCGACGATGCGCTCCTTGACCTTGTCGAGGCCGAAGTGATCGGCGTCGAGCACGTCCTGGGCGTAGCCGAGATCCTGCTTGACCTTGGAGTTCTTGCCCCACGGGATCGACAGCAGCCAGTCGAGATAGTTGCGCACGACCGTCGATTCAGCCGACATCGGCGACATCGACCGCAGCTTCTTCAACTCGGCTTCCGCCTTCTCGCGGGCTTCCTTGGAAAGCTTGGTCTTCTTGATGCGCGCCTCGATCTCGGCAGCCTCGTCGCGGCCGTCCTCGCCCTCGCCGAGCTCCTTCTGGATCGCCTTCATCTGCTCGTTGAGGTAGTACTCGCGCTGCGTCTTCTCCATCTGGCGCTTGACTCTGCTGCGGATGCGCTTCTCCACTTGCAGCACGGAAATCTCGGCTTCCATGAAGCCCATCGCCTTCTCGAGACGCTCCTTGACGGAGAGCGTGGCGAGCATCTCCTGCTTCTCGGGGATCTTGATGGCCAGGTGCGAGGCAACGGTGTCGGCGAGCTTGGAATAGTCGTCGATCTGACTGGCGGCACCTACCACTTCGGGCGAAATCTTCTTGTTCAGCTTGACGTAGTTTTCGAAGTCGGTGACGACCGAGCGGGCCAGCGCCTCGATTTCGACCTCTTCCTCCTCCGGCTCGACCAACGCGGTCGCGCGGGCCTCGTGGAAGTCGGCACGTTCGGTGAACGAGACGATCTTGGCGCGCGAGGCGCCCTCGACCAGCACCTTCACAGTGCCATCGGGAAGCTTCAGGAGCTGCAGCACATTGGCGAGCGTGCCGATGTCGAAAATCGCATCGGGTTCAGGATCATCGTCGGCTGCGTTCATCTGGGTGGCAAGCAGGATCTGCTTTTCCTGACCCATCACTTCTTCCAGCGCCTTGATCGACTTTTCACGCCCGACAAAGAGCGGGACGATCATGTGCGGGAACACGACGATGTCGCGCAGTGGGAGGACTGCAAACACGCCGTCGCCGGAAGCCCTGGATATTTTGGCCATTGTCCAACCTTTCATGTCGCGGCGCTAATTGAGCCAACCGCGAATCTTATATTAACGACCGAGCGTCGTTCCGCCTACCACCGTTTGTGACGGGAATTTTACAGCGCAGAATTCAGGCCCTCGGCCTTCCGCTGTTAGGTGGATGCGGGCGGTGCAAAGATCAAGGGTTAGCATGCTTTGATCAGCCACTCCATCACCTACAGGTAAGCCCCTCACAGCAAAACGGCGCCACACGGGCGCCGTTCCATGAAAATTTGCCGGATCAGTGCCATTTCAGGCGCTGACATTGCCCTTCTTTTCCTTCTGCTCGGAATAGATGTAAAGCGGCCGGGCGTTACCCGAGACCACCTCTTCCGAGATCACCACCTCGCGCACGCCTTCCAGCGCCGGAAGCTCGAACATCGTGTCGAGCAGGATCGCTTCCATGATGGAACGCAGGCCGCGCGCGCCGGTCTTGCGCTCGATGGCGCGCTTGGCGATCGCCGACAGCGCGTTCTCGTGGAAGGTGAGATCCACATTCTCCATCTCGAACAGCCGCTGATACTGCTTGACCAGCGCGTTTTTCGGTTCCGTCAGGATCTGGATCAGCGCCGGCTCGTCGAGGTCCTCGAGCGTCGCCAGAACCGGCAGACGGCCGACGAATTCCGGGATCAGGCCGAATTTCAAAAGATCCTCGGGCTCGACTTGGCGGAACAGGTCGCCGGTGCGGCGATCCTCGGGCGACGCCACGGTTGCGCCGAAGCCGATCGAGGTCTTGCGGCCGCGATCCGAGATGATCTTGTCCAGTCCGGCAAAGGCGCCGCCGCAGATGAACAGGATGTTGGCGGTGTCGACCTGCAGGAATTCCTGCTGCGGGTGCTTGCGGCCGCCCTGCGGCGGCACGGAGGCCACCGTGCCTTCCATGATCTTCAACAGCGCCTGCTGCACGCCCTCGCCCGAGACGTCGCGGGTGATCGACGGGTTGTCCGACTTGCGCGAGATCTTGTCGATCTCATCGATGTAGACGATGCCGCGCTGGGCACGTTCGACATTGTAGTCGGCCGACTGCAAGAGCTTCAGGATGATGTTCTCGACGTCCTCGCCGACGTAACCGGCTTCGGTCAGCGTCGTGGCGTCGGCCATGGTGAACGGCACGTCGATGATGCGGGCGAGCGTCTGGGCGAGCAGCGTCTTGCCGCAGCCGGTCGGCCCGATCAGCAGGATGTTCGACTTTGCCAATTCGACGTCGTTGTTCTTGCCGGCATGCGCGAGGCGCTTGTAGTGGTTGTGGACGGCCACCGACAGCACCCGCTTGGCGTAGGGCTGGCCGATGACATAGTCGTCGAGAACCTTGAGGATCTCTTGCGGGGTCGGCACGCCCTCGCGCGACTTCACCATCGAGGTCTTGTTCTCCTCGCGGATGATGTCCATGCAGAGTTCGACGCATTCGTCGCAGATGAAGACGGTCGGACCGGCGATCAGCTTGCGCACTTCGTGCTGGCTTTTGCCGCAAAACGAGCAATAGAGCGTGTTCTTTGAATCGCCGCCGTTGTTGCTAACTTTGCTCATTTTTCTGTCCTTTCACCGCCTGCCAGCCGATGGTCTGGCCGCATTGGCGTCTCATCAATCTATCGCAGGAATCCGCCGGCGCCAGTGTCCCGGCTCACACAGCGCATTCCGTCCGAAACACAATCAGAAAACGCGACAATGATTCGCAGCAACCCCATGCAAAGCTAAGCCGTCGAAAATCAACATAGCCTTAACGTAGGCAATCCCGAACCTTGAGGGAACAGGCAATTGTGGCCGAAATGCCGCAAGCCGCGCCAAAAGCGCGTTATCCCGCCATTCAGCCCCCAATCAGAGCCTATGCGGTGGGGGTTTCGCCAAGTTCGCGCGTCGTAATGACCTTGTCGATCAAACCAAACTCCTTGGCCTCGTCGGCGGTCATGAAATGGTCGCGGTCGAGCGTCCGCTCGATCTCGTCATAGCTCTTGCCGGTGTGCTTGACATAGACCTCGTTCAAGCGGCGCTTCAGCTTGATGATGTCCTGCGCATGACGTTCGATGTCCGACGCCTGGCCCTGGAAGCCACCGGACGGCTGATGGACCATGACACGGGCGTTCGGCGTGGCAAACCGCATATCCTTGTGGCCGGCGCAAAGCAGCAACGAGCCCATCGAGGCTGCCTGGCCGATGCAGAGCGTCGATACCGCCGGCTTGATGAACTGCATGGTGTCATAGATCGCCATGCCCGATGTCACCACACCGCCCGGCGAGTTGATGTACAGGTTGATTTCCTTCTTGGGGTTCTCCGCCTCGAGGAACAAAAGCTGTGCACAAACCAGCGTTGCCATCCCGTCCTCGACCGGGCCGGTGATGAAGATGATGCGTTCCTTCAACAGGCGGGAGAAGATGTCGTAGGCACGCTCGCCGCGATTGGTCTGCTCGACCACCATCGGAACGAGGTTCATGTAGGTTTCGACGGGGTTCTTCATGGACTACCCTTGTTGGATGGATTCCGGCGCCGTAGACCTGAGCAATCGGGCGGAATCGGTTCTGGATCGTTGAATCCTAAATAGGATGCCGGCTCACCCTAGCGCAAGGCCGCCCCTCCTAGCCATCTGGTTAAGTCGAAGCAAGCGGCTCGGCCCAAGGAAATGCTGCGGGTTGCGCCGGAGATGGCCCTTGCCCGAAATGCGAGGGCGCTACCCGGCCGCCACGGTAGCAGTTTCTTAACCGTGCTGCTTAACGACGAGCCGTGAAATCCCGTCCATGGCGGACCTTCCGATACGCTCCCGCGTTGAACCGGCGTCCTTTTTTCAACGGGGGAACGTCATGTTCAGCCAGAGTTCCTTTTGCACGAGTTCCTTTTGCAAGAGCTCCCTTCGCAAGGGTGCCGCATCGCTCGCCTCGACCAGCCTCGCAATGCTTGCCGCCGTGTCGCAGGCCGCGGCCGGCGGCCGCACGTTCGAATGCTACGAGCCGGTGCATCGGCCGGCGATCTACGACACGGTCTATGAAGACGTGATGGTGAGCCCCGGCGGCCAGCTCGTCCACTATGACCCGCCGATCTACGGCACGACCGAGAGCATCGAACAGATCGCCACGCCTCGCATCAGCTATGAAGTCGTGCCGGCCGTGACGCGCACCGTCTATCACACGGTCAAGGTGGATGACGGCGGCTATGCCTGGGAATGGCGGGTCATCCACGGCCGCAAGGTGCTATGCAAGGTGTGGCGTAAGGCGCGCTACGCGCGGGTTGCCAAAATCATCGTCGAGCCGGAGCGCGTCCGGCGCGTCGTCCTTCCGGCCGAATACGAAGGCGTCGCCCGCGAGGTGCTGGTGCGGCCAGGAGAGCGGCGCATCACGGAAATCGCGCCCTCATACCGGAGGGTGGCGCGGCGGATGATGGTGCGGGAAGGCTCGACCGACTGGCGGCGGGTGCATATCCCGCGGCACTGCGTGGACTAGCCGGAAAATCACGCAGGGGTGTTTCCGACCGGGGCGGCATGGCGAGCCCGGCCGGAAAGCCGGATTAGGCCAGGTCGACGTCGAGGATCGCCATCGAGAAATTATAGTCGCCGTCGTCCTCGTCCTTGAAGACGATGCCGAGGAATTCGTCGCCGACATAGACCTCGGCAGAGTCTTCCTTGCGCGGGCGCGCCTTCACCTGCAGCTTGGGATTCTGGAAGACGCGCTTGAAGTAGGCGTCCAGCTTTCTGATTTCGTCTGGCTTCAAAAGTCTTCTCCGAATGCGGCTGTTCGTTGGAACGCGCTTCTGACACGCCGACGATGGCGATGTAAAGGCAAGCCGGCAGCATTACAACCGAGCCTTGAGTGGCGACCGGACTCCGGCCACTGGCGATGACCGCAGAATCAGATGTCGAAGCTGACGACGTGGTCCATCGTCTGCGAGGGCAGGAGCTGGTCCATCTGTCGCGAGGGCTGGTCGCAGCCGGTCTCTCCGACGACACGCGCCGGCACGCCGGCAACCGTCTTGTTATGCGGCACGGGCGAAAGCACCACCGAACCGGCCGCGATCTTCGAGCAATGGCCGATCTCTATGTTGCCGAGTATCTTGGCGCCGGCGCCGATCAGCACGCCGCGGCGGATCTTCGGATGGCGGTCGCCGCTGGCCTTGCCGGTGCCGCCCAGCGTCACGCCGTGCAGGATCGAGACATCGTCCTCGATGACGGCGGTCTGGCCGACCACCAGGCCGGTGGCGTGATCGAGAAAAATGCCCTTGCCGATGCGGGCGGCCGGGTTGATATCGGTCTGGAACACCGAGGACGAGCGGCTCTGCAGGTAGAGCGCGAAGTCCCTGCGGCCCTGGTTCCACAGCCAATGCGCCAAACGGTGCGTCTGGATGGCATGAAAGCCCTTGAAATAAAGCACCGGCATGATGAAGCGGTCGCAGGCAGGGTCGCGATCGTAATAGGCTTGGATGTCGACGCGGACCGTCGTGCTCCACTCCGGATCGTCGGCAAGCATGGCCTTGAAGGTCTGCCGGATGAGGTCGGAGCCGATATCCTGATGCGCCAGGCGCTCGGCCAGGCGGTGAATGACCGCTTCTTCCAGGCTCTCCTGGTTGAGGATGGTGGAATAGAGGAAAGCAGCCAGCAACGGATCGCGGTTTACCGCTTCCATCGCCTCATCCCTGATCGCGCGCCAGATCGGGTCGACCGGCTGCACCATGCTGGGGCGGGCTATCGTAACGCTGTTCATCGACGGTCTCCGGCCTGCTCATTCATCCGGCGGCACATATAGGCCAGATCATAACACGGTTGAACTCAATTTTCCTTAGTGCTTTGTCAAATGGACTTGGTTCACCGAGATTCAAGCGGCGATGGAAAACGAACCCTTGATCGACGATGCGCTGAAAAGCGAGCTTGCCGCGCTCTATCAGAGCGCGGATCGCCACTACCACGGCTTGCCTCACATCGAAGCAATGCTGGCGTTGGCAGCCGAACACCGGCACCTTCTTGACGATCCAGAAGCAGTCGAAGCGGCGATCTGGTTCCATGACGCGGTCTATGACAGCCGCGCCAAGGACAACGAGGCAAAGAGCGCGGTGCTCGCAGAAAGGAAGCTCTCCGGCCGCACCGACCCGGCCCGGCTTGCCCGGATTCTGGCCATGATCAGCGCCACCGCCACGCACCAGTTGTCGCCGCTCGAAGATGAGGGTGCCGCGAGCGATGCCGCCCTTTTCCTCGACATGGACCTCGCGATCCTCGGTGCCGACCCGAACCGCTTCGACGCCCACGAGAAGGCGGTCCGGCGCGAATATGGCTGGGTCGAGGAACCGATCTGGCGCGCCGGCCGCGCGGCTGTCCTGACGAGCTTCCTGGCCCGTCCGCATATTTTCAACACACAACCGTTTCGCGATCGGTTCGAGGCTCGGGCCAGGGAAAATCTGGTCCGATCGCTGCAGGTCCTGCAAGACCAGTCTCAACAGACCTGATCGCCACGCCGAACGTGAACGCCTCTGGGATGACCGAAACCATGGAAAACAACTTCTTCCAACCCGTCGACGCCGCCCAGGTGCCGCGATTTGCCGGGCTTTCCACCTTCATGCGGCTGCCGGCGGTGCCGAACGCGAAGGGGCTCGATATTGCCCTTGTCGGGATTCCTTGGGATGGCGGCACGACCAATCGGGCCGGCGCCCGCCACGGTCCACGCGAAATCAGGAACCAGTCGAGCCTGATGCGCCGCGTCCACCACGTGTCGGGAACCGAGCCGTTCAGCATTGCCAATGTCGCCGATGTGGGAGACCTCTCGGTCAATCCGATCAACTTGCTCGACGGATTGAAGCGCATCGAGGACGGCATCGCCGCGATCGTTGCTGACGGCGCTCTCCCTTTGGCCGCCGGCGGCGATCATCTGGCGACATTGCCGGTGCTGCGCGCCGTCGCCCGCAAGGAACCCGTCGGCATGATCCACTTCGACGCGCATTCCGACACGAACGACCGCTACTTCGGCGACAATCCCTATACGCACGGAACGCCCTTTCGCCGCGCGATCGAGGAAGGGCTGCTCGACCCGAAGCGGGTTATCCAGATCGGAATTCGAGGCTCGATCTATGAGCCGGGCGAACACGACTGGGCGACCGCTCAGGGCGTGCGCATCGTCTATATGGAAGAGTTCGTCAAACGCGGCACCGCTTCCGTCATGCAGGAAGCACGCGATCTTGTCGGCGACAGCCTCACTTACGTGACCTTCGACATCGATTGCATCGATCCGTCGATGGCCCCCGGCACCGGCACGCCGGAGCTCGGCGGCTTCACCACCCGCGAGGTGCAGGAGCTGGTTCGATTGCTCGACGGTTTGAATTTCGCCGGGGCCGATGTCGTCGAGGTCGCGCCTCCTTTTGATATTGGCGGCATGACGGCGCTTGCGGGAGCGACCATGATGTTCGAGCTGCTTTGCGTCATGGCGAAATCCATCGCCGACAGGAGAACGGGCCGCTAAAGCATTCTCCCCCAAGTGCTTTCAGTTTCGCGACAAGGACATCGCAGGGGTCAAAAAGCTAAAGCAGGTCGCGTTTCGCGCAACCTCTTTAGACGCGTCGTCGCCCGCAGCGGACGGTATGGGTCAGAGCGGATTTTCGGCGTAGAACTCCAGCACGCGCTGCTTGAAGCTCTTGTCGCCGACGGCAAGCATGTGGTCGCGGCCCTCGATGCGAAAAGCCTCTGCGTCGGGCATCAGCGCGGCAAGCTCGTCGGGCGAGCCGGCGATGTCGTCCTTGGTCCCGACGGCAATCAGGGTCGGCTGGGCGATCCGCGCGACATCGTTCTCGCTCATTGACGCGCGTGAGCCGACGATGCAGACGGCCAGCGCCCGGCGGTCGCTGCGCGTCTGGTCGGCGAAGGCGCGAAACGAGCGGCCGCGCGCATGGCTGATCGTACCGGCATCCTCGGCCAGAAGCGCATCGGCGATTGGATCCCAGTCGCCGACGCCGTCGACAAGACCGATGCCGAGGCCGCCGAACACCAGCGTCGCCACCTTGTCAGGATTGGACAACGCCATGAAGGCGGATACCCGCGCGCCCATCGAATAGCCCATGACATGGGCGTGCTCGATGCCGAGGTGATCGAACAGCGCGGCCCCGTCCGAGGCCATCTTGGCCGGCGTGTAGTCGGCCTCCTGGTAGCTCTTCGTCGAAGAACCGTGGCCGCGATTGTCGAGGGCGATGGCGCGGTACCCCGCGTCGTTCAGCGTCTTGAACCAGCCCGGCGAGACCCAATTGACGTAGTGGCTGGAGGCGAAGCCGTGGATCATCAGCACCGGATCGCCCTGACCGGACGCCGGCGGGCGGTCGAGGTAAGCGAGTTCGAAGCCGTCGTGGGAAAAATATTGCATCTGGCGCAGCCGCGGTCAGTTGGAGCCGGCGCCCGAGGCCTTATCGATCGCCGGGTGACGCAGGAGATCGCCGTCCTTGAGACCGTCCTTGGCGGCCGTTCCCGCCTTCAGCTCAAGCACGAAGCTTACCGGCTGTCCGGGCGAGATGATCGCCTCCGACTCCGGTTCGCCACGCTTGATGGCCTTGATCCTGCCGTCCTGGCCGACAAAGACCAAATCGAGCGGCATCGGTGTATTCTTCATCCAGAAATTCACCTCAGCGGGCCTCTCGAACACGAATAGCATGCCGTGATCGTCGGCCATGTCCTTACGAAACATCAGCCCGGCCTCGCGTTCTTCCGAGGTGTCGGCGATCTCGATGGAGAAGGAATGCTCGCCGGAGCCGGTGATCGCGACGAGCGGCGTCGGATCGGCAGGCAGCATCATCGCCTGACCGTCCGCCGAACTCGGTCTCAAGGCGCTGAAAATGGCGGCCAGAGCGATGGCGGCGCAAAGCGCGCCTGCGGTCAGCCAGTTGCGATGAGCCATGTGATACCTCGTCCAGGCCCTGTCCTAGACCATGATCCGAGCGAGTGGAACTGGTTTTTGGACAGGAACGGCCTTGCACCGGGCAGGGCATCCCGATCGTATCGAGAGAGCCCGATGCATGTCGCCCAAAACTGCCAAGCGGTTTTGGCGAACCTGCATCAAGCAAAAAATAAAGTGCGTCGGGCCGCGCTTTAATGCGAGACCGGCAAGGTGCCCATATCGGGGTGTATTTCGGCGGCCATAAGGCCTTTGTCGCCGCGTCCGAAGCGAACCAGTACGACCTGGCCGGGCCTCAGCTCGGTGATGCCGTAGCGGCGCAGCGTCTCCATATGGACGAAGATGTCCTCGGTGCCCTCGCCCCGGGTCAGGAAGCCGAAGCCCTTGGTGCGGTTGAACCACTTCACCAGCGCCCGCTCGAGCCCGCTCTCGGCAGTCACGGTGACATGCGTGCGCTGCTCCTGCTCGGCCGGATGCACCGCTGTCGAGGCGTCCATGGAAAGAACCCGGAACGCCTGCAGGCCACGCTCGCCCTGCTTGACCAGACAGACGACGCGCGCGCCTTCCAGCGCGGTCTGAAAACCGTCTCTTCGAAGACATGTCACATGGAGGAGAATATCACCCGAGACGCCGTCGTCCGGAAGAATGAAGCCGTAGCCCTTGGCCACGTCGAACCATTTGATAGCGCCGGCGATTTCGACAAGCCCGGCGGAGTCGCCGCCACTGTCTCGCGTCAAGGCGTCGTCAAGGCTTCCGTCCCGCCTCGTAAAAGAGGCTTTTTCCCCCATAAGAACGCCCCCTTTTCCAACTGCAACCGCTAGTGATTCTTGCCATCAGATTAACACTGCGGCTTCCGGGGTGTGCAAGACCTGACGTGCCTTTTTTCACCGTTGAGCACCGGAAAGCCTCAATTGTTGTTTACCGGCGCGGCCTGAAGCGCAAAGGGGCGGCTGAAATCGATCACCTTATCGGTTTTGTCGGACGATTGCCCTTTGGCGGAGCGGCTCCTATGGTGCGCCGCAAACGTAACGCCGCGAGGAATCCGATATGCGCTATCTTCACACAATGGTCCGCGTCGCCGACATCGATCAATCGCTCGATTTCTACTGCAACAAGCTCGGCCTCAAGGAAGTGCGTCGCTACGAGAACGAGCAGGGACGCTACACGCTGATCTTCCTCGCCGCGCCCGATGACGAGCAAAGCGGCATTGCCGAGAAGGCGCCGCTGGTCGAACTGACCTACAATTGGGATCCGGAGGAGTACAAAGGCGGCCGCAACTTCGGCCACCTCGCCTATGAGGTCGACGACATCTACGCCACCTGCCAGAAGCTGATGGACAATGGCGTGACCATCAACCGGCCGCCGCGCGACGGCAACATGGCCTTCATCCGCTCGCCGGACGGCATCTCCATCGAGCTGCTGCAGAAAGGCCCGGCCAAGGCAAAGGCGGAGCCATGGGCCTCGATGTCGAATACGGGAAGCTGGTAGGCGCCTGCCCCTCCCGGGGATTTGACCGGCCGGGCTATGGCGTTTTGCCGGATCGCGCCTATCTAAGCGCTTGTGGCGCCAGCCAGATCAGGCTGGCGCTTTTCTTGATCGCCGGGAGAATTTCATGCCGACCAGCCGCGCCGACGTCGCCACTGAAAACGCCAGCCGCTATCTGCAGCAGCTCTGCAAGCACTGGGCGCACAAGTTCCCGGTCGAATTCGACCCGCATCACGGCGCCATCCAGCTCTCGCTCGGCCGCACCGTGATGGATGCAGACGACAAGGCTCTCCACATCGCGGTCGCCGCTGACGACGCCGCCTCGCTCGAGCGGCTGGAAACCGTGGTCGCCGACCACATCAGGCGCTTCGCCTTCCGCGAGGAGCTGACTTTCGATTGGCAGAAGGCTGCCTGAAAGTATTGAGCGTCAGCCGGCGGCCTTGCTGGCCATTTCGAGCAGCGCAAGCACGCTGCGCCAGTTGCGCGCCGTGCCCGGCACCTTGAGCGTTCGCCCAATAAGATTGGCAAACACCGATTTGCCAAGCCCTTCCGGCGCATGCAGGTAAAGCACGTCGCCTTTGATCTCGAAGCGCGCCGGGCCGGCACACTTTTCCGCCAGCCGCTTCGCCTCTTCCGCGGTCGGCTCTCGCTCCAGCGCATAGGCATGCAGCTTGGTCGGCTCGCCGGCAACCTCCGGATAGGGATTGTCCTTCACCAGGCGCTCGAACCAGCCGGCATTGCGCACCATGATGCGGGAACTGAACTCCCATTTCTTCTCGAAGGCCGCTTCGAGTGCTTTGGTCAGCGCCGCAGCGTCGTTGTTGTTGGCACGAAACACGACGTTGCCGCTTTGCACGTAGGTCGATACGTCGGTGAAGCCGAGGTCTTCGAAGAACGACCTCAGCTCCGCCATCTTGACGATGCGGTTGCCACCGACATTGATGCCGGAAAACAGGGCTACGAACACCGTTCCTTTTTCGCCCGTTTTTGCCCCGCTCATATGATGAACCCCGCGAGCGTCTCGTTGTCGGTGATGTCCTGATACTGCACGCCCTCGGCGTCGAAATTGGCCTTGAGCAGATCGAAATTGCGCCGGTCCTTGGTCTCGATGCCGATCAGCACCGAGCCGAAATTGCGCGCCGACTTCTTGAGATACTCGAAGCGCGTGATGTCGTCGTCCGGGCCCAGCATTTCGAGGAAATCGCGCAATGCGCCCGGCCGCTGCGGGAAGCGGATGATGAAATACTTCTTCAGCCCCTCGAAACGCAGCGCCCGTTCCTTAACGTCCGGCAGTCGCTCGAAATCGAAATTGCCGCCCGAGACGATCGCGACGATAGTCTTGCCCCTCATCTCCTTGCGCGAAAAATCCTTGAGCGCGTCGATCGCCAATGCGCCGGCTGGCTCCAGCACCACGCCCTCGACATTGAGCATCTCGATCATCGTCGCGCAGAGCCGGTTTTCCGGGACAAGGCGCACCGCGTCGACGGTGAATTCCTTGAGATGGCGCAGCGGCTCGCGGCCGATTTCAGCCACCGCCGCGCCATCAACGAAGTTGTCGACCTTGGCGAGCCTGACCCGCTTGCCACCGGCGAGACTCTCGCTAAGGCTAGGCGCGCCCGCCGGCTCGCAGAACACGAACCGCAATTCTCGCTGCTGGTCAGCGAAATAGTGGGTGACGCCGGCAGCCAAGCCGCCTCCGCCCACTGGCAGCATGACGATGTCGGGCATGCGCCCGCCCGGCATCTGGGCTGCGATCTCATAGGCGACGGTCGCCTGCCCCTCGATGATGTCCTTGTGGTCGAAGGGCGGCACCATATGCGCGCCGGCAGCTTCGGTGAATTCGAAGGCGGCGCGATAGCAATCGTCGAAGAAGTCGCCGACCAGCCTGATCTCGACGAAATCGCCGCCGAAAAGCCGCGTCTTGTCGATCTTCTGCTGCGGCGTCGTCACGGGCATGAACACCACGCCCTTTTTGCCGAAATGGCGGCAGACGAAGGCAAAGCCCTGCGCGTGGTTGCCCGCCGAGGCGCAGACGAACAGCTCGGCATTGTTGCCGGCGGCGAGCGCCTTGCGGAAGAAGTTGAAGGCGCCCCTGATCTTGTAGGAGCGGACCGGCGTCAGGTCCTCGCGCTTCAGGAGGACGCGGGCGCCGGTCTTTTTCGACAGATAGTCGTTCTCCTGCAGCGGCGTTTCCGGAAAGATCCCGCGGATCGCCTCCGCGGCGCCTGCGACGCGGGAAGAAAAACTGTTCATGAGGCAACCGGCTCCGAGACCATGTGGTTCGCAGCCCAAGCCTATTGCATAGTTTGGTTTTCGCGGCCACCGATGCAGCCGCTCGCCGGCCTGCTGCCGCCACTTTGGTTTTCGCGCAACAGTGCCAAGGCGGTTGGCACCCGCCGATCAAATTTCCGCTGGACACGACTTACTTCCGCCGCACTTCCCCTGTCCGGGAGATTTCGCGGAGGCAGATGGCCAATTGCGGCCGGAATGGAAGTTTCGACGTGCATTTGAAGACGATTTGCATCATTGCCCTGGCCTTGCTGGTTGTAGGCTGCGCGGGACGACCGTCACAGGAAATCCTGGGCAGCGTCGTGGTGCCGACGACGGCGACCGAGATCGCCGGCAACCATTCGATCTTCATCGCCACCACCCGCAAGCGCTCAGACGACCCGAACAAGGTTTTCGACGGCGAGCGCTCGGCGACGCTCAATTACGCCCGCGTCAACGTCACCGTCCCGCCGGTTCATGAGACCGGTCAGATCGAGCGTCGCTCGCGCGGGACGTCGAACGATCCGACCAAATATTTCATGGCTTCCGAGGTCGTCGGCTACGACACGCAGCCGAAATTCTCCAGCGCGCTCAATGCCGACATCGACGCCCGCGGCGGCCGCGTCATGGTCTTCGTCCACGGCTACAACACCGGCTTCGACGATGCCGTCTACCGTCTGACCCAGATCGTCCATGATTCCGGCTATCCCGGCACGCCGGTGCTTTTTTCATGGGCTTCGGGCGCCAAGACCACCGACTATGTCTATGACAAGGAAAGTGCCGCCGCCGCCCGCGACCAGTTGGAAGTGACGCTGAGAATGCTGGCGCAGACCGGTGCGCGCCGCATCGACATCGTCGCCCATTCGATGGGGACGTGGGTGACGATGGAAACACTGCGACAGCTCGCCATCACCGGTGACCGCGACCTCGGCGGCAAGCTCGGCGATGTTCTCCTGGCCTCGCCCGACATCGACGTTGATGTCTTCAAGAGCCAGATGCGCCGCTACGGCAAGCCCGACAAGCCGTTCATCCTGCTCCTGTCGGACGACGACCGCGCTCTCCGGCTCTCCGGCCTGATTGCCGGTGCACGGCCGCGCGTCGGCGACTACAGAGACGCGGCCGACCTCGCCTCCTACGGCGTCACGGTGGTCGACCTCTCCAAGGTGAAGGGCAACGACAGCTTCAACCACACCAAATTCGCCGACAACCCGATGCTGGTGAAGATGATCGGCCAGCGGCTGCGCCAGGACGACGGCTTTGCCAGCGACCGCGACGTCACCGACCGGATCAGCCAGCTCGCCACTCAATAACCGTGTTCACGCGGTTGCCGCCCTGCACGGACTTTGAACTGGACCAGACCGCTCGCTGGCTTTATCGAAGGAGCCCGAGAGGTTTGCCGCCCTTGGGGGATCCCGGGTGATCGTGCGTTGGAAGATCGTCCTTGGCCTTGCCATCACGCTCGCCCTGACGGGCTGCGCCGGGCAGAACGCGCATGACCTGCTCAATCGGAAGGCCGTTACCGCGCCTGCATCGGACATTGCCGCCAAGCACGAGATCTTCGTCGCCACGACCCGGCAGCAGGCGACCAAGGACCCGCGGCAGGTTTTCGACGGCGACCGTTCGCTGACCACCAGCTACGCCCGCGTCGATGTCACGGTTCCAAAGATCCACCAGGTTGGCGCGATCGAGCGAGCCAAGGGTTCGGCCGACAGCATTCCGGCCAGGCAGTTCACCGCAACCGATGTCGTCCACTATGGGAACGCCTCGCAATTCGCCAAGGCGGTCGGCACCGATATTGCCATACGCGGCGACCGCGCCCTGGTCTTCGTGCACGGCTTCAACAACGG
The DNA here is from genome assembly GCF_002294795.1 of Mesorhizobium sp. WSM3866. Taxonomy (NCBI): domain Bacteria; kingdom Pseudomonadati; phylum Pseudomonadota; class Alphaproteobacteria; order Hyphomicrobiales; family Phyllobacteriaceae; genus Mesorhizobium; species Mesorhizobium sp. WSM3866. The sequence goes on along the minus strand of NZ_NSGC01000012.1, from coordinate 131,833 downwards.
CTTCGACGATGGCGTTTACCGCCTGACGCAGATCGCGCACGACACGAATTATCCGGGCACACCGGTGCTGTTCTCGTGGGCGTCGAGCGGCAAGACGACCGGCTACATTTATGACAAGGACAGCTCCACCGCCGCGCGCGACGACCTGGAAGCGACACTGAGGATGCTTGCCAAGTCCCGCGCCAAAAGCATTGACATCATTGCCCATTCGATGGGGACCTGGCTGACGATGGAAGCTTTGCGCCAGCTCGCCATCACCGGCGACCGCGATCTCAACGGCAAGCTCGGCTACGTCATCCTCGCCTCGCCTGACATCGACGTCGATGTCTTCAAGAAGCAGATGATCCGCTACGGCAAGCCCGACAAGCCTTTCGCCATCCTTCTCTCGGGCGACGACCGGGCGCTCAAGCTGTCCAGCTTCATTTCCGGCGAAAAGCCGCGCGTCGGCGATTACGACAACGCGGCAGATCTCGCCAACTACGGCGTGACGGTGGTCGATCTGACCCGAACCAAGGGCGGAGACCGGTTGAACCATGCCAAATTCGCCGACAATCCGATCCTGGTGCAGTTGCTCGGCAATCGGCTGCGCACGCCTGCCGGTCTTGCCTCCGACGAGCCGGATCCAACGCAGCTCAACAATATCGGTCAGGGTCTCGGCAAGGCGGTCGGCTCGGTCGCCGAGGTGGTCATCACCACGCCGTTCAGGGTGCTGACGATCGCCACTGGCGGCTGAGCACCGGTTAGGGCGTGTCGAGGTTCGGGTCAGGCTGACCTCACCCGAACATCGACTAGACGAACAGATCGACCTTCTGGAACGACGTCACGTCGACAAGGCCGACATCGGAAATCCTGAGTTCCGGGATGACGACCAGCGCCAGCAGCGAATGCTGCATGTAGGCGTTGTTGAGCGAACAGCCGACCTTGCGCATCGCTTCCGTCAACTGCTCGGCTTTGGCCGCGACGATCTCGGCGCGCTCGTCCGACATCAGCCCTGCGATTGGCATTTCCACCAGCGCCAGTTCCTTACCCTTGGAGTAGAGCACGACGCCGCCGCCGACCTCGCTCAGCCGGTTGACGGCTAAAGCCATGTCCTCCTTGTTGGTTCCGACGGCGATTATGTGGTGCGCATCATGCGCCACGCTCGAGGCCATCGCGCAGTCTTCCACATAGCCGAAGCCCGACACGAAGGCGTTGGTGACGCCGCCCGTGCCCCTGTGGCGTTCGACCAGGGCGATCTGGCAAATGTCGTTGCGGCGATCCATGGCGACCAGCCCGTCCTCGACGGGCAGGTCGGCCTCGAACGCTCTGGTCGGCGCCTGGTTCTCGATCACGCCGATCACCCGCGCCCGCACCTCGTTGGCACCCTGTGGCGCGGCGATGTCAAAGTCAGACGCCTTGAGCCTTTTGCCGAGCTTGACCGTGTTTTTCGCCGTCCCGGGATAATCATAGACCGGAATGTCGATCTCGAGCTTGCCGGCTTTCGCCAGCCTGACGCCGCGGCCATACACCTCGTCTATCGTCATTTGGGCAAGATTGGAGACGATCAAAAGATCCGCCAGCCGCCCCGGCGCGATCGAACCGACCTCGCGTTCCAGCCTGAAATGCTGGGCGGTGTTGAGCGTCGCCATCTGGATCGCCGTCACCGGCTTCAGGCCCTGGCTGATGGCGTGCCGCACCACACGATCCATATGGCCTTCGTGCACCAGCGTGCCGGAATGGCTGTCGTCGGTGCACAGGATGAAGTTGCGCGGGTCGATGCCGCCTTCGGTGACCGCCTTGATCTGCGCAGCGACGTCGTACCAGGCGGACCCCAGCCTAAGCATCGCCTTCATGCCCTGGCGCACGCGTGCGATCGCATCCTCGGCGCGCGTGCCCTCGTGGTCATCTTCGGCGCCGCCGGCGACATAGCCGTGGAACGGCAACCCGAGATCGCGCGAGGCATAGTGGCCACCGACGGTTTTGCCGGCCTTCACCGTCTCGGCGATCTCGCCCGACATCACCGGATCGTTGGCGGCGACTCCCGGGAAATTCATCACTTCGCCAAGGCCGATGATATTCTCCCAGGTCATCGCCTCGGCGACGTCTGCGACCGTAAGCTCCGCGCCGGCATGCTCCAGGCCGGGCGCCGAAGGCACGCAGGACGGCATTTGCACATGGACGTTGATCGGCATCGCGACCGCCTCGTCATGCATCAGCCGAACGCCCGGCAGGCCCAGAACGTTGGCGATCTCGTGCGGATCGATGAACATCGAGGTGGTGCCGTGCGGGATCACCGCGCGGCAGAATTCCGTCACCGTGACCATGCCGCTTTCGACATGCATGTGCGCATCGCAGAGGCCGGGCACCAGATAGCGGCCACCCGCATCGACCACCTTGGTCCCCTGCCCGATCGTGTGGCCGGCATTCGGCCCGCAATAGGCGAAGCGTCCGGCGACGACGGCGATGTCGGTGCCCGGAATGATCTCGCCCGAATGGACATTCACCCAGCGTCCGTTGCGGATCACGAGATCGGCAGCCCGGCGCCCCATCGCGACGTCGACCAGTTGCGTCGCCACTTCGGTCCAGGGCTTGGGTTTCGTCGGATTGGTGCGGCTCGCCATGAAGAAACTCCTGTTTGCCCGACTGTGCCAAGCTGGCGCGGTTTTGACCAGTTGGCAAAACTGCTTTGTTTTTAAGGCAGGACCGGTTCCCGACAGATCTCTCCTGCGGCAGGGCGAAATCTCGCCTAGACTGGATCTCCGGCTATTTGGGTTGCAGAAGAGATGGCAAAAACGATCCGGTTCGCAATTTTCATGCTGTCGGCATGTAGCGCCGGCCTGGCCTTCTTCACCTTGCATTCATTCTGGGCATGGGCCGCGCCGATCGCCATCTTCATCGCCGGTTCGTTACTAGCCGAATATGCTTTCACGCGGCTGGCCACTCCCGAGGAGAAACAGCGCGACCTGGAGGATCGCGTGCGCAACCCGCCGAAGTAAACCACTGTTGCAGGAATACAATTCCGTTTTCGGGCGAATAACGCTAGGTTGCACCGAGAAGTTTTCGAAACCGCCATTTCGGAGCGCTCGATGGGTCGCCTGACACTTGCCAGTGCCGGCTTTTTCGCCTTGCTGTCCGGGCCGGCCTTGGCCGCGGACGCGATCGCCGACCTGCCCATGACTGCGCCGGGCTTCGATTGGACAGGCTACTATGCCGGCCTGCAGGCCGGCTATGGCTGGGGCTCATCTGACATCTCCGGCACGGAAGGCGAGCCGTTCGCCGCTTCTCCCGATGTCGACGGCGGCTTCGTCGGCGGCCATGTCGCCGGCCTCTGGCAGTTCAATCAGGCGGTGATCGGCGCGCGCGCTGAGCTCAATTATGCCTTGATCGACGGTTCGGCCTTGCTCGACCCTGGCAATGCCGTCGGCACCGAGGTCAAATGGCTGGGATCGATCAATGCCGAAGCCGGCTTGGCGGTCGATCGCTGGTTGATCTATGGCGTCGGGGGCGTCGCCTTCGCCGGTATCGAGACCTCGCAAGATGTCGGCGGCAGCGGCTTCGCCAGGACACGCACCGGCATCGGCTGGACGATCGGTGCCGGGGTCGACTATGCCCTGAGCAGCAACATCGTCGTCGGCGCCCAGTACCGTTACTACGATTTCGGCAAAGAGCATTTCGACATCCCGGACGACTTCTCCGATCGTGATCAGGACCTGAAGCTCCATACCCTAGGCGTAAACTTCAGCTACAAATTCTGATTTGCGGAGCAGCACGAAACGAAGGTGGCCGGCGCGCCGCGGGATCAAAACAGAGTCGACTTACCGGGTCATTTTTGATGTCCGCCCTATAAGCAGCTCTCGAAGCGGCCGGCGCCGACTTCATTCCCGAGAACGGCGGCGGTGCCGGGGTGAGAACTGCGGAAGCCATGAAGCGGATAGCTGCTCCCCTTGGCAAGCCAGCTTGCGTGCGCCTCCTTTGCCTTTCACGGCCAATCCCTCTAAAATGTGCGGCCAAGAAGAAAGAGGGGGGAAGGCTTATGACTGAGCCTGACGCTGCGCACGAAGCAATCGTCGATACGTGGCGTAGTTTTGGCGCCTCTGATTATGAGTACTTTGAGAAATACGAAAACCCTGAGTTGGTGGCTTGGTTTTGGGCACCGGCGAGCCGCTTTCGCAAAGCTTTTGAGCGATATTTGAACTTGGATGATGTGCTCGAAATAGCCAGCGGTGCCGGACGTCATTCGGCGCAGATCGTCGGCGACGCTCTCACCGTCGTGGAGAAGGGTTAACAGCGCGCCCTGCGCTGGTCTTCTGCGGCCCGGAAGGCGAGCCATAGCCGGTCCAGTTGCGATGAGAACCGATGCGGAAGAGCAATATTCGGTGGCAATACGGTGCCATCCCGCCCACAAGGCTGGACTCGTGTCGGCCCAAGTGCTTGAAATCGCGGCGCGCGGACGTGGCGGAATTGGTAGACGCAAGGGACTTAAAATCCCTCGATCTCTGATCGTACGGGTTCGATTCCCGTCGTCCGCACCACCCTTCGCTCCTCGCTTCGGGTGGCAGGCCACTCAACCCTTGATCGGATTGAGCTTCAGGTGCTGGATCAAAATGATGGTCTTGGCGTCGACGATACGGCCGTCGGCGATGCCGGCCAGCGCCTCGTCGAGCGGCATTTCCAGCACCTCGATGTCTTCGCCCTCTTCCGGAGCTCCGCCGCCGTCGGAAATACGGTCGGCCGGCGAATAGCGCGCGGTAAAGAACCAGAGCCGTTCCGTCACGCTCCCGGGGCTCATATAGGGCGCGAACAGCCGCTCAACGTTCTTCAAATGATAGCCGAGCTCCTCTTCCGCTTCCTTGCGGATGCAGGTTTCCGGATCGTTTTCGTCGAGCAGACCGGCACAGGCCTCGATCAGCGGCTCGCGATGACCGGTGACATAGGCCGGATAGCGGAACTGCCGCACCAGCAGCACCGTCGAGCGCTGCGGATCGAAAGGCAGGATCACCGCGCCGTCGCCGCGATCGTAGGTTTGGCGGATCTGCGTCTCCCAGCGCCCATCACGGCGGCGATAGTCGAGCACCGTCTTCTTGAGCACCGCCCAATCGTCGGACAGGACTTCTTCAGACTGGATGCGGACGCGATCTTCCATGATTGGCTCCGTGCTGTCGGCAAGCGTTATCGGCGAACAGGCGCGGGCGCAATCCTGGAAAGCGACTGGTCCAGCGAGACTTTCACCAGCTGTTGTCTGGCGCGAAGTGCCGCGGCTGCCTAGATAGCGATATCTCTCCCAGGAGCCGTTTCCATGACACCATCGCTTTTCCAGCCGATCACCCTCGGCGGCCTGACCTTTCCAAACCGTATTGCGGTAGCGCCGATGTGCCAGTATTCGGCCGAGGACGGTTCCGCCAGCGACTGGCATCTGCACCACTGGATGAACCTGGCCATGTCCGGCGCCGGCATGGTGACCGTCGAGATGACCGACATCGAGCGGCGCGGCCGCATCTCGCATGGCTGCCTTGGCCTCTACTCCGACGACAACGAGGCGGCGGCCAAGCGCACGCTCGATGCGGCCAGGCGCGTCGCTGCGCCCGGCACCAAATTCGGCGTCCAGCTCGCCCATGCCGGCCGCAAGGCATCCAACAGAAGGCCTTGGGAAGGCGGCGGGCCCCTGCAACTGGGCGAGGATCCCTGGCAGACCGTTTCGGCTTCGGCCATCGCCTATGACACCGGGTGGAATATACCGCACGCACTGGACGAGGAAGAGATCCGGCACGTCATCCAACATTTTGCCGATGCGGCCAAGCGGGCCGAGCGCGCCGGCTTCGACTTCATCGAGCTGCACGCCGCTCACGGCTATCTGATCTTCCAGTTCCTGTCGCCGCTTTCCAACCAGCGCACCGACCGCTGGGGTGGCCCGCTGGAAAACCGCATGCGCTTCGCCGTCGAGATCGCCAGAGCGGTCAAGAAGGCCGCGCCGGGCCTGATGCTGGGAGCGCGCCTTTCGGTGAAGGAATGGGTCGACGGCGGCTTCGAGATCGAAGAGGCGATCGAAGTGGCCAAGGCGCTGAAGGCGGAAGGCGTCGCCTATCTGTGCTGTTCCAGCGGCGGCAATTCGCCGTTGCAGAAGCTGCCCAGCGGCCCCGGCTACCAGGTGCATCTGGCCGAAGCTGTGCGCAAGGGCGCCGGCATTCCGACGCGTGCCGTCGGCCTGATCGACGATCCGCAGCAGGCCGAGGCGATCGTGGCCGACGGCCGCGCCGACATGGTGGCTCTGGCGCGCGCCTTCCTTGCCGATCCGCGCTGGGGCTGGCGCGCGGCGGCGACGTTCGGCGAGGAAATCCGTCCGGCGCCGCAGCTGGAGCGCTCGGTCACGACGATGCAACACTGGATGAAAGCGGCGGGCTGAACGGCTTGCACAGGTGACGATTGGCTGAGACCTTTGGGCGCAGCCTTCCGCCACCATTGCAACCAAATTGGCCGTTTTACGTTGGCGGCCATGACAGACAGCAAGCCATTTGAGAAGCCGGTGGTGGTCGAACTCGGCCATGTCGGCAAATATCGCCAAATAAGCAGCACCCGCGAAGCGGCCGAGTGCCTGATGACCGTATGGCCGCTCAATCGCGGCCAGCGGCATCGTGATGCTCTCGATACTTGCCTGAAAGCGCTGGAGGGGTATCGCTCGACGGCGGACGCGCGCCGCGCGCTGATCGAGGCAGCCGAGGAATCTGAAGTGCTGGTTCCCGAAGAAAGGCTGTCCGACGGAAAGCTGCATTGAGCAGGCAAAGGGCTTCTCGACCGGAGGATTCCATGGCGAAACTGACCTACAAGATCGTCGAGCATGACGGCGGCTGGGCCTACATGGTCGGCTCGACTTTTTCAGAAACATTTCCCACCCGCCAGGACGCGCTGCGCGCGGCTGAAATTGCTTCGGCCGAGCAGCAGGTCGCCGGCACCACGGATGGCATCCAGTATGAGGATTCCGAGGGTGTCTGGCATGACGAACTGGCCGATGGCCGCGACCGGCCGCAGACCGAAGTCTCAGATTAATTTCCGTCGCTCGACCTTGCTGCGACCGACGCTGTAAAAGCTTCACGTCGGTCGCTCGCTGGCGAACGGACTACTTGCCGCAATACTGGTCGTTGACGTTCGGGCCGGCATTCGCGTCGGGGCCGGCCGTATCCGAGGCGCATGGGCCGACGGCACCGTTGCCGAAGCTGTTTAGCGCGCTGGCGTCGCGATCGGAGTAAATGCTGCCCGTGGTGTAGGGATCAACCGGCACTTGCTTGCTATGGACCGGGCGATCACGATGCCACCACCACCAAGCGTCCGACGATTGTGCCATAGCCGAGGTGCCCATGGCCAGAACGAGCGCCGAGGCTGCAAAAATCTTCGTAAGCATGATTGGTCTCCATCTGGTGATTTGCCGCATTCTTGCTGGCCGGAAATTCGCCAGCCCGACACGGATTAGAACCGAGGGTTGGAGCCGAAGTTCCCGTTTAAAGTGTAGGTGAGGCAGAATGTCCGACACTTTTGTGTGACGGTTCGTGAACGGACGCGATCCCCTCTCGGCCTTTGACCCGAACGGGATCAATTCACGCTGGGAATGCGCGCGCGGCGATGCGCTCGATAAAGGCCACGACGCGTTCCGGTTCCACGAATTGCGCCATGTGCCCGAGCCCTTGGACGCGTTCGAAATCGAGCTCCCTGATCCTGCCCGGCATCGGTTCGCCATGAGCAGCGATGCCGATCACCCGGTCATCCGCGCCGAACAGAATGCCGGCCGGCATCAGGATCTCGCCATAGCGCTGTTCGAGGCGGCCGAGATCCTCTTCCACCGCCACGATATCGGTGGAGGTCGCCTGAAAATGGGCGGGCCGCAACCCGAGCCAACCACCTCCGGCGATCATGTAGTCCCTCGGCACGGCTTGCGGCGCAAAGATGAACTTCATCGTCGGCTCCGCATATTTCAGGCTGTACGGTATCGCTAAAGTATGGGCCAAGATCCAGCGCTTCAGGCGCGAGGGAACATAGAGCAGGTCGAATTTCTGGCGCACCCTCGCCTCCAGATGCGTCAGCGGCGCGATGAGCGCGATGCCGGAAATCGCCGTCGGATGCTCGATCGCAAGTGCAAGCGCGATGGCGCCGCCCAGCGAATGACCGACGATCAAAGGCCGTTCGAGCCCAAGCTCCTCGATGAAGCGCCGCACCACTTCCGCCTGTTCGGGCAGACGGCCGCTCGCCCCGCCCGCCCGCACCGAGTATCCCGAGCCCGGCCGGTCGAGAGCGATCAGCCGGTAGCCGGCGCCGAAGCGGCCGAACAGCGTGTGCCGGAAATGGTGGAGTTGCGCGCCGAGCCCGTGCAGGAACACGATCGGCCTGCCCTCGCCTGCTTCGACATAGTGGATGCGGCTGCCGCCGATCTCGATGAACTTGCCGCACGCCGGTACCAGCCTCTCGGCCTTGGTCGCAATCCACCAGGTTGCGAGCATGAAGCCGAGCACGACCGCGGCGGCCGCAACGAGCAGGCCACCGATCAGCCACGGCAAAATCGATATCAGCATCTTGCACCCGAGCCCTACCGACGCACCTTACTCGCAACCGTGTCTGCCACAAGAGTCCCGCCTCGCGTGCGCATTGCGGCCGGCTATCCGCCGCGTTATTTCAGGCCACCTGCAGCCGGAGTGAGCCATGCCCGAAATCGTCACAGCCGCCATGCTCGTCATCGGCGACGAGATCCTCTCCGGCAGGACCAAGGACAAGAATATCGGCCATCTCGCCGATATCATGACCGCGATCGGCATCGACCTGAAGGAAGTGCGCATCGTTCCCGACGAGGAGGACGAGATTGTCGCCGCCGCCAACGCGCTGCGCGCCCGCTACACTTATGTCTTCACCACCGGCGGCATCGGCCCCACGCATGACGACATCACCGCCGATTCGATAGCCAAGGCCTTCGGCGTGTCTTGCGAATACGATGCTAGGGCTTACGCCATGTTGGAGGCAAGCTATGCCGAGCGCGGTATCGAATTCACCGAGGCGCGCAAGCGCATGGCGCGCATGCCGCGCGGCGCCGACCACATCGATAATCCGGTGTCGATCGCGCCAGGCTTCCGTATCGGCAACGTTCACGTGATGGCCGGTGTGCCGTCGATCTTCCAGGCGATGCTCGACAATGTCGTGCCGACGCTGAAGACCGGCACCAGGATGCTGTCGGCCACCGTGCACTGCCCCTTCGGCGAAGGCCTGATCGGCGGACCGCTCGCCGACATCCAGAAGGCGCATCCCGACACCATTATCGGCTCCTACCCGAAATATGGCGACGGCAAATTCTGGACCGAGCTCGTGGTACGTGCCCGCGACGAAGCGGCTCTCGAGGCCGCGCGCCAGGACGTTGCGGCCATGGTGGCGGGCCTGTCGGCTGCGAGCTGACCCCGGAACCAGAAGGCGCGCGCCGACGTTTCTGGCACGGCACTTTCGTTGCGGCTATTGATGCCGGTGGCGATCTTGCGCCGATAAATTTGAGGGATCTGCCATGCGCTTCAAGACGATCGTCGCCATTCTGCAGAACGAACAGGACGCCGAGCGCGTGCTCGATTGCGCCATCCCGCTTGCCGAGCGGTTCGAAAGCCACCTCGTCGGCATCCACGCCGAAGCGCTTCCGGTCCCCTATACGTCGGCAACCGGTTTCCCCGACACCGAATTCCTGCAAGTCTCGGCCGAGATGAACAAGGAGCGCGCCGACAAGCTGCAGGCTGTCTTTCTCAGGCGCGTCGAGGATTCCGACCTGTCCTTCGAGTGGCGGAGCCTCGAAAGCTTCTCCGGCGACAGCGCGCTGACCGGCATTTCGAGCGTGCGGGCGGCTGACCTGATTATCGCCGCGCAGCGCGACACCGGGGGCGATCCGGGCGCCGATGTCGATACGCTGGTCTACGATGCCGGCCGGCCGGTGCTTGTCGTTCCGCATGCCGGGCCGCTCGTCACCACCTTCAGGCGTGTGCTGCTAGCGTGGAACGGCAGTAAGGAGGCGGCTCGTGCAGCATTCGATGCCCTGCCCTTCATCAGCGAGGCGGACAAGACCGACATTCTCGTCATCGATCCGCCGGAAACGCTCGACGAGGCTCCCGAGGCGGCGGGCGCCGAGATCGCGGCTGCCTTGTCACGCCACGGCGCCAATGTCAGCGTTTCCGTGCAGAAATCGGGGGCAAGCTCGGTCGACGACATCATCCAGGAGAGGATCGCCGAATCCGGCGCCGATCTGCTGGTGCTCGGCGCCTACAGCCACTCATGGCTGCGACAGCTCCTGTTCGGCGGCGTCACCCGCACCGTGCTGCGCACGGCAAACGTGGCAGCCTTCCTGTCGAGATAAGCCTGTCTCCGCGAAGTGGGAATCGGGTTCGGGGGACAAGGACATGTACCAAATAGGAACTTGCACCGCGTCGCCTGAACAGCGCGACGCGGTATAAGTACACAGCCATCCCTGGCGGCCACCTTGCCAAGGCCGGCGCTTTCCGGCTAATTCCGGCTGCATTCCATCGTATCTGCGCGCTGCGGCGCGCGCTTGCGGAGTGCACGAACCATGTCCCTTCCCGAAAAAGCCTTTCCGGTCTCCTGGGACCAGTTCCACCGCGATGCCCGCGCGCTCGCCTGGCGGCTTTCCGGCACCAACAAAGGCCAGTGGAAGGCGATCGTCTGCATCACCCGAGGAGGCCTGGTGCCCGCCGCGATCATTTCGCGCGAGCTTGGCATCCGCGTCATCGAAACGGTCTGCGTCGCCTCCTATCACGACTACACCAGCCAGGGTCAGTTGCAGGTGCTGAAGGAGATCTCGCCTTCGCTTCTTGCCGATGACGGCGCGGGGGTGCTCATCATCGACGACCTCACCGATACCGGCAAGACGGCCGGTATCGTGCGCGCCATGATGCCGAAGGCGCATTTCGCCACCGTCTATGCCAAGCCGAAGGGCAGGCCTCTGGTCGATACATTCGTCACCGAGGTCAGCCAGGACACTTGGATCTACTTCCCGTGGGACATGGGTTTCACCTATCAGAAGCCGATTGCCGACGATCACGCCGGCTGATCGTTGGAAGCTGCTGTTTCCGTCCAGCGCCCGCCCAAATCACTGTTTGCTGCATAGAGAAGGCTCTCGGGGAGAAGGCTCTCGGCGGCGATGATTTCGCAATGGCCTGCCCTGTCCGGGTTAAGCAAACCGAGTGAAGTTTTTTACTTTTATCGTCCACAATACGTCGTAAGATTCGTTTGATGGCAAATGATTCTAGAGGCTCGGGGCAGCTTCTACGATGTTGACGAGGCCAACGACGCACAACCAGATGGCCGAAAGAGTCCGACGACTCTTCGGCTCAGTGCCTTGCCGCCTGCAGGTTGCAGCCCTGCCTTGGCGTGAGAACGAAAACGGCGTCGAGATCATGCTGATCACCAGCCGCGATACCGGGCGCTGGGTGCTGCCGAAAGGCTGGCCGAAAGCCAGGGAGCCGCTTTGCGTAGCTGCCGCCCGCGAAGCGGGCGAGGAAGCGGGTTTGCACGGCACGGTCTCGCATCTCGAAGCCGGCCGCTATTTCTACGGCAAGGTCCTGGCATCCGGCGAGGAAGTGCCTTGCGAGGTCCTGGTGTTCCCGCTCAAGGTCGACCGGGTCGCGGACCGCTGGAAGGAAAAGCGCGCCCGCACCCGCAAATGGGTCGGCTCCGCCGAGGCCGCCCGCATGGTCAACGAGCCCGATCTTTGCCAGATCATTGCCTATTTCTGCGCCGATCCGCGAAAATTCGCCTGAGTCATCGCTCACATAACGCATATGTGACCCGACGAGCATGCCGCGCGTTGCGGTGCGCGAACATCGGTGCTTTGTGTGGTTAATGCAGTGCCGATTCGGCTAATGGCGTCGATCGATGACGAACTCCGCGCAACCACTTGAAGAAGACTCCGGCGAACACCGGCGCGAGCACCGCCAGCGCGTGCTCAAGGGCGGGACGATCATCACCGGTATCCAGAATTCCGAGGTCAGTTGCACGTTGCGCAATCAGAATGCCGGTGGCGCCGAGCTGAAAGTCGCACCGGAATCACGCGTTCCCGATCGTTTCCTGCTCTACGTCCCGCTCGATGGCGTGGCGTATCGCGCGGAAGTCCGCTGGCGCCGCAACGACCGCGTGGGCGTCAAGTTCACCGGTACCGAGGCCAAGCCCAAGTTGCACTACGGCTAACGGTCGGCCCGCAAGGCGGGAAGGCACCCGGCCGAAGCCGGATGCCTTTCCTCAGGCGACCAGGCCTTTGGTGAGTTCGAGCGCCTGGCGCTCGAACAGCCGGCGGTAGATACCGCCGTTCAGCCGGATAAGCTCGTCGTGCGAGCCTTCCTCGATGATGCGGCCGCGGTCGAAAACCAGCAGCCGGTCGAGTGCCCGCACGGTCGAAAGCCGGTGCGCGATGACCAATGTCGTGCGCCCGACCATCAGCCGCTCCATCGCCTTCTGGATGAGCACCTCCGATTCGGAATCCAGGCTCGATGTCGCCTCGTCCAGGATCAGGATACGCGCATCGGCCAGGAAGGCGCGCGCGATCGCCACGCGCTGGCGCTCGCCGCCCGACAGTTTCACGCCGCGCTCGCCGACCAGGGTTCCGTAACCCTTGGGCAGATCGGCAATGAAGTCGTGCGCGCTGGCGAGCTTCGCGGCATGCTCGATCTCGGCCTGCGTTGCGCCCGGCCTGGCATAGGCGATGTTCTCGGCCAGCGACCGGTGAAACAGGATCGGCTCCTGCTGCACGATGGCGATCTGGCTGCGCAACGATGATTGCGCAACCTTCGAGATGTCCTGGCCGTCGATCAGGATCCGGCCCCCGTTCACGTCATAGAGGCGCTGGATCAGCTTGACGAAAGTCGTCTTGCCCGATCCCGAATGCCCGACCAGCCCGACGCGTTCACCCGCGGCGATCTCGACCGAGAAGTCGCGATAGAGCGGCAGCCGGTGATTGCCGTAATGGAACGTCACCTTCTCGAACGCAATGCTGCCGTCGGTGATCCGGATCGGAGCGGCACCGGGCCGGTCCTCGATGCCGAGCGGTTCGGACTGGAAGTCGACCAATTCCTCCATGTCGTTGATCGAGCGCTGCAGGTTGCGGATATGCGTGCCGATATCGCGCAGATAGCCCTGCAGGACAAAGAACGACGTCAAAACAAAAGCGATGTCGCCGGCACTCGCCTCGCCCCACGCCCAAAGCATGAGCGCAAGGCCGATCACGGCCGCCCTCATCAAGAGCAGCATCGTGCCTTGCGCGGTGCCGTTGAACGTGCCGCGCACCCAGGTACGGCCCGTGCGCAGACGCCATTTGGCGACCACGCGGGCAAGCCGCGCTTCCTCGCGCGCCTCGGCGCCAAAACCCTTGACCACGGCATTGCAGCTCACCGCGTCGGCCAGCGCGCCGCCGAGGCGTGTATCCCAGCTGTTGGCGAGGCGTGCCGCCGGCGCGACGTAGCCAAGCGACAGCATGGCGGTGACGGCGATGAACAGCACCGAGCCGATCGCGACCACCAACCCCATCATCGGCCAGAACCAGCCGAGCAGCAGCGTCGAGCCGACCAGCATGACGAACGACGGCAGCAGCGCGATCAGGATCGTGTCGTTCAGCAGGTCGAGCGCCCACATGCCACGCGTTATCTTGCGCACCGTCGAGCCGGCGAAGCTGTTGGCGTGCCAGTCCGTCGAGAAGCGCTGGACGCGGTGGAACGCGTCGGCGGCGATGTCCGACATCATCTTCAACGTCAGTTCGACAATCCCCATGAAGGCGGCGTTGCGCAGCACCACAGCCGCCAACGCCAGCGCCATCAGGATGGAGAACGCCGTCATTGCGGCATGCCACGCAACCTCGTCGGCGCCGGCGCTGCTGGCGACCGCGTCGACCAGCCGGCCGGAATAGAGCGGCGTCAGCACGTCGGCCAGCGTCGAGAGCAGGAATGCGCCCATGATGAGCGACAGGCGCCACGGCTGGCGGCGCCAGTGGCCAAGCGTGAAGCCGAGCACGCTGCGAAAGGCGCTGGCGCGCAGATCTATTCTGAAACGAGCCATGATGTCATCCGGGCGCAGAGAGGCCCGGTCCCGCTAAAATCAAATTGGAAAACCCGCGCCGGCGCCCTATGGCGCCCTTAGAACGGGGAGGTTCAGTATGGCTGGTCGCGCGCCCTCGGTGGCGACCGGCAGAGCCAGATGCCTGCCTGCGGATGGCCTTCCGAACGGAGTTCGGACGGCCGGTGCAGATCTAGGCTTCGCGGCCTCGCATAACGATGTCAAATCCTGCCATACGGTCCTCCCGAAAGGGAATCGCGGAAGCGCTCTTATAGAGGCGGCTCACCATCTCGCCAAGGCAGGGCGGCGCCAGGAGGGCGTCTTGTCCGGCCACTGAGACGATTTTGCAACAATGGTGGGTTGCGCTGCCAACAGCGCCGGTTCAGGCGAACAGCTTTGCGTTTCAGCGGACTAGCTGCGATCCCGGAACCGATTGGTGATCGGGTAGCGGCGGTCGCGGCCGAAATTCTTCTTCGTGATCTTCACGCCTGGGGCCGCCTGCCGGCGCTTGTACTCAGCAATGTAGAGCAGATGCTCGACGCGCGTCACCGTCGCCCGGTCGTGGCCGCGCGCGACGATGTCGTCAACGCCCATCTCGTGCTCGACCAGGCATTCGAGAATGTCGTCCAGCACCGGGTAAGGCGGCAGCGAATCCTGGTCGGTCTGGTTTTCGCGCAGCTCCGCCGACGGCGCCTTATCGATGATGTTCTTCGGAATGACCTCGCCCGATGGGCCGAGCGCCCCCGGCGGCACATGCGCGTTGCGCCAGCGCGCCAGCGCATAGACCTGCATCTTGTAGAGGTCCTTGATCGGGTTGAAGCCGCCATTCATGTCGCCATAGAGAGTGGCGTAGCCGACCGACATCTCACTCTTGTTGCCGGTGGTGACGACCATCGAACCGAACTTGTTCGAGATCGCCATCAGGATCGTGCCGCGCGCACGGCTCTGCAGGTTTTCCTCGGTGATACCTTCCTGAGTGCCCTCGAAGAGCTGGGTCAGCGCATGCCGGAAACCTTCGACCGGCTCGGAGATCGGCACGATGTCGTAACGGCAGCCGAGCGCGCGGGCGCAATCCTCGGCGTCCTTCAGCGAGTCCTTCGAGGTATAGCGATAGGGCATCATGACGGTGCGCAGCCGCTCCTCGCCAAGCGCGTCGACCGCCAGTGCAGCGCAGATCGCGGAGTCGATGCCGCCGGAGAGGCCGAGCACCACGTTCTTGAAGCCGTTCTTGTTCACGTAGTCGCGCAGGCCCAGCATGCAGGCCCGGTAGTCGGCCTCCTCCCGCTCCGGAATCTTCGACATTGGGCCTTCGGAACAGACCCAGATGCCATCCCTTCGCTTCCAGGTGGTGACGTCGACCGCTTCCTCGAACTGGCTCATCTGGAAGGCAAGCTTCTTGTCCGCGCCGATGGCGAAGGAGGCGCCGTCGAAGATGAGTTCGTCCTGGCCACCAAGCTGATTGGCGTAGATCATCGGCAATCCGCATTCGATGACCTGACGGATCACCACCTGGTGGCGGACGTCGATCTTGGCGCGGTAGTAGGGCGAGCCGTTCGGCACAAGCAGGATCTCGGCGCCGCTCTCGGCCAGCGTCTCGCAGACGGCGATGTCGCCCCAGATGTCCTCGCAGATCGGGACACCGATGCGCACCCCGCGGAAATTCACCGGCCCTTGCAGCTCCGGCCCGGCCTGGAAAACGCGCTTCTCGTCGAACTCGCCATAGTTCGGCAGGTCGAGCTTGTAGCGCTCGGCGATGATCTTGCCGCGATCGGCGAAGACGATGGAGTTATGCGTGCCGGTCCGGCGCTTCAGCGGCGTGCCGATGATGACGCCAGGACCGCCATCGGCGGTGTCGGCGGCGAAATCCTGCGCCGCCTTTTCGCAAGCCTTCAGGAAGGCCGGCTTCAGCACCAGGTCTTCCGGCGGATAGCCGGCGAGGAAGAGCTCCGTGTAGAGCACCAGATCGGCGCCCTGGCGGGTCGCATCCGCCCTTGCCTCGCGCGCCTTGGCGAGATTGCCGGCGACATCGCCGACGGTCGGGTTGAGCTGGGCGACGGCAATGCGCAGTAGGTCGGGAGCGGTCTGGGTCATGAATTGGATTTAGCGTGGCGGCAATCGCCGGGCAATGGCGATTGCTTGTGCCACCCAGGACTGGCCGGCGAATGCCGGTCATGTCCCGCCTCAGCCGGAGGCGATCAGGCCTGCTCGCCCATGTATTCGCGCAGCGTCTCCGGCGAATGGTTCTCGCCGATCGACATCGCCAGAATGCGCGAGATGTGCCGGCGCGGCAGCCCGGTCGCGGCGGACCATCGGTTGATCTGCGCCTGGATCTTGTCGAGATCCCGCTTCGAAGTCGGGCTTTCGGCGATGTCGAGACCGGCGTCGCGCAGCGCCGCCGCCATGTCGGCGGAAACAATGAAGGTGTCCCACTCCAGCCAGCGCAGAAAATACTGGCCGGTGTTGCCGCCGAGCCGGCTGCCATGCTTGCCGAGATAGGCGGTCAGCCCGACCTGGTCGTCGGCCGGCCAGTCGGCCAGGAACTTGCCGAAGCCGCCATGTTCCTTCGAGACGCGGTCGACGAAAGCCGCGTTGTCGCGCACGGATTTGATCTTTTGCGGGTTGCGCACGATGCGCTTGTCGGACGCCAGCTCGTGCCAGAAGTCGTCCGGCTGGAACAGGAGCCGCTTGGGCTCGAAGCCAAGGAACGCCTCCTCGAAACCAGGCCATTTCTGCTCGATCACACGCCAGACGAAACCGGCGGCAAAGATGCGCTCGGCCATCGTGGAGAGGATGCGGTCATCATGAACTTTCGCCACGGCAGCGTTGTCGGGCATAGGTCCGAGCAGCGACGCCAGCGCCTCTTCACCGCCCTTGCGTTTTGCCGCCCGGGCACGAATTCGCTGGAAATCGGCCATTTCCGCCCTCGCCTGTGCCGACCAATCTATCACTTCCCGTCAGGCTCGGTAGCCTCTACCTCTATACGCAATTCCAGGAAAAGTGCGAAGCGGTTTTCCGTCCGGAATTGCGTGAGATAAGTGAGAATTCCAGGAAAAGTGCGCAGCGGTTTTCCGTCCGGAATTGAGTGAGCTAAGTAAGCAATCTCAGGAAAAAGTGCGCAGCGGTTTCCATCCGGATTCTTGGAACCCGGGCCTGACGACGGAGAGGACGATGAACAAGACGGTCGAGGATCTGTCGAACCGCTGGCTGAAGCGAAAGCCGGACGGTCTCTCTCCTCTCGAGAGCCGCGTGCTTAAGTCGACGCTGGAACGCACCACCATCACCAGGGACACCAACAAGGCAGTCGCCTTTCATCAGAGCTATGGCGATCGCGTTGCCGACACGATCGCCCGTATCGGCGGCTCATGGTCCTTCATTCTGGGCTTCATCGCCTTTCTGGTGCTGTGGACCTTTGGCAATGTCTGGCTCTTGTCGCGGAACGCCTTCGATCCCTATCCCTTCATCTTCCTCAACCTCGTGCTCTCGATGGTCGCCGCCTTGCAAGCACCGGTGATCATGATGTCGCAGAACCGCCAGACCGAGCGTGACCGCATCGACGCCGCCCATGACTATGAGGTCAACCTGAAGGCCGAGATCGAGATCATGGCGCTGCATGAGAAGCTCGACGAACTGCGCCACAGTGAGCTCATCGGCATGCGCGACGAGATCCTGCGCATGGCCGAGCAGATCAGGCGGATCGACGACAAGCTGTCGGCGCGGTCGGCGGGCTGATGACCGAGGCCATCCATCGTCTCATCGAGCAATACGGGCTGATCGCGGTCTTCCTTGGCTGCGTCGCCGAGGGCGAAAGCGCTGCCATCCTCGGCGGCTTCTTCGCCCATCAGCACATATTCGTGCTCTGGCAGGCTTTCCTGGCCGCGTTTCTCGGCGCCTTCGCCGGCGACACGGCTTTCTTCACCCTCGGCCGCAGCTTTGCCGATCATCCCTATGTCGTCAGGCTGCGCAGGCGGCCGGGTTTTCGCCGCGCCTACCGGCTGCTCAACACCCATCCCAACATCTTCGTGCTGACGAACCGCTACATCTACGGAATGCGGCTTGTCGGCGGCATCGCCGCCGGGCTGTCGACCGTGTCGGTGCCGCGCTTCGTCATCCTGAACGCCATCTCGTCGGCAGTCTGGGCAGCCCTCTTCGGCACGGTCGGCTATGTCTTCGGGCTGGGGGCGGAGCGCATGGTCGGCCAGGCATTTGCCCGCCATGAGCGCGTGCTCGTAGCCCTCGCCGTCGGCATCGCTGTGGCCGTCCTGGCCGGACTGGTTGCCCGCCATTTTGCCGGAAGGGAGCGCGCAAAGGACGCAAAAGAGGATCAGGCCGAATCCTAAGCTGTCGGACCGATGCCTCCCGGTCAGATCGGCGCGCCGATGATGCGCTCGATGATGGCAATGCCCCAGACGCCCCCCGCGATCACGATCGAAATCAGCACCGCCAGCGAGCCGCAATCCTTGGCGAGCTGGATGTCGATGTGGAACTCGCGGGAGATCGCGTCGCACGCCGCCTCGATGCCTGTGTTGAGCACCTCGACCAGGATCATCAGCAGAACCGCGCCGATCAGCAAGGCGTAGCCGCGCCAGGATACCGAGATGAACCAGCCGGCCGGCAGAGCGAGCACAAGCAGCATCAACTCCTGCTGGAACGCCTTTTCGTGAGCAGCCAGCTTGCGGAAAGCCCGCGCCGAATTGATGAAAGCGTCGATCAGCCGCTGCATGCCCAGCCCCGTTTCGAATCACCGTGAGGGGATATCGCAACAGCCGGATCAAGGGAATAAGGCAGGCGGCCCAAAAGTCACTCGACCGCGACCTTTATCGACGGCGTCGACTTGTCGAACTGCGGCAGGCCGTCGTCGATTGCATAATAGTCGCCCTTGTCGCCGACGAAGATGTGGCTTTCGGCCGAAAGCCCGGTCGGCTTGTCGAACGAGCCGGCCATGATGGAGATCGTGTCGAGCTCGTTGTGCTTCCAGAACAGCACCGAGCCGCAGCTGCGGCAAAAACCGCGTTTCGCTATGTCGGACGCGCCGTACCAAGCAAGCGCGTCGGCCCCCTCGATGTCGATGTCGGCGTCCCTCGAAGAAGTCGCTGCAACGAAATGGCCTGTTTGCTTGCGGCACTGCGAGCAGTGGCAATAGACCACCCCGCGCAACGCTCCTCTCGTCGTGAAGCGCACCGCTCCGCACAGGCACGATCCCGTGTGATTTTCGCCCATCCCCGGCCTCCTTCAACGCCATACGCCTCGATCGCGCCACACAAGATTCCAGTTTTGCGCTCTTCCGGCGCAGGCAAATGCGACACCGAAGCGGCGCGTTTCAAAAGCTGCGCCTGCACTGCAGTGCAACCTGAAGCAGCAAAAACGGTCTGGAAACGCCCGCCATTAAGGAAACTTTAGCGCAGCTGCATTTATGGTTCCTGCAGGCGATGGTCGTGTTGGGGACGCGGCCTAGCATCGCAATTCTGATTCGATCCCCGCATTGGCGGCTCCCGGCGGTGGCAGGTCTCCGGTCGCGCACTGAAGGGGGTAGTGAACAGACTATGCAGCCGGCAGCCGTCCCGAGCGACAGAAATGGCGACATCGCCAGCACCGTTGTGGCGACCATGCGCCAGCTCGGCCTGCTCGGCCTGCCGCGCAACTACGAAATCTTCTATGAAGCGCTGAGCGGCAGCAATCACGAGCTCAGCCTCGCTGTCGTCTCGTTGAGCAACCGCCCGACGCAAGAGGATCTCGATCGCATCGGACTCACCTTCTTCCCGCAGCACCACGGGCCTGCGATCGTCGAACACGCCCGCGAGGTGGTCGCCAAGGAGCTTGAGGACGTCGCCGCGCTGCTGCGCAGCGAGCGCAGCCATATCGAAAAGTACGGCCGCATCCTCGACGAGACGTCGAGCGGCCTGAGCAATCGCAGCCTGCTTTCCCAGGATCTGCTGCAAAAGATCGCCGGCGCGATGTCTGCCGCCACCAGCTCGACGCTGGACCACAACCGCCAGATCGCGAGCACGCTCAGCGAAAAGACGGCCGAGCTCGAGAGCGTCAAATCGAAGTTGGAGGAATACAAGCGGCTCGCCAATACCGATCCGCTGACGCAGATCTGGAATCGCCGCGCCTTCGACAAGGAAATCACGCGCATCTACAACAGCAACCGCGGTATCCTCTTCAACGCGCTCATCCTTGCCGACATCGATCGCTTCAAGGATATCAACGACCGTTACGGCCATCCGGTCGGCGACAGGATCATCCAGATCATCGCCGACATCTTCCAGTCCAGCATCCGCGCCGACATGTTCGTGGCGCGCACCGGCGGCGAGGAGTTCGCGCTGATCGTCGAAGGCGCCAGCGAGGACACCACCTATGAAATCGCCGAGCGCATCCGCGTGCTGATCGAACAGACGCCGTTCACAAGCAGCCAGACCGGGATGAACTATGGCACGGTGACTGTCTCGATGGGCATTTGCATGGCTTCCGAGGCCGACACCCCCGAAGACCTCTACACCAAGGCCGACCGCGCGCTCTACCGCTCCAAGATCGGCGGCCGCAACCGCGTCACAAGGCATTCCACAATGGCCGGCCGTGCCGGCAAGGGCTGGCTGCTCTACAAGAAGGACTGAGGGCACATTGGACACCCTTTCCAAATGAATTTCTGTGGACTATATTTTCCACGGAAATGAAAAGGTGCGCTCATGCCACGTCCAGTCGCTGCCGCGACGGCGGCAGAAAATGCCGTCATCACCAAGGCCACGCTGCGCGCGGCCGACCTGCTCGAGATCACGGCGCGAACGCTTGCTCTGGTCATCGGCGTCTCTGAGGCGACGGTCTCGCGCATGCGCAAGCAGGAGTTCCTGCTCGAGCGCGGCACCAAGCCGTTCGAGCTTGCGGTGCTGTTCGTGCGGCTGTTCCGCTCGCTCGACGCCATCGTCGGCGGCGACGAGACGGTCGCCCGGGCATGGCTGAAGAACCCGAACACGGCCCTCGACGGCACGCCGCTCGAAAAAATCCTGACCATTGCCGGACTTGTCGATGTCATTGCCTACCTGGATTCCCGACGCGCTCTCGTCTGAGGCCCTCAGGCTCGAAGGCAAATATTGGCGGATGGTCGAGGCGCAGCATCGCGTCTCGACCCTGAAGCTCGTCGACAGGCTCGACGAGCAGGGCCTGCTCGAAGACCTCATCGAGGAAAGCAAGCCGCGGATCCCGCTGGAATGCCGCCATCTTCACTATCTTCTGGCGACGCCCTTCCGCTACGGCTCGATTTATCCGTACGGCTCGCGCTTCCGCCGCGCCGGCAAGACCAAGGGCGTCTACTACGCCGCCGAGACGGTGCTGACGGCAGTGGCGGAAATGGCCTTCTACCGCTTGCTGTTCTTTGCGGAATCGCCGCAAACGCAATGGCCGAACGACGCGGCCGAATATACCGCCTTTGCCGCGGCCATCAGATGCGAGAAGGCCGTCGACCTCACGCGGCCGCCGCTCGACCGCGACGAGAAGGCGTGGACGGATCCGACTGACTATGCCGCCTGCCAGGCCATCGCCGACGTGGCGCGCGAGGCGGGGATGCAGGCCATCCGCTACCGCTCGGCGCGCGATCCGAAGGGCGCCAACATCGCGCTCTTGACGTGCAGCGGTTTTGCCAAGGCCAAGCCGCTGGAGCCTCATACCTGGCGCATCCGCATCGGCTCGTTCGGGGTCCAGGCAATCTGCGAATTTCCAGACAGGCGGCTGGAATTCTCAAGGACGAGCTTTGTCGATCCGAGGCTGGCGAATATGCGCTGGGAGCGCGGGCGCTAGTTAAGCCAGAATGTTGACCGCACGCGCGGCGACCAGCGCGATCGTCAGCAGCGAGATCATTGCCTCGGCCATCATCAGGAGCTTGGCGCGCTGAGTGAGCGGTAATGTGTCGGTCGGCGAGAACGCCGTCGCATTGGTGAAGGCCAGGAACACGTAATCGACAAAGCCGGGCAGCCAGTCGCGGATCTCGCGATCGGACAGCGTCATCTGCGGGAACAGGAAATCGGCATGCGCGCGATTGACCAGGCCGCAGGTCGGCGGGCCGCCGCGGTCGGTGCTCCAGAACCACAGCGCGAAGACGATGACGTTGGTGACCCAGATGTTGAGCGCGTCGACAAGCAGCGTCGTGCCGGCGCCGGCATGGCCTGCCAGCAGCTTCTGGACCAGAAAGACCAGCGAGCCGCAATTCATGATGCTGATGACGCCGGTCATGACCAAGGCGGTACGGCGGATGAAGACGCGAAACCGGCCGATCGCATACCAATGCTCGTGATCGACGGCCTTCTGAGTCGCCATTTGCGTCCAGGCCGTTGCGATCGACAAAGGCACGAGCAGCGCCGCCTCGATCGCGGGCGCGAGCCAGCGCGGACCGAAGGACAGGTCGTTGATGACCAGAAGCTGCAGGCAGATGACGACAAGCACCGCCGCCCGCGCCGACCAGAAGTCGATCGCGCGGTGATGAACGATGGCATGCTCGTGGCGCATGGGGGACCTGTGTCGTGTGCGCGGTTTTCGACCGCGGGCGACACCTCCACCTCAATCTTGGTCTTGCGATGGTCGCGTAACTATAAATTTTCGTAAGGTTTCGGCGGCCGGCGCCTCGCAGGATCGGCCCAAACGAAAAGGGCGTCGGACTTTGTCCGACGCCCCGGTTCGATCGCTGGCAAGCGGCTTAGGCGTTGGCGGCTTGCTTGTGCTGGATCGTATGGCTTTTCTTGAGCAGATCCGAGACCAGGAAGGCCAGTTCGATCGCCTGGTCGGCATTGAGGCGCGGATCGCAATGGGTGTGATAGCGGTCCTGCAGGTCTTCCGCCGTGATGGCCCGGGCGCCGCCGGTGCACTCGGTGACGTTCTTGCCGGTCATCTCGACATGGATGCCGCCCGGATGCGTGCCTTCGGCGCGGTGCACCTCGAAGAAGGTCTGCACTTCCTTCAGGATACGGTCGAACGGCCGCGTCTTGTAGCCGGCCGCCTCGATCGTGTTGCCATGCATCGGGTCGGAAGACCACACCACGTTGCGGCCCTCCTTCTTCACCGCCCGCACCAGCTTCGGCAGATGCTCGGCGACCTTGTCGGAGCCGAACCGCGCGATGAGCGTCAGCCGTCCGGGCTCATTCTCGGGGTTGAGCAGGTCGATAAGCTCCAGCAGGCCGTCCGGCGTCAGCGACGGACCGCATTTCAGGCCGAGCGGATTCTCGATGCCGCGGCAATATTCGACATGCGCATGGTCGGGCTGGCGGGTGCGGTCGCCGATCCAGATCATATGGCCCGAAGTCGCGTACCAATCGCCGGAAGTCGAATCGACGCGGGTCAGCGCCTCCTCGTAGCCGAGCAGCAGCGCCTCGTGGCTGGTGTAGAAATCGGTCTCGCGCAGCGCGAAATTGGTTTCCGACGTGATGCCCACCGCGCGCATGAAATCCATCGTCTCGGTGATGCGGTTGGCGAGCGATTCGTATTTCTCGCCCTGCGGGCTGTCGGCAACGAAGCCCAGCATCCAGCGATGCACGTTCTCCAGGCTGGCATAGCCGCCTTGCGCGAAGGCGCGCAGGAGATTGAGGGTCGCCGCCGACTGGCGATACGCCATCTCCTGCCTTGCGGGATCCGGGATGCGCGACGCGGCGTCGAACTCGATGCCGTTGATGATGTCGCCGCGATAGCTCGGCAGCGTCACGCCGGCCTTGGTCTCGCTGTCGGAGGAGCGCGGCTTGGCGAACTGGCCGGCGACGCGGCCGACCTTCACCACCGGCTGCGCGCCGGCGAAGGTGAGCACCACCGACATCTGCAGGAAGACGCGAAAGAAGTCGCGGATGTTGTCGGCGCCATGCTCGGCAAAGCTCTCGGCGCAGTCGCCGCCCTGGAGCAGGAAGGCCTCGCCGGCGGCGACCGCCGCCAGTTGCTTCTTCAGCTTGCGCGCTTCACCGGCAAACACCAGCGGCGGATAGGTGGTGAGCCGGGCTTCCGTGGCCTCCAGCGCCGCAAGGTCCGGATAGGCCGGAACCTGCTTGATCGGCTTTGCTCTCCACGAATTCGGCGACCATTTTGTCATCGCTGCACCCAAAACTCTTCAGAGCAATTCCAGGAAAACTGTGAACGGTTTACGTCCGGAATTGCGTCAAAACAAACTGGCGAGCGGTCTCGCCCGCCATTCCCACCCCAATCAGAGGTCGCGGCTCCTTACACGAAGCCGATTTTCTATTCTAGCCGGGAATTTCAGCAGTGGCGAATGCCTTGAACTGCTCGGATGCCGGTGTGAAGGCGTCAGGCAGCTTTGTCGACCAGCCGCGCCAATTGAGTCATGACAACAGCCGAGCCGGCCAGCCGCTTCTCGGCATTCGGCCAGTCACGCATGAAGACGACGCTGTGGTCGGCCCTGATCTTGGCCAGCGAGCCCTGCTCGCCGATGAATTTGACCAGTCCGACCGGATTGGGGAATTCGCGCTTGCGGAAGTGGATGACGACGCCCTTGGGGCCGGCATCGAGCTTCTCGACATTGGCCTTGCGGCAAAGCGCCTTGATGAAGACGATCTTCAACAGATGCGTCACTTCTTCCGGCAGCGGCCCGAAGCGGTCGATCAGCTCGGCGCCGAAGCCGTCGATCTCCTCGGTGGTCTCCAAGTCGCCAAGGCGGCGGTAGAGCGCCATCCTGAGCTGCAGGTCCGGCACATAGCTCTCCGGGATCATCACCGCGGTGCCCACCGCGATCTGCGGCGACCAGCCGCCATCCAGCACTTCGCCGGAATCCTTCACTTCGGCCACCGCTTCCTCCAGCATCTGCTGGTAGAGCTCGAAACCGACCTCCTTGATGTGGCCGGATTGTTCCTCGCCGAGGAGATTGCCTGCGCCGCGGATATCGAGGTCGTGGCTGGCAAGTTGGAAACCAGCGCCGAGCGTATC
Organism: Mesorhizobium sp. WSM3866; assembly: GCF_002294795.1. Taxonomy (NCBI): domain Bacteria; kingdom Pseudomonadati; phylum Pseudomonadota; class Alphaproteobacteria; order Hyphomicrobiales; family Phyllobacteriaceae; genus Mesorhizobium; species Mesorhizobium sp. WSM3866. The sequence continues at coordinate 106,891 of NZ_NSGC01000012.1, read as the reverse complement.
GAGCGACTGCAGCACCTTGAGCCTGCGCTCGGCCGTATCGGTGAGCTTGCGGTTGGCCGGCAGCGTGAACAGCGCATAGGCTCGCACCTTCGAGCGGCCGACGCGGCCGCGCAACTGATAGAGTTGGGCCAGACCGAACATATCGGCTCGGTGGATGATCAGCGTGTTGGCGGTCGGAATGTCGAGGCCGGATTCGACGATGGTCGTCGACAGAAGCACGTCGTACTGGCCGTCATAGAAGGCATTCATGATGTCGTCGAGTTCACCGGCCGGCATCTGGCCGTGGGCGACCGCTACTTTCAGCTCCGGCACGGATTCTCTCAGGAAATCATGGATTTCGGCAAGATCGCTGATACGCGGCACGACATAGAAGGAATGGCCGCCGCGGTAGCGCTCGCGCAGCAGCGTCTCGCGGATGACCAGCGGATCGAAGGGCGAGATGAAAGTGCGCACCGCCATGCGGTCGACCGGAGGGGTGGCGATCAGCGACAGCTCGCGAACACCGGTCAGCGCCAACTGCAGCGTGCGCGGAATCGGCGTCGCCGAAAGTGTCAGCACATGCACGTCGTTCTTGAGCTCCTTCAGCCGCTCCTTGTGCTTGACGCCGAAATGCTGCTCCTCGTCGATGATCAGCAGGCCGAGATTTTTGAAGGAGATCGAGCTACCGAGCAGCGCGTGCGTGCCGACGACGATGTCGACCGTGCCGTCGGCGACGCCCTTCTTGGTCTCGGCCAGTTCCCTGGAGCCGACCAGGCGCGATGCCTGCGCGACGCGGATCGGCAGGCCGGAAAAGCGTTGCGAGAAGGTCTTGAAATGCTGCCGCGACAGCAGCGTCGTCGGCACCACGACGGCGACCTGGAACCCTTCCATCGCCGCGATGAAGGCGGCGCGCAGCGCCACTTCCGTCTTGCCGAAGCCGACGTCGCCGCAAACCAGCCGATCCATCGGCTTGCCGGCGCCGAGATCGTCCATGACGGAATCGATTGCCGTCTGCTGGTCGTCGGTTTCTTCATAGGGAAAGCGCGCCGCGAACTCGCCATAAAGGCCGTCGGCCGGAATCATGGCGGGTGCTGCGCGCATCTGCCGCTCGGCGGCGATGCGGATCAATTGCCCGGCCATGTCGAGCAGCCGCTTCTTCAGCCGCGCTTTGCGCGCCTGCCAGGCGCCGCCGCCGAGCTTGTCGAGTGGCGCTTCCGCCGAATCCGAACCGTAGCGTGAGAGGAGCTCGATGTTTTCGACCGGCAGGAACAGCCGGTCGTCGCCGGCATAGTGGATTTCGAGACAGTCATGCGGTGCGCCGACCGCTTCGATGGTGCGCAGACCAATGAATCGGCCGATGCCGTGGTCCGCGTGAACGACGATGTCGCCGGATGACAGCGACGATGCTTCGGCAATGAAGTCGGAGGCACGCTTTTTGCGCTTGGAGCGGCGGATCAGCCTGTCGCCTAGAATGTCCTGTTCGGCGACGACGACCATCCCGTCGGTCTCGAAGCCGGATTCGAGCGGCAGCACGGCAAGACCGGCCTGCCCCGGCTCGAGCTTTTCGACCTCGGAAAGAGTCGCCACCGGTTTCATGTTGCCGAGATGATGCTCGGCGAGGATCTGGCCGAGGCGGTCGAGCGACCCCTCGGTCCAGCCGGCGACGATGACGCGGCGGCGCGCGGCGCGCTCGTCGGCAATATGCTTCACCACCACGTCGAAGACATTGCTGTTCGGGTCGGCGCGCTCCTCGGCGAAGCTGCGGCCTTGCCGCGAGCCCGCATGGAAGACCTTCTTGCCGCCGACATCGGGTGCGTCGAAGACGGTGAAATCAATGTCCTCGCGCGGTCCGAGCGAGGCTTTGAGATTTTCCGGCGAGAGATAGAGCAGATCCGGCGCCACCGGCTTATAGGGCACGGCATCTTTCAGCGCGCCGTCAGCCTGCTTCCGCCGCGCCTCATAGTGATCGAGGATCAGCATATGGCGCTCGGCCAGCGCCTCATGCGCGAGATGATCGAAGATGACAGGCGCGTCCGGCAGATAGTCGAACACCGTCTCCAGTTGCTCGTAGAAGAAAGGCAGCCAGTGCTCCATGCCGGCAAAGCGCCGTCCTTCGCTGACGGCTGCATAGAGCGCATCGTCGCGCGACGGCGCGCCGAAGGCTTCGATATAGGAGCGGCGGAAGCGGCTGATCGTTTCCGGCGTCAGCGCCACCTCGCTCATCGCCTGCAGCGCCATCGACTTGCGCTGGCCGGTCGTGCGCTGGGTCGCCACGTCGAAGACGCGGATCGATTCCAGCGTGTCGCCGAAGAAGTCGAGCCTCAGCGCCTCGCTCCAGCCGGGCGCGAAGAGGTCGAGAATGCCGCCGCGCACCGCGAACTCGCCGACGTCGCGCACGGTCGGCACGCGCTCGAAACCGGAATTCTCCAGCCGCGCGATCAGCACGTTCATGTCGATCTGGTTGCCGGGCTTGGCGTGGAAGGTCTGCGCCTCGATCAGTTCGGCCGGCGGAATGCGCTGCAAGAGCGCATTGGCCGTCGTGAGGATAACGGCGCGGTGCGGCTTTTTCGCCAGCGCAACGATGGCGGAGAGCGCGTCGAGGCGCCGCGCGGCGGCATCCGCGCCCGGCGAGACACGATCGTAAGGCAGGCAGTCCCAGGCAGGCAGTTCCAGAACCGGCAGGCCGGGAGCGGCAAAGGCGAGCGCATCGATGATCGCCGGCAGCCGCTGGCCGTCGCGCGCGACGAACAGCACCGGCTTGTCGGGCGCGATCTCCTGCGCCGTCCGCGCCAGCGCGAAAGCTTCGTAACCGTCGGCGACGCCATCGACGATGAACTGGCCGGCGCGGCCCTTCGGCAGGCCAATGGAGGGAATGAGACTCATGCTTCTTTCAAAATGTCATGGTCCGGCGCGACGCCAGGATCTTCTGCAGCACCGTGCAATCGATATCGGGCGGAACCGGGCGCTCGCCGGTGATCATCGGCAGGAATTCGGTGTCGGGGATTTCGAGGAGCTTTTCATATTGGTCGATTTCGTCGCCGGTCAAGGCGCCGATCTCGGCATCGGCGAAGCATCCCAGGATGAGATCCATCTCGCGCATGCCGCGATGCCAGGAGCGGAACAGCAGCTTGCGGCAGCGGACGTCCAGTCCCTCGCTTGATCGCTGTGTTTCGGTCATCGCGCTGCATCCCTGTTCGAAGCGGCGCATATAGCGTGGATAGCGATTGGTGTCAGCCTTTGCGCTGCGGCCTCCGCGACATAAGCTGACGAGATGCGTCCTTCCATCCTCGATCCCCTGTTCGTCCCGATCACCTCGCTCGCCGGCGTGGGTCAGAAGGTCGGGACCATGATCGAACGTGTCGTGCCGGCCGATCTCGGCGACCGCGCCGCGCGCGCCGCCGATCTTCTGTTCGTGCTGCCCAACACAGTTATCGACCGCCGCAACCGGCCTGGGATCGCGCTGTCGGCCGAAGGCCAGATCGTAACACTCGACGTACGGGTCGACCGCCACCAGCCGCCGCCGCGCGGCAACAGGTCCGTGCCCTACCGGGTCTACGCCCATGACGACACCGGCGAGATCGCCTTGACCTTCTTCCATGCCCATGCCGCCTATCTGCAGAAGATGCTGCCTGAGGGCGAGCGCGTCGTAATCTCCGGCCGCATGGAATGGTTCAACGGCCGCCCGACCATGGTTCATCCCGACCAGATCGCGCCGCTCGACGAGGCCGAGGGCCTGCCGCTGGTCGAGCCCGTCTATCCGCTAACCGCCGGCCTGTCCGCAAAAGTGCTGCGCCGCGCCATCGGACAGGCGCTCGGCCGCTTGCCGGAACTGCCGGAATGGCAGGACGACGCCTTCATGCGCCGCCACACCTTTCCGTCCTTCGGCGATGCGCTCGCCCGCATCCACTATCCCAAGGACCCGATCGACGTTGCCGTCGAGGGTGCGGCCTGGCGGCGCCTGGCCTATGACGAGCTCCTGGCAGGGCAGGTGTCGCTGGCGCTGGTGCGCGCCAGAATCCGCCGCCTTTCGGGCCGGCCGCTGGTCGGCGACGGGCGCGTTGTCGAGAAACTGCGCGCTGCCCTGCCCTACAAGCTCACCCCCAGCCAGGAATTCGCGCTCGGCGAAATCAACGCCGACCTGGCCGACCCCGAACGCATGCTGCGTCTGCTGCAGGGCGATGTCGGCTCCGGCAAGACGGTGGTCGCGCTGCTTGCCATGGGGCGCGCGGTCGAGGCAGGCGGCCAGGCTGCGCTGATGGCGCCGACCGAAATCCTGGCGCGGCAGCATCTGGCGACCATCGCCCCGCTGGCGGAAAAAGCCGGCCTCAGCGTCGCCGTCCTTACCGGCCGCGAGAAGGGCCGCGAACGCGCCGAAACACTGGAAGGCCTCGCCAGCGGTGCGATCGACATCGTCGTCGGCACGCACGCGCTGTTCCAGGAGACGGTGACCTTCCACGACCTCGTGCTTGCCGTCGTCGACGAGCAGCACCGCTTCGGTGTCCACCAGCGTCTCGCCATCACCGCCAAAGGCGACGCGCCCGATATGCTGGTGATGACGGCGACGCCCATTCCGCGCACGCTGGTGCTGACCGCCTTCGGCGACATGGATGTCTCGAAGCTCACCGAAAAGCCGGCGGGCCGCCAGCCGATACGCACCGTCACTTTGCCAATGGAGCGGCTGGACGAGTTGGTCGGGCGCATGGTCGACGCCGTCGCCGAGGGTCAGAAGATCTACTGGATCTGTCCGCTGGTCGAGGAATCCGAAGAGATCAAGCTGATGTCGGCGGAAGACCGCTTCGCTTCGCTGAAGCCGCACTTCGGCGAACAGATCGGCCTCGTCCATGGCCGCATGAAAGGGGCAGAGAAGGACGATGCGATGCGCGCCTTCAAGCAGGGCGAAACGCGCATATTGATCGCCACCACCGTCATCGAGGTCGGCGTCGACGTGCCGGACGCCACGATCATCGTCATCGAGCATGCCGAGCGCTTCGGCCTTGCCCAGTTGCACCAGTTGCGCGGCCGGGTCGGGCGCGGCGACAAGCCCTCGTCCTGCGTGCTGCTCTACAAGGATCCGCTCGGTGAGACGGCGAAGCGCCGGCTGTCAGTGATGCGCGAGACGGCGGACGGCTTCCGCATAGCCGAGGAGGATCTGAAGCTGCGCGGCGAAGGCGAACTGCTGGGCACCCGCCAGTCCGGCACGCCAGGTTTCCAGGTCGCGCGCATCGAGTTCCATGCCGACCTGCTGGAAGCCGCCCGCGACGACGCAAGGCTGATCCTGTCGCGCGACCCCGAATTGCAGTCTGGGCGCGGCGAGGCGCTGCGGCTGTTGCTCTACCTGTTCGGGCGCGACGAGGCGGTGCGGCTGCTGCGCGCCGGCTGAGCCGCGCCCAGCGCCGGATTGGCAAGCGGCCCTTCGATCGGCTCGCCGTTCAGCGTCACCAGCTTGGCCTTGACCTCCGGCGCCACCATGCCGGCCGAAACGATCAGCTTGGCGCCGTCCTCGATCGTCATGTCGAGCAGCACGATCTCGGATTTATAAACATACATCAGGAAGCCTGTGGTCGGGTTCGGCGTGCAGGGCATGAACACCGCGATCAACGGATCGCCTTCCTGGTCGAGCTTCTGGTTGATCTCGGTTTCCTTCTCGCTGGCGACGAAGACCAGCGACCAGACTCCCTTGCGCGGATATTCGACCAGCCCGACCTGGCGGAACATGTCGCCCTTGTTCGACAGCACCGTCTCGAAAATCTGCTTCAGGGAGCGGTAGATGCCGCGCACCAGCGGCATGCGGCCAAGCAGCCGCTCGCCGAAATTGACGATTGCGCGGCCGACGATGTTGGCCGTCATGAAACCGATGAACGTGATCAGCACCAGCGCCACGATCAGCCCGAAACCGGGGACCGGAAACGGCAGATAGGTGTCGGGGTTGTAGCGGGCGGGAATGTAGGGCTTCACCCAGGAATCGACCCAGCCGATGAGCGACCAGGCGATATAGGCGGTGATCGCCAGCGGCGCGCAGACGATGAAGCCCGTCAGGAAATAATTCCTGAGCCGGGTCATGCCAGAGGTCTTCAGGGCGTCGGACATAGGATCACCGCGGCGCAGATTGCGGTTGAACTTTAGTGAACCGCAATTCGGTTTGGAACTGCGAAGTTTTTAAAGAGCGCTCTCTATGAAGCGGCTTTCAGCGTTCCAAATGGAAGCTCCTGCGTTCGCGACTGGCTGCAACACCCCTTCCCTTCGTCATCCACGCGCGGAGCAAGGAGCGAAGCGACGCGGCGTAGACCCAGGATCCATTCCGCGACGCCCCTCGAGGAGTGAAAGGGCCATCGGCAAGCCATACTTCGAACTACGGTGCCCAAAAGAAGCAGTGACAGTGCTATTCCACCGTGACCGATTTCGCCAGATTGCGCGGCTGGTCGACATCGGTGCCCATGAACACTGCGGTGAAATAGGCGAGCATCTGGATCGGCAGCGCGTAGATGATCGGCGCGATGATCTCAGGTACTTCGGGCAGGATGATCGTCTCCATCGACTTGATGCCGGCCTGGGCCGCGCCCTTGGCGTCGGTGATCAGGATGATCTTGCCGCCGCGCGCCGCGACTTCCTGCATGTTGGAAACCGTCTTTTCGAAGATGCGGTCATGCGGCGCGATCACGATAACCGGCATGTTTTCGTCGATCAGCGCGATCGGTCCATGCTTCAGCTCGCCGCCGGCATAGCCTTCGGCGTGGATGTAGGAGATTTCCTTGAGCTTCAGCGCCCCTTCCATGGCTAGTGGAAAATTGGTGTCGCGGCCGAGATAGAGCACATCCTTGTAGCGGGACAGATCACGCGAGATGCGTTCGATCTGCTCGTCGAGCTTCAGCACCTGTGTGGCAAAGCGCGGCGCCTCGGAAAGCTCGCGCACCAGCCGCTTCTCCTCATCGCGCGAGATCGTCCCGCGCGCCACGCCGGCCCGCACTGCGAGCGAGGCCAGCACGGAGAGCTGGCAGGTGAAAGCCTTCGTCGAGGCGACGCCGATCTCCGGCCCGGCAAGCGTCGGCAGCACGACGTCGGATTCGCGCGCCATGGTCGATTCGCGCACATTGACCACCGCGCCGATCTTCATGCCGGCCTGGCGGCAGTAGCGCAGGGAAGCCAGCGTGTCGGCGGTCTCGCCCGACTGCGATATGAAGAACGCCGCGTCGTTCCCGGACAACGGCATCTCGCGGTAACGGAATTCCGAGGCGACGTCGATGTCGACCGGCAGCCGCGCATAGCGCTCGAACCAGTATTTGCTGATCAGCCCGGCCAGATAGGCGGTGCCGCAGGCCGAGAGCGCCAACCGGCCGATCTTGGCAAAGTCGAAGGGCAGATCGAGCGGCCTCGACACGCCGGAGACGAAATCGACATAATGCGCCAGCGTGTGCGAGATCACCTCCGGCTGCTCATGGATTTCCTTTTCCATGAAATGGCGGCGGTTGCCCTTGTCGACCATGAAGCTGGTCGAGAGCGACTGCTGGCGCTTGCGGTCGACCTTGTTGCCGTCGGCGTCATAGATGGTGACGCTGTTGCGACGCACTTCCGCCCAGTCGCCATCTTCGAGATAGGTGACTGCGTTGGTGAAAGGCGCCAGCGCGATCGCGTCCGAGCCCAAAAACATCTCGCCGTCGCCATGGCCGACGGCAAGCGGCGGACCGTTGCGGGCGCCGACGATCAGATCCTCGTCGCCCTTGAACATGATCGCCAGCGCAAACGCGCCCGAGAGCCGCTTCAGCGCCTGGTGCGCTGCCTGGACCGGCTTCAGCCCCTTGGCGAGCTCCCGCGCGACCAGATGCGCGACGACCTCGGTGTCCGTCTGAGAGGCGAATTTGTAGCCATCGCGGGAGAGCTCGTCGCGCAGCTCGGCGAAGTTCTCGATGATGCCGTTGTGGACAATCGCGACGCCTTCGGAAAAATGCGGATGCGCATTGGTCTCGTTCGGCACGCCATGGGTCGCCCAGCGGGTATGGCCGATGCCGATCGTGCCTTCCAGCGGATCTTCTTTCAGCCGGCGTTCGAGATTGATGAGCTTGCCTTCTGCGCGGCGGCGGCCGAGCGTGCCATTCTCGATGGTGGCGACGCCGGCCGAGTCATAGCCGCGATATTCGAGCCGCTTCAGCGCATCGACGATCAGCGGCGCGACCTGTGAATGGCCGACAATTCCAACGATACCGCACATACGCTGCCCCCGATTCCCCGCGAAAACCCAGCGCTATTTACGGATGGCCGGCCTGCCGCGAAAGTCACTTTGCGTTTCGTTCGGTGTCACCCGGAACGGTTTTACGACTGATGCACCATGACACGCCGCGCTTGCAATCCGGTTACTGCAAATGGTTGGTTTTTCGCGGCGCGGTGCTCGATCTTATGGTTGGCGCCAGCGGCGCCGGCCCAGCAAACGTCCTTTGACGATCATTCCGCGGCTCTTTTCTTCGCCGCGGCCGCCGACGCGAAGCGCTCGCGCAATTCCTTGCCTTTTCTGGGCAGCGTCTTTTGGCGGGCGCGGCCGAAGGCCAGCGCATCGTCGGGCACGCTCTCGGTGATCACGCTGCCCGAAGCGATGTAGCCACCCTTGCCGATCGTGACCGGCGCCACCAGCGCGGAGTTGGAGCCGACGAACGCGCCCTCGCCGATATCGGTGAAGAATTTGGAAAAGCCGTCATAGTTGCAGGTGATGGTGCCAGCGCCGATATTCGCCCCAGCACCGACCCGCGCGTCGCCGATATAAGTCAGGTGGTTGACCTTGGCGCCTTCCTCGATCGTTGCCTGCTTGACCTCGCAGAAATTGCCGACCTTGGCCTTTTGCCGCAGATCGGCGCCCGGCCGCAGCCGCGCGAACGGCCCGACATCGCAATTGGAAGCGATCGTGGCGCCTTCGATATGGCTGAAGGCGTGGATTTTCGCCCCTGAAGCGATCTTGACGCCCGGGCCGAACCAGACATGCGGCTCGACAATCGTATCGGCACCGATCTCGGTGTCGTGCGAGAAGTAGACGGTTTCAGGCGCGATCAGCGTCACGCCGGCAAGCATCGCCTCGCGCCGCTGGCGCGCCTGCCAGATAGCTTCCGCCTCGGCGAGCTCGGCCCGGTTGTTGATGCCGAGCGCGCTTTCGAAGCTCGCCTCCGTGGCCACCACATCGAGCCCGTCCGCGCCGGCGAGCTCGACGATGTCGGTGAGATAGAACTCGCCCTTGGCATTGTTGTTGCCGACCTTGTCGAGCAGCCGAAGCGCCTGGTTGCCGGCCACCGCCATCATCCCGGCATTGCAGAAGCCGAGCTTTTTTTCCGCCTCGGAGCAGTCCTTCTCCTCCCTGATGGCGACGAGACGCCCGCCCTTCTCGATCAGCCGGCCGTATCCCGTCGGATTGGGCGGGCGGAAGCCGATCACCGCAACGGCAGCACCCTCCGCCAGCTTCTGCCGCGCGGCAGCCAGCGCTGCCGCATCGATCAGCGGCGTGTCGCCGAACATGACGAGGATGTCGTCGTAGCCCTTCGCTATCGCTTCGCGCGCGGCAAGCACCGCATGGGCCGTGCCGAGCCGCTTCTCCTGCACGAAGGTCTCGGCTTTCGGCGCGAATTTCTGCACCGCCTTCCGCATCTCGTCGGCGCCGTGGCCGATCACCAGCGCCAGACCCGTTGCCCCGGCGGCCTCAGCGGCCTTCACCACATGAGCCACCATCGGCAGGCCGGCAATGGCGTGCAGCACCTTGGGCATCGCGCTCTTCATGCGCGTACCTTCGCCGGCGGCGAGGATGACGGACAGGCAGGATCTCTGGCTCATAGGGCAACCGTATGAAGGGATTCAAATCATCGCATGCTAGCAGCGGCGTGATGCTGCACCAATGCGGTTAAATTCCGGTGAGACAGCGGATCACCTGGACTCTTGATCGGCGGGTCCACAATTCGATCCTGTGCACGAAGTGGCAGATCACCCGAGCCGCCCGAGCGCCGGGAAGTTTTCCAGCAGCCAGTAGGATGCGCTCTGCACGCCACCGGTGAGAAAAAACACGCCGGCGACGACGAGCAGCGCGCCGATCGCTTTTTCCACGCGACCGAGATGGACGCGGAATTTTCCCAAGAAGCGCATGAAGGCGCCGGAAAACAGCGCCGCGATCAGGAAGGGGATGCCGAGCCCGAGCGAATAGGCGGCGAGCAGCAGCGCGCCCTCGCCCACCGTCTCGCGGCCGCCGGCTAAAGTCAGGATCGGCCCCAGCACCGGGCCGATGCAGGGCGTCCAGCCGAAGGCAAAGGCCAGCCCCATGACATAGGCGGCGATCATGCTGGCCGGCTTGCCCTGCGACTGGAAGCGCGCCTCGCGCGACAAGAGCGGGATGCGCACGATGCCGAGGAAATTCAGGCCCATGATGATGATCAGCGCGCCGGCCACCATCGCCAGCGGTTCCTGCCAGACGCGCAGCAGCCGGCCGATCGTCGAGGCGCCGGCGCCAAGCGCGACGAAGACGGTCGAGAAGCCGAGCACGAAGGCAACAGAGGCATAGAGCAGCGCGCCACGTGCGCCTTCGCGCGCCGTCGCGCCGGCGTTGCCGCGGAAATCGTCGACCGAAACGCCGGCCATGTAGCAAAGATAAGGCGGCACCAGCGGCAGCACGCACGGCGACAGGAACGAGATCGCCCCTGCTCCGACCGCGCTGACATAGCCGATGTCCAATGCCATTTCACGATGCCCCGGTTGTGCTGGCGCCGATATAGCGATGCCGGCGCCCTCGTGCCAATCACCATTGTGTGGCGCGTGGTCGCTAGCCGAGGAAGAAGCGGCGGCCGCTGCGCGTTCAATGGATGGCGCGCCAGTGCCGCGTGCCGTCCGCGTACCGCCGGGCCGATGCTGGTTCTGTCGGCGACTCCCCTCGGTAAAAGACCGAACCAAGACACGATCCGTCGGTGCGCCAAAAAATGTGTTCTCCGCCATACACTCTAAGAGTGTATCGCTGTCGGCCAGTTCGCAAATTGGGCCTGTCCCCTTGACCGATTGCAAAAGCACGGCCATGTGAGCGACGAAAAGAGTGGGATTTCGTCGTGCGCCGCGGAGCTCTTCCGCCGCCTCACAGCTGATAAGAGACCTCATGGACGTCGTCGTCGTCGAATCGCCGGCCAAGGCGAAGACAATCAACAAATATCTGGGCAAGAACTATAAGGTCCTGGCCTCGTTCGGCCATGTCCGCGATCTGCCGGCCAAGGACGGCTCGGTGCGCCCGGACGAGGACTTCGCCATGTCCTGGTCGGTAGACACCGCCTCCGGCAAGCGCCTCGCCGACATCGCCAAGGCGGTCAAGGACGCCGACGGGCTGATCCTCGCCACCGACCCGGATCGCGAGGGCGAGGCGATTTCCTGGCATGTGCTGGAAGTGCTGAGGCAGAAGCGCGCGCTGAAGGACAAGCCGGTCAGCCGCGTCGTCTTCAACGCCATAACAAAGACCTCGGTAATGGAGGCCATGGCCAATCCGCGCCAGATCGATGCGCCGCTGGTGGACGCCTATCTCGCGCGCCGCGCGCTCGACTATCTCGTCGGCTTCACCCTCTCGCCGGTGCTGTGGCGCAAGCTGCCGGGCGCCCGTTCCGCCGGGCGCGTGCAGTCGGTGGCGCTGCGGCTGGTCTGCGACCGCGAATCCGAGATCGAGCGCTTCGTCCGCGAGGAATACTGGCAGATCGCCGCCATCCTCAACACGCCGCGCAACGACAGTTTCGAGGCGCGGCTGACCGCCTATGCCGGCAAGAAGCTGCAGAAGCTCGACATCGCCAACAAGGCCCAGGCCGACGACATCAAGGCGATGCTCGAAGGTGCGACCTTCAAGGCGCTGTCGGTCGAAGCCAAGCCCACCAAGCGCAATCCGGGCCCGCCCTTCACCACCTCGACGCTGCAGCAGGCCGCCTCCTCGCGGCTCGGCTTCTCGGCCAACCGCACCATGCAGGTGGCGCAGAAGCTTTACGAAGGCATGGATGTCGGCGGCGAGACCGCCGGCCTCATCACCTATATGCGAACCGACGGCGTGCAGATGGCGCCGGAGGCGATCACCGCGGCGCGCGATGCCATCGCCAGCGAGTTCGGCGCGAAATACCTGCCCGAAAACCCACGCTATTATTCGGTCAAGGCCAAGAACGCCCAGGAAGCGCATGAGGCGATCCGCCCTACCGATTTCAAGCGCACGCCGGCATCGGTCAGGCAATATCTCGATGCCGATCAGGCGCGCCTCTATGAGCTGATCTGGAAGCGCGCGATCGCCAGCCAGATGCAGCCGGCCGAGATCGAGCGCACCACGGTCGAGATCGAGGCGGTCAACGGCGCCCGCACCGCCGAGCTTCGCGCGGTCGGCTCGGTCATCCGCTTCGACGGCTTCATCGCCGCCTACACCGACCAGAAGGACGAGGACGCGGAGGACGAGGAAAGCCGCCGCCTGCCCGAGATCCGCGCCGGCGAGCAGCTTGCCCGCGAGGCGATCAACGCCACCCAGCACACGACCGAGCCGCCGCCGCGCTATTCCGAGGCGTCGCTGATCAAGAAGCTGGAAGAGCTCGGCATTGGCCGGCCGTCGACCTACACGGCGATCCTGAAGACGCTTGAGGACCGCGACTACGTCGCCATCGACCGGCGCAAGCTGGTGCCGCAGGCCAAGGGCCGGCTGCTGTCGGCCTTCCTCGAAAGCTTCTTCGAGCGCTATGTCGAATATGACTTCACAGCCTCGCTCGAGGAAAAGCTCGACGAGATCTCCGACGGCAAGCTCGCCTGGAAGGACGTGCTGCGCGACTTCTGGAAGGATTTTTCGGGCGCCGTCGACGACATCAAGGAACTGCGCGTCTCAGACGTGCTCGATGCGCTCAACGACGAGCTGGCGCCGCTGGTGTTCCCCGCGCGGGAGGACGGCTCAAACCCGCGCGTCTGCCCGAAATGCGGCACCGGCAACCTGTCGCTGAAGCTCGGTAAGTTCGGCGCCTTTGTCGGCTGCTCGAATTATCCGGAATGCTCCTATACCCGCCAGCTTGGCGACGCCGCCAATCCCAACGGCGAGAACGGCAACGGCGACGACGGCGTCAAGCTACTCGGCAAGGATCCATACACCGCCGAGGAGATCACGCTCCGGAGCGGCCGCTTCGGCCCCTACATCCAGCGCGGCGAAGGCAAGGACGCTAAGCGCTCGAGCCTGCCCAAGGGCTGGACCGCCGAGTCGATCGACCATGAGAAGGCGCTGGCGCTGCTGGCATTGCCGCGCGATGTCGGTAAGCATCCGGAAACCGGCAAGATGATCTCGGCCGGTCTTGGGCGGTACGGACCCTTCGTGCTGCACGACGGCACCTACGCCAATCTCGAAAGCATCGAGGACGTGTTCTCGATCGGCCTGAACCGCGCCGTTTCGGTGATCGCCGAGAAGCAGCAGAAGGGCAAGGGCGGCCGCAACGGGAGCACGCCGGCTGCGTTGAAGGAACTGGGCGAGCATCCCGACGGCGGCGGCAAGATCGTCGTGCGCGACGGCCGCTACGGACCCTACGTCAATTACGGCAAGGTCAATGCCACGCTGCCCAAGGGCAAGGATCCGCAATCGGTGACGATGGACGAGGCAATCGCCCTGATTGCTGAGAAGGAAGCCAAGGGCGGAGGCGGCAAGAAGCCGTTCCGCCGGGCGGCAAAGAAAGGATAGCACGACGTGGCGCGCAGGATCTCCGGAAGAAGTCACGGCGATCCGCGCAGCGCCGACACCAGGGCGAAGGTGGTCAAGGATGACTACCGGCCCTCGCGCGACGAAATCCTGCGCTACATCGCTGAGAACCCCGACCGCTCCGGAAAACGCGACATCGCCAAGGCGTTCGCGCTGCGCGGCGAGGACCGCATCTGGCTCAAGGATCTGCTGCGCGACCTGCAGGATGAGGGCCTGCTGACCAGGAACCGCAAGCGGCTCACCCGCGCCGGCTCCCTGCCCCATGTCGCCGTGCTCGACATTTTCGGCCGCGATAACGATGGTGTGCTTCTGGCGCATCCGAGCGAATACACCGGCCCGGGCTCGCCGCCCGTGATCGCCATCCGCATTTCGCGCGGCGCCAGCGGCCCGGTTCCGGGCATCGGCGCCCGCGTCCTCGCCAAGACCTTCCCGACCGACGATCCCTCAGGCCCCGCCTATACCGGGCGGGTCATGAAGATTTTCGAGAAGCGCAGCGAAGCCGTGCTCGGCGTCTTCCGCGTGCTGAAGGACGGCACCTTTCGCATCGAGCCGGTGGAACGCCGCCAGCCCGAGCTGATCGTCGACAAGGAATTCCAGAACGGCGCCAAAAATGGCGATCTGGTCGAGGTCGAGCCGGCGCGCGCTTCGCGCTACGGCCTGCCGCGGGCCAAGGTGCTGGCGGTGCTGGGCTCGCTGACTAGCGAGAAGGCGGTCTCGATGATCGCCATCCACGCCCACGACATACCCCACGTCTTTCCGGCCCATGTGATCGCCGAAGCCGACGCCGTGAAGCCGGTTTCGCTTGCCGGGCGCGAGGACTGGCGCGATCTGCCGCTGGTTACCATCGATCCGGCCGACGCCAAGGACCATGACGACGCGGTGTTCGCCACGCCCGATACGGATAAGAAGAATCCCGGCGGCGTCATCGTCACCGTGGCAATCGCCGATGTCGCGGCCTATGTCCGCTACGGCACGCCGCTCGACCGCGAGGCGCTGAAGCGTGGCAATTCGGTCTATTTCCCGGACCGCGTCGTGCCGATGCTGCCCGAGCGCATCTCCAACGACCTCTGCTCGCTGCGCGAAGCGGAGGACCGCCCGGCGATCGCCGTGCGCATGACCTTTTCGGCGGAAGGCCGCAAGCTCAGGCACTCGTTCCACCGCATCATGATGAAATCGGCGGCCAAGCTCGCCTACCCGCAGGCGCAGGCGGGGATCGATGGCGTGCCCGACGACAAGACGGGGCCGATCCTCGAAGGCGTTCTGAAGCCCCTCTGGGATGCCTATGCCGTGCTCAAGCGCGGCCGCGACAGCCGCCAGCCGCTCGAACTGGAGCTGCCGGAACGCAAGATCCTGCTCAAGCCCGACGGCACCGTCGACCGGGTCGTCGTGCCGGAGCGCCTCGACGCCCACAAGCTGATCGAGGAGTTCATGATCCAGGCCAATGTCGCGGCCGCGGAGACGCTTGAAGGCAAGAAAGAGCCGCTCGTCTATCGCATCCACGACGCGCCGTCGCTGGCGAAACAGGAATCGCTGCGCGAGTTCCTGCACACGCTTGGCCTGTCGCTGGCGCGCGGCGCGCAGATGCGGCCCGGGCAGTTCAACGGCATTCTGGAGCGGGTGCGCGGCGCCGACAACGAGGCGCTGGTCAATGAAGTGGTGCTGCGCTCACAGAGCCAGGCCGAATACTCGCCGAAGAACATCGGCCATTTCGGTCTCAACCTGAGACGCTACGCGCATTTCACCTCGCCGATCCGGCGCTATGCGGATCTCATCGTGCATCGCGGACTGATTGCCGCGCTCGGCCTCGGTCCCGGCGGCCTGACGCAGCAGGAAGCGGATCGCCTGGAAGAGGTCGGCGCGCTGATCTCGGCCACCGAACGCCGCGCCATGGCGGCCGAACGCGACACGGTCGACCGGCTGATCGCGGCCTATCTCGCCGAGCGCATCAACGACACCTTCGACGCTCGCATCTCCGGCGTCGCCAAGGCGGGACTCTTTGTCCAATTGCCGCAGTATGGCGCCGATGGTTTCATCCCGGTGTCAAGTTTGGACGGCGATTACTATATCTACGATGAAACCGCTCGATCGCTGTTCGGAGAGCGCACCGGCAAGGGCTACCAGCTAGCCGACCGCGTCGAGGTGCGGCTGCTCGAGGTTGCGCCGATGGCGGGCGCGATGCGTTTCGAAATGCTGAGCGACCCGAAGCCGCTGCCAGGCTCGCGACGGTCGTTCCACAAGACCAAGGGCCGCGCCCGCGCGTCGCAGTCGCGCATGGGTCCCCGCGGCAGGAGAAGATGATGTCGAAGGGCATGGAAGAACAGGTTTTCGGCGGCGAGCACCATTCGGGCCGCGTCGCGCGTCCGCTGTGGACGGCAATCAAGCGCGGCATGCTTGGCCGGTGCCCGCATTGCGGCGAAGGCAAGCTGTTCGGCGCCTTCACAAAGCCCGTCGACAAATGCGGCGTCTGCGGCGAGGAGCTTCATCACCATCGCGCCGACGACCTTCCCGCCTATCTGGTGATCGTCATCGTCGGCCACATTGTGGTTGGCGCCTTCATGACTGTGGAGGCCGCCACCACGCTTTCGACCTGGCAGCACGCGCTGATCTGGGTGCCGCTGACCATTATTCTGGCCGTCGCGCTGTTGCAGCCGGTCAAAGGCGCCGTCATTGGCCTGCAATGGGCGCTCTATATGCACGGCTTCGGCGGCGAGAAGGACGAGTTCGAGCCGCATCTCTAAGCCTGGAGCGGTTCTGTCCTTGATACAAACAACGACCATCTCCGAGCAGTGGAATTCCAGATCGAGAACCGCTGCGCGTTTTTTCCTGGAATTGCTCCGGCAGCGACGTTTGGTCCGGGCTGGTGCAAAGGCCCGAACACGTAAGCCACTTTCGCGTTCGAGAAGTTTCCGCTAGGTCGAGCGCATGGAAGGAATGACCAAGGCGGATGTCGACAAGCTCGATAAAGGCTTGGCCGTGCACGGCGGTCGGGCGCTTCGCCCGCGCGATGCCGCAACCTTGATCCTGCTCGACAGGAGAACCAGCGACGTTCTGGTGCTGATGGGCCGGCGCCATGCCGGCCACGCCTTCATGCCGGGAAAATTCGTCTTCCCCGGGGGCCGCACCGATCCCGCCGACAGCCGCGTTCCGGTGGCTGCCCCGCTGCATCCTGAGGAAGAGGCGAGGCTTGTGAGCGGCCCCGGCCGCGCGAGTGCCGCACGGGCGCGCGCCATCGCCATGTCGGCAATTCGTGAGACTTACGAGGAAGCCGGCCTGCTGATCGGTCGTAAAGGCCCGTTCGCGACCGCCAAGCGCGATTGGCAGGGTTTCGTCGAACACAGCGTCGCACCGTCGCTGGACGCCCTGCGCTTCATTGCCCGCGCCATAACGCCGCCCAACCGCGTGCGCCGCTTCGATACCCGCTTCTTCAGCGCCTGGCGTGAGGATGTCGCCGTCGAATTGCCCGACGGTGGTCCAACCAACGAGTTGGAGGAGCTCGTCTGGCTGCCGCTTGGCGACGCCCGCAAGGCCGACACACCCGACATCACCCGCATGATCCTGGAAGAACTGGAAAGGCGGCTCGCCCACGATCCGTTGCTACGTCCGGGCGGCGCAGTGCCGTTCTTCCGCCTCATCCGAAACCGCTTCGTTCGCGAAGTCCTTTAGAAGCAGAGCATCCCCATCGATGACGGTCGATACCCAGCAACAGGGCGACGAACGCGTACACTGGCTGCCGATGACTGCGGCGATCTCCTCGATCAGCGTGGTCGGCATTGCCATCGGCCTCGGCATGCCGCTGCTCAGCGTCATCCTCGAATCGCGCGGCCACTCGGCCTCGATGATCGGCCTCAACACGGCGGTCGCCGGGCTCGCCTCGATCGCCGGCGCGCCGCTCGCCACGCCGCTGGCCATGCGCCTCGGCGTCGCCCAGACCATGCTTTTGATGATCGCCGTTGGCGCGCTCGCTTTTGTCGGCTTTCATTTCGCGCCGGCCTTCTGGATGTGGTTTCCGCTCCGCGTCGCGCTGCACATTTCGCTGACAGTGCTCTTCATTCTGTCGGAATTCTGGATCAGCACCTCGGCGCCCCCGCATCGTCGCGGCCTTGTGCTTGGCATCTACGCCACGGTGCTTTCTCTGGGCTTCGCCGCCGGGCCGTGGCTGTTCGCCCATGTCGGCTCCGGTGGATTCCTGCCGTTCGGCGTCACCATTGCGCTGGTGACGCTTGCTGCCATCCCGGTGCTGGCGGCTCGTAACGAGAGCCCGGCGATCGTCGCCGACGGCGAAACCAGCCATTTCCTGCGCTATATCTGGATGGTGCCCACAGCAACCTTCGCCGTGCTGGTGTTCGGCGCCGTCGAGACCGGCGGCTTTTCGCTGTTCCCGGTCTATGGCAGCCGCGTCGGCTACTCCGAGGCCGACGCCGCGCTGTTGCTGACCATGATCGGGCTCGGCAACGTGCTGCTGCAGATACCGATCGGGATGATCAGCGACCGAGTCTCGGACCGCCGCTACCTGCTTCTGGCCTGCGCCACGGTCGGCCTCATCGGAACCGTGTTCATGCCTTTCTTCGCCAAGGACTGGCACCTGATGGCGGCGCTTCTGTTCGTCTGGGGCGGTGTGGTCGCGGCCATGTACACGATCGGCCTTGCGCATCTGGGTTCTCAGCTTTCCGGCCATGAGCTCGCCTCCGCCAACGCCGCCTTCGTGCTCTGCTACGGCGTCGGCATGGTGATCGGTCCGCAGGCGATCGGCATCGGCATGGACGCCTTCGGCCCTTCGGGCTTCGGCTGGTCGCTGGCGCTGTTCTTTGCCGCGTACATGCTCCTAGTCCTCGTCAGGCTGGTGCGAAAGATCCTCTAGTGAAAATGTCGCCCGGCACCGGGGCATGCTGACATCACCGTGTCAGCAGGCCCCCTGCTATACCCTCGCTCCGATCCAGGAAGAGCGAGGATATAGCGATGATCGACAGCGGCTTTGAAACCAAGTCCCTCAGGATGGAACTGCTTCTGCTCGTCACCTTCCAGGCGCCGGCGGCCGATGTCGAGCGCATCATGGAGGCGGTGGTGGCGATCACGCCGCTGCGCATGGGCAAGTATGACGGCAATGCCTACCAGTCGGCGCAAGGAATAGAGCGCTACCGGACGCTCGAAGGCGCTGCCGCGGGCGCCGAGATCGAGTTGCGCAGGCGGCCGGGCACGGTCGAGGTGTCGTTCGAACTGCCCGACGATCAGGCGCTCGCCGCCCGTGTCGCCGAAGCGATATTCCAGGCCCATTCCTACCAGGAGCCTGTGATCCGCATTCAGCCGCTGCTGACCAGCCGTTCCAAGGGACTCGACGACCATACCAATCCGAACCGCTGGTGGAACACGACCGGTGACTGGAAGAAGCCCGATCTGCAGGTCAGGGAGAACGCCTGACGCGGCGAGTTCCGCCGCGTCAAAACGGGGCAAGAAGGGGCTTGGGCTTGACTTTCCGGGCGTCTTCTTTATGTGTCGCGCCAAGTTTCCCGCGTCCGGGTGTTTTCCCCGTGCTCCAGCGGCCAAAACTCCACGAACATTAACGGACGATCATCATGGCCAAAGCCGCAAACATCAAGATCAAGCTTCTGTCGACCGCCGACACCGGTTTCTTCTACGTGACCAGCAAGAACAGCCGCACCAAGACGGACAAGCTGTCGTTCCGTAAGTACGACCCGATCGCTAAGAAGCACGTCGAGTTCAAGGAAACCAAGATCAAGTAATCTGGTTTATCCTGAAATGCCGAAACGCCGCCCCTTGGGGCGGCGTTTTTGTTTTCAGCGGGCGGATGCTCGAGCAAGAAAGCCCGCGGCTGCCTGACGCTGAATCATCATGAGAAAAAGGGGGCCGGTCGGCGGTTGGCAGCGGTACGAGGAGGCCACTATGTGCCAGCGCCGGCCGGCCGACCCCACGGACCCAGGAGATGCGGCGGACCTGAGCATCATGGGGTATTTTTTTGGATCGAGCCGGGCAGTCTACCCTCGTGCCGGCTTCGTCTTCGGTCTATGCCAAGCAGATTTGCGCAAGAACGTATGAAAATCAACCATTTCTTAACCACGGCTCCCGAATCGCTTGGATTAAGGTAAATTCCTAACCCTATCGGGTTGACGCGGAATTGGGGGCTTCCGTGCGTAACCGCTTCACGGCGCAACGATTTCAGGCAACGCGCTTAAGTCTTCTGGTCTTGTCCATGTCGATGCGGCAAAACTGCTGCGCACCATTGGGTGGCATGGATTAGGCGGCCTTGGCGACAACCCGGTTGCGGCCGCCGCTCTTGGCCTCGTAGAGCGCAAGGTCGGCTCGCTTCATCAACCCCGCGACCGTATCGGCTCCCCTCAGCACCGATGACACGCCGACGCTGACCGTCACCTCGATCGTCTTGCCACTGCTTCCGATTGCGAAGGGCGCCTGCGCGATCTCGGCGCGGATACGCTCGGCCACCTTCTCGGCGATTGGCCCGTCGGTATCCGGCATGACCACGACGAACTCCTCGCCGCCGAAGCGGCAGGCGAGATCGATGCCGCGCACGTTCTTGCGCAGCCGCCTGGCGAATTCACGCAGAACGTCGTCGCCGCCGTCATGGCCATGGGCGTCATTGATGGATTTGAAACGGTCGAGGTCGGTGATCATCACCGAGAGCGGCCGCCGCCGCGCCACGGCGCGGTCGAACAGCGTCTCAAGATGGCTATCCAGGTAGCGGCGGTTGTGCAGGCCGGTCAGCGCGTCGGTCACCGCCATCTCGATGGTCTGGGTGACGCTGGCGCGCAGCTGATCGTTATAGCGCTTGCGCCGCACCTGCGTGCGCAGCCGGGCCGTCAGCTCGTGCTGATCGATCGGCCGCGTCAGATAGTCGTTGATGCCGAGTTCGAGGCCGCGGATGATGCGGCCCTCCTCGCCCTCATCGGCCAAGAGCATGATCGGCAGGAAGCGGGTGCGGTCGAGCGAGCGCAGTTGCGAGCAAAGCCGGAGCGCATCGAAATCGGCGAAAGCCGTCGAGATCAGCACGCATTCATAGGCGGTCTCGGCGGCCTGGAAGAATCCGGCATTCGGATCGGTGGCGACGTCGAGATCGGCGCTGCCGCGAAGCATCTTCTGGATACGCTCGATAGACGACTTGCGCTCGTCCACCAGAAGCACCTTGGGCTTGGTGTCTTCCGTCGCGAAATTGCGGCTGAGCAGCTCTTCGATGCCGATGTTGCGCGTGGTCGAGGCGCGCAGCCGCAATTCGTCGGTCAGCGACTTCAGCCTGACCAGGCTCTTCACCCGCGTCATCAGTTGCAGATCATTGACCGGCTTGGTGAGGAAATCGTCGGCGCCCGCCTCAAGGCCGCGCACCCGGTCGGATACCTGGTCGAGCGCGGTGATCATGACCACCGGAATATGCGAGGTCGCCGGGTCGCTCTTCAGCCGCTTACAGACCTCGAAGCCGTCCATGCCCGGCATCATCACGTCGAGCAGCACGACATCGACTTTGCCGTTTTCGCAGGTCTCGATCGCATCCGGGCCGTTGCCGGCCGTCAGCACCTCGAAATATTCGGCCAGCAGCCGCACCTCCAGCAGCCGCACATTGGCGGGGATGTCATCGACGACGAGGATCCGCGCAGTCATCTCAAAGGCTCCGGCTCAGGCATCGCCCAGATAGGATTTGATCGTTTCGATGAAGCGCGGCACCGAGATCGGCTTGGAAATATAGGCCTCACAACCGCCCTGCCGGATGCGCTCCTCGTCGCCCTTCATCGCGAAGGCGGTGACGGCGATGACCGGGATCGAGTGCAATTCGTCGTCTTCCTTCAGCCACTTGGTCACTTCCAGGCCAGAAACCTCGGGCAGTTGGATGTCCATCAGGATCAGGTCCGGCCGGTGCTGGCGCGCGAGATCCAGCGCCTCCAGGCCGTTGCGCGTGCGGACCGTTTCGTAACCGCTGGCTTCGATGAGGTCCCGAAAGAGCTTCATGTTGAGCTCATTGTCCTCGACGATCATGACCTTCTTAGCCATCAATTTCCCGTCCCGACGGTCCCCTGAGCCGAAGACCGCCGTCATGCGTCCTTGCCGGATCGCACCCAACCCGCCTGTACCGTACGTCAATATGATTGACGAAACGCAAACCTGCCGTTGGAAAAGCACACCGATTCCACTTGCGGCTGCAGGGCTGAAGCGGCTGAGACTTGCCGCAAGCGACGCTTGCCATTACTGCGGAAGAAAGACTCAACATGCACATCGGCAAAAGGTAATGATGGCAGACGCAGCGTCAATGCGTGAGGAGGCGGAAACCCTTGCCGTCAAGGCGCTTGGCTTCGTCGCCGGCGATCCGGAGCTGTTGCCTCGCTTCCTGGCGATAACCGGCATCGAGGCGCGCTCGATCCGCCACGCTGCCGCGGAGCCGGGCTTCCTTGCCGGCGTGCTGCAGTTCATCCTCGCCCACGAGCCGACGCTTTTGCGCTTTGCCGAGGAAACGGGCACGCCACCGGCTGCCGTCGGCAAGGCTTTGCGGGAGCTGCCGCTCGGCAACGACGATCATGAGCGCTCGACATGAGCGACGATCCCGAGACCGCGCGCCAGATCGAGGAGTTGGCGGCCGACGACCGGCCGCTGCTGGTGCTCGATGTCGATGATGTCGTGCTCGAATTCATCCGGCCCTTCCCGCGCTACCTGAAGTCGCGCGGCTTCGGGCTGACTCTCGCCTCCTTCCGGCTCACCGGCAACATCGCCGAGATGGCGTCCGGCCGGCTGATCGAGCAGGCGGAAGTGACGGCGCTTCTCGACGATTTCTTCGATGCCCAGGCCGATTGGCAAAGCATCACCGACGGCGCCGCGGAGGCGCTGGCGTCGCTCGGACAGCGCGCCGAGATCGTGCTCCTGACCGCGATGCCGCACAAGCACCGCGCCGTGCGCCGGGCGCATCTCGACGTGCTGGGCCTGAACTACCCGCTGCTGACCACGGAAATGGCAAAGGGCCCAGCCATCGCCAAGCTGCGCGGCGCCAAGGGCCGGCCCGTCGCCTTCGTCGACGATCAGCCCTCCAACCTGCTGTCGGCGCGCAGCTCTGTCGTCGACGCGCACCTCTTCCACCTGATGGCCGACAATTCGCTGCGCGCTTTCCTGCCGCCGACGCCGGACGACATCATCTCGGTCGATAACTGGCGCGAGGCGGCGCCGAGGATTGCGGGCGCGCTCGGGCTATAATTCAGGCGCTCAGGGCTGCAGCTTCGCTCCAGCCCCGCCATTGTCGCCGCCGTCCGAATCGGCCCCGCCGGTTGAATTGTCCGTTCCGTTCGCGCCGTCATCGCCGCTCGAATTGTCGTCCTGCCCCGCGCTGTCGTCCTGGACTTTATCCGGGCCCTTCAGCATGGCGCCGTTGACGACGATGGACCCATCGGCCTTGGTGTTGATCACCCACTCCAGGCGACCGTCAGGCAGTGTCTTGCCAAAACCCTTGACGGCAAGCGCGAACGGGAAGGCCTGCACCATTTGCTCATCGCTCTTTGCCGCTTCCTTCAGGGCATCGACGATCCTGTCGTAGCCGGCGACGTCGATGGTCACGCTCCCATCGGCTTTCTTGCTATCCGGGAAATACACCTCGCCTTCCATGGCGACTTCGATACCGCCATTCTTCACTGTCGAGTGCCCGAACACGATCTTGGGCTTCTTGGCCTTGAAATCCTCGACCAAAGCCTTGCCGAATGCATCCGGCAGCGACGGATTCTTATTGAGATCAAAGGCTTCGATCGTCTTCCTTGCCATGGTATCGAGATCAATATTGGCGCCACCGAAGTTGAGGTCGATATCCGTCGGCAGCAACGCGACGCTCCAGGCGGGCAGCGCTTGCTGCGGGATCGTCAGGCCGGAGGCCTTGATCGAGTAATCGACTCTGCCGTTCGGTGAGATTCCGTCCATCGCGAACGCGGTGCTGAACTGCTTCGCCGCGAATTTGCCGACAGGGCTCTCCACCTCGAAATCCTTAAAGCTGTAGTTGCCGTCGATCCTTTCCCAGACGGGCAGCGCGGCCAACAGGAGCGATTTGAGCTCCGCCTGGTTAGCCTTGAGCTTGGCTTCGTCCTCGTTGGCGACGGCAAAGGCAAGAAGGTCGAGCAACGGCTTCGTCCGTACGCCCTTGCCATTCGCATCAACGGAAAGTTCGGGCGTTTTCAGGGTGACCGGAAAATTCATTCCGCTGTTGGGATCGTCCATCTTGATAGTCTCGACGAAGCTCGAGACCTTTTGCGTTGCCTTGAAGTCGACGCCGCCATTGGCCGACTTGGTGGCGGCAATCGTCGCGGTGCCAGCACCGGCGGTGACGTCCGCCTGCTGCTTGGCTTCCCGAGACGTCATCGTCATGCCGGCCATCGAGCTGGCGCCGCTGGTGAACGCCGCCAGGTTCGGATCGTAGACGGCGGAGCCCTTGCCGTCCTTGACCGAAACTTGCATGCTTTGCGGGCCTTCGGGTCCGTTGAATTCGAAGGACATGGTGTGGGAAAAATCCGAGGTGACGTCCCAGAATCCATCGCTGCGCGGCTTCACCATCAAGGCATAGGGCGCGAGGTCGATCTTGAACGGCTTCTGCTCCGGCAGGGCGCTGACCAGGGCCTTGACGTCCACTGCGATCTTGTAGGCGTCGCCTTCGACCGAGACCTTGAGCACGCCCTTCTCGAACGCCTGCTTGCCGAAATAGCGCGCCAGATTGTCCGAAAGCTGTTTGGCGCCCTGGCTGTCGACGGTCTGCGCAACGGCCGGCGCGCTGAAAGCAAGAATGAAAACAAGTGGCAAAACACGCTTCACGTCAGTCTCCGTCGGTCTCGGAAGGCAAATCGTTTCGTCTTCTGGTGGAAAAGAAGCATTACAGCCGCAAGACGATGACTGTAAGCCAAATCATCAAGCGGCTAAAGCACCAGCCGCATCAGCGGCCTGCCGGGCTTGCGCTCCAGAAGCCTCTCGAACCCGGCCTTCTCGAACACGCGCGACGAGCCGACGAACAGCCCGATCGAACGCGAATCGCGCGACAGATCGATCGGGCAGGCTTCCAGCAGCCTGGCGCCATTTTCGCGGGCAAAGGCGATGCCGCCGTCGACAAGGCGATGAGTGATGCCCCTGCCCCGCGCCTTGGCGCGAATGAAAAAGCAGGAGATCGCCCAGACGTTCGGGTCTTGGGCATGCGCGGGATCGACAGGCGCCGAGCCCCGGCCTTGATTGTTCCATTCAGGCACGTCGGCGCGCGGGCCGACCTGCATCCAGCCGACGGCCTTGCCGTCCTCGAAAGCTAGAAGCCCGGGCGGCGGGCCGGCTTCGATGCGCGCCTTGATGTGATCCTTGTTGCGCTCGCGGTCGCTCGCCCGCCGCTCCGCCGGGGTCAGCCGGAAATGCGTGCACCAGCAGCCGTAACAGGCGCCCTGCTTGCCGAAGAGATCCTCGAAATCGGTCCAATGCTCAGGACTCAGCGGTACTATGGTCGTGCTCATACGTTCTCCCCAGGCCAAGCTTGTTGCCGGCCCTGCACTGTCGTACCATTGCGTTTGTTCTCTTTATGTTCGCAGCGATGGCGGCTCCTGTCAACAATCCCGAACACGGCTTTTGTCGCGACTGCCTGGCTTCTCAGCGCAGCGAGACGCGCCGTTGCGAGCGCTGCGGCAGCCCGCGCCTTGTCCGTCATCCGGAACTCTACCGGCTGCACATCGCTCACATCGACTGCGACGCTTTCTATGCCGCCATCGAAAAGCGCGACAATCCGGCGCTGAAGGACAAGCCACTCATCGTCGGCGGCGGCAGGCGCGGCGTCGTCTCCACTGCCTGCTACATTGCCCGCATCCAGGGCGTGCGCTCGGCGATGCCGATGTTCAAGGCGCTCGAGGCCTGTCCCGAGGCCGTGGTGATTGCGCCGAACATGGAAAAATATGTCGGTGTCGGCCGCGAGGTGCGCGCGCTGATGCAGGCGCTGACGCCGCTGGTCGAGCCGCTGTCGATCGACGAAGCTTTTCTCGACCTCGCCGGTACCGAGCGGCTGCATGGCATGCCGCCGGCGCTTGTGCTGGCCCGCTTCGCACAGACCGTCGAGAAGGAACTCGGCATCACCGTTTCCGCCGGTCTCTCTTACTGCAAGTTCCTCGCCAAGATCGCGTCGGACTTCCGCAAGCCGCGCGGCTTTTCGGTCATCGGCGAAGCGGAAGCGCCAAGCTTTCTTGCCGGGCAGCCGGTCACGCTGATCTGGGGCGTCGGCAAGGCCTTGGCCGCGACGCTCGAGCGCGACGGCATCCGCACCATTGCCCAGCTGCAGCGCATGGAGCGCGGCGAACTGATGCGGCGCTACGGTGTCATGGGCGACCGGCTCTACCGGCTTTCGCGCGGCGAGGACGACCGCCGCGTCGACCCCGACGGCGATGCCAAGAGCGTGTCGGCCGAAACCACCTTCGACAACGACATCGGCTCGCTGGCAGAATTGGTGCCGGTGCTGCGCGGCCTGTCGGAAAAAGTCTCGGCGCGGCTGAAGAAATCCGGCATGGCCGGGCGCACCGTGGTGCTGAAGCTGAAGACGCAGGATTTCAAGCTGCGCACACGCAACCGCCAGCTTGGCGATCCGACACGGCTGGCCGATCGCATCTTCCAAACCGGGCTCGATTTGTTGCGTCGCGAGACCGACGGCACGAAATTCCGCCTGCTCGGCATCGGCGTCAGCGATCTTTCCGACGACGGGAAGGCCGATCCGCCGGATCTGGTCGACGTCCAGTCGCGCAAGCGCGCGATGGCCGAAACCGCGATCGACGAGCTGCGCGACAAATTCGGCAGGAAGGCCGTCGAGACCGGTTACACCTTCGGCAAGGGCCGTGCTGCCAACCCGCCCGAGCCGCTCGAGGACTGAGACCGGCTGGCATTCATGGGCGGCTTGATCAGGTGCGCTGCAGGTCGATCCGGCTCGTCACCATGGTCTTGCCAGTTTCTGGATCCGTGTCGGTCACCGTCAGCCGCATGCTGTCGCTGCCGGTCTTTTCGACGGTCAACTGCGCTTTGCGGTCGCCATTGACCTCCTTTGCCCAACGGATGCCGAGATTGAGCGCGTTGCCCGAGCGGCTGCCGTTCAATTGCGCCGGCCCGGTACGTGAGCCGATATAGACGCCGCTATAGCCCCTGCCGGTGGCCTTCAGATCCGCGCTGATCTCCCGCGTCAT
The DNA here is from genome assembly GCF_002294795.1 of Mesorhizobium sp. WSM3866. Taxonomy (NCBI): domain Bacteria; kingdom Pseudomonadati; phylum Pseudomonadota; class Alphaproteobacteria; order Hyphomicrobiales; family Phyllobacteriaceae; genus Mesorhizobium; species Mesorhizobium sp. WSM3866. Next base: position 80,056 of record NZ_NSGC01000012.1, on the reverse strand, counting down.
CAAGATCAGCCCGCGGCATTTGCCGTCGAGCGACAGCGAGGTCGAGGTAGCGCCGGATTTGAAGTCGCAGGAGATATTCACCGTCGGCGAATTCGCGCTCACCTTGAAGGTGCCGTTGCCGGCGAAGCTGCCCTGGAACGAGCGCAGGAAATCTGCATCGTCGGCGTAGGCGCTCGCGGCAGTCATCAGGCAGCCGGCGAGAACGAGCGGAACCACTGGTCTCATCGAAATTCTCCCCCGTTGGAGCCGAAACGCGCCTCCTGGCCTCGGAAGGCGCAAACAGACTCAGGAACGCAAGCGATCTTGGCAGGTTCCCCTGCCGATATCACCGTTTTGCAACAAGGCCGGTTGGCGTGAGGGTATTTTAAGACCGGCAGCGCTCAGGCCGAGAGCGCGGCCTTCACCCAATCCAGCCGCGCTGCCGGCACCAGCCCGTAATTATAGAAATTGATGCCATCGACATCAGTTTTCCGCGCCGGGCTGACCTTCGCCGCTAGCAACTGCGGACCCGCCATTTCCGGGTAAAAAAGCCGGTAGCCGGTGCCGAGAAATTTGCCGGCGCCGAGCGCGGCGCGGCCGTCCGTCACCAGGCTTGCGACATCCTCGGCCTGTATGTCATAGGCGCACAGGATCGCCCCGTCGCAGACCTTGCCGACAGCCGCCAGATCGCAGCCACCCAGCCAGCCTTCCTTGAGGTCGATGATGAGGACCTTGGTGACCGGATGCGCCACCTCGCGCAGCTCGGCGACCAGACTGGTCACCGGCTCGAAGCGCCAGACCAGATAGGCGTGTAGCTCCGGCCACGGCCCGAAAACTTCGAGTCCGCTCGCTGGAAAACCGGGGAAGCGCCGCTCCGGCACTGCGCGCTCGCAGGTCGCGACGATCCATTGCCGGACGAGCGCTCGCGCCCGTTCGGCGTTGACGCCGGCTTTAGCCGCGCGATCGACACAGGACGGACAGAAGCACAGCGACAGCAGGAAATCCTCCTCGGGCGTCAGGCCGACGCCGTCCTTCTCGTGATGGTATTCATGGGCAAATCCCATGAAGGAAGGGCTTTCGAGTTCGATCATATCCGGTTTGTAGCCGTGCGAGATGTCCGCAACCAGCGCCCGGACATAGGCGCGCGCGTCGGGATGCGAGGGACAGAGATTGTAATAGTTGGGATCGCCGAAGGCGTTGCGAGTGACCGCCTCGGGATGAAGCATGCCGAGGCGGGTGTTGTGCAGGCACACCGTCCAGCAAGAGACCCCGGGGCCGCCCTGTTCCCGCCGGCGGACGAGTTGGCCAAGCACGTCGCCGCCTTCGCTGATCACATCCGCGACCTTGGGCTGGATGGCGAGGTCGGCCCATCGCGCCGCTGACGGCTTGAAATAGATGGTGCCATCCTCTGGAAAATAGGCTTTTCGCCGCGGGCTACGCGGCTGCAGGAAGCGACCGGCATGATAAGAGGTGGCCAGGCTGATCATGTTGAGGCCGGCGCGCTGGACAATATCGCGCTCGACCGTCTCCAGGCCGAGATCCTGAATGTCCCAGGGATAGGTCCACATCGAAAGCTGCATGCTCATCCTCGGTTCTTCGTCCCTTCCGGGCCGGCGTCAGCCTTCGACCGGCTCGGCCACTTGCATCAGGCAGTCGCCCGCCTCGCACATGGTGTGCAGCCGGCGCGACAGCACAATGCCGCTTTCGGAGAAACGCATCGCCTCCTCGGCAAGCTCCAGCCGTTCGAGATCGTGATACCATCCCGCCAGCTGGCCAGCACTGACGCTGTCGCCGAGGCGGACCGCAGGCTCGAACCAGCCGCGCCGCGTCGAGTAGATGCCCTGGCTGTGCCTCGACAGCGAAAGCAACCGCGTCGGCTTCGCCGGCTCTGCGTCCGATGTGAGCACCGGCGCCGCGACCACGCCCAGCTCGACCATCAGGCGATCGAGCGCGCGAGCGGTAAGCGTCATCGAATTGACGGTAGCGGTTCCGCCGCCGCCGAATTCGCCGCTGACGCCGATGGCGCCCGCCCGGCGCGCGGCACCCATCGAGGTCGGCGAGGCCTGGCCGTTGTCTGCGACGAAGCCGAACGGCATCCCGAGCGCGCGCATTAGCTCGACACCCCGCCGATGGCGCTCGGCATCGGCATTGCGCTCGACCAGCGCCGTCGGCAGATGCTCCATCGAGGTGCCGCCCGAATGGATGTCGAAGACGACATCGTGACGGGGAAACAGTTCCGTTTCCAGGAAATGGGCGAGCCGACTGGTCGGCGTGCCCGACGGATCGCCCGGGAACGCGCGGTTGAGGTTGCCGCCGTCCAGCGGCGAGCAGCGCTTGGCGGCCATAACCGCCGGCGCATTCGCCATCGGCAGGATTGTGATGCGACCGCTGATTGCGGCCGGATCGAGCCGGCGGATCAGCTTGGCCAGCGACAGCTCGCCCTCATACTCGTCGCCGTGGTTGCCAGCCATCAGCAGCAGTGAGGGACCCTTCCCGTTGCGAATGGTGCAGATCGGTACCTTGACCTGGAAATAGGGTGAGCGGTCGACCGAGAACGGAATGCTGAGATAGCCGAGCGTTTTGCCTTCGCGGTCGAAATCGAGCGTGTGGACAAGGCCGGTATGCATGCTGTCCTCTCAGACGGCCGCGACGGCGGTGACTTCGATGCGCAGGTCCGGGTCGGCCAGACGCGCTTCGACGCAGGCGCGTGCCGGCAGGCGCTCGGGATCCACCCAGGCATCGTAGATTTTGTTCATCGCGTCGAAATCGCCGATCTGCGGCAGGAAGATGTTGACCGCCACGAGCTTCGACTTGCTGCTGCCGGCCTCATGCAGCAGCGCCTCGACTTTGGCCAGAACATCGCTGGTCTGCGCTTCGATGCCCCCCTTGCGGTCGTTGGCGACCTGGCCGGCTATATGCACCATGCCGCCATACACCACCGCCTGCGACATGCGAGAGCCGGACTGGAAGTATTTGATCATCTCGGATCCTTTCTAGTTCTTTTGGAGGCCTGGTCAGCCGAAATACGTCGGAAAGACATGGGCCACACGACCGGTCGCATGCACGCCGAAAATAACGCGATAGCGGTCGAGGCAGGTGCAGGGATGCGAAATGCCGAATTCGATGACATCGCCGACCGCGATGTCGTCGCCAGGCTGGAGAGCCAGGAAGGCATGCTGATCGTTGAGCTTGACTACCTGCGATTTCTCAGGTGAAGCCGGCAGCGGCTCGCCCGAACGATACACCCTGAGCGGCTTGGGAAGACCCTGGTCGAAGGAGACGTCGCGCATGCCCATGCCGCAAATGACGAGATCAGGTTCCGGCCGCGAAAGCACTTCGGCCCAGACACGCAGGACCGGACGGAAAGAATTGCGCGCCGAGGCGGTGGCGCCGCCGAGCTCGAAACCGCTGCGGCTGTCGACCGCGCCAAGCGATCGGTCATAGACGCCGTGGTCGTGGAAGAAGATGGCACCGCTGCGCAGCACCAGCGTCGCCTTGCCGTCCTGTTCGACCAGCGGCGAAAGCGCCGCCACCACCCTGTCGAAGAAGACCGACCCGCCGGCCGTCACGACCAGGGGAGCCTCGCCGCCGAGGCGAGCGCGGAGCCTGAGGAACATGTCGCCCACCGATGCTAGCAGCGCAGAGACCGCTTCATCGGTGCGCAGCGGATCAGGCTGAGCGGCAGCGCCTTCATAGGTGCCGACGCCGGCAATGCGCAGCCGTCCGCCGGTCGCAACGACGGCATCGGCGATTGCCTCGGCCTCGGCCGTGGTTCGTGCGCCCGCCCTCGCCGCGCCGAGCTCGACCAGGACACGCAACGGCGGGAGATCGGCAGCTGCCCGCCACGCATCCGCCAGTGCCCGCACGGCCGCGACCGAGTCGGCGAAGACATAGAGCTCGGCATCCGGCCACGCGCCAGTCAGTTTCGCGAGCCGGCCTGCACCACCGGCGCCGCCGACCTCGTTGGCAACGATCAGTCTCGAGAGACCCGCCTTCAGCATCACCGTTGCCTGCCTTATATCGGCGACCGTCGTGCCCCAGGCACCGGCCTTGACGAGCGAATGGGCGAGATCCGGCGCCATCGGCGTCTTGGCATGCGGCGCGACCGCAGCGCCCTGCTCGCGCGCATAACGCAGGAACAAGTCGCGATTTGAGGCGAAGGCCGCTTCGTCAAGGGTGAGCAGCGGCAGCGACATGCGGCCATCGGCCGGATGCCAGCCTTGCTGTCCGGCCAGGCTGGAATCCAATCCGGACGTGCCGGGGGGCACGCCACGGATACAATCGTCGAGCATGAAATTTTCATGCACGACAAGCGATTGGGCCGGTGTGTTCTCGCTCATCCGATGCTAACCCTTCCGTCGCCGAACAATGGCTCAACCGATTGCCGGCCAAGGCCTGAGGGAACCGCGTGCCAAATCCCTACTCCGGACCCATCATCGACGCCCATCACCATCTCTGGGATCTCAGCCTCGGCCGCCATCCCTGGCTGACCGCCTCTGCCGGCGAACGCGGCGGCCTCGGCGAGCTTGATGCCTTGCGCCGCAACTATCTGCCTGAGGATTATCTGCGCGACGCCGCCCGGCACAATGTCGTCGCCAGCGTCCATGTCGAAGCCGGCTGGGCGAGCGACGACAGCGTCGGCGAGACCCGCTGGCTCGAGACGCTCGACAAGTCGTGCGGCGTAGCGGCGCGCTACGTCGTCCATGTGCCGTTGGCGAGCCACAACGCGGCGGAGTTGATCGAGGCGCAGGCCGCGTTCGACCGCGTCATCGGCATACGCGACATTCTGAGCTGGGACCCTGATCCCGCCCGGCGCTTCGCCGCTCGCGACGGCATAATGGACGATCCCGCCTGGCGCGCCGGCCTTGGCTCGCTCGCCCGGTACGGGCTCTCCTTCGACCTGATGGTGTTTCCACGCCAACTGGCCGAGGCAGCGCACCTCGCCGCGGCCTTTCCCGACCAGCAATTCGTCCTCAACCATTGCGGCAGCCCGATCGACCGTGATCCCGAAGGCTTGCAGAGATGGCGAGACGGGCTGCGGCGGCTGGCCGAGCGCGACAACGTCGCCATCAAGATATCCGACCTGATCGCTTACGATCATGACTGGACGCTCGAAAGTCTGCGGCCGATCGTTCTGCATTGCATCGACTGCTTCGGCATGAAGCGCGCCATGTTCGGCTCCGACTTCCCGGTCGCCGGCCTGCACGCCTCGTTCAATGAGGTATATGACAGCTTCAAGGTGATCACCGCCGATCTTTCCCGGGACGAGCAGGCGGCGCTGTTCTTTGGCAACGCCGCTCGCATCTATCGCCTGGACCCCGGGTCATCGCCGGGCTTGCTCCCTGCCTGAGAGCAGCAGGAGCCCGAGGATGAGCGAACCGAACAGGATGCTGCGCCAGCCGGGCGATGCATTGACCACGGTGATCAGCGCAGTGATCGTCACCAGCAGGATGGCTCCCGGGATGGTGCCGGCATAGGTGCCGAGCCCGCCGAGGATCGAGGTGCCGCCAAGCACCACTGCGGCGATCGAGGCGAGCAGATAAGGATCGCCGATCCCGACATAGCCCTGCCCGTTCATGCCGAGCACCAGCACGCCCGCGAGCCCCGCCGTGAATCCGCTGATGCCATAGACAGCCAATGTCGTGGAAATGATCGGCACGCCCGACAGCGAAGCCGCAAGCGGATTGGCCCCCATGGCGAAGATGCGGGCGCCGAAAGGCGTTGCATGCATCAGCGTCAGCACGAGCACGGAAACCGCGATCCATAGCAGGATGCCAGCCGGGATGCCGGCCGGCCGCGCATTGCCAAGCCAATGAACCAGCGGGTTCTCGGCGGTGACGGCACTGCCGCCGGCAATGATGATCAGCAGACCCTGCAGGAATGTCGCCATGGCCAGCGTCATGATCATCGGATGGACGCGCAGCAGCGCCACCCCTAACCCGTTGACCACGCCGATAGCTGTGGTCAGCGCAAGCACCGCGAGCACGGAGGCAAGGCCGGTCGGATCGGCCTGCCATGACAGCAGCGGCAGGCTGATGGCGCTGACGGTGACGATCGCTGCCACCGAGAGATCGATCCCGCCGGCGATCACCACGAAGGTCTGCCCGGCCGCCACGAGGCCGATCACCGCGCCAAGTTCTACCAGGTAGCGCACATGTCCGTAGGCGCCGAAGCCGCGCGATGCGATGCTCGCCGCAATCCAGACTGCGACGACGATGGCAAGGGTGAGGAACGGTCGGCTGGTGAGGATCGCCCTGGCGCGTCTGCCGCCGGGGCTATCGGTCCACGCTGTCATTGCTGCACCTTGCGGAATTGCGGGATGGCGACCGCGCCGATGATGATCAGCCCTTGCGCGACATACTGCGCTACCGGGGTGAAGCCGAGGAAGAACATCACGCTAATCATCAGGCTGAGCAGCAGGCTGCCGGCGAGCGCGCCTCGCATGGTGCCCTGCCCGCCGAGAAAGCCAATGCCGCCAAGCACGGCAGCGGCAATGGAATTGAGCGTGAAGGCGGTGCCGATGACCGGATCGCCAGAGCCCGTTTGCGCGGCGACGAACAGCCCGGCGCCGGTCGACAAGAGGCCGCTGATCGCATAGGCGGCCACACGCGCCGCGTCGACCGGCACACCGGAACGGTAAGCCCCGACCGGATTCTCGCCGGCGGCATAGAGGCTCAATCCAAGCGGCGTGGCGAGATAGAGCTTCCATAGCAGGACGATCACCACCAGCAGCACGAACGCCGCTGGCGTGTCGCCGGCAAGCAGGTCGGACAGCCAAGCCGGGATGGAGCCGCCAGGTCTCGGCAGGATCAGCAGTGCGGCGCCGCCGATGATGAACGAGCCGGCGAGCGTCACCACGATCGCCGGCAGGCGCAGCCTGACCACGATGAAGCCGGTCGCGGCGCCAATGCCGAGCCCGGCAAGCGCCACGGCGGCCGCGCCGCCGGCGACGCCCAGCTGTCCGCCCATGGTGGTCGCGGCAATGACCGCGCCGAGGCTGACGGTCGCGCCGATCGCAAGGCTGATGCCGCCGGTGAGCATGAGGATCGCCTGCGCCATCGCCACCAGCGCTAGCGGGAACCAGCTCTGGGTGAACTTGGCAAAGCCGGAGACCGTGAACAGGCCCGGAAAAAGCACGGCATAGGCGATGAGAAACGCCAGCACCACCAGGAAGAGGCTGCGAACGCCGATGTTGCGGCGCGCCTGCACCTGCCAGTAGAGCGCGCCGTCGGCTCTCGCGGATGGAATGATGCTCATGCCGCCACCTTCCGCCTCTCTGCACCCATCGCCGCCGACACGATGGCTTCCTCGCTCAGCGCGGCACGCTCGAGCATCCTGGCGACCCGGCCTTCACGAACCACCGCGACGCGGTCGCATAGATGCACCAGTTCCGGCGTATCGGAACTGAGCAGCACGACCGCCTTGCCAGCGGCGGCGAAGGCGCGAAGCATCAGATAGATTTCGCGCTTGGTCTCGACGTCGACGCCACGCGTCGGATCGTTGAGCAGCAGCACCAGCGGATCGTGCGGCATCCACTTCGCCAGCGCGACCTTCTGCTGATTACCGCCCGACAAGGCCTGCGCCGGACGCTGCAGGTCGCCCTTGATGGAAAGCTGGGCGGCGAGATCCCTTCCCTTCTGGCGTTCAGCCTTGCGGCTGCGCAGCTTCAACGACGAAAGTCTTGCGAGGGAAGGCAACATCATGTTGGTGATGATCGGATGAATAAGGTGGAGGCCCTCGCGCTTACGGTCGGCTGGCACATAGGCGAGCCCCAGCGCGTTGGCTTTCGGCACATTACCCGGCAGGCCCGACACGCCGTTTACCGTCGCCGAAACCGTCCTCGCCGGGATGGCCCCATAAAGACCGAGCAGCAGATCCTCCTGCCCCTGACCGACCAGGCCGCCTATGCCCAGCACCTCGCCGGTCCCGATGTCGAGGTCGACGTCGTGCATCAGGCCGGCCGAGAAGCCGCGGACCGAGATGGCGGCGCCGGGCGATATCGACGGCTGCCATTTCGGAAAGAGATCGCCGGGGTCGCGCCCGACCATCAGGCGCACCAATCCAGTCGCATCGGTTCCCTCCAGCGGCCGGTCGGCCGTGCAGGCGCCGTCCTTCAGCACCGTCACATGCTGGCAGAGCGCCATCACCTCGTTGAGCCGGTGCGAGATGTAGAGAATGGCGACGCCTTCTCCACGCAGCCGTCCCAAAAGGTCGGTGAGGATTTTCGTTTCCGTCGCCGAGAGCGACGAGGTCGGCTCGTCGAGGATGAGCACGCGCGGCCGGCGATAGAGAGCCTTGGCGATCTCCACCATCTGCCGTCGCCCGAGAGATAGATTCCCAACCGGTGTCGACAACGGCTCGTCGAGGCCGACGAGTTTGCATGCCGCCTTCGCCCGCGCGGCAAGCTCCTTGTAGTCGACCAGCCCGAAGCGCTTGGGATAGGCGCCGATGCCGATGTTCTCGGCTATCGAAAGGCTGGCCGTCAGGCTGAGCTCTTGCTGCACGACGGCGATGCCGGCCTGTCGCGCGAGCGCTGGCGTCATGCGTGCCACGGCACGCCCATCGACCTCGATGGTCCCGCTGTCCGAGCGCAAGGCGCCCGACAGGAGGTTGATCAAGGTCGACTTTCCGGCGCCGTTCTCGCCGAGCAGCGCATGCACGCGGCCCGGCTGGAGAGCGATGGAAACGTCGCGCAGGACGGGGTTGCCGAAGAACGCCTTCGACACCCCCCGCGCGGCAAGGAGCGGAGCCATGGTCAATGCTGCGACCCTTCGCCTACTTCTGCGCCAGCAGCTTCTTGAACAGCTCCTCATCGTAGGGCGAATAGATGTAGCCGTCAGCCGGGAAATCTTTCGCCCGGGCGAGGTATTGATCGATGTTGGAATTGTCGATGACCGGCAGCGGAATCTTGACGAAGGCCGGCACGTCCTTGCCCTCCAGCGCCTGGACCGCGGTGTAGGTGGCAAAGGCGCCGAGCCAGTTCGGCTGCATGGTCGCCCAGCTCTTCAGGCCCTTTTCCTTCCACAGCTCGAGGAACTGGCGCGCATTCTCGCCGGTGATCGGCACCTGGTCGCGGCCCTGCTTGTCGAGCGCGAGCACCGCACCGGCCGAGAGCGCGCCGCCGAGCGACAGGATGCCGTCGATCTCGGGATTGGCGAACAGCAGGCTGGTGACGGCTTCCTGGGCCGGCGCGACATTGTACGGCGTGTTGGTCTCGGCGAGGATTTTCACGTCGGGGTGGGCCTTGAGCTCGGCATCGGCGCCCTTGCGGCGGTCGTCGCTGACCGAAACGCCGGCCGGGCCGTTGAGGATGAGGATCTTGCCCTTGCCGCCGATGGCGTCGATCAGGAACTTCGCAGCCTGGTCGCCCCACTGCGAGGAATCCGTGTTGACCTTGGCCGTCACCTGGTCGGTATCGACCAGGCTGTCGAAGTTGATGATCGCGATACCCTTGGCGCAGGCATCCGCGATCACACGCGCCGGAGCGGTCGAGGAACCGGCGATCAGGATGATGGCGTCGACATTGGAATCGATCATCGACTGGATCTGCTGGATCTGCACATTGGCGTCGCCCTGGGCGTCGGTCACGACCAGCTTGTCGACCAGCCCCTGCTTCTTGAGCGCCTCGACCTCGGCTTCGATCGTGCCCTGGGTCTGCTTCATCCAGGTCGGCACGGAATAGATGTTGGCCCAGCCGATCGTATACGGCGCCTTGCGGTCGCCCTTGATGCACTTCGCGGCCGCATCGGCCTGCGAGCCGACACCGACGGCCAGGACGAGACCGAGGCAAAAGGCGCTGACGGATGCGAAAAACGATGACTTCTTCATGACAGTTCCCCTTCTGTAGCTCTTGTCCGGACGTGCGGAGTCGGGACGGCGAAACACCGCGGTTGCCGCGTCGCGGAAACCGCTCGTTCGTCGGCTGGACTTCTTCTGCCCGGCTCGTTAGTTTATCCGATATTCCAGACAACATGTCTGTATATCGGACAGACGGGATGCTAGACTGAGCCTTGACATCTTTCAAGCGTCTTGAGACGAGAGCCGAAAATGATTTTTGAGCGGCTGGCATGAGCGAAGGCGCAACTGGTTTGATCGAGGCAGGCGCCGGGGCACAATCGCAGGCCGGCGAGCGCCGCCGCGGCATCGACCGCGTCATCATGCTGCTCGAGGCCCTGCTGAAGCATCGCGCGCCGATGCGCATCGGCGACATCGCAAAGATGATCAACGCACCCCGTTCGACGACCTATGAGATCGTCAACAGCCTGCTCGAAGCCGAGATGCTCGAAAATGTCGGGTCCGAGGGCTACGTCTATTTCGGGCGGGCGATGCACTTGTTCGGATGGGCGTACTCGCATCACAACGCACACTATCGCCGCATCCTCGAAACGCTGGACAGGATGGCGGCCGAGACCGGTGAGACCGTTCAGCTCTGTGGTCTGCGCGGCAACAAGTATGTCGTTCTCGATTGCCGGGATTCTCCCGGCCCTTTCCGCATCTCGAGCGATGTCGGCGTCGAGGTGCCGATCCCCTGGACGGCGTCGGGGCGGCTGCTGGTCGGCCATATGCAGGAGAGGGAACTCAAGAATTTCATTCCTGCCGCCGACTACGAACTCCCCGACGGTCGGGTCATTGCTCCCGACGAATTCTTCGCCGATGTCGACCTGGCTCGCCGGCAGGGCTTCAGCGAGACCTCGGCGCTCGCCGACCGTTTCACCTGGTGCATGGCGGCTCCCATCCGCGACAGCCACGGCGCCATCTACACGACGCTTTGCTTTGTGCTGCCGGTCGATACGCCGGAGCCGCGTCGCAACCAGTTGCTTGAGCTGCTGCGCGAGCGCGCCAGCGCACTGTCGCTCGCCGGAAGCTGAGCCGGAATGCGGCCGTCTGGCCCAGTCGAATGCCGCGACTACCGGTTGCGGCACAACGACGGTCTTGCGACATAGCGCCAATGGCACCCGCTCCCTCGATCACCAAGGCCGCGCTCTGGATGGCGCTGTCGATCGCCTCGTTCCTGGCGATGTCGGTCGCTGGCCGTACCGCGACGGCCGCGCTCAATGTCTTCCAGGTGCTGGAGCTGCGCTCGGTGATCGGCTTCTTCATCCTGCTGCCGCTGGTGCTGACGGGCGGCGGCTTTAGGGCGATGCGCACCCAGCGCCCGCTCGCCCACATCGCCCGCAACGTCGTCCACTATGCCGGCCAGGCCGCCTGGCTCTATGCGCTGACCTTGATTCCGCTGGCCGTGCTGATCTCGATCGAGTTCACGACCCCGATCTGGACGGCGATCCTGGCGGTGACCTTTCTCGGCGAAAGGCTGTCGCGGGCCAGGCTGACGGCAATCGTGCTGGGTCTGATCGGCGTGGTGATCATCGTACGTCCCGGCGTCGGCTCGGTCGATCCCGGGCATCTCGTCGTGCTGGGAGCCGCAATGTGCTTCGGCGTCTCGGTGGTCATGGTCAAGTCGCTGACGCGAACCGACAGCGTCGTACGCATCATCTTCTGGATGCTGATCATTCAGTCCGTGGTCGGCCTCGTCCCGGCGCTCTATGTCTGGCGCAACCCGGCAGTCGAACTGTGGCCGTCGATATTGGTGGTCGCCTTCACCGGCATGTCCTCCCATTTCTGTATGGCCCGCGCGCTCAGCCACGCCGATGCGACCGTCATTTCGCCGATGGACTTCCTGCGCGTGCCGCTGTCGGCGCTGATCGGATGGCTGCTTTACAGCGAGCAGATCGATGTCTTCACCGCCGGCGGCGCCTTGCTGATCCTGACCGGCAATCTGCTCAACCTGCAGCGCAAGGCGCCTCAGCCTGCTGAAGTCGCGACCTCCTAGGTGTGAGGTCAGACGCCCGGTTGGGTTGCCTGCGACCCGACAAGCTGGCTGGCGTCGACACCGGGCCCATGGGGCATTTCATCAGCACGGGTGGAGCGCATAACACCGCCAACTACGCCATTGCTGCCTAGGCCGGGGCAACCAGCCTTCAGCCAGCCGCTCATTGGCATGGGGGCACCCGCTCTCACCCCCTCCTTGCGATCAGCAAAGCGCCTTTTGTCGGCTTCACTAAAAAAAAGGCAATGCCGTTTTAATTTGACAGCGCCACTGCCTTCGCTGTCCGTAATTTTCCAGTCTGAACGGGCGTGAACGAGTTCTCCGGAGGGCCTCGATGAATACTATGAAGCATGCATTTCATTTAGTGAACGTTCTTGGCAATATAGTTCCCCATGCCGGCAGGCGCTTTTTGCTGGATAGGCTTGGATTGGGCAAGATTTTGCAGCGGGCGTCCAAGGGGAGCATCGATCAGGTCAAACTGCCAAACGGCTATGACCTCTTCTTCAACCCGATGCTACACTGGAATGCAACCAACCCAAAAAATCACGAGCCAGAAGTCACCGCCCTGCTCCACCGCTATTTAAAACCAGGGGCCATTTTCTATGACATTGGCGCCAATATCGGGTTGCATTCGCTGATCGCGTCGAAGATTGTGGGCCCAACGGGACGAGTGCTTGCATTCGAGCCCGGTGAGATCAACCTTAAGTATTTCCGCCGGACTCTGGAAAACAGGATCCCCAACGTATCGCTGCACGAATTCGCGATTGGTGCTGCCGACGAAGTGAGGGTGTTCGACCTCAGGGGTGGCGCAATGTCGGGGAAGCTGGTTGGCCCCGGGGAAAATGCCGTCGCTCCCGTGAGCGTGCAAGTTAGGTGCATCGACAGCCTCATAGCTGAAGGCTATCCACGCCCTGATGTGATAAAGATTGATATCGAAGGAGGCGAGGCAGACGCGCTGCAGGGGGCCGCGACAACGTTGCAAACACATCCGGTCGTGATCTGCGAGATGCATGATTTTGCGCCCGAGGAAGTGAAACGGGCCATGAAATCGCTGACAGAAGCTGGTTATCAGGTGACCCGAATCCCGGATAGATCGCCATCGGATCATTCGCGCAGCCATCATATTGTGGCAGTACGGGGCGACGGCGTTTGAATTCGGCTAAAGCAAGATTTGTGGTGTCCCGCCTAACCGTCCTGGGCGACCAGGTTTTTAACTGGGGACATTCCCACCGTGCGCCCATTCGCAATCTTGGGCTCACAGTGGCGATTTCGATTTTTGCTGGCGGCCTGCTGTTGGCTATCCAAAGCATGCCTGGCCTGTTTGAACGGCTTAACGCAACTCCCTTTGTCTTCCTCGTCATGGTCGCAGTGCCGGCCACGGCGGCGCTGAATGCGCTCGAGCTCCAGATCATGGCAGCAATGGCGAAGAAGAACATGGCTTGGGCAAACGCATTCGAAATCGGCGTCTTTTCAAGTGCCGCCAATATGCTGTTTTTGCCGGCTGGCCTTTTGTCGCGCGCTGCGGCGCTACGGGCACATGGAGTCGGACTGCGCTTTGGAGGCAGCCTGATTCTTTTTTTCATGGCGTTGTGGTTTGGGGCAGCGTTTGGTTATTCGGGCCTATTCCTTCTTGCGCTCGGCCACATCAAAATCGGTGCAGGTTTTGCCACTGTCGGATTGCTGTGCACTGGCGCCAGCATTGTCTTCCTGGTTCGCCTCCGATCCGGTTGGAGACTGGTTGTTTCGGCGCTGGCCATAAAGCTCGCTGGCTTGATCCTCGAAGCCTTTCGGCTCTGCCTCGCGGCAAACGCGCTCGGGATCGGCCTCGGCTTCAATCAGGCTTCAACCTTTTCGATAGCCTCCATAATCGGAACACTAACCTCTCTCGTTCCGGCAGGCTTGGGGATCACGGAGGCGATCACGGCATTACTCTCGCCGCTTGCCAATATCGATTCTGTCGCAGGTTTCCTGATTGCTGGAACCAACCGAATTGCCGTAGTGCTGGGTTTGCTCTTGCTGGCGGTCATTCTTGTAGGGACAAGGCGATTGAGATCCCTATCTGATTAATTCCGGCTGTATACGTAGAAATCGGCAAAGGACGTGTTGTCGGGATCGCGCGGATCAAGCGGATAAGCGTTCGGAGTCACCGAACAAAGTTTCCAATCCGGTCGATTGACCTCGATCCATTTCGTAAACATGCGATGCTTGACGTGCGGTTCCGGGGTCGATTCAGCTGAATTGCTTGAATACACAATGACAAACCGCTCTGAAGAAGAGAACAAGTTCCGCATATACGTATCAAATACGGTGTCTTCCACCAGGTGATATACCACGTCCAATGACAGCGCGAGATCATGCCGACCACCCGGATCGTTGTCGACAAGCTCGAATTGTTTGGTCGGATCATTCGCGAACCGCTTTCGACACTGGGCTACCGCCGAAGGTGCATTGTCGAGCCCTAAGTATTTTGGATATTCTGCAAGGGCCAGTTGCATCCCGTCGCCGCAGCCGAACTCAACTACCGACTGAATTTCGTGACTTTCTACAAAGCGATTGAGAAAATCGGCCTTAAACCGCGCGAGACGGTCGGCTGAACCGGCACCCGACGTGCCGCCATCCCTGTAGCGCCTTTCCCAATAGTCAGCAGAATTTCGAAAATTCAGCGCGGCCAAGGCAAAATATACCTCTCGGACGAGCGGCCCCGCAAACCAACTCTTCTTCGCCCATTTCTTCAACGACATAATTCTGGACGCCCTTCTTTCGACCGGCAACTTGTGAAGCATCAATGGGTTCGTCTCTCGGCCGATAAAACGCGGTGATAAATTTCGTGGAATCGTTCAGCGGTCTTGGCGATCGTGCCCTCGGACAGAACCCATTCCTTGGCATTGGCGGCAAGGCCGATTGCAAAGCGTTTATTTGTAACCATTCTCTCCACCGCCTCGGCGATTTCTCCTGGAGATCGCTCGGCGACCAGAAGCCCTGTCTCCTCATGGCGAATGATGTCGACGAGACCACCGCATCGCGACGCAATCACGGGCAGGTCGTGGAGCATCGCTTCGAGCGGCACGACGCCCTGCGCTTCCATTGTGCCATCTGCCGCACGGCGAGAGGGAATGACCAGAACATCGCTTCTGCGCATCCACTGGCTAACCTTTTCCGGCTGCAGCCAATCCGTAAACAATATGCGGTCGCGCACCTCGAGAGACGCGGCCTTCGCCTCGAGGGTTTGCCGGTCCGGCCCATCGCCCACGACAACGAGTCGTGCGCCTGGCAGACGGCTTTGCAGCAATGCGAGAGCGGCGACTGCATCCTCCGCTCCCTTGCAGTCAATTAGCCTTCCGACGAACAGCAAGAGAGGGTTTGCTTCGTCGGCGAATCCACACTCCCAAGACGGGACCGTTTCCTCACGAGTTCGAGAAGATGCTCCGATCGGAACGATCTCGACCCGATCGGGGTTTGCGCCCAACCTGCGTAGCGCAGCCGCCGTCGCGACAGAGTTGGCCGTCAGGAATGATGCGTGCCGCGCGGCAAGCTGTTTCGCCCACATCGGTAGACGTCCCTGCAAACCGAGAACGTCACTGCCATGCGCACTCACGACGAGAGCCGTTCGACCGAGACAGGAAGGCAATGCAGTGATTCCTTGCGGGACCACCCAATGTGCATGGATCAGATGATGGCGACGCGACTTGGCTAGCTGATAGGTAGCAGCAGCTTGCGCGACCGCGATGAGTGGCAGCTTTATCGCTTTTGATGGCTTCGCCTTGATATTTTCGAGCGCTCCTGCGCCATAGAAGACGTTTTCCAGCTTTTCAGGCCAAGCATAGCGAAACCGATGAACGGTGACACCGTTGCCCAGATCCTCGACCGTCTTGCTGCCAGGCGAATGGGGGGCCAACACGTCCAGTTCTATTCCTCTGGCCGCGAGCGCGAAAATCAGATCGGACATAAAGGGGGAGACGTTGTCGCCATGAAAGCGAGGAAAAGTGGACGTGGAAATCAGCACGCGCAAACCAGCAGGCCCTCGCCTAGAACCCGGTGAAGATCGCCATTGGCGGCTCGCGCGCGGGAACAGGCGGGTTTCGCCCATGGCGCAACGTGGCAAGTCCGCCCCGAAAGCTATGCGTTCCCTCAGTTAGCTCGACAACATCGCCCGGCAGGATCGATCGCCGGTCAATTTCAACCGGTGCATCGGCCGTCATAGTGTAGGGTCCAGGAATGTGAACCGCGAATGTGGCTTCAACCCCGCCTGTGGCGGGTAGCTGCTTTCCCGCGATCCAGATTGGACCCCAATGGCGCACATAGTTCTCTTTCAGAGCCTCTATGTCGGCAGGGAGCAATCCTTCGCCCGCATCGGTCGATACAGTGCCGGGTTCCAGCGCAGCCGAAAGCGCCGGGCCCGAGACGATGACGAAGGGCGGTCTTTCTTTCTCGATCGCATGCAGAAGCACCGGTTCTCCTCGATCGCGATATTCCTCGATTCCCCAGGTGCTCATCAAAAATCCTGCGTGGGGATAGGATGCAACCATGCCCGTTTGAGCGATATAAGGTACCGGGTTCGGAAAGATCTGATGCACGGCGGAAATCAGTGATCGCTGAGCCGATTGGTCTCGCTGAAATTCTGGAATCGCATGCCCCACCGCCAGGGCGACGAATATCACGGGGATTGCCCCCGAAATTTTTGACAGGGAAGAGAGCTTATCTGCGGCCAACGCCCCGACCACCGCCACGGGTGCCATCATGAACACATAGAAGTAGGGAAAGCTGTTTCGATAGAAGGCAATGCATAACAACGGCGAGGCGAAGCTAAGTATAGTCAATGCGCGGAGCCTCTCCGCGCCGCTATTGTTGATTGTCCGAGCTACAGCCAGGCCCATTCCGACGCAGATCACCGACCATTGCAGCGCGTTCACCGCCAGCGAATACGCCAGAAATCTCGCCCCGTAGAAGAGGCTGCTATCAACCAGCTGCTTGTTGTAAACGGAGGTCAGCGTATTCCCGGCCTGAGATACGGCCTGCGCCAAGCTTGCCGAGTGACAAAGAAATAGGCCGACGAACGCCGTGGCGGCAATCACGAGTGCGACGGCCATATTCCGGAGCAATACCTTATCGTGGGTGCGTGCCAGTTGCAGGGTGGCGACCATTGTTATGGCCGGGACATAAAAGACCGATTTTATCGAGATCAGGCCCGCAACCGTCACCGCCAGCGCAGAAAGGATAAGCAGCCTGAGCGGAAGGCGGTCGCGCGTCAGCCCGAATAGTGCACCCATCAGAAGTGTCGTGATGATCGGGTCGGCACGGAAGCTCGTCGCGTTCCGCATCACAAAACCCAGTGTGGCGTAAAGCACCGTCGCCCATAAAGCCCCGCGAATGGAAACGAGGTTCTCGGCCGTTTTGAAGAGGAACCAGAGCGTGGCCAGGTGAAGAAGCCACATCAGGCAGCGCGCAATGACGATCGTGCCTATCTCGTCGGTGGGCAGCAATGTCAGCCACGAAAATAGATGGACGTGAAACGTTTGCAAGGCAAGACTAAGCGAAGCCCGCTTGTATTCGAAAATCAGTGATAGGAAATGGAATTCGTCCCAGTTAACTTCCCGAAAGAGCGCCGTTGTCAATTCCAGTACTGCGATAGCGCCGAACAGAATAAGAATAGTCCATCGACCGACCCTGACAGGAGCTTCAGACCTCGCATCGAAGAATCCGGCCAAACTCGTCATTATTCGACCCGATCCATCTGCTCTTCGATTTTCCGTAGCTTGAAAAGCGTCATCTCGAGCATTTGCCGGTTGCGCCCAATTAGGTCGGCGAGAAGTGCGAAAAGCAAAGTGATAAAACCTACGATGATCAACACGCCGCCAAGGATCAGCGATTGAATGTGGCCCCTATTGTCGCCTACCAAAGACAACCACAGAAAACGAAGTATCGGCAACGAGCCAGCGAAACAAATTACGCCACCGATGAGCAGAAACGCGTTCAGTGGATTGTAAAGGGCATAGGAGCGTACAATTGTGATGCCGGTGTTGAAAATAAAATGAGGTATGCTTTTAAATAAACGAGACCGCCGCATGGGCGCATTGGTTCGAATGGGAACCGACGCCACCGCCAATCGCCTCTTGCCAGCGAGGATCAGCATTTCCGTTGTATAGGAAAAGCGCGACACAATGTTGATCTGCATCGCGGCATCGCGACTTATTGCGCGAAATCCACTGACTGCATCGGGAACGTCTATCCCCGCCAAATGACGAACGACGCGGGTCCCGACGCGCTGCAGGATCTGCTTGCCTGACGAGAAATGGAAATTTTTACCCACTTGGCGGTCGCCAATGACGATGTCGGCTTCCCCACGCAGAATAGGCCCGACAAGCAGCTCTATGTCCGACGCGTTGTATTGGTTGTCGGCGTCGGTATTGACAATGATATCGGCTCCCGCGCGAAGGCTGGCGTCTATCCCCGTCTGGAACGCAGCCGCCAAGCCGCGATTGCGGCGATGGCTAACCACGTGATCCACATTGAGGCTTCTCGCAACGTCGGCAGTCCCATCACTGCTACCATCATCGATCACAAGAATGTCGACGCTATCTATCCCCTCGATCTTGCGCGGTATTGCCGTAACGGTGGCTCCAAGACTCGCTGCCTCATTGTAACAGGGAATCTGGATAACCAGCTTCAGTGCCAAGATCGTCTCCCCACGCCCTGTAACATCATAAGCCAACTACTTTATTTTTGGTTACCTTTGGTTACCGAAACACAAAGGCCTCCCAGGGTCACGGTTTCTTGCCGGGCGACTTTTGAGTGCCAGATTGTCAGCTTGGTTTGCCGCTCACGCCATCATTAGCAAGAACAAGTTAGGCAAAGATATACAGAACCATACGTCGTTGAGCGAATGACGTGGTTTGGCCAGTACGGGTGATGGCGGCGGGGCTTGAATTGGTGGCCACGCCTCGCGCCAAAGCATTCCAGGAAAAGCGTTACCCGGTTTCTGTTCGGAGTTGCGCGAGAACAAGTAGTTGGAACGCTACACCAGTTCCACTTCGACGACACCCGGCACCGCGCGCATGGCCGACGCGACCTGCGGCGAGATGCGATAGCGGTTGGGCAGTTCGATCTCCACCTCGCCCTGGCCGGCTTCCTTGATCAGCACGAAGCTCACCTGCCCCTCGCCCTTCACGGCAAGCTGGTTGGCAAGGATGTTGATGGGCTGAGCATCACGCACGAAGATGCGTAGCGCCTTTTGGATGCGGCTTGCTTCGTCCTCCAGCGACTGCACCGTCTGGATGCGCAGATTGATCCCCTCCGGCCGGTCTTCGGCCGAGACGGTGATCACCACCGAACGGCCAGGCTCCAGCATGTCGCGATACTGCGCCAGGCCTTCGGAGAACAGCACCGCCTCGTACTGGCCGGTGGTGTCGGAAAACTGCACGACGCCCATCTTGTTGCCGGTGCGGGTCTTGCGCTCCTGCTTCGTGGTGACGGTGCCGGCGAGCCGGCCGGCCGCAGCGCCGCGTTTGACCGCGGCGGAGAATTCCGCCCAGTTCTGCACCCGCATCTTCTGCAGCGCCGCCTTGTATTCGTCGAGCGGATGCGCAGAGAGATAGAAGCCGACCACCTGGAACTCGCGGTGCAGCCGGTCGGCGGCAAGCCATGGCTCGGCCGCCGGCAGGTTGAGCGCCTGCGATTGCGCGCCGAGCGAGGCGCCGAAAATATCCGTCTGGCCCGAGATGGCATTCTGCTGCGCCAGCGACGCGAGCCCCATCATCCGCTCCACGCCGGCCATCATCACGGCGCGGTCATGCCCGAAGCAGTCCAGGGCCCCCGCCATGATCAGGCTTTCGAAGACGCGCTTGCCGACGATCTTCGGATCCACGCGCTCGCAGAAGTCGGCTAGGCTCTTGAACGGCCTCTCACCGCGCTTCTCGACGATGTGCTCGACCGCGGCGTCGCCGACGCCTTTGAGCGCCGCCAGCGAGTAGAAGATCTTGTTCTCGCCGACCTCGAACGGTCGGAAGCTGGTCATCACCGACGGCGCCACCACCTCGATGCCGAGGCGTAGCGCGTCCTGGCGGAAATCCGCCAGTTTGTCGGTGTTGCTCATGTCGAGCGTCATCGACGCCGCCAGGAACTCGACCGGATAGTGCGCCTTGAGGTAGGCGGTCTGGTAGGAAACGACCGCATAAGCCGCGGCGTGCGACTTGTTGAAGCCGTAGTCGGCGAATTTCGCCAGCAGATCGAAGATGAAATCGGCCTGCGCCTTGCCGACGCCGCGCTCGACGGCGCCGGTGACGAAGCGCTCGCGCTGCTTGTCCATCTCGGCGCGGATCTTCTTGCCCATGGCGCGGCGCAGAAGATCGGCTTCGCCGAGCGAATAGCCGGCAAGCTCCTGCGCGATCTGCATCACCTGTTCCTGGTAAACGATGACGCCTTGAGTTTCCTTCACAAGGTGGTCGATCTTGGGGTGGATCGAGGCCATCTCCTCCTCGCCATGCTTTCTGGCGTTGTAGGTCGGGATGTTCTCCATCGGGCCTGGGCGATAGAGCGCGACCAGCGCGATGATGTCCTCGATGCAGTCCGGCCGCATGCCGATCAGCGCCTTGCGCATGCCCGCGCTTTCAACCTGGAACACGCCGACCACCTCGCCGCGCGACAGCATGGCGTAAGTCTCGGGGTCGTCGAGCGGGATGCGGGCAAGATCGATATCCACACCGCGCCGCCGGATCAGCTTCACCGCCGTTTCCAGCACCGTCAGCGTCTTCAGGCCGAGGAAGTCGAATTTCACCAGCCCGGCCTGCTCCACATATTTCATGTTGAACTGGGTGACCGGCATGTCCGAGCGCGGATCGCGGTACATCGGGACCAATTCCGACAACGGCCGGTCGCCGATGACGATGCCGGCGGCATGCGTCGAGGCATGGCGGTAGAGGCCCTCGAGCTTCTGCGCGGTGTCGAGCAGCGTCTGCACGATCGGCTCCTTTTCCGCCTCCTCGGCGAAGCGCGGCTCGTTGGCGATGGCGTCGGCCAGCTTGACCGGGTTGGCCGGGTTCTGCGGCACCATCTTGGAGAGCTTGTCGACCTGGCCATAGGGCATCTGCAGGACGCGGCCGACGTCGCGCAGCACGGCGCGCGCCTGCAGCGTACCGAAGGTGATGATCTGCCCGACCTGGTCGCGGCCGTATTTCTGCTGGACGTAGCGGATGACCTCCTCGCGCCGGTCCTGGCAGAAGTCGATGTCGAAGTCCGGCATCGAGACGCGGTCCGGGTTGAGGAAGCGCTCGAACAGCAGCGAGAAGCGCAGTGGGTCGATGTCGGTGATGGTGGTCGAATAGGCGACAAGCGAGCCGGCGCCCGAACCGCGCCCCGGTCCGACCGGGATGCCTTGCGCCTTCGCCCATTTGATGAAGTCGGCAACGATCAGGAAGTAGCCGGGAAACTTCATCTTCTCGATGATGCCGAGCTCGAATTCGAGCCGCTCGCGATATTGCTCGACCGTGTAGCCTGGCGTCGGTCCGTGCGCGGCAAGCCGCGCCTCCAGGCCCTCGCGCGCCTGGCGCGCGAGCTCGGCGGCTTCCGCCTTCTCGGCGGCGTCCTTGTCGGCGGAGTCGGCGCCGGTGAAACGCGGCAGGATCGGGCTGCGGTTCTTCGGATAGTAGGAGCAGCGCATGGCGATCTCGACCGTGTTGTCGATCGCTTCCGGCAGGTCGGAGAACAGCCGTGCCATCTCGGCCTGGCCGCGCAGGAAATTGTCGGGCGAAAGCCGCCGGCGATTGTCGGCGGCCACCACCGAGCCTTCGGCGATCGCAATCAGCGCGTCATGCGCCTCATAGTCTTCGCGCTTGGAGAAGAAGGCCTCGTTCGTCGCGACCAGCGGCAGTTCGTGGGTATAGGCAAGGTCGAGCGTCGACTTTTCGACCATGCGGTCATAGCCGGCGACCCGTTCCAGCTCGACATAGAGACGGTCGCCGAAAAGCTCTTTGAGGACCAGCAGCCGCTGTTCGGCAACGTCGCGGCGGTCCGCCTTCAGCGCGCTGCCGATCGGGCCGCGCGGGCCGCCGGTCAGGCATAGCAGGCCATCGCAATGGCTCTCCAGCATGGCGCTGGTCATATGCACCGGCTCGCCGGGCGGCGTTTCCAGATAAACCTTGCTGATCAGCCGCACCAGATTGGCATAGCCGGCCTCGCTGGCGGCGATCAGCACGATCGGCGACATCTCGGGACCGTGCCGGCGGCGGTCGCGTTGGGCGTCGCTCGTTTCGCCGGAAAAGACGAGGTCGACCTGGCAGCCGATGATCGGCTGGATGCCGTCCTTGACCGCTTTCTGGGCGAATTCGAGCGCGCCGAACAGATTGTTGGTGTCGGTCACTGCGATCGCCGGCGCTTCATCCTTGACCGCGTGGCCGACGATGGCGCCGAGCTGCAGAGCGCCCTCGAGCAGGGAATAGGCTGAATGCACGCGCAGATGGATGAACTTCCGCGCAGGCGTCTCCGGCTGCGTAGCCTTCACGACAGCTTCGCGCTGCAAAGGGTCGCGTGGAAGTCGTTCATCCGCCATGTTTTTTCGCGCTATCTCAAGGACTCATCCGTGCAGATGTATTGTCCCGGACGCCGCGATGCCAGTCCAGTACAATCGACCGCGAACCACAAGCTTGCGGCCTATGTCGCCCCGTCAGGCGAACTCCATGATCACAGCGTCGACCGCGAGGCTGTCGCCCGGTTTGGCGTTAAGCTTCGCCACGGTGAGGTCGCGCTCCGCGCGCAGCACGTTCTCCATCTTCATCGCCTCGACCACGGCCAGCGTCTCGCCGGCCTTGACGTCTTGGCCCTCGGCGACGGCTATCGACACCACCAGTCCTGGCATCGGGCAAAGCAGCATTTTCGAGGTATCCGGCGGCAGCTTTTCCGGCATCAGCCTTTCCAGCTCCGCCGTCCGCGGACGCATGGCTTGAGCCGTCACCGACATGCCCTTCCAGGCGATACAAAGGCCGTTCAGCACCGGCCGGACCTGCGCCGCGATCCAGTTGCCGCCGACCCTGCCGCGCCAAATCGGGTCGCCCGGCCGCCAGTCGGAAGCGACCGTCAGCGGCTCGCTGCCATCGATCGAGAGATCGATCTCCATCGGGATCGAGACCATGCCGTCGAGGATGCCGGCGCAAAGATAGTCCGCGCCGATCTTCACCACCCAGTCGCGCTTGAGATGGCCCGAATGCGGTGCCAACCGGCCGCTGAGCCGGTCGAGCCGGTCCCGTCGCAGCAGCTCGATTGCGGTGGCGATCGCGGCAAACACCGCCATCTCCTCACCGTCCGGTTCGACCGGCGCGAAACCGTCCGGATACTCCTCGGCGATGAAGCCGGTGGAAAGCCGCCCCTCGCGCCAGCGCGGATGCTGCATCAGCGCAGCGAGGAGCGGAATGTTGTGCTCTATGCCGTCGACGACAAAACCGTCCAGCGCTTCGGACATGGCATCGATAGCCTCGAGCCGCGTCGGCGCCCAGGCGCAGAGCTTTGCCACCATCGGGTCGTAGAACATCGAGATCTCGGAGCCTTCGGCGACGCCGGTGTCGTTGCGGATCACCACATCGCCGAACGTGCCCTCTTGCGGCGGCCGGTAGCGCGTCAGCCGGCCGATCGAGGGCAGGAAATTGCGAAACGGGTCCTCGGCATAGAGACGGCTTTCCACCGCCCAGCCGTTCAGCTTGACCTCGCTTTGCCTGATGCCGAGTTTTTCGCCGGCGGCGATGCGGATCATCTGCTCGACCAGATCGATGCCGGTGACGAGCTCCGTCACCGGATGCTCGACCTGTAGTCGCGTGTTCATTTCAAGGAAATAGAAGTTCCTGTCCTTGTCGACGATGAACTCGACCGTGCCGGCGCTCTGGTAATCGACGGCTTTCGCCAGCGCCACAGCCTGCTCGCCCATGGCCTTGCGCGTCTTGGCGTCGAGGAACGGCGACGGCGCTTCCTCGACCACCTTCTGGTTGCGGCGCTGGATCGAGCATTCGCGCTCACCCAGATAGAGCGCATTGCCATGCGCGTCGGCCAGCACCTGGATCTCGATGTGGCGCGGGTCGACGACGAATTTCTCGATGAAGACGCGGTCATCGCCGAAGGAGCTTTTCGCTTCCGAACGCGCTCGCTCGAAGCCGTCGCGCACTTCCGCGCTGCTCCAGGCGATGCGCATGCCCTTGCCGCCGCCGCCGGCCGAGGCCTTGATCATCACCGGATAGCCGATCTCGCCGGCAATCCTTTCGGCGTGGTCGGCATTGTCGATGACGCCCAGCCAGCCGGGTACGGTCGAAACCTTGGCCTGGCTGGCGAACTTCTTCGATTCGATCTTGTCGCCCATTGCGCGGATCGCCTTGGGCTTCGGTCCGATGAAGATGATGCCTTCCTTTTCCAGCGCTTCGCAGAAAGAGGCGCGTTCCGACAGGAAGCCATAACCCGGATGCACCGCTTCGGCGCCGGTTTCCTTGCAGGCGGCGATGATCTTCTCAGGCACTAGATAGCTCTGCGCCGCCGGCGACGGGCCGATATGCACGGCCTCGTCGGCCATTTCGACATGCACGGCGTCGCGGTCGGCATCCGAATAAACCGCGACCGTGGCGATCCCCATCTTGCGCGCCGTCTTGATCACGCGGCAGGCGATCTCGCCGCGATTGGCGATCAGGATCTTCTTGAACATTCGGATGTCGTTCCTCCGGCGAAGCCGTCCAGTTCTATGGACAATCCCGACGCGCCTCAAGTGTCTGCAGCCCCTGCCCTTCGGCGCTCGATGCTTTTGCAGAAGCGGCGTCGAAAAACGTCGCAACAGACGTTGGCCGCCACCTTCGAACCCGGTAAGGTGGTGGCGAGCGCAAGAAAATGGCAGGCGGTATTCGCCTCGCCGGGCAGGCTCGACGGCCTGCCATAAAGCTGAGACTTTTAAGATTGCCTTGGGAGGAATGCCTCATGAAAACGCGTGCCGCAGTTGCCGTTGGTGCCGGAAAGCCGCTGGAGATCATGGAGGTGGATCTTGAGGGGCCGCGCGAGGGCGAGGTGCTGATCGAGGTCAAGGCGACCGGCATCTGCCACACCGACGAGTTCACCCTCTCGGGCGCCGATCCGGAAGGCATCTTTCCGGCGATCCTCGGCCATGAAGGCGCCGGCATCGTCGTCGATGTCGGCAAGGGCGTGACCTCGGTCAGGAAGGGCGACCATGTCATCCCGCTCTACACGCCCGAATGCCGGCAGTGCCCGTCCTGCCTGTCGCGCAAGACCAATCTCTGCACCGCCATCCGCGCCACGCAGGGACAGGGCCTGATGCCCGACGGCACCTCGCGCTTTTCGGTCGGCGGTGAAAAGCTGTTCCACTATATGGGCTGCTCGACCTTCTCCAACTTCACCGTGCTGCCGGAGATCGCGGTCGCCAAGGTCAATCCCGACGCCCCCTTCGACAAGATCTGCTATATCGGCTGCGGCGTGACCACCGGCATCGGCGCTGTCATCAACACCGCCAAGGTCGAGCAGGGCGCTACGGCCGTCGTCTTCGGCCTCGGCGGCATTGGCCTCAACGTCATCCAGGGCCTTCGCCTGGCCGGCGCCGACATGATCATCGGCGTCGACTTGAACAACGACAAGAAGGCCTGGGGCGAGAAGTTCGGCATGACGCATTTCGTCAATCCGCAGGAGATCGACGGCGACATCGTGCCTTACCTGGTCAACCTGACCAAGCGCGGCGCCGACCAGATCGGCGGCGCCGACTACACTTTCGACTGCACCGGCAACACCAAGGTGATGCGCCAGGCGCTGGAAGCCTCGCATCGCGGCTGGGGCAAGTCGGTCATCATTGGCGTTGCCGGCGCCGGCCAGGAGATTGCGACGCGGCCCTTCCAACTGGTCACCGGCCGCACCTGGATGGGCACCGCCTTCGGCGGCGCGCGCGGCCGCACCGACGTGCCGAAGATCGTCGACTGGTACATGGAGAAAAAGATCCAGATCGACCCGATGATCACCCATACGCTGACGCTCGACGACATCAACAAGGGTTTTGATCTCATGCATGAGGGCAAGTCGATCCGCAGCGTCGTGGTTTATTGAAGCAATGCCGCATCGGTCGCGGGCTGGAGCCCGCGACCTTTGCGGCTCAACATGGGAGGAAGGACGAATGGCGGAAAAATTGCATCCGAAGATCGACAACGGGCTGCCGAAGGAAAGTGCTGCCTTTTCCGGCGGCACGCTGGTCTGTCTCTGCACCAGCAACCCGGTGAAGGTGAAGGTCAAGGGCCAGATCGCCCACAACCATGCCTGCGGCTGCACCAAATGCTGGAAGCCGGAAGGCGCGGTGTTCTCGGTCGTCGCCGTTGCCGGCACCGGCGACGTCACTGTGGCCGAGAATGGCGACAAGCTGAAGGTGGTCGACCCGGCAGCGCTGATCCAGCGCCATGCCTGCACCAGCTGCGGCGTGCACATGTACGGCCCGGTCGAGCGCGACCATCCCTTCAAGGGTCTGTCCTTCATCCATCCCGAGCGTTTCGAGGAGGACGGCTGGTCGCCGCCCGGCTTTGCCGCCTTTGTCTCCTCCATCATCGAAGCCGGCGTCGACCCGAGCCGCATGGACGGCATCCGCGGCCAGCTGAAGTCGATCGGGCTCGAACCCTATGACTGCCTCAACCCCGCCCTGATGGACTACATCGCCACCTGGACGGCGAAGAAGTCGGGAGCCTTGGCGGCCTGACGATTGCGGGATTTCTGGTAAAGGGCCGGCCAACGCCGGCCCTTTGCACATTTGGAGAGACGATGCCCGCACCCATCATCTACGTCGACGCCGATGCCTGCCCGGTGAAAGCCGAGGTCGAGAAGGTCGCGGAACGTCACGGCATTGCCGTTACCTATGTTTCTAATGGCGGCCTGCGCCCGTCGCGCGATCCGATGATCCGCAATGTCGTCGTCTCCAAGGGCGCGGATGCCGCGGACGACTGGATCGTCGAGAACGCCAAACCCAACGATGTCGTGGTGACGGCCGATATCCCGCTTGCCGCGCGCGCGGTGGCGCTCGGCGCGCATGTGCTGGGACCTACGGGCCGTCCCTTCACGCCCGAGACCATCGGCATGGCGGTGGCGATGCGGGATTTGAAGCAGCATCTGCGCGAGACCGGCGAAAGCCGCGGCTTCAACGCCGCCTTCACGGCGAAGGACAGGTCAAACTTTCTCGGCGAGCTCGACCGCATCTTGCGGCGGGCGCTCAAATCCGCCACACCCGGCTGACTCGAAGCCCTTTGAGAACCGGCCATGGGCGACGACATATCCCTCAACACGCCGATCCACCGGCACGTGCAGTTCGCTTTGGCTGCGGCCATCGGCATTGTCGCGCTGCTTCTCGCCCTGATGCTGGGGGCGCCGCTGCCCTACTCCATCGGCGCCAACCTCTTCTTCGCCGCTTACACTCTTCTGGTGCTGGTCGCGATGCCGAGGCTCACCGTCCGTTACCTGAGCAAGAACGCGCGTGCCACGGACCTGCCGGTGCTGCTGATTTTTGCGGTCACGCTCCTGGTCGTCGGCCTCGCCATCGGCTCGCTGTTTCAACTCATCAACCAAAAGGCTGCCGCGCATCCGCTGGAGGTTCTGTTCGCGATGCTGTCGATCCCGCTTGGCTGGTTCACAATCCATGCGATGGCCGCGCTGCATTATGCGCATGTCTACTGGATGGACGGCGACGAGATCGACGAGAAAACCAGGAAGAAGAATCCGGTCGGCGGCCTCGATTTTCCCGGCGGCAAACGCCCGGAAGGCTGGGATTTCCTGTATTTCGCGACCGTCATCGGCATGACTGCGCAAACCGCCGACACTGGGATAACGACCTCGCGCATGCGCCAGGTCGTGCTCGTCCATTTCGATCCTGAGCTTTTTCTTCAACACGGTGATCGTCGCCGCCGCGGTCAATCTCGCGGTCAGCCTGGGCAGTCCATAATAAATCCGTGATCGGATGAAACAACGCTTGGGCCGGAGACGTATTGGGAGGAGAACAAGGCTCTGAGAGGCCGCAGAAGATGCAGCCGGGAGGACACCTAGATATGGAGACCGTCGCCAGAAGCGAACCCTCCACCGAGGTAGAAGCATCCACGCCGAAGGACCCGACGCTGATTTACCGGCAATCGGGCTGGACGCGCCTGACCCATTGGCTCTGGGCGTTCTCGCTGTTCTTCATGCTGCTTTCGGGCCTGCAGATCTTCAACGCGCGCCCGCAACTCTACATCGGCAAGGAATCGGGCTTCCAATACAACAATACGATCCTCGAGATCGGCGCCGAAAACACAGACGGCGGACCGCGCGGCTTTACCAAAATCTTCGGGCATCGCTTCGACACCACCGGCGTGCTCGGCTGGTCCGGCCCTCCCGGACAGGAAACGCCGCGCGCCTTTCCGTCCTGGGCGACGATCCCGTCCTACTACGACCTCGGCACGGCCCGCGTCGTGCATTTCTTCTTCGCCTGGGTGCTGAGCGCAACACTGCTCATTTGGCTGGTCGCGAGCCTGATCAACGGCCATATCCGTCGCGATCTTGCCCCTCGCCTGGATGACTTGCGCAAGCTGCCGCGCGACATCCTCGACCATGCGAGGCTGAAATTCCACCACGCGCGCGAATACAACACGCTGCAGAAAATGGCCTATGGCGGCGTGCTCTTCGTGCTGTTGCCGCTGATGATCATCACCGGGCTTGCGATGTCGCCGAGCATGAATTCGGTGCTTCCCTGGCTCAATGAAATCCTGGGCGGTCGGCAGACGGCTCGCACCATCCACTTCATTGTCATGGTGCTGCTCGTGCTCTTCTTCGTCGTCCATATCCTGATGATAGTGGCGGCCGGCCCGATCAACGAGCTGCGCTCGATCATCACCGGCTGGTACCGCACCGACCCGCCCGCAAAGCACGACCAGGCCACCGAGAGGAGCGCCTGACATGGCAAAATTCCAGATTAGCCGCCGGAAGTTCTTGACCTCCGCCAGCCTCGGTCTGTCAGGCATCGCGCTGTCCGGCTGCGATGCCTTCGACAGCGGTCTGGGCGTCGGCAGCGGGCTGCGCAGCTTCCTCGAAAGCGCCAACGGGCTGACATACCGCGCACAGCGCCTGCTCGCTGGCCGGGACGCGCTGGCACCGGAATTCAGTGAGGCCGACATCCGCCAGCCGCAGCGGCCGAACGGCGTCACCGCGCCTGACGACGACACCTATAAGGGTCTGCTCGCCAACAATTTCGCCGACTGGCGCCTGGAGGTGACCGGCCTCGTCGAAAAACCGCTGTCGCTCACCCGCGAGCAGTTGCAGAACATGCCGAGCCGCACCCAGATCACCCGCCACGACTGCGTTGAAGGCTGGAGCTGCATCGCCAAATGGACCGGCACGCCTTTGTCGCTGGTGCTCGATCAGGCCATCGTCAAGCCGCAGGCGCGCTACGTCATGTTCCATTGCCTCGACACGATCGACCAAAGCCTGTCTGGCGACATCAAATATTACGGCAGCATCGACCTGATCGATGCCCGCCATCCGCAAACGATCCTGGCCTACGGCTTGAACGGCAAGCCGCTGCCGGTCGAGAACGGCGCGCCGCTGCGGGTGCGGGTCGAGCGCCAGCTCGGCTACAAGATGCCGAAATATCTCTACAAGATCGAGCTGGTCGACGGCTTCGCCAATGTCGGCGGCGGTCGCGGCGGCTATTGGGAAGACAATGGCTACGACTGGTATGCCGGTATTTGATGGCGCTTCGCCTGCAGGCCGAGCACGATCTTGCGTCAGCCGAGTTCAACGCGATTGAGAAAAGCCTCACGGCGACAATCGGCCATTCCAACATCATCCTTTGCAAGACGATGGCCTCGGGCGACTAGGCCGCCTTGCTGGGCCGCCGTTCAGACCAGATCGGGTGTTGTCATCGGCGTCGGCTGCCGAGAGATATGTCGCTGGGAGGTGACAAGGTGTCGCCGACGGGCTATGGATGGCGCGTCGAGGGCTCAGGTGACTGAGTCCTACCTGTTTGCGGGAGAGAACAGCGCAAGCTGTCGCCGAAGGGGAAATCGCCCGAAATCTCTCAGGCAAAAGAACCGTGGACGGGAAAGACAACTCTGGAAAGTCGGGAATCTTCCCGCGCCGAAGGTGTAAGCGCTGCCGACAGAGTTACGGGGCGCGAGTCTCTCAGGCTTCAGACAGAGGGGCACGGACTAGACCGCTAATGGCGGTCGATTGCGTGCGACTCTGGAGAAGACATGACCGGCGAAGACACCAAACATCTACCCCTCGAGGATTTGCATAGCGCCGCGGGCGCGCGTTTCGGCGCTTTTGCCGGCTGGTCGATGCCGCTGACCTATCCGGCCGGCGTGATGAAGGAGCACCTCCACACGCGCGAGCATGCCGGCCTGTTCGACATCTCGCATATGAAGCTGTTCGAGGTCAGCGGCCCGGGCGCCGCCGCCCTACTCAACCGCGCCTGCCCGCTCGACGCCGGCGCGATGGAAATTGCCCAATCCAAATACACTTTCTTCCTCAACGAGGCCGCTGGCGTCATTGACGACTTGATCGTCACGCGTCTTGACGATGGCCGATTCATGGTGGTGGCCAACGCCGGCAATGCGGCCGAGGATGAAAGGCATCTGCGTGCGTTGGCCGCGGATTTCGATGCCAAGGTCGAGCCGCTCGACCGCGTCTTCCTGGCAATCCAGGGCCCGGATGCCTGGGCGGCCCTTTCGCGAGCCGGTATCGAAACGGGCTCGCTGCTGTTCATGCATGGTGTCGAGCCCCGGCAAAACTGGTTCATGAGCCGCTCCGGCTACACCGGCGAGGATGGATTCGAGATCGGGCTGCCGGAAGCGGATGCCCGCGATCTCGTCGGCAAGCTGCTGCAGGATGAGCGCGTGCAATGGATCGGCCTTGCCGCCCGCGATAGCCTGCGGCTCGAGGCCGGGCTCTGCCTGCATGGCCAGGATCTGACACCCGAGACCGATCCGGCGAGCGGCGGTTTGATGTGGGCGATCCGTAAGGAGCTCCGCGCTTCCGGTCACTTCATCGGCGCCGACGCGCTGCGCTCGATCCTCGAGCGCGGGCCGTCTCAGAAGCGGGTTGGCCTGAAGCCCGATGGTCGTCAGCCGGTGCGCGCCGGCGCCGCGCTTGTCGATGCCGACGGCAATGCGGCCGGCCACGTGACCTCGGGCGGCTTCGGCCCGTCGACGGGCCACCCGGTCGCCATGGGCTATGTCGACAATGCGCTGGCCAAGCCCGGCATCAGACTATTCGCCGACGTCCGCGGGACCAGGATCCCGATCGATGTCACTTCGCTGCCCTTCACGCCACATCGCTACCGCAAAGGATGATATTCCGATGGCAAATACCTATTTTACTGAGGATCATGAATGGCTGCGCGTCGAAGGCGGCGTCGCCACCGTCGGCATCACCGACTATGCGCAGGAGCAGCTCGGCGATCTCGTCTTCGTCGAACTGCCGGAAATCGGCCGCAAGCTCGCGAAGGGCGACACTGCAGTAGTCGTCGAATCCGTCAAGGCGGCCTCTGACGTCTATGCGCCGGTCGACGGCGAGATCACCGAAGCCAACACAGCACTGTCGTCGGACCCTTCATTGGTCAATTCGGCGGCGACCGGCGATGGCTGGCTCTGGAAGATGAAGCTTTCCAACGCAAGCCAACTCGACAGCCTCATGGACGAGGCCGCCTACAAAGCCCATGTCGGCTGATACCAGGATCTTGGAAATGACCGCAGCACCCATTCCTTTCTCGGCCCGTCACATCGGCCCCAGTGTCAACGATGTCAGGGCCATGCTCGCCACCATCGGCGTTCCGTCCGTCGAAACGCTGATCAGCCAGGCCGTGCCGAGATCGATCCGCCTCGACCTGCCGCTCAACCTGCCCACTCCGGCCAGCGAGGCCGAAGCACTGGCCGAATTGTCGGCGATGATGGTGAAGAACACGGTGCTGAAGAGCTTCATCGGCGCCGGTTATCACGGCGTCCATGTGCCGCCGGTCATCCAGCGCAACATGTTCGAGAACCCGGCCTGGTACACGGCCTACACGCCTTACCAAGCCGAGATCAGTCAGGGCCGGCTGGAGATGCTGTTCAATTTCCAGACCCTGGTTGCCGAGCTGACCGGCCTGCCGGTGGCGTCGGCATCGCTGCTCGACGAGGCCACCGCCGTTGCCGAAGCGGTCGGCATCGCACTGCGCCATCACCGCGACAAGCGCACCAAGGTGGCGCTTGCCGGCACGCCGCATCCGCAGACGCTCGATGTCGTGCGCACCCGCGCCGAACCGCTCGGCACCGAGGTCGACGGCGAGACCATCGACGACAACACCGCCGCCCTGCTCGTCTCCTGGCCGGACACTTTCGGCGTCTATGGCGATCACAAGGCGGCGATCGAGAAGGCCCGCGCCGCTGGCGCTCTGGTCGTCTTCATCGCCGACCCGCTCGCGCTTACGTTGACGGATGCGCCGGCCAAGCTCGGTGCCGACATCGCCGTCGGTCCGATGCAGCGCTTCGGCGTGCCGATGGGCTTTGGCGGCCCGCACGCAGCCTATTGCGCCGTCTCCGACAAGCTCACACGTCTGATGCCCGGCCGCCTCGTCGGCCAGTCGACCGACAGCAAGGGCCGCCCAGGCTATCGCCTGGCGCTGCAGACGCGCGAGCAGCACATTCGCCGCGACAAGGCGACCTCCAATATCTGCACCGCGCAGGCGCTGCTCGCCAACACGGCGACGGCCTATGCGATCTGGCACGGTCCCGCCGGTTTGCAAGCGATCGCGGAGCGCGTCCACACTCTCGCCAACCGCCTTGCGGCGGGGCTGAAGACAGCGGGCGTGGCCGTTCTCGGAGCACATCGCTTCGACACTGTGACGGCGGAAGTGAAGGGCAAGGCAGCGGCAATAGCCGCCGCCGCCGAGAAGACTGGCCGGCTGCTGCGCGTCATCGATGCCGACCACGTCGGCATCGCCTTCGACGAGACCTCGACCGAAGCCGACCTCGAAGCGATCGCGGCGCTATTCGGCGCCAAGCCCGGCACGGTGGCAGCCGGCTCGATGCCCGGTAAGCGGCGCGGCAAGGAGTTCCTCACCCAGCCGGTTTTCCACGAGAACCACTCCGAGACCGAGATGATGCGCTTCCTGCGGCGGCTGGCCGACAAGGACCTCGCGCTGGACCGCGCCATGATCCCGCTCGGATCCTGCACCATGAAGCTCAACGCCGCCGCCGAGATGATGCCCGTGAGTTGGGTGAATGTCGCCAACCTGCATCCCTTCGCGCCGGCCAGCCATTCGGCCGGCTATCGGGCCATGGTCGGCGACCTGGAGGCCTGGCTGTCGGAGATCACCGGTTTCGACGCGGTCAGCCTGCAGCCCAATGCCGGCAGCCAGGGCGAATATGCCGGCCTGCTCGCCATCCGCGCCTATCACCGCGCGCGCGGCGAAGGCCACCGCACCGTGTGCCTTATCCCGTCCTCCGCGCATGGCACCAATCCGGCGAGCGCGGCGATGGCGGGAATGAGCGTCGTCGTCGTGCGCTGCGCCGAGGACGGCAGCATCGACATGGATGACATGCGGGCCAAGGCCAACGAGCATTCCAAGAACCTCGCGGCGCTGATGTTCACCTATCCCTCGACGCATGGCGTCTACGAGGAAGGCGCGCGCCATCTCTGCGCCCTTATCCACGAGCATGGCGGCCAGGTCTATTTCGACGGCGCCAACCTCAACGCCCTGGTCGGTCTCGCCCGCCCCGGCGATATCGGCGCCGACGTCTGCCACATGAACCTGCACAAGACCTTCTGCATCCCGCATGGCGGCGGTGGCCCGGGCGTCGGCCCGATCGGCGTCAGGGCGCATCTGAAACCCTATCTGCCGGGCCATGTCACGGAAGGTTCGGCGCATGCCGTCGCCGCCGCGCCCTTCGGCAGCGCTTCGATCCTGCCGATCACCTGGATGTATATCCGCATGATGGGCGGCTCCGGGCTGAAGCAGGCCACCGAGACGGCGATCGTTTCGGCCAACTATGTGGCGACGCGGCTCGCGCCGCATTTCCCCCTCCTCTACAAGGGCAGGAGCGATCGCATCGCCCATGAGTGCATTCTCGACACGCGCGTGCTCAAGGAGAGCGCCGGCATCAGCGTCGACGACATCGCCAAGCGCCTCATTGACTACGGCTTCCACGCCCCGACCATGTCGTTCCCGGTTGCCGGCACGCTGATGGTCGAGCCGACGGAATCCGAACCCAAGCGCGAACTCGACCGATTCTGCGAGGCGATGATTGCGATCGCTGGCGAGGCGGCGAAGGTGGCGAAGGGCGAATGGCCGCTCGACGACAACCCGCTGGTCAACGCCCCGCACACTGCCGCCGAGGCATTGGCAGGCGCATGGCCGCATCCATACTCGCGGATGGAAGCAGCCTACCCAGCGGGTGACGTCGATCTGGCAGCAAAATACTGGCCGCCGGTTTCGCGCATCGACAATGTCGCCGGCGACCGCAACCTGGTCTGCTCCTGCCCGCCGCTGTCGGAATATCTCGGCGCCGCAGAGTAGACGGTAGGGCAAGTTAGGCCGAGCGCAGGGCTGGCCCACTATCGGGCTGGTCCTCCTGGCGTTGGGCGATCACGCGGTTTCGCCCGGCGCGCTTTGCGGCGTAGAGCGCGGCGTCCGCCTCAGCCAGCACCTCGTCCAGGGTCCGGCCATCGGGGGCGCCAAATCCCATGCCGCCGCTGACGCTGCTGCGCAACGGACCACGTTGAGTCGGAACGATTTCGGTGCCGAAAGCGACCCCGATCCTGCTTGCCATATCGTGCGCCTTTTCCGGCGTCATGCGCGATAGGACGAGCGCGAACTCCTCACCGCCTAGCCGGAAGGCATCGACCCCGGCCCTGCCATATTTCTTGATCACCGCCGCGAAGCGGCAAAGCACCTGATCGCCGACGGGATGGCCGAAGACATCGTTTGTGGTCTTGAAATGGTCGAGGTCGAACATCGCGATCGCCATGAACGGACCGAAGCTGCGACCGCCGTAAAGCTCGTTGAGCGCCCTGCGGTTCATCAGGCCGGTCAGCGGATCGGTCATCGTCGCGGCCTTGAGCTCGATCTGCGCCTGCAGATGGTGCAGCGAAAGCGTCAGCGCGCCGAAGGCGGTCATGCAGGCGACCGCGACGACGGAGTTCAACCGCTCCGCCCAGTTGTCGGGCGCGGCGCCTAGGACCCATTGCCCTTGCACCAGCAGCACCAGGCCGCACAGCGCGAAGGATATCCCGCAGGCGCCGCTGAGAAACGAAACGACGAGCAGTATCCGGCGGTCGTGATCGCCCTTCATCCAGAACATCGTTCCGATCGCGCCGAGCAGCGCCGTCACCGTCGAATAGGTGATCAGAAAGCCGACGCCATCGAAGCCGAAATAGGTGACGAGGGCGCAGGCCGCCATCGCTGCCAGCGCCGGCACGATGGCGCGGCGATAACTGCGGATGCCGAGATACTGCATCGCCGACAAACAGATGACGAGGAACCCCAGGCTGAGCAGGGCAAGCACCATCTGGCAGAGCCACGGGTTGGCGTCCTTGGTATAGCGCCAGAACAGGACGACATGGGCAACGAGCACGAGTATGCCGCAGGCGACCGTAAGCACGAAACGCGCCTGCGGCGCGGTGAGCCAGATCGCGAGCATCGTGACGCTGAGGCATGTGCCCGACAGCGCCGCCGCGAGCAGGAGCGAGCTGAAATCCAACATCTCTGAAGATCTGCCGTTGGGGAGACTCGTTGCTTCCTCAATGTAGGTTGTAGAGGCGTGGCGCAAACCCTTTTCGGCCGGTGTCCGCTGCTCGCTCGACAAAGGGTTTACAAAGCGTCGACATGTCCGCTGAAACTACGGCCCGGTTCCGCTGCGGGACGAGCCGGAAGCGGATCAGCTCTTGTCGAGCAGCGCTAGGTTGGCGTTGACCACGGTCTGGTCGGCGAGACCGGCCTTGGCTTCGAGCAGCAGCGCCCTTGCCTTCTTCTTGTTGCCGCGCAGGAGCTGCGAATAGCCCATATTGTTGACGATCTGCGGCTTGCGCCCGGCGACCCTCAGCAATTGCGCATAGGCGCGGTCGGCGAAGTCGAAGCGGCCGAGCTCGTCATAGGAGGCGGCAAGCCCCATCCAGGCTTCGGCATTGTCTGCCTTGAGCTCCACCGCTTTGCGGAAATGCTGTTCTGCGAGACCGAAATTCGCCTCCCGGAATTGCGCCTTGCCCTCCGTCAGGTCGGCGGCGCTGATATCCTTGGCCGTCGCCTGGATTGCGGTGGTCTTGGTCGTGTCGACGCTGCTGTTCGTAGTACAGCCGGTGATCATCAAGACGGCCGCCAATACCGCCGCTGCCGTGGAAAGTCTGTGACGCATGCCCTGCCCCGTCGCCCGATTTGCCGGGTCGTTCTTCAGCAAGGACCATACAGGAGAGCGATTAAGCTTCGGTGCCGAAATGCGCCTAAATTTCAGTTGCTTGCAAAGGATGCGTTAACCAGCACCGCCGGCCTCAGTGCGACGTCAGCCTTACCACGATCGGGATGATGGCGACCATCAGCACCACCGGCAGGATGCACACCGTCACCGGGACCGACATCTTGGCCGGCAAGGCATGCGCCTTCTCCTCGGCAAGCGACATGCGCTTGTGGCGCATTTCGTCGGAAAAGACACGCAGCGCTCCCGACAGGCTGGTGCCGAGTTCCTTGGACTGCTGCAGGAGCGTCGCGAAGGAGCGCACCTCGTCGAGGCTGAGGCGATCGGCGAGCGCCTTTAGTGCATCGTCGAGGCTGCGGCCGGCCCTCAACTCCAGCGACACCAGCTGCAGGTTTTGGCTGAGCGACGGATAGGTCCTGGCGAGTTCCTTCGAGACCCGCTCGATGCCGGCCTCCATGCTCATGCCCGCGTCGGAGCAGACGATCATCAAATCCATGAAGTCGGGAAAGCCATTGCGGTATTCGCGCATCTTTTCCCGCACCTTCTGCGTCAGCACCAGGCCGGGCAGGAAATAGCCGGCCGCTCCCGACAGGATGATGAAGGTCCAGCGGCTGGTCACGGTCGATTCGGCGCTGGCCGCCCAATGGTTGACCAGGAACGCCCCAAGCGCCATTCCGACCAGCGCGGCAAAACGGATCAGGAAGAACGTACCGACGGCGCGCGGCTCCATGTAACCGGCCTGGATGAGCTTCATGCGCAGTCGCGCGACATTCTCCGGATCGCTCTTGGCATAGAATTCCTGCGCCCGCCTCACCGCCTTCTCGCGCACGGCGTTCGCGTTTTTCCTGGGTGCCGGCTCGTGCTGCTCGATCGGCTGCGCCGCCTCGACCTTCAGCCGGCGCTTGACCTCGTTGCGGTCGCCCTGCGCGACGACCAGCGGCCAGGCCACCGCGCCGCCGCCCATCACCAGCAGCAGCATAGCCACCGGCATCAGCGATGTCGGCGCTAGCGAGGCAAGGAAGCGGATGACCTCGTCCATTTCAGAACCTGAAATTCGACATCTTGAACATGATGGCATTGCCGAGCAGGAGCCACAGGATCGAGCCGCCCAGCATGTACCAGGTCTTCGGTATCCCCCACACCTCGCGGTAGAATTGCGGCATCAGCACCATGATGGCGGTGAACAGAAGCACCGGCACGGCGGTCAGGATATAGGCCGACATGCGGCCTTCGGTCGAAATGGCGCGCACCTTGCGCCGCAGCTTGCCGCGCTCGCGGATGGTCGACGACAGGCCGTCGAGGATCTCGCGCAGATTGCCGCCGGAGCTGCTCTGGATCGAGACTGCGGTGACGAACAGCGGCAGGTCCTCATGGCCGACGCGATCGAACAGGTTGTTGAGCGCTGAAACCAGGTCCGAGCCATAAGTCACTTCGTCGGCCACGACGCCGAACTCGGTGCCGATCGGATCGGCCATCTCGCGCGCCACCATCGCGATCGCCACCGGCACCGGGTGGCCGGCCTTGAGGCCGCGCGTGATCAGCTCCAGCGCTTCCGGCAATTGCATGCCGAAGCGCTTAAGCCGGCGCTTGCGCAGAAAACGCATCGCCATAACCGGCAAGACCGGCACCAGCACAGGAAGCAGGACCAGCCCGAACAGCAAAGGCAGGCCGTACCAGACGGCGAAAAGCGCCAGAGTGAACGCTGTCCCCGACGTGATCGTGAGGAATTTGGGCATCGGCATGATCATGCCGGACTGCGTGCGCAAGGCGCGAAAGCGATCGAAAGAAAGGAGGGGCGTGCCCTCTTCCATGCCGCGCTCCTTGCGCAGCTGGATCAGCACCTGCTCCTGGCTGATCTTGTTCTCCGCCAGCTTCATGCGGCGATTGATCGCCGTGCGCTTGTCGCTGCGGCCGGCATAGAGCAGGTAGCAGCCTTCGGCGATCATGATGCCGGTGAGCGCCGCCGCCGCGTAGACGGCATAGATCGGGCTGAATCCCTCGAGCACCGGCTACTCCTGCGGCCGGCCGGGTTCGAAATACTTGCCCGGAAATTCAATGCCCATGTTGCGCAGGTCCTCGAGGAAGCGCGGTCGGATGCCCGTTGCCTCGAAATGGCCGACTATCTTGCCGTCCGCCTCCATGCCGGTGCGCACGAAGCGGAAGATCTCCTGCATCTGGATGACGTCGCCTTCCATGCCCGTCACCTCGGCGACGCTGGTCACCTTGCGCTTGCCGTCGGACAGGCGTGTCAGCTGCACGATGATGTCGATGGCGCTCGCAATCTGGCTGCGGATCGACTGCACCGTCATCGGCATGCCGGTCATGCCGAGCATTTGTTCGAGGCGCGATATTGCGTCGCGCGGCGTGTTGGCGTGGATGGTCGCCATCGACCCTTCATGGCCGGTGTTCATCGCCTGCAGCATGTCGAAGGCCTCCTCGCCACGGCACTCGCCAAGGATGACGCGGTCGGGCCGCATGCGCAGCGCGTTCTTGACCAGATCGCGCTGCTTCAGCTCGCCATGACCCTCGATGTTTGCCGGGCGCGTTTCCATGCGCGCGACATGCGGCTGCTGCAGCTGCAATTCGGCGGCGTCCTCGATGGTGATCAGGCGCTCGTCCTCGGGAATGAAGGCCGACAAGGCATTGAGCATCGTCGTCTTGCCGGTGCCGGTGCCGCCGGAGATGATCGTCGTCTTGCGCGCATGCACGGCCGCCGCCAGCACCTCGGCCATGTTCTGGGTGATGGCGCCGAACTCTACCAGTTTGTGCAGGCCGAGCTTGTTCTTGGAGAATTTGCGGATCGATACCAGCGGCCCGTCGACGCCGACCGGCCTGATCGCGGCGTTGAAACGCGATCCGTCGAGCATGCGGGCGTCGACCATCGGCTGCGATTCATCGACGCGGCGGCCGACGGCCGCGACGATTTTATTAATGATCCGAAGCAGATGCGCCTCGTCCTTGAACGGGATATGGACCTGCTGCAGCTTGCCTCGCTTTTCGACGAAGCAGTTCTGATGGCCGTTGATCAGGATATCGTTGATCTCCGGATCCTTGAGCAGCGGCTCCAGCGGGCCGAGGCCCACCATCTCGTCGACGATGTCGTCCACCAGCGCGTCCAGCTCGGCGGTGTTGATCGCCATTCGCTCCTGACGGGTCTTTTCCGAGACGAATTCATGCACCTGGCGGCGCATTTCGTCCTTGGGCAGCCGCTCCAGAGCGACGAGGTTGATTTCTTCGAGCAGCATGCGGTGGATGCGCACGCGCGCGTCGAGCACCTTGTTGGCGCTCTTTGCGGGTGCTGCTTCCAGCTTCGGCGGCGCCGGCTTGCGGGTCGTCGGAATGACCACGGCGTGATGCGCAACGGGCGCGGGTTCGGGCGCCCGCAGCGGACGGACATCGCGATTCTGCAGGTTGGAGAAGCGACTGCTCATCCTGCTTTCCTCTTCAAGAGGCCCTTGCCGAGGCCGAACAGCGACTTCGATTTTGCCGTCGTCGCCACGGCCTCCTCGGGCAGGATGATTTTCTTCAGGTCATTGACGACATTGGCGTTCGGATCGATGTCGTGCAGCGGCACGCCGCGGTCGACGGCCTCGCGCACCAGCCGGTAGTTGTTGGAGATACCGCCGACGAAGTGCTCGCCGAGGATATCCTGGACGTCGGCCTGCTTGATGCCGCTGTCGAACATCTTCTGCTCGAAACGGTTGACGATGACGTTGGGCTTCACTTCCTTGCCAGCCGTCTCGTAGATGGCCTGGATGAGACGCTGAGTGTGGCGCAGGCAAGGCACCGTCATCTCGGCCACGATATAGAGCTTGTTGGAGCCGAGCAGCACCGTCTCGGTCCACGGGAACCAAGTGCGCGGCATGTCGATGACGACATTGTCGAAATAGGCCGAGACGAGGTCGAGCATGCGCACCACGACATCGGTCTTGAACGAGCGCATTTCCGAAGGGCGCGTCGGCGCTGCCAGCACGCAGAGCCCGCTTGCATGCTTGGACAGCATGACGTCCAGCAGCTGCCGGTCGAGACGTTCGGGCTGGTTCTCGATTTCGGTGATGTCGAAGCGCGGTTCGAGGTCGAGATATTCGGCGCAGGCGCCCTGCTGGAAATTGAGGTCGACCACGCAGGTCGAGGCGCCGCGCGTCACCGAATGATGCAGCTGGAAGGCGGTCTGCAGGGCAAGCGTGGTGGTGCCGACACCGCCGGCGGCCGGCATGAAGGTGTAGATTTGCGATTCGGTGTTTTCCTCCCGCCCCGGCCCCTGTAGCGCGCGAATGACGGAACGCACCAGATCGGCGGTGGTGATCGGCTTCACCAGGAAGTCGGCGACCTTGAGCTGCACCAGGATGCGCACCGCCGCCGCATTGAATTCCTGCGTGACGACGACCACCGGGACGCGGCCTTCGATTCGGCGCATGATGCGCTGCAGCGACTCGATCTCTTCGAGCTTGGCCGCGTCCATGTCGACAATGACGGCGCCGAAATCGGTCTCCTGGACCTCGCCGCGCAGTTCGTTGACGCTTTTCTCGACCGTCAAAAGCTCGATGACCTCGGATGCAGCGAAAGCCGTCCGCGTGTCCTGCGAAAACGCCCGATCGGTCGAAACGAGCAGGATCTTCTTGGTCTTGGTGCCCGATGCCATGGTCGTCAGCTCATCAGTCTGCTGTCGTTGATACCGATGTCGTCGAAGCCGGCGCCGCGCCGGCCTTCGCGCCCGCGGCATTGGCCGTGGAGCTCGTGCTCGGAGCCGGCACCAGGAGCCTGGTGTTCTGGACGCCGTACTGCCAGGGGTCGACCATCTGCATGGCTGTGTTGGACGCCTGGGCGTTGCCGGCGGCCGGAGACACGCCTTCGGTGCGCACATAGTCGTCGCTGGTGCAGCCGGAGAGCGCGCCGGCGAGCAGCA
This sequence comes from Mesorhizobium sp. WSM3866, assembly GCF_002294795.1. NCBI lineage: Bacteria > Pseudomonadati > Pseudomonadota > Alphaproteobacteria > Hyphomicrobiales > Phyllobacteriaceae > Mesorhizobium > Mesorhizobium sp. WSM3866. The sequence goes on along the minus strand of NZ_NSGC01000012.1, from coordinate 38,937 downwards.
GAGCGATGCAAGGAGCCAGACGCATGGCTTCAGTCCTTCGGCAGATCGAGGAAATGGCCCGACGTCGTGGCCGCCACCGGACGGGCCCCGCTGCCGTCGGCCAGCGCCAAGGGGCGCTTGGGAGCGGAAGCGTCGACTTCCTCGGTGTTGTTCAGGAAGTAGTCGGCATTGCTTGGCGGCCGCGTTCCGTCGGTGGGCTCGACCATCTTCTTCGACGGGTCAACCGGTTTGACCAGGTAGGGCGTGACGATGATCACCAGATCGGTCTCGCGCCGCTGATAGGATTTCGAGGAGAACAGCGGACCGAGAACCGGCAGCTTGCCGAGCCCCGGCAGGCGCGAGGTGGTGATGTCGTTCTGCGACTGCAGAAGGCCCGCGATCATGAAGCTCTGGCCGTTTTTCAAGTCGACCGACGTCTTGGCGCGACGCACGATGAAGGCGGGAATGGAAATGCCGCTGCTGACTTCGATCGACGCGGAGGGATCGATCGACGAAACTTCCGGCGCGATATCGAGGCTGACCAGTCCACCCTTGAGCACGGTCGGCGTGAAATCAAGACCGACGCCGTATTTCTTGTAGCTGACGCTGATCTTGCCGTTGTCCTCGGACACCGGGATCGGGAACTCGCCGCCGGCAAGGAAGCTCGCCGTCTGGCCCGAGCGGGCGATCAGGTTGGGCTCGGCCAGCCGCCGGGCGAGACCGCGCTCTTCCAGCGCCTTGATGGCGATGTCGATCGAAACCCCGTTGGAAAGCAACCGGCCGATGATCTCGCCGGTCCCGGCGGTCGGTACCGTGCCCGGGTCGATGATGACGTCGCGACCGCCGACGCCGAAGGCAAAGTTGGCCCCGTATTTGGCGCCGAGATCCTGTCCCGCCTGCCGGTTGATCTCGACGAAACGGACATTGAGCTGAACCTGCTGCGAGGACGAGATGTTGACCGAGTTGATCACTTCCTCATTGCCGGAGAAGCGCGACGCGATCTTGCTCGCCTTGTCGGCCGCGACCGCGTCTTCCGCCTCGCCCGAAAGCACCACGCGGCCGTTGGCCGAACCGACCTTGATCTTGGCATCCGGCACGCTGGCGCGGATGGTGTTGGCGAGTTGGTCGGTGTCCAGCGTCACCTCGATGTCGATGGTGCCGACGAGCTGCTTGTTCTGATCGAACAGCGCGATGCCGGTGGTGCCGAGATTGTTGCCCAACACATAGAAGGACTTGTCGGTCAGCGGATTGACGTTGGCGATCTCCGGATCGCCGATGACGATCTGATAGAAGGCCGCGTTCGTCATGATCGTCTTGGGCTTGCCCTTGGCGACTTTGATCGAGGCGTTCTTGGTCGCCGAGACGTATACGACGTCGTTGTTTGCCTGGGCCGGCGCCCCAAAGGCCAGTATTCCGGCGGCTGCCAGAAAGGCGCCCGCCGCCATTGCACGCAGAAGGCGCAGCCCTCTCGTCGTCCGTTCTTTGTTCAACACAGGCATTGTCCCGTTCCCGGCCGGTCCCCACCGGCTATTGTTCTTGTTCCTTGGAAGGAACGACGTCTCCCTCGGCGGGCTTGGAGGGAACCTTGTATTCCTCCACCTTCGTGCCACGGGACACGATCACCGTCTTGAATTTTGGCTCCTCCGGCTCCTTCGCCACCGCCTTGACCAGCGAGGCGGCGCTTGCCTCGGCGCTCGCGGCAACCGAACCGCCGAAGGAAGAGATGGTGGTAAGCCCGTTGCCGCTGGCGCTGGCATCGGCGGCGGACCGCAAAGACAGCGACAAGGAGCCGACGGTGCGGGCGAGCGCTACCTTCTGCGCCCCTTCGTTCGTGACCTCGAGGGTGACGGAATTGGCGACCTGCGGCTCGGTCTTGCGCTCGTCCGCGCCCTGCCCGACCGAAAGCACCTTGGCGTCGGAGACGACGATTTCGGACGTGACCGTCGAGCCGGCTGCCCCTTGCGCGTTCTTGGACACTTCCTGGATTTCGCCGGCATCGCGCGTCAGCACGACGTCGACCCGGTCGCCCGGCGTGATGAAGCCGCCGACGCCGGCGATCTCGTCGGTGCGGATGGTGACGGCCCGCATGCCCGGCGACAGCATGTTGGAAAGTGTGGCGCGGCCATTCGGTCCCGACAGCTTGGCGAGCAGCACCGGCTCGTTGACCTCGATCGGCGACAGCACGACGCGGCTGCCTTCGGCCAGCAGCTTGTCGACGGTCGGGAAGGCGCCTTGCGGCAGAGAATCCTGCGGCCACGGAATTTCGGTGAGTTGCGACCGGTCGAGCTGCATGCCGTAGCGCAGCGGCGCATTCGCCACGACGATGGTCTTGAACTCGACTTTGGCCTCGTGCGGCACCACGATCGATGCCGTCTTCTGCTCGGACTGGGCCCTCGCCTGGCTTTTGACCCAGAAGTCCGCGGCAAAGATCGAGATCGCGCCGAAAACGGCTGCGATGCCGATCATGGTTATGGCCCTGCCCTTCACAACGAAACCCCTGACGCCCCGTGGTCTTTTGTCGTTGAGGCTCACGCTAGGCGTTAATGTTAAAGAATCAGGAATCCGAAGGGGTGGAGCCCGCCCTATTTCCAGCGGCTTGGTTATCGAATGGTTTTGGAATAAGAGACAGTTTGATCCCTGAACGGAACAGGAACTCGTTCGCCCGCCAAAAGCGTGGCAGTATCGAGGAGTGATTCGCAGTACCGGACTTAATGGCTAGCATGGACGACACCAGCGATCTTTTCGGCAACCCGGAAAAGCAGCCCCAGCAAGTACGCGCGTCCTCGCGGCCGGCCGATCCGCTGGTGCAGGCCGCAAAGCGCTCGGCCGCCGCCCGCGACGGCAGCGAGAGCTACAGCGCCGCCGACATCGAGGTGCTTGAGGGGCTGGAGCCGGTGCGCCGCCGCCCAGGCATGTATATCGGCGGCACCGACGACAAGGCGATGCATCACCTCTTCGCCGAGGTCATCGACAATTCGATGGACGAGGCGGTGGCCGGCCACGCCACCTTCATCGACGTCGAGCTTTCGGCGGACGGATTTCTTACCGTCACCGACAATGGCCGCGGCATTCCGATCGATCCGCATCCGAAGTTCAAGAAGCCGGCGCTCGAAGTCATCATGACGACGCTGCATTCGGGCGGCAAGTTCGACTCCAAGGTCTACGAGACCTCCGGCGGTCTGCACGGCGTCGGCGTATCCGTCGTCAACGCGCTGTCCGACCACCTCGAGGTCGAGGTCGCGCGCGGGCGCCAGCTCTATCGCCAGCGCTTCTCGCGCGGCGTTCCGGTGAGCGGGCTGGAGCACCTCGGCGAGGTGCACAACCGCCGCGGCACCAGGACCCGCTTCCATCCCGACGAGCAGATCTTCGGCAAGGGCGCCGCCTTCGAGCCGGCCCGGCTCTACCGCATGACGCGCTCGAAGGCCTATCTGTTCGGCGGCGTCGAGATCCGCTGGACCTGCGATCCCTCGCTGATCAAGGAAAAGGATCAAACTCCGGCCAAAGCCGAGTTCCATTTCCCGGGCGGCCTCAAAGACTATCTCAAGGCCACCCTCGGCGACGAATTCCAGGTCACGCGCGAAGTCTTCGCGGGCAAAAGCGACAAGCAGGGCGGCCACGGCTCGCTGGAATGGGCGGTGACCTGGTTCGGCGGCGACGGCTTCCTCAACTCCTACTGCAATACGATTCCCACTCCCGAGGGCGGCACGCATGAGGCGGGCTTCCGCAACGTGCTGACGCGCGGGCTTCGCGCTTATGCCGACCTCATCGGCAACAAGCGCGCCTCGATCATCACGACCGAGGACGTCATGATCTCGGCCGCCGGCATGCTGTCGGTATTCATCCGAGAGCCGGAATTCGTCGGCCAGACCAAGGACAGGCTGGCCACCATCGAGGCGATACGCATCGTCGAAACCGCCATCCGCGACCCGTTCGACCACTGGCTGGCCGACAACCCGCAGGAAGCCTCGAAGCTTCTCGAATGGGTGATCGCGCGCGCCGACGAGCGTGTGCGCCGGCGCCAGGAAAAGGAAGTGTCGCGCAAGAGCGCGGTACGCAAGCTGCGCCTGCCGGGCAAGCTCGCCGACTGCACGCAGAACGCCGCGGCCGGCGCCGAGATCTTCATCGTGGAGGGCGACTCGGCCGGAGGCTCGGCCAAGCAGGCGCGCGACCGCGCCAGCCAGGCGGTGCTGCCGCTGCGCGGCAAGATCCTCAACGTCGCCAGCGCCGGCAACGACAAGCTTGCCGCCAACCAGCAGATTTCCGACCTGATCCAGGCGCTCGGCTGCGGCACCCGCTCGAAATATCGCGACGAGGACCTGCGCTACGACCGCGTGATCATCATGACCGACGCCGACGTTGACGGCGCGCATATCGCTTCGCTTTTGATCACCTTCTTCTACCAGGAGATGCCGAACCTGATCCGCGGTGGCCACCTCTATATGGCTGTGCCGCCGCTCTATTCGATCCGTCAGGGCGGTAAGGTGGCCTATGCGCGTGACGACGCGCACAAGGACGAATTGCTGCGCACCGAATTCACCGGGCGCGGCAAGGTCGAGATCGGCCGCTTCAAGGGCCTTGGCGAGATGATGGCCTCGCAGCTCAAGGAAACCACGATGGACCCGAGGAAGCGCACGCTTCTCAGGGTCGACGTGATCGATGCCGAGCAGGCGACCAAGGACGCCGTCGACGCGCTGATGGGCACCAAGCCCGAGGCCCGCTTCCGCTTCATCCAGGAACGTGCCGAATTCGCCGAGGCCGACGTGCTGGATATCTGAACGCGGACTGGTCCATAACAGGCTCCGGGACGGAGACTTGCATGTGACCTGGACGCGGCTGAAGGATCTAGCCGGGACACCGTTAAGTGAGCTGACCCAGCCGACGCGCTCGGACTGGATCTTCGCCCTGCGAACGGTTTCTGCCGGGCTGATCGCGCTGCTTGCCGCTTACGCCTTGAAGCTCGATCATCCGCAGTGGGCGATGATGACCGTGTTCATCGTCGCGCAGCCGGTCGCCGGCATGGTGCTGGCGAAAGGCTTCTACCGCCTGCTCGGTACGCTGGCCGGCGGCCTGGCGGCGATCGGCATCACATCGCTGTTCGGCACCAATCCCTGGCTCTTGGTGACGGTGCTGGCACTATGGATCGGCGTCAGCACCCTCGTTTCCTCGCTGCTGCGCAATCCGGAAGCCTATGGCGCCGCCCTTGCCGGCTATACAGCGATGATCATCAGCCTGCCGGCATTCGGGCAGGCGCATCTCGTCGTCGATCTCGCTGTCGCGCGCTGCGCCGAAATTGTGCTCGGCATCGTCTGCGCCGGCGTCACCAGCCGGCTGATCCTGCCGAAGCTCGCGGCGGACGCCATCATCTCCAGGCTGAAACGCAGCATTCTCGATCTCGCCGACTACGCCTCAGGCGCCTTTTCCGACGGCGATCCGGCCGGTCTTGCCGCTCTCCAGCGCAAGCTGATCACCGATGCCCAGACACTTGCCGAAATGCGCACCTATGCGCGCCTCGAAGCGCCGAGCTTCGCGACCCGCGCCCATCCGGTCCGGCGCACGATCGGACAGCTCCTGTGGGCGCTCTCGGCGGCCCGCGCGCTGCATACCCATGCCGCGCCGGAGAATGCGACGCTCATCCCTGTTCGCAGCGAGTTGAAGGCAATCGTCGGGGAACTCGCTACGACGCGCGACGCGTTGGACGACACCGGCCCATGGGTGGCCCGGCTCGAGGCAATCGCGATCAGGGCAAGAGAAACGGCGCCGGTGGCCACCGATCCCGGTGAAGACAAGGTCGGCACCATCAGCCGCCTCACCATTGCCGCCGATTTCGCGGAGGCGCTGAAGCAGGTGATGCGCGGCTTGGATGCGCTTCGCTCGCCGGTTTCCCGAACGTCTCGTGAGCGGCAGCAACCGGCCCTGGTCGTGCACCGCGACTATCATGCGGCCTGGCGCAATGCGGTGCGCGCCGCGCTCGCCACGCTTCTGGTGGCCGCCTTCTGGCTGACCACCAAATGGTCGGAGGCGGCGGGCACCGTCATTCTCGTCGCCGTCGTCTCCAGCCTGTTCGCGGCGCGTCCCGATCCGGTTCAGTCGGCCTGGGGCTTCTTCACCGGAACGCTCCTCGCTTTGCCTTTCGCTTTCCTCGTCGGCCAGATCGCAATGCCGGCGCTGCCCGGCTTCGGCTGGTTCACCCTCTTTGTCGTGCCGATCCTGGTGCCGGCAGCGCTCGGCATGGCCAATCCGCGGCATGTCGGCGTGGCCACCGCCTTCGCCATCAATTTCTTGGCTTTTCTCAGCCCGCACCAGATGATGACCTATGATCCCGGCCCGTTCTTCGCCGGATCGGCATCGATCCTGGTCGGCATCCTGATCGCCATCGGCGTCTTCATCGTCGTTCTGCCGGCCAATCCCTGGGCCACTGTTGAGCGCATCTCGACGGCGATGCGCGAGGACCTGGCGCGCCTTTGCGTGCATGAGCGCGTCCCCAGGCGTTCGGCCTTCGAAAGCCTGGCCTATGACCGGATCAACCAGTTGATGCCGCAACTGCAGCAGACCGGGAGGAAAGGCGACCCTATTCTTGGCGGCAGCATTGCCGCCGTGACCGTCGGCCTCGAAGTGCTCCGGCTGCGCCAGGCGCAACTGAACTCCATCGTGCCACGCGAGACGGTCGAGTCGATCGGCAGCTTCCTGCGCGGCCTGGCGCGGGAATTGCTGTTCAGGAGGCATGGCGAGCCGCAGACCTCGACCATCGCCGTGGCGCGGGAATATGCGGCGAGCATCGCCGGTCGCAGCGACCGGCCGGAAATGCTTCAGGTCGCGGCCTCACTGCGCATCATCGCTGCCGCGATGCAGGATTATCCGGATTTTTTCGCGAAGGGGGCACCCTTAGACGGGCCGGGCCGGGATACGTGAGCATCGAGCAGGAAGCCGCCAGGCCGGCCACACCTGATACCGACATGCGCTAGGCGGCGGCAATTGCCAGCGCATGCCCGCGCGCGTTCTCGCGCAGCGCGTCGAGATGGATCGACTTCACCAGTCCAGCGAGATCGCCCTCGGCCGATTGCCCGCCGAGTTCCTTCAGCATCAGCCAACTCACCTCCTGCACGCCGGCGACACGCTTGCCGTTGGCGACCTCGCGCCAGATCTTCAGCGCGCGCAGGATGATGCCGTGCGTGGCGGCGGCGAGGCCTGCGCTGCGGAACAGCGCCTGCAGCGCAACGTCGTGCCCACCGACCAGCAACGCCCTCACCCGCTGCTCGGATTGTTGGGCAAGCGCCACCAGGGCCGAGCCGAAAAAGTCGACCTTGCCATGCGCGACGGTGCGGATGATGAAGCTCGCGGTGAGATCGCCGCGCAGTCTGAGATGCTCGATCAGCGCGGCGTGCTCCTCGGCGCGGGTGCCCTCGATCAGCGTCACCGAAGCCTTCACGCAGGCGTCGCGCATCACGCGGTCTGCCCGTGCCGCTCCCATCAGTGCCAATACCAGCGGCGATCCCTTCAGCGTCTCGCCGAGCTTGACCAGAAGCATGTGCCGGCAGTCCGCGGGAAGCCGCGCGTCGGCGATCAGCGCCTCGCGCACCAGCGGCAGGTGGCCGTGCCGTTCGGCCATCCGGCGGAAACTCAGCGATGCAATATCGGCGCCGCTGTTGGCGATCAGCGTGGCGCAGGCTTCCGGCTCGCCGATCTCGGCGATGGCTGCCGCCAGCGACATCGAGACGACGGGACGGTTGGCTATCAGCTTTTGGGTGGCCTTCTGGCCGCAGGCGACGCGGTCGATGAGATCGGCATCGGTAAGCAAAGGCGAACGCGCCAGCACCAGCGCCGCCACTTCCGGCTGGTCGGAAGCGAGTGCTGCGATCACCTGCGGCGGGGCGTGATGGCTCATCGACAGCGCTTCGGCGAGCGCCTGCCGGACCTTGGCGGAAACGTCGTCGAGCAGCAGCGTGAGCGCCGCCTCGGCGGCGCAGCGATCCTCGAACGGCAGGTCGGAATTGATGTAGGCGCGGGCCAGCGCGCTCGCGGCGGCGGCGCGCTCGGAAACCCTTGCCTTATCGATCCACTTTAGAAAATGCGAAACAACCATGCCGATCAGCTGCCCTTGCCGAAACGTTTCGGCCCCGTTGGGAACGGTAAGCTGGAAATGGTTTACGAACGGTTCACCATGTTTCTTAACCGGCTTGATGGCTTTGCAACCAACGCCTATCAAACAGAAATAGCGGAGGAGATCGACCATGGCCGGGCTTTATCTGGAGGAGTTCGTCGTCGGCCGCGTCTTCCGGCACACGCTGCGCAAGACCGTCACCGAAAGCGACAACATGCTGTTCTCGGTGATGACGCTGAACCCGCAGCCGCTCCACATCGACTTCGACTTCGCCGCGAAGAGCGAATGGGGCAAGCCCTTGGTCAATTCGCTGTTCACGCTCGGCCTCATGATCGGCATCTCGGTGAACGATATCACCGTCGGCACAACTGTCGCCAATCTCGGCATGAAGGAGACCGTCTTCCCGCACCCGGTTTTCCACGGCGACACCATTCGCGTCGAGACGACGGTCGTTTCGGTGCGCGAGTCCAGGTCGAAGCCCGATCGCGGCATCGTCGAATTCGAGCACCGCGCCTATAATCAGAACGATGTTCTTGTCGCCAAATGCACGAGGCAGGCGATGATGATGAAGAAGGCGTCCTGATGCGCTCGCTGCTCTTCGTGCCGGGCGATTCCGAGCGCAAGCTGGAAAAGGGCTTTGGCGCCGGCGCCGACGTGGTCATCGTCGACCTTGAGGATTCGGTCGCCGCCGGCAATAAGGCGGCCGCCCGCAAAGTCGCGGCGAACCTCATCGCCGGCCACCGACAGCAGACCAGCTCCGCCATCTACGTACGCGTCAACGATCTGTCGACCGGCCTGACCGACGATGATCTTGCGGCGCTCGTCCCGGTGAAACCCGACGGCATCATGCTGCCGAAGTCGAACAGCGGACAGGATGTCCAGCAGCTCGCGGCCAAGCTTCGGGTGCACGAGGCCGAAAGCGGCTTGCCGGATGGCGGCATAAAGATCCTGCCGATCATCACCGAAACCGCATCCGGCCTGCTGGCTGCCGCGAGCTACGCCGGAGCAAGCAGCCGGCTTGCCGGACTTACCTGGGGCGCGGAAGATCTGTCGGCCGCAATCGGCGCGCGTTCGGCGCGCGACGAGAGCGGCCGCTACACCGACGTCTTCCGCCTGGCGCGCGCGACGACCATCCTGGCCGCCGGAGCGGCGGAAATCGCCGCGATCGATACCGTCTTTCCGGATTTCCGCGACATGGCCGCTTTCGAAGCCGAATGCAGAGAAGCCGAGCGCGACGGCTTTACCGGCAAGATGGCGATCCATCCGGCGCAGGTGCCGGTCATCAACGCCGCTTTCACGCCGTCGCCGGAAGCGGTCGAACGATCGCGGGCGATCGTCGACGCCTTCGCGGCGGCGGGAAATCCGGGCGTCGTCGGCATCGACGGCAAGATGTATGATCGGCCGCACCTGCGGCTTGCGGAGCGGCTGCTGGCACGCGCGAGAGCGGCGGGACTTTCAGCCTGAACCGCCAATTGCCAGACCATGGGGATCAGTTTGTAGCGGACGTGAGCCGTGTAGCCCTTTCGGTTAATCCTTGCTCCAGCGCGGCCGCCGCATCGAGAAAATCTCGTTCACGCTGGCATAGTCCATATAGCCGAGCCGGGCGACATTGCCGGCCCTGACGATGTCGAACAGGCCGTCCCTGAGATAAGCATCGTCGATGTGGACCCCGACGACCTCGCCGGCGACGACGATGGCGCTGGTCTCGGCGCCATCCAGTGCCCGCGGCCGAAATATCTCGGTCACCTTGCATTCGAGGGCGGCGGGCGCTTCCGCCACGCGCGGCGGCGCGACGAGGCGCGACGGCGCCATGGCGAGATCGGCATAGGCGAACTCGCTGACGCCGCGCGGCGCATCGACGGCGGTGCGGTTCATCTTCTCGGCAAGCTCGCGGCTGACGAGATTGGCGACGAATTCGCCGGTTTCTTCAGCGAAGGTGGCGCTGTCCTTCGCGCCTTCGGATGAGAACCAGACGATGAAAGGCCGCGTCGAAAAGGCATTGAAGAAGGAATAGGGCGCCAGGTTGATCTCACCGGCCTTGTTCAATGTCGAGATCCATCCGATCGGGCGGGGTGCAACGATCGCCTTCGACGGATCGTGCGGCAGGCCGTGCCCCTTGGATGGCTCGTAGAACATCTCAGCCGGCCCACGGCCCGGCATAATCGGCATAGAGCTTCGCCGGATCGGGCCGCGGCCGCTCCGGCGCCGGTCCCTGGTACGAGCCGATATGGACGAAGCCGATGACGCGCTCCTGCGGCGACAGCCCGAGGATCGCCCTGCCCTCCGCAACGTCGGAATACCAGTTGCTGATCATGTTGGTGCCATAGCCCAGCGCGTTGGCCGCGATCATCAGATTCATAGCCGCCATTCCACCCGACAGGAACATCTCCCATTGCGGGATCTTTGGGTTCTCCCGCGGCACGGAGACGACGCCGATCACCAGCGGGGCGCGCGAGAAGCGCGCCAGTTCCTGGTTGCGGCGCCCCTCCGGCAACGGTCCTTCGCGCTGCTCGGCAAGCACCGCGAGCTTCTTGCCGATCTCGACCCGCGCCTCGCCGCGGTAGACGATAAACCGCCAGGGCTCGAGGCGGCCATGGTCTGGTACCCGCGATGCCGCGGCGATCATCGTGGCGATTTCCGCATCGCTCGGCGCCGGCTCCTTGAGGTCCGGAATCGGCGCTGAACTGCGGGTCAGCAGGAAGTCGATGATCGGCGACGCCATGGGCGCAAGTCTCCTAGCATTCGATTTTGAGCTGAAGCGCGCCATCGGGAGATCGGGCGGCTCGGGCAATGGCGCAATTATACGCCGGATAAAGAGCCCTGGCGGAGGGCGGCAGGCTCTTGAGCCTTGAAATTGCCACCGCCTTGGGCTTCAACGCAAGGCATGTTTGAGGGGACTCTGCGCCTTTTCGTGGTCGGGCTCATCGCCGCGTTGCTTGCGGTGCCGGTTTCGTTCGCGCTGGCCCAGAACGCCAACGATGTCGGCAATATCAAGTTGCCGGGCATTTCGAGCTATGCGACGCCGAAGAGCGAGCGGTCGCTGGCGCTTGGCAGCGGCGGAGCGATCACCCTTTCTGCGCAACTGACCGACAAGGGCGCCGACATCACCCGCGGCATCGTCTGGCGCGTCTTCAAGCCGGAACCGGCCAGCGACGGCAAGCTGCCGATGGTCGCGTCCGCGCATGGCGGCACGGCGGTGTTCCAGCTCGACCCCGGCAGCTACCTGGTCCACGCCTCTTACGGACGGGCCGGCGCTACCAAGCGCATCACCGTCGGCAAGGACGCAAAGCGAGAGAGCCTCGTTCTCGATGCCGGCGGCTTGAAGCTCGATGCGGTGACGTCCGGCGGCGCGCACATCGCGCCAAAGAAGCTCCGCTTCGCGATCTATGAGGGCCAGGCCGAGGCCAATGGCGACCGCGCGCTGATCGCCCCCGATGTCGAGCCGAACACGGTGGTGCGGCTGAATGCAGGCACCTACCATGTCGTCTCCACCTATGGCGCGGTCAACGCCGTGATCCGCTCCGATATCCGCGTCGAGGCCGGCAAGCTGACCGAGGCCACCGTCGAGCACCGCGCGGCCGAGATGACGATGAAGCTGGTGCGCGAGCCCGGCGGCGAAGCCATTGCCGACACCTCCTGGTCGCTGCTCAATGAATCCGGCGATCCGATCAAGGAAGCCGTCGGCGCCTTCGCCTCGATGGTGCTGGCCGAAGGCCAATACACCATCATCGCCAAGAACCGCGACCGCATCTACCAGAAGGATTTCACCGTCGTGGCCGGCCAGAACCAAGAAATCGAGGTCGTGGCCAACGAATCGTCCGCCATCGATCCCGAGGAGGGCGCGGACTAAGCTGCTCAGGCGGCTTTGCGCATCCGCTTGGTTAGAAACGGCGTGCGTCCGCGCCGCGCCGCCGCCGGAGCGAGATCGAAAACCGCTTGGTAGAGCTTGTCGAGCAGCGCCTTGCGGTCGCGCAACGGTTCGAGCTCGCTCCACTTCAGCACATCGCCGATGCGCACCTCGATCGCCTTGCCCGACAGCCGGGCGAATTCGCGGATTAATAGGGAGGTGCGCAGCGTCAGCGACGCCTTGCCGACGAATTTCGCCACGCGGTTGTCGCGCTCGGCCATGTTCATCGGCCCACTGACGAGATGGAACAGACGGCCGTTCTGGCCGGAGAAATGCAAAGGGATGACCGAGGCCTTGGCCTCCTGGATGAGCTTGGCCGGAAACATCTTCCACGGCAGGTCGATCGCCCGGCCGAACCCCTTCGGCGCCGTGGCGACGCCGCCGGCCGGAAAAACGACGATGGTGACGCCTGCCTTCAACAGCCGCACTGCCTCGTGGCGCACGGCCATGTTGTTCTTCAGCGCTTCCTTGGTCTCGGAAAAATCGATCGGCAGCGAATAGGCTTCCATCTCGCGGATCCTGAGCAGGTCCTTGTGGATCATGACCCGGAACGGACGGCCGAGCTGCTCGGCGAGCGACAGCACTGCAATGCCGTCGCCGATGCCGAAGGGATGGTTGGCGACGATCACCAGCGGACTAGCCGGCACATTTGCCGGCGGCCAACGGCCGGCGTGGTGCACCCTGACGTCGATCAAGTCCAGCATGCGGCTGAACACACGTTCGCCCGTTGGAGCGACCTGGCGCCGCCACAAGTCGTAGAGCACGGCAAAGCGGTCGCGGCCCGACAGGCCTTCGACGGAATGGATGAACCACCGCGTCAGCGCCGGCTGATGCCGGTTGGCGTAGGAGAGCTCGGGAAACGGCCTTCCCCGCGGTTTCAGCTTGAGCATGGCGGCTCGGCTACAAGGTTGGCGTGACAGGCGTGTGAAGATGGCGGTGGACTATGTGCCACCGCCATTCGAGAAGCGATTGGAGATTAACGATTTTAGGCCGCGCGGCGCTTGCGGTCCGGAGAGACGGCCTCGTCCGCCAGCAATTTCACGGCGTCGTCGAGCTTCAGCGATTCCTGGTCGCGGGAGCCGAGACGGCGGACATTGACGGTTTCCTCTTCCGCCTCCCGCTTGCCGCAAACGAGAATGACCGGAACCTTGGCCAGGCTGTGCTCGCGCACCTTGTAGTTGATCTTCTCGTTGCGCAGATCGGTTTCGGCGAGCAGCCCCGCAGCCTTCAGCCGCTCGACCACTTTCGTGGCATACTCATCCGCGTCGGAGGTGATCGTCGCCACCACCACCTGCAGCGGCGCGAACCACAGCGGGAAATGGCCGGAATAGTTCTCGATCAGGATGCCGAGGAAGCGTTCCATCGAGCCGCACACCGCGCGATGCACCATGACCGGCTGCTTCTTCTCCGAATCCGAGCCGATATAGAAGGCGCCGAAGCGTTCCGGCAGGTTGAAGTCGACCTGGGTGGTGCCGCACTGCCATTCGCGGCCGATGGCGTCCTTCAGCACATATTCGAACTTCGGCCCGTAGAAGGCACCCTCGCCCGGATTGACCGAGGTCTTGATGCGATTGCCGGAGCGCGTGCGGATCGTCTCCAGCACATTGCTCATGATCGCCTCGGCATGATCCCAGGCCTCGTCTGTGCCGACGCGCTTGTCGGGCCGCGTCGACAGCTTCACCGCGACCTCGTCGAAGCCGAAATCGGCATAGGTCGACAAGATTAGATCGTTGATGCGCAGGCATTCCGCGGCGAGTTGCTCCTCGGTGCAGAAGATATGCGCATCGTCCTGAGTGAAGCCGCGCACACGCATCAGCCCATGCAGCGCGCCCGACGGTTCGTAGCGGTGCACATTGCCGAACTCCGCAAGCTTTACGGGCAGTTCACGGTAAGACTTCAACCCATGCTTGAAGATCTGCACATGGCCGGGGCAGTTCATCGGCTTCAGTGCGAAGACGCGGTCGTCGTCGGTGTCGTCACCGGCAACCGTCACCTTGAACATCGCGTCGCGATACCAGCCCCAGTGGCCGGACGTCTCCCACAGGCTCTTGTCCAGCACCTGCGGCGCGTTGACTTCCTGGTAGCCGTGCTCGTCGAGGCGGCGGCGCATGTAGTTGACCAGGTTCTGGAACATCTTCCAGCCCTTGGCGTGCCAGAAGACGACGCCCGGTCCCTCCTCCTGAAAATGGAACAAATCCATCTCGCGGCCGAGCTTGCGATGATCGCGCTTCTCGGCTTCCTCCAGCAGCTTCTGGTATGCCTCGAGCTGCGCCTGGTCGGCAAAGGCGGTACCGTAGATGCGCGTCAGCATCGGGTTGTTGGAATCGCCGCGCCAATAGGCGCCCGCCACCTTCATCAACTTGAAGGCGTTGCCGATCTGCCCGGTCGAAGCCATGTGCGGACCGCGGCAGAGATCGAACCAGTCGCCCTGCGCGTAGATCTTGATATCCTGATCCTCGGGGATAGCGTCGATCAGCTCGACCTTGTAGCGCTCGCCCTTGTCGGCAAAGACCTTCTTCGCCTTCTCGCGCGACCACACTTCCTTGGTGAACGGCCTGTTGCGGGCGATGATCTCGCGCATCTTCTTCTCGATCACCGGGAAATCGTCCGGGGTGAACGGCTCGTTGCGCGCGAAGTCGTAATAGAACCCGTTCTCGATCACCGGCCCGATGGTCACCTGCGTTCCCGGCCAAAGCTCCTGCACGGCCTCGGCCAGCACGTGCGCCGCGTCGTGGCGGATGAGTTCCAGCGCGCGCGGATCCTCGCGGGTGATGATCTCGACCTTGCCGGACCTGCCGAGCGGATCGGAAAGATCGCGGACGGTGCCGTCGAGGCTATAGGCAACAGCCTTTTTCGCCAGCGATTTGGAGATCGATTCGGCAAGGGCGGCGCCGGTCATGGCCGCGTCGTACTCGCGGACGGAACCATCGGGAAATGTCAGGGACACGGAATTCAGCATCAGAGTTGTCCTATCCAGTCCCGCAAACGAGCGCGGGTGGTGAATGCATGTCGCAGGAAGTGTGCTGGAGCATGCAGGGTTGGCCGGAGGCGCCAATCACTTGGACGCTGGCGGGCGGCAGTCTTTTATGAGGAGTTTCCGCCGCCGTAAAGCCGCAAGCCGTTCTATTTGATGAGCCCGGGAAGATCGTTCAGGAAGCCGCCCGCGTCGCGAGCCCCTTCGGCAAGATCGAAGCCGGGCTGACGCGCTCGTCGCGGAAGCCATCCTGGCAAAGCGTCGAGCCGCTCGCCGAGTCCTCGATCAAAGTGCAGTGGATGTCTTTGAGCGGCGCCGATTGCGCCCGCATCGGCAGGCCGAGCATCCAGGCCAGCAGGAACAGAATGATGGCAATGAAGAACGGATAGCGGTCCATCTGGCGCATCGAAGCTCACTCCGGAAAATGGATTACGCGGAGCGGCTTAGCGAGGCGTCTTGTCTCGATTTTGTCTCAAATTGGCAGTGTTTGTGCAGGCTGACGTTAACCCTACTGAATCGTAAACACGGGCTGCGAAACGCTGCCGCAGTCAGCCATCTGCGTCATCGCGCTTCCTGCCGATTTGCCAATAGCGCCACGGCATGAACCAGACATAGCGCGGCGCAAGCGTCTCCGGCACGCGGTCGATGCCATGCGTCCCGAACGGCCCGCAACGCGAGACCCGGAACAGCGCCAGCCAGCCCCCGGTCCACAATCCATGGCGGGCGATTGCCTCATGCGCGTATTCGGAACAGGTCGGCAGATGCCGGCAGCTATTGCCGACGAAGCCGGAAAGCGTCAACTGGTAGAGGCGCACGAGCGACGTGCCGAGGACGCGGCCCGGCGTCTTGCGCCAGGGTCCCTGCCAGTTTCGCCCATGCCGGACCGGCCGGACACCATGGATATGTCCTGGATGGTCTCCCATCCGCACTTCTCCGCAGCCAGCTTCCTTGTGCGTTAGATGTGGGTTTCGAGCCGGGAACGCAACGACCTTTTATCGGTCATCGCCGGGAAGGCCGGACGGGACGCCGGTCGGTCCACTCGACATGGCGCCGGGATACCAAGCGAGTTCGCCATAACAGGCAAGCAGCTCAGGAGATCGCCCTCAAGCAGCCTCTCCGGCGCGCTTCTTCTCGATCTGGCCGATCGCGTCGACCACCGCATCGAAGGTCAGCATGGTCGAGGCGTGACGTGCCTTGTAGTCGCGCACCGGCTCCAGATATTTCAGATCGGCGAACCGGCCTTCCGGCGGCGCGCCGTTTTCCTTGAGCATCTTCAGCATGGTCTCGCGCACTGCGCGCAGCTCATCGGCGTTCGCGCCGATGACATGCTGGGCCATGATCGAGGAGGATGCCTGACCAAGCGCGCAGGCCTTCACGTCATGAGCGAAATCGGTCACCACGTCGCCATCCATTTTGAGGTCGACTGTGACGGTCGAGCCGCACAGTTTGGAGTGCGCTCTGGCGGTCGCATCGGGGTGGTCGAGCCGGCCGATCTTGGCGATGTTTCCGGCGAAGCTCAGGATTTTCGCATTGTAGACGTCGTCGATCATATTTTTCCAATCCGTCGCCGCCAAGCGAACAGGCTTTGCCGCTGTTGCGTCTTCCTTTCGCTGTGCACGACCATATATAATGATGGCAGCCGGGCATCGACAAGGCAAACTCAAGCCATTGTCATTGCTCATCTGTTCACGCCGCTTACGGGCTGGAAACCGGGCGAGTTTCACCCGAAAGGTCGTGGTCCGTTCAACTCGTCCCACCTTTGAGTGGGACTACGGGAGACGCCTTTATGGATGCCGTCATCAAGAAACTCATGCCCCCTTCCTCCTACATGGAGAAGCCTGTCACCGATCGCCCAAGCGAGGCCGAGGTCGAAGCCGCCGTGCGCACGCTTTTGCGCTGGACCGGCGACAACCCTGATCGCGAGGGCCTTGTCGACACGCCGAAGCGCGTCACCAAGGCTTTTCGCGAGATGTTCAACGGCTATGACATGTGCCCGGCCGAGGAGCTTGGCCGCACTTTCGAGGAAGTGGCCGGCTATGACGATCTCGTCATCGTCAGGGACATCAAGTTCCACTCCCATTGCGAGCACCACATGGTGCCGATCATCGGCAAGGCGCATGTCGGCTACCTGCCGGACGGCAAGGTCGTGGGTCTGTCCAAGATCGCGCGCGTCGTCGACATCTTCGCCCATCGCCTGCAGACGCAGGAAGCAATGACGGCGCAGATCGCAGGCGTCATCCAGGACGTGCTCAACCCGCGCGGCGTCGCCGTCATGATCGAGGCCGAGCATATGTGCATGGCCATGCGCGGCATCCGCAAGCAGGATTCGACCACGCTCACCTCGACCTTCACCGGCGTCTTCAAGGACACGCCCGAGGAACAGGTGCGCTTCGTCACCATGGTGCGTGCCTGATCGCCGCCTGCTGCCGGCCTTCAGACCATGGTCCCGAAAAGCGGGACCCGGTTTTCGGATAAGATCATGGTCCAACAAAAAGACGAACCGGCAATGTCGGCACTGCAATTTCCCAAAGCCCCGGCAGACAAGAAGGCGCTGGAGGAAGGCACCGTCCTTTCTCCGCGCTTCGATGCTGCCGGCCTCGTGACCGTCGTCGTCACCGACGCCGGCGACGGCATGCTTTTGATGGTCGCGCATATGAATGCCGAGGCGCTGGCGCTGACGCTCGAAACCGGCATCGCCCACTACTGGTCGCGTTCCCGCAACGCGCTGTGGAAAAAGGGCGAGACGTCGGGCAACGTCCAGCGCGTCGTCGAGATGCGCACGGATTGTGACCAGGACGCGATTTGGTTGAGCGTCAAAGTATTGGGCCAGGACGCAACTTGTCACACCGGTAGGCGTTCCTGCTTTTATCGGACGGTGGGGCTCAGCGACGGCAAGGCGGTGCTTGCCGACGATGGCAGCAAGCCGCTGTTCGATGCGCAAGAAACGTATCGGAAGCCGGTGTGAACCATTCGATATTCACAAACCACTCATATTCACTATTCTCAAACATCCTTGTGATAGAAGGGACACGGGACAAGGGAGATCATGATGCTCGAATGGGCGTCATTGCGCAGCAGACCTGACGTTCAGGAGGCCAACGGCCTTGCATCGTCCGGCGGCGTGCTCGATCCGAAATCGGCGAAGAAGATGGGCATCTCGCTGGCGCTCGGCGGCGGCTGTGCGCGTGGCTGGGCCCATATCGGCGTGCTGCGCGCGCTGGACGAAGCCGGCATCGAAGTTTCGATGATCGCAGGCACGTCGATCGGCGCGCTGGTCGGCGGCTGCTATCTTGCCGGCAAATTGGACGAACTGGAAGAGTTCGCCAGAAGCCTGAACAAGCGGCGCCTCTTCGGACTGCTCGATCTCAATCTGCGCGGCAGCGGCCTGTTCGGCGGCATGAAGCTCGATGCGCGGCTGCGCGAACATGTCGACGGTATCCGTTTTGAGGAACTGTCGAAGCCCTTCGTCGCCGTCGCTTCCGAAATCCGCACCGGCCACGAAATCTGGCTGTCGAAAGGTTCGCTCATCACCGCCATGCGCGCGTCCTACGCGTTGCCCGGCGTCTTCGAGCCCGTAAACTGCAACGGGCGCGTGCTGGTCGACGGCGCGCTGGTCAATCCGGTGCCGGTCTCGGTCTGCCGTGCTTACGAACAGCCGCTGGTCGTTGCCGTCAACCTCCACTACGATCTGTTTGGGCGTGCCGCGGTGATCAAGCACAGCGCGGGCGAACTCGTCATCGAGAACGACGCGCCGCGTCCCGGTCAGGTCAATCCCCAGCACCCGCCGCACCAGACCCGCCTCGGCATCACCGGCGTCATGGTCGAGGCCTTCAACATCATCCAGGACCGGATTTCGCGCGCCAGGCTCGCCGGCGATCCGCCCGACATGTCGCTGCAGCCGAAGCTCAGCCATATCGGACTGACCGAGTTCCACCGCGCCGACGAGGCGATCCGCATCGGCTATCAGGCGACCATGTCCCAGATCAGCGAATTGCGGCGGCTGCAGACGGTGCTCGCCTGATCCGAAGCGTCAGTCAAGCAATCGCGGCATCTGTGATGCGGAATTGCACTGAGCGGTTGCCGTTCCAGTAATTGCCCGACAGCGAACCGGCTATGTGCACGGTCTTGCCCCTGTTCTTGAACAGGAATTCGCCGAGCGCGGTGTCGACGGCGCGGAACGCGATCGCCTGGAGGTTGCCGCCGCTTTGCGACTGCAGGTCGGCGCGGATGTGGTTGGTGCCGATCGGCCGCGCATCGATAAGTCTGTGGCGCGGCAGCACAAACACCGGCGCGATGTGTCCGGCGCCGAACGGGCCGGCTTTCTCCAGCGCGTCGAGAAGCGCCAGCGTCGCGCCCTCGGCGGCTAACGCGCCGTCAATCGCGAGGCTTTCCTCGCTCTGCAGCCGGAACACATCCGCCGCAGCGCGCTCCTCGAAGAAAGCCCGAAGCGCGCCGAGCTTGGCACGTTCCACGGTGATGCCTGCCGCCATGCCGTGACCGCCGCCCTTGGCGATCAGGCCGGCCTGCGCCGCCTCGCGCACCAGCCGGCCGAGATCGAAACCGGAGACCGAGCGCCCCGAGCCGGTGCCGATCCCATTGGCATTGAAGGCGATGGCGAAAGCGGGACGGCGCGCATGTTCCTTGAGCCGCGAGGCCAGCAGCCCGACGATGCCGGGATGCCAGCTGTTGCTGGCGGTCACGACGATGCCAGGGCCGGTGCCGCCGGCAAGCTCCGCGTCGGCCTCGGCGCGCGCCTGCGCCAGCATCTCCAGTTCCATCTGCTGCCGTTCCTGGTTCAGCCGGTCGAGCGTCTCGGCAATGCTTGTGGCTTCAACGGGATCCTCGGTGGCAAGCAGCCTGCTGCCGAGCGCGGCATCGCCGATGCGCCCGCCGGCATTGATGCGCGGCCCGATCAGATAGGCGAGATGGAAGGTATTTATCGGCTCGCCGATGCGCGAGACCCGCGCAAGCGCCGCCAGCCCCTCATTCTTCTGCTGGCGCGCCACCTGCAGCCCCTTGACTACGAAAGCGCGGTTGACGCCGGTGAGCGGCACCACGTCGCAAACGGTCGCCAGCGCGGCGAGGTCGAGCAGCGAAAGCAGATCGACCGGCGCGGCGTTCGGCAAGCGTTCACGAAGCACCTTCGCCGTCTGCACTAGGCACAGGAAGACCACACCGGCGGCGCAGAGATGCCCCTGCCCCGAAAGGTCGTCCTCCCGGTTCGGATTGACCACCGCATCCGCCGCCGGCAGCGGTCCGCCGACCTGGTGATGGTCGAGCACCACGACGTCGGCGCCGGCATCTTTCGCCGCCTCGATCGACACGGCGCTGTTGGTGCCGCAGTCGACGGTGACGATCAGCTTCGCGCCGCGCGAGATCAGCTCGCGCATAGCTTCCGGATTCGGGCCGTAGCCTTCGAAGATGCGGTCGGGGATATAGATCTCGGACGGCACCGAAAAATGCGCCAGAAAGCGCTTCAGCAGCGCCGACGACGCGGCGCCGTCGACATCGTAGTCGCCGAAGATCGCCACCCTCTCGCCGGCCACGACCGCATCCGCGATGCGCGCCGCCGCCTTCTCCATGTCGGTCAGCGAGGCCGGGTTCGGCAAAAGCTCGCGAATGGTCGGATCGAGGAAGCGCTCGGTCTGCTCGACCGTCACGCCGCGCCCAGCCAGCACCCTTGCGACGATGTCCGGCACGCCATGGCCCTGCGCGATGGCCAAAGCGGCCATGTCCTGCCGCTCGGTCAGCCGGTGCTCCCAGGAAACACCGGTCGCCGACTGCCTGACATCGAGGAAGAAGCGTCTCTCGCCCATCATGAGACGCGCCGTCTGCACACCATCTTTCGGCAGATATCAAGATGCGACAGCCCTAGCAATTCCGGGAAAGCGAACCACCCCGGAAAACTGTGGAAGGGCGCTCCGACCGTAATTGCGCGAAAGTGTCTACAAGGACGAAATCAGAACTTTTCCAGATCCTGGTGGCGCGCCTTGATCTCGCGCACTGTGCGCGAGGACGAGCGCAGCACGATGGTGTGAGTGGTGATGAAGGTGCGCCCGAACTTCACCCCGCCGAGCAGATTGCCGTCGGTGACGCCGGTCGCCGCGAACAGCACGTCGCCGCGCGCCATGTCCTGCGCGCGATAGACCCGCTTCGGATCCGAAATGCCCATCTTTTCGGCCCGTGCAATCTTCTCCGGCGTGTCGAGGATCAGCCGGCCCTGCATCTGTCCGCCCGTGCAGCGAAGCGCCGCCGCGGCCAGCACCCCTTCCGGCGCGCCGCCGGTGCCGAGATAGATGTCGATGCCGGTCTCTTCCGAATCGGTGGTGTGGATGACGCCGGCGACGTCGCCGTCGCCGATCAGCCGGATGGCGGCGCCCGTGGCCCGCACCGCGTCGATCAGCTTGGCATGGCGCGGCCGGTCGAGGATGCAGGCGGTGATGTCGGGCACCGCCACGCCCTTGGCCTTGGCGAGATTGGCGATGTTCTCGGCCGGCGGCGCGTCGATGTCGATCAGGCTGTCCCGGTATCCCGGCCCGATGGCGATCTTGTCCATGTAGACGTCGGGCGCGAACAGCAGGCTGCCCTTTTCCGCGATGGCGATGACGGCAAGCGCGTTGGGAAGGTTCTTGGCACAGATCGTCGTGCCTTCGAGCGGATCGAGCGCGATGTCGACCGCCGGGCCTTTGCCGGTGCCGACCTCTTCGCCGATATAGAGCATCGGCGCCTCGTCGCGCTCGCCCTCGCCGATGACCACGGTACCCTTGATGGCCAAC
Source organism: Mesorhizobium sp. WSM3866 (assembly GCF_002294795.1). Lineage (NCBI taxonomy): Bacteria > Pseudomonadati > Pseudomonadota > Alphaproteobacteria > Hyphomicrobiales > Phyllobacteriaceae > Mesorhizobium > Mesorhizobium sp. WSM3866. The sequence goes on along the minus strand of NZ_NSGC01000012.1, from coordinate 17,203 downwards.
CGGTTGAGTTCCTGGCGCATCGCATCGACCGCGACCTGGTCGGCCGCCTTCTCATCGCCGCGACCGCGCAGCCTGGCAGCGGCGACCGCGGCCCTTTCGGTCACACGCACCACTTCCATGGTTAGGATACGATCGAGGCCGGCTGCGATGTTTTGGGCCATGTTCATGGATGGGCATTCCTCGTTGAAACTGCGCTTTGCCTCCCGCCAGAAGCGCGCTTCTTCTGGCAAAGCTCCATGACAACGGCAAGACTTGCCATTTCAATTTTTGAAATGGCAGCAATATCAATCGATTAAAGGTGAAGTATCACTCGAACTATTCCGCCCGCTCGATACGGATCACCTGCGGCTTGTCGGTGAGATGGCCGTCCTTGGTGACGCCTTCGACCGCCTTGCGCACCGCCGCTTCCGTTGTCTCGTGGGTGACGAGGATGACGGTCTTCTGCGCTTCGGTAGCCGGCCCGGCGGCCTGCTGGACGATCGATTCCAGTGAAATATCGTTGTCGGCCATGCGCTTGGCGATCGCCGCGAAGACGCCGATGCGGTCGTGCACGGTCAGCCGGATGAAATAGCCGCCGGCATGGCTGCGCATCTGCGCTTTCCTGTAGGGCTTCAATTCCTTCGCCGGCCAGCCGAAGACCGGCCCGTGCTGGAAGCCCGGCCGGCTCTTGGCGATATCGGCAATGTCGCCGACCACCGCCGAGGCGGTGGCATTGCCGCCGGCGCCGGGGCCGGAGAGCAAAAGCTCGCCCAGGATGTCGGTCTCGATCGCCACGGCATTGGTGACGCCATGCACCTGCGCGATGACCGAGGCCGTCGGCACCATGGTCGGATGCACGCGCTGCTCGATGCCGCTGTCGGTGCGCTGCGCGACGCCGAGCAGCTTGATGCGATAGCCGAGCTCGGCTGCGGCGCGAATGTCGGCCTGGGTGATGTTGGAGATGCCCTCCATGTAAATGTCGTTGGCGGCGATCTTCGTGCCGAACGCAAGGCTGGTCAGGATCGACAGCTTGTGCGCCGTGTCATGGCCTTCGATGTCGAAGGTCGGGTCCGCTTCGGCATAGCCGAGGCGCTGCGCGTCCTTGAGGCAGGCATCGAAAGAGATGCCTTCGGCCTCCATGCGGGTCAGAATGTAGTTGCAGGTGCCGTTGAGGATACCGAAGACGCGGGTGACCTGGTTGCCGGCCATCGCCTCGCGCATCGTCTTGATGACCGGGATGCCGCCGGCCACCGCAGCCTCGTAGTTGAGCAGCACGCCCTTCTTCTCGGCGATCTCGGCGAGTTGCACGCCGTGCTTGGCCAACAGCGCCTTGTTGGCCGTCACGACATGGCGGCCGGCCTCGAGCGCCGCCTTCACCGATGCACGCGCTGGCCCTTCGTCGCCGCCGATCAGCTCGACGAAGACATCAATGTCGGCCTTCTCGGCCATCTTCGCGGCATCGTCGAACCATTTGGTGTCGCCCAGATCGACACCGCGGTCCCGCTTCGGATCGCGCGCCGAAACCGCTGTGACGACAATGTCGCGACCGCACTGGCGGGTGAGCTCGGCGGCCTTGTCGTTGAGCACGCGCGCCACCGAGGCGCCCACCGTGCCAAGGCCGGCAATTCCAACACGCAACGCTTCAGCCATGTCCGGCGACGCCCCTCAAAGATTGGTCGGTGTGATGTGCGGTGAATTCAGCGGCGCGCGGTGAGCGGCACAACATTGTTGGGCTGCTTGGCGGTCGAGGCCAGGAAGCGCTTGATGTTGCGCGCCGCCTGGCGGATCCGGTGCTCGTTCTCGACCAGCGCCACACGAACGAAATCGTCGCCGTGCTCACCGAAGCCGATGCCCGGCGCCACCGCCACGTCGGCGTGCTCGATGAGCAGCTTGGAGAATTCGAGCGAGCCGAGCTGGCGGAACTGTTCCGGGATCGGCGCCCAGGCGAACATCGAGGCCGCCGGCGCCGGAATGGTCCAGCCGGCACGGCCGAAGGAATCGACCATCACATCGCGCCGCTTGTGATAGACCTCGCGCACCTCGGCGATGTCGGCACCGTCGCCGTTGAGCGCATGCGCCGCCGCCACCTGGATCGGCGTGAAGGCGCCGTAGTCGAGATAGGATTTGACGCGCGTCAGCGCCGCGATCAGCCGCTCGTTGCCGACCGCGAAGCCCATGCGCCAGCCGGGCATGGAAAAAGTCTTCGACATCGAGGTGAACTCGACGCAGACATCCATCGCCCCTGGAACCTGGAGCACCGAAGGCGGCGGATTGCCGTCGAAATAGATCTCGGAATAGGCAAGGTCCGACAGGATGATGATGTCGTTCTTCTTCGCGAAGGCGACCACGTCCTTGTAGAAATCGAGCGAGGCGACAAGCGCCGTCGGGTTCGACGGATAGTTGAGGATCAGCGCCAGCGGCCTCGGAATCGAGTGGCGGATGCCGCGCTCGACCGCCGGGATGAAGCCGTCATCCGGTTCCACCTGCAGCGACCGGATGACGCCGCCCGACATGATGAAGCCGAAGGCGTGGATCGGATAGGTCGGATTGGGGCACAGGATGACGTCGCCGGGCGCGGTGATCGCCTGCGCCATGTTGGCAAAGCCCTCCTTCGAGCCGAGCGTCGCCACCACTTGCGTGTCGGGATTGAGCTTCACGCCGAAGCGGCGGGCATAGTAGTTCGCCTGGGCCCGGCGCAGGCCCGGAATGCCGCGCGAGGACGAATAGCGATGCGTGCGCGGATCGCGCACCACTTCGCATAATTTGTCGACGATGGCCTTCGGCGTCGGCAGGTCCGGATTGCCCATGCCAAGGTCGATGATGTCGGCACCGCGCGAGCGGGCGCTGGCCTTCAGCCGATTCACCTGCTCGAACACGTAAGGCGGAAGCCGGCGGACCTTGTGAAATTCTTCCATTGGAGTTCCAGACGATCAAAGGGGCGCTTTTCGGCGCGCGATATAGACCTAATTGCAGTTAGGGTCGAGGGCAGGATCGCATTTGCCTTCGATCTGCTTCAGCGCGTCGTCGCCATGCGTCCTGGCGAGCGTGTTCAGCGCCGCCGTATTGGCGGCTGGCTTCGCGCGGCCGCCCTTGGCGAGCTGCGCCTGCTGCTCGGCCTTGAGCTGGGCAAGCTTGGCGGCAGTCTCTTCCTTCGTCAGCTGCTTGGCGGCTACCGGCGGCGGAATGTTGAGGTTCGGATAGGAGCCGGTGTCCTTCGGCCCCTCGGTCACCGCGGTCGGCCTCGCATTGTTGGTGTTGCTGCTGGTCTCGCAGCCGCCCGCAAGCAACGGCGTGCATAGCACCGCGGCTGCGGCGGCGATGCGGCAAATCGAACCGGCGCCGAGAAAATAAGTCCCGCCAACATTAATCGTCATATTGTTTTCCTGGCAGCCGGGTTAGAGCGTGTTGGACCCGGTCAGATGTCCCATGGTAATATGTCAAGAAAACGCTCCGGGAGGAACCCCGCGAACCATGTCCAAAGCGCCCGATTCGGACAAAGCGGAAAATGGCGGACCTTCGACCGTCGAGCAATATCTGGTGAAAGATCCCGAACGCTTCGCGTTGAACATGGCGCGCATGATCGAGCAGGCCGGCAAGGCGGCCTCCGCCTGGGCCGAGCCGCGCGAAAAGGGTGAGGTGCGCGACCACGTCGCCGAACCCGTGGTCGACATGGTCAAGACCTTCTCCAAGCTCTCGGAGTACTGGCTGGCCGACCCGCAGCGCGCGCTTGAAGCGCAGACGCGGCTGTTCGCCGGCTACATGACGGTCTGGGCGAACGCCATCCAGAAGGTCAGCCCCAGCCCCAACGCCGAAGCCCCCGAGGACGCGGTCAAGCCCGAGCGCGGCGACAAGCGCTTCCAGGATCCGGAATGGGGCCGCAATGCCTTCTTCGACTTCCTGAAACAGGCCTATCTCGTGACCTCGCGCTGGGCCTCCGATCTCGTCGATCATGCCGAGGGCCTGGACGAGCACACCCGCCACAAGGCGAGCTTCTACGTCAAGCAAGTGTCCAACGCCATCGCGCCGTCGAATTTCATTCTGACCAATCCCGAGCTGTTCCGCGAGACCGTCGCCTCCAACGGCGAGAATTTGGTGCGCGGCATGAAGATGCTGGCCGAGGACATCGCCGCCGGCAGGGGCGACCTGAAGCTGCGCCAGGCGGACTACGCGCCGTTCGAGATCGGCAAGAACATCGCCACGACACCCGGCAAGGTCATCGGCCGCAGCGATGTCGCCGAGATCATCCAATACGATCCGACGACGGAGACGGTGCTGAAGCGCCCCCTGCTCATTTGCCCGCCGTGGATCAATAAATACTATATCCTCGACCTCAACCCGCAGAAATCCTTCATCCGCTGGGCCATCGAGCAGGGCCACACGGTCTTCGTCATCTCCTGGATCAACCCGGACGAGCGCCACGGCGCCAAAGGCTGGGAGGCCTATATCCGCGAGGGCCTGCAATATGGCCTCGACATGGTCGAGAAGGCGACCGGCGAGAAGGAGGTCAACGCTATCGGCTATTGCGTCGGCGGCACGCTATTGGCCGCGGCGCTCGCGCTGTTGGCGCAGGAAGGCGACCACCGCATCAGGTCGGCGACCTTCTTCACCACCCAGGTCGACTTCACCTATGCCGGCGATCTCAAGGTCTTCGTCGACGAGGACCAGGTTGCCGCGGTCGAGCGATCGATGAACGAAAAGGGCTATCTCGACGGCACCAAGATGGCGACCGCCTTCAACATGCTGCGCTCGGGCGACCTGATCTGGCCTTATGTCATCAACAACTATATGCGCGGCAAGGACCCGCTGCCCTTCGACCTGCTCTACTGGAATGCCGATTCGACCCGCATGGCGGCGGCCAACCATTCCTTCTATCTGCGCAATTGCTATCTCGAGAACAATCTCTCCCGCGGCACGATGGAGCTTGCCGGCCGCACCGTCTCGCTGGCCGACATAACGATCCCCGTCTACAACCTCGCCACGAAGGAAGACCACATCGCGCCGGCGCTCTCGGTGTTCCTCGGCTCGCGCTATTTCGGTGGCGACGTCGAATATGTCATCGCGGGCTCCGGCCACATCGCCGGCGTCGTCAATCCGCCGGCGGCGCACAAGTACCAGTACTGGACCGGCGGCAAGCCGGTGGGGGATTTCAACACCTGGTTCGCCGGCGCGCACGAGCATGCCGGCTCATGGTGGACGCACTGGCAGCACTGGATCGAAAGCCAGGACAACATCCATGTGCCCGCCCGCAAACCGGGCAAGCGTATGAAAACCTTGGGGGACGCGCCGGGCACCTATGTCAAGGTGCGTGTGTAACCGGCTGTAATGTCTGGTGAGTTGACGGGCCGCCCAAACAGGGCGAAATGGTGATGTTAATCGTTTTCGTAGCCTCAGTCCGCCTGCAGACAAACAATAAATCCGAGGCTTTGCAGATCGATACAGATCCCGTTTCCGGTTCGGGAACAGGAGGTCGCCGCCAGAGGCACTGGAGCGCCGCGGCGACGACATACGGACCGGATGCCGAGGGGGAATTTTATTTTGAAATCAGCAGGTTGGCGCCTCGCACGAAGGGAAAGCCGCAGCATCGTGGCAGCGCTTTTATCCGTGCTTCTGGCCTCCTGCACCTCGACCGGCGACCCGACGATGTCGGTCGTCACGCCCGCCTACAATTCAACCGCCACAGAGATGAGCGCGGCTTCCAGCGCCCAGTCCGCGGCGTCGGCCGATTCGACCTCGCAGGCGGCGTCGACCTCCCCGGCATCCCCAGAGGCGGCATCGACCGTGATGGGCGAAGACGACAAACCGTTGCCTGAAAAAGTCGCCTATGTGCCGGAAACCCGGCCCGGAGCAGCCTTCCCCGCGGTAGCGGTTCCTGCTGACGCCGGCTCGATCGCCGGCAACACGCCGCAACCGCTGGTACATCCGCCGCAGACGGCAGAGGAGACGAAAGCGGCCGCCGACAAAGTCGCTGCCGGCGATGCCGCCGCGGTCGCATCGCAAGCGCAGGCGACCGTGCAGGCGATGAGCAAAGGCGTCTACGTGACAGCGGGCGAGCCCCAGCAGCAGCCGATCGCCGCGCCGAAGAAGGGGCTGTTTGCTTCTCTGTTCAGCACCACGCCGGCCTCGGCCGCGCCTGCCCCGCTGATCAACACGCGCTCCAGCGACCAGCCCGCCGCCCAGGCCAAGACCACGTTGCCGGCGACAAAGCCGATCGTCACCCTCGCCTCCGCGACCCCGGGCGACAAGCCGGTGCAACTGGCTTCCCTCGGTGACGACAGCAGCAACCACATCACCGGCGCCGATGCCTTGCCCGGCGTGCGCCAGACGGCGCTGTTCGAGATCAAGCGCAAGTCCGGCATCGACGACGAGAGCGACGTCGATCTTAACGAGGACGAAGGCGGCGGCTCCTACCAGGTGGCGTCGGCCGCCGGCATGGCAAGGCTCGCGCCCAACGGGCTCTTGAGACAGAACGAAAGTGTCGACGTCGCCTGCCTGAAGCCTTCGCTGGTGCGCGTGCTGAAGACGATCGAGGGTCATTTCGGCCGCAAGATGATCGTCACCTCCGGCTATCGCGACCCTGCCCGCAACCGCCGCGCCAACGGCGCCAAGAACTCGCTGCACATGTATTGCGCTGCCGCCGACATCCAGGTGCCCGGCGTCTCCAAGTGGGAGCTGGCGAGCTATGTTCGTTCGATGCCGGGCCGCGGCGGCGTCGGAACCTACTGCCACACCGAATCCGTCCATGTCGACGTCGGCCCCGAGCGCGACTGGAACTGGCGCTGCCGCCGGCGCGGCGGCGGTGGCGACAACTGAGCGGCTTACCTGCCTTCAATCGAATTGTTTTCCGGTTGCCAAACATGCGTTTTGCAGGCTCGCGAAAAAAGTTGTCGCATGTGGCGGCAGATGGGTTGCCGGTTGCGAGCAACGCAATTATAAGCCGCTTCGTCTGAGCGCGCCCATCGTCTAGCGGTTAGGACACCGCCCTTTCACGGCGGTAACAGGGGTTCGATTCCCCTTGGGCGTACCAGCAGATGTCAGCGACTTAGCACCCTCTCCCGGCAAATCATCCAATAACGTCAAATAGCGACTGGGTATTTCGGCCAACGGTGACCGCGAAATAGGCCCGCTCTGCGAATCCGTAGCGGCTCGTGTCATCCGGTGGCGCTTTTCATAACGTGAACGCCTTCCAGCGCTCCTCGAGTCAGACATTATGGCTCAAGCAGTGCGAAACCATATAGCGCCCACAACTGCTCACATTCTCTCGCCCTGAGGCTCGGTGTTCCTGCTTTTCCGTAAAACACCATCGCTCCGCGAACTCCGTATCCAAGCACGGATGCATTCGCAACGAACTGGATAGCTTCCCCCAGGCGCATGGTGCCGATCTTGGCATCAGTCTTGTTGGCGAGGTCGACGACTCCAAGGATCTCAGCGTCAGTGTTCCTGGCTTCGAGAACAGCATCCGAAGTCGCACTGGTGACGCAAAAAGGCATCGTATTAGCCCCTGCTAATAATAACAGCGAACTAACGCGTCTTGTTCCCGAGGATCGACAGGCCCGGCCACCGAGGTCGCCGGGAATTGCCTCGTATTTTAGCAACATCTGAAACAAAGGGATTTCGCGAGCGTTTAAAGCTCCACAAAGGAGCTTCGACGATGGACCCGGCTACGGCAGCGGTGATGGTTTTGCTTTTGTGCAGCCCAGGCGAGGCTTCGATCTGCAAACCGCTTAATACGGCGCCTCGGGTTTTCGCCTCCCTCAACGAATGCCGTGCCTCATTGGCAGATGAACTCGCCGGCGCTCCTAGCGGAAGAATGGTCGGCCGATGCCAGGTGGTCGATCCGACCATCACGGGCTCTTTGCCAGCCGGCTATACGACAGTTACGATTACGCGCGGCGAGAGCGTTGTCAGGTATATTGTTCCGCACAAGGAATAGCCGGGCCACCTAAGCAGCCGAGCCTGGTCCGAAGAGTATCGATCAGCAGCCCGTCTATTTCCGCCGCCAAACATTCTCCTCCCGAGCCAAGACGAAGCAGTGGAGTGGTCGATATCAATCCGGTAGGGATCGCCGTGCAGGGTTTCTATCGGGTGGGCTAGGAATCGCGCAGCAAGATCGACTTGGGCCAGCTTCGCCTTGACCTCTGCGGCTCGGTCGGCGATGGCATCGGCACGCTGCGGATTTGTCCTTCCTGCCCAACAGGCGGCTTGAGCCGCCTCTACGCTGAAATTTCGTCAGATACCGTCCCAAGTGTTGGAAGAAAGATACTTGGTGGTCGGCATAACTGCCCAGCCAAAATCCATTTGCATTTCGCGTGGCGGGCCGTTCAGCATCCGCGTCGTTTTTTGGGCATCATGCGCATATTTCAGGGCCGCTCCCATGCGGTTGAGCGTTTTTAAGATCGGCATGGCTCATCATCCTTCCATGTGCCGAAGCCGTCCCGCGAACGATCTTCGGCTGCTTTCGATCGGTACTAGATGGTCGATGATTGTTTCCGACGCGTCGCACGCAAGCTCACCGGCTGTAACCAAACAGTTGCCCCTGAAACGCTCGCACACAACCAAGCTGGTCAGAAGGTTTTGAGGTGATCCGAGTTGTCCGAGGCATCCCACGCACAGGGAGCGTGTGCCGTTGCCTCCTCGAAACAAAGCCGAAATTGCACACCATCAGATCGAAACATGATCGCTGCAAAAACGGCCTCGACCGGCACTGCCGGAAATGAGAGCAAAGGGAAACTCAAATGACCAACATCATTCGTAATGCAATTCTGGCTACTGTCGCGGTTTTCAGCTTGGCCGGTGCGGCTTATGCTCAGCAGCAGATTATCACTTCTTGCAGCAATCACGATGGCTACTGGAACCAGTGCCTGGGTGCCGCAAACAACGGCCACCAGAGCGGCGGCCGCGGACACGATCGCCACTGATTGACGATCGGGTTCCAACAAATGCCTCGCTGGCAAGTTGCCGGCGTGGCTTTGTGCGTTCTGGCAATTTTTTTGACACAGCACGTCGCGGCCCAATCGCCCCCAGTGTCCTGAGTTGCACGACAGCGCATGCAGCCGACCAGCCGCAGGCGGTTGAGACGGCACGATCGACAGCACGACGCCCGAAGTCATCGAGGCGTCACGACTGGTCCCGCAGATGACATCCAAGACGCAGTGATACAAAACCGAACCTCTGCCTGACGCCTCGGAACAAATCTCCGTGACCCATAGCTGAAAGCAATCGTGCACTATATTATAACATGGTCGAGGCGATGCGATGTCGAACGTCTACGATCTTGGAACCGATCTGGTGCGTCGTATCTATGAAAAACGCATAGATGCACCGGCGCTTCTTGATGCCTCCACGCATTTTCCCAACGCGACGAAGTTCGCAGCCGTCTGGCAGAGTATTCGCGATGAAGCGCTGTCGGTGCAGTTGAACCGGGTTCCGCGTTTTCACGACATCATGCCGGAACAGGCCGAGATTTCGGCCAATGACGGCCTCGATTGGCGCATGTTCGTGCTCAAGGCCTACGACATGACGATCCCGGAAAACCTTGGGAAGATGCCTACCCTCAGCCAGTTGCTGTCGGAATGCCCCGAGGTCAAATCGGCGGCTGTTTCATTCCTGGCGCCGCGCAAGCACATCCCGCCCCACCGCGGCCCCTTTCGCGGCATCATGAGGTTTCATCTCGGCCTTGTCATTCCGAAACTGGCGGACGGCCGCCCGGCAACGATCATGATGATCAACCATCAGGAAAAGCGGATCGCCGACGGCGAATGCCTGCTGTGGGACGACACTTTCGAGCACGAGGTCATGAACAGCGCCGATCAAGCGCGTATCGCCTTGTTGCTTGATGTGTGGCGCCCGGAGATGCCGCTGGACATGGAGGTCCTGTCCAGGTTGATCGTTCGCGGCGTGCAGTTGGGAATGCACTACAGAGGAGTATCTTTCGCCGGGTGAAGCGTCACGCCCTCGCTTCCCGAAACCCTCTTGCGCTGCCGCCGCGCTTCAGCGGCAACATCATGTCCCTTGCGAGCAAACCGCTGACCCGGCAGAAGACCATGAAGGCCCGGCACGCCTCCTCGGCGCTCGCCACATCGACGGTCGCGCCGAAGCAGGCGTTAAACGCGGCGTCATAAAGCTTGCCCTGCCGGCGCTTCGGCCAGTTCTGCAGGAAATCGAGCGCCTGCTCGACGCTGTAAATTTCCTCGACCGGCAGGCCGGGCGCGGGCGTGATGCGCACCGGCACCTCGAATTGCAGCCTGTCCATTCCTGTCTCCCGAACTGGCGCAGCGGAGCAACGCCGTTCGTTCTGAAAAGTTCTCTGACCGGCTTTTGACGCAGGAATGTGACCTCAGTGGGGTGCGGGCCCGGCGACTGCCACTGCAAATCGGCGCCCTAGCCACATCGTTCGACCGGGCGATGCAACCGGCATCGCCCTGTCGAGGTTGCGTCTACTGGTTCGGCTGGTCCGTCTCCGCCTCATAGGCCATGCGCGAGACCACCACCAGCAGATAGGCGGACGGCACGGCGAAGATGACGCCGAGCACGAGGGCCTGCGCCTTGCCGGCGATCCTCAGCCAGGCAAGCGTTACGCCCTGCCGCATCGCGCTGATGCCGGCGCCGCCCGGGGCAGACGCTGTCGAGGCGGAGACCTCGGCCTGGGCGAAGCTCACCAGCGCAAGCGCAAGCAGCGCCATCAGGGCCGAGCACGCGGTCCTGCTTGGCAGCAGCGTCGATCTTGCGCGTTCCGGTGCCGTCAACGGGCGTAAATCTCCTGCATCCTGACCCGGCTACCTCAAGGGATGGTGCAAGGAAAGCTTTGCGACACCCAGACGCGCCCGCCCAGCGAATATTCCCTCGGCAAACCGGTTGCAGGCACTTCGTCCTTGAACCTTGCGGCTTCCAGTGCCAAATCTGAAGAAAATTTCCGCACCGGCTCGCGTCAGGAGCCAACCCGCGAACGGACAAGAATGGTTACCTATCTCGACGCCGCAACGGCCCCCTTGAGAAACACCGGCCAGATCCGCCTCTATGGCGAGGAAGGGTTCGCGGGCATGCGCAAGGCCTGCGATCTCACCGCGCGCTGTCTCGACGAGCTTGTGTCGATGGTGAAGCCCGGCGTCACCACCGAGACCATCGACCGTTTCGTCTTCGAGTTCGGCATGGACCACGGCGCGTTGCCGGCCACGCTCAACTATCGCGGCTACACCAAATCGTCCTGCACTTCGATCAATCACGTGGTCTGCCACGGCATTCCCGACAACAAGCCGCTCAAGGACGGCGACATCGTCAACATCGACGTCACCTACATCCTCGACGGCTGGCACGGCGATTCCTCGCGCATGTATCCGGTCGGCACGATCAAGCGCGCCGCCGAGCGCCTGCTCGAGGTGACTTACGAATGCCTGATGCGCGGCATCGCCGCAATCAGGCCGGGCGCTCGCACCGGCGCGATCGGCGCCGCTATCCAAACCTATGCCGAGGCCGAGCGCTGCTCGGTGGTGCGCGACTTCTGTGGCCACGGCGTCGGCCAGCTTTTCCATGACGCGCCGAACATCCTGCATTACGGCACCGCCGGCGAAGGCGTCGAGATGCGGCCCGGCATGATCTTCACCGTCGAGCCGATGATCAATCTCGGCCGCCCGCATGTGAAGGTGCTCTCTGACGGCTGGACGGCGGTGACGCGCGACCGTTCACTGTCGGCACAGTACGAGCATACGATCGGCGTCACCGATAGCGGCTGCGAGATCTTCACGCTGTCGCCAAAGAAGCTCGACCGCCCCGGCTTGCCGGATTAGTCTGCCGCAGGCACGGCATCGGCAGGATTCCCAAGCCCGGCTCCGGCCAGAAGCGCGGACCTGAGGCACCTGGCTGCTGGCAGCAAGGGTTTGTCGAGCCGTCGGGCAAGATAGACCCAGCTCTTCGTTGTCCCATTTTCACCAAGCGCAGCGGCTGAAAGCTGCACGAGCCGCTCTTCGACCAGATCTTGCTCGATCAACCAAAGTGGAAGCCGCCCCCAACCGATGCCTGCTCTGATCAACGCCAGTTTCGCCTCTTGGCTACCCACCCGCCACTTGCGCTGGGAGAGCACGCCATAGTCGCGGCCATGGGAGCGAGGAGAAGGGTCCATCAGGACGATCTGGATGTGATCGGCCAGCTCTGGCGTACTCACCCGGCCTTTCTTCGCTATCAAGGCCAGAGCGTGCCCAGCACCGACGACCGCCGCCATCGACAGCGGCGCGAGGGAATCGAATTCCAGGCGCGGATCGCGCAGGTCTTCGCCCACCGTTATCGCGAGGTCGACCGTGCCCTGCAGGAGGCAATCGATCGGTTCCCCAAGGGTACCTATCTGCAACCGGACGCCAACCGTCGGATAGGTGGCGTGGAGGGCTTCAAGAGTCCTGCCGACGGCCGGCAATGGAACAAGCGTGTCCACCATCAGCGCAAGCTCGATTTCAATGCCGCTGCCCATACCCTGCGCCTTCGCGCGCAGCAGATCGGCGCGTAGAACCAGCGAGCGACAGTCGTCCAGCAGGGCCCGTCCGTCCGAGGTCAAGGTCGGCCGACGAGTCGACCGGTCGAACAGGACCGTCTTGAGTTCGGTCTCCAGATTGGCAATCGCGTGGCTTACCGCCGACTGGGCGCGACCGAGCCGCATGGAGGCCAGGCGAAAGCTACCCGCGTCCGCCACGGCCAGGAACATCCGCATCTGATCGAGAGTGAGCGCGTCGAGCATGATCGATCAATTAGATCAGAAAGCGCCAACTTTTAGCAATCCCATCGATCGCCCCGATGTGTCATCAGTTTCCTGGCCTGAGACAGGAGAGCGAAGTGACTGAACGGCTCAAGCTCGCAGCGCTGATCGGCAGCACGCGGGAACGACGCTATGGCGACAAGGCCGGACACTGGTTTGCCCAGGAGGCGCAGAGACTGGGCGATTTCGAGCTTTCCCGCATCGATGTTGCAGACATTGATCTGCCCAGCCGGCACTTGGCGGAGCCGACACCGGCGATGAAGGCATTCACGAGTAAGCTCGCCAAGGCAGACGCCTTCGTTGTCGTCACCCCCGAATACAATCACAGCATGCCCGGTCATCTTAAGCACGCTATCGACCAGGCTACTGAAGAGTGGCACGCCAAGCCGGTCGGCTTCGTTTCATACGGTGGCGTTTCCGGCGGGTTGAGGGCCGTCGAACATCTTCGGCAGGTATTTGCCGAGCTCCACGCCGTCACCGTCCGGGACGCAGTAAGCTTTCACGGGGTGTGGGAGCATTTTGCCGATGGTGCGGGCCCGCTCGATCCGAAGCGCAGCTCCGGCGCTGTCAAAACCATGCTCCACCAACTCAAGTGGTGGGCTCTTGCGCTGAAGGAGGCGCGTTCGCGCGCCCCCTATACCGTAGGCTAACACATGGATTCGCAACGCATCATTGCAGGCGCCCTCATGACCATAGCCATGACGCTGGTCGGATCCGGCGTGGTGGCCTCGAAAATCATTGCCGGCGGCATGCACCCTTTCCTCGCCGTTCCCCTGCGTTTCCTGATTTCGACGCCGATCCTCTGGGGACTCGTCTTCCTGACAAGCACGCCGCGGTCGCGGCTCTTGGCAAAGGAATATATGATTGTGATGATTCAGGCGGCCGCGGGCAGCGCCGGCTATAGCATTCTAATGATCCTCGCCTTGACCTTGACGACGAGTGCCAATGCCAGCGTCATCCACGGCCTTTTGCCTGTATTGGCTGCCCTCGTTGCAACGCTGGCCTTGAAGGAGAGGCTTGGCGCCAAGCTATGGATCGCCGTCGGCGCTGTCACGGCAGGCGCACTTCTTGTCAATGTCGCCTCTGCCAAGGGCTTTGGCCTCGATCTGAAGCTGCTGGCGGGTAACCTGCTGGTGGTCCTCGCTGTTTCCGGCGAAGCACTGTTTGCTATCCTGAACAAGAGAATCAGCAAGCCGCTGGCGCCGCTCTATCTCGCGGCGCTGATGAGCAGCATTTCACTGGTGCTGACCTTGCCGCTCGCCGCTGCCCTTGTCGCGTTTAGCACCGTTGCAGCAGCACCTGCCGCCCTATTGGCGACAGTCTATATCAGCATTTTTCCCACCGTGATCGGCTTCTGGCTCTGGTATTCAGGAGCCGCGCGCGCCAGCGGCGGAGAGGCTGGCGTGTTCATGGCAGTGCTGCCGGTCGCGGCACTCGCGCTCTCGTTTCTTCTTCTCGGCGAGACCATCACGACGATCCACATTCTCGGAACCGCCCTTGTCGTCCTCGGCATCGCTGTTTCGGTCAGCGGGGCAAGAACGGTGAAGAAGCAGGCTGCCGAAGGTGCTCATGTTTAACGCTCGCCAATAGGCGATGCAGCCCTCATCGTCACGGCGTCTTGATATGTCCCAGCAACGCTCCCGGCTACTTTCTTGAAATGATCGAGAACCGTTTCGCGTTTCAGAATCATGCTTTAGTCTCTGGCAAGGTCTTCTTTCGATCAGCGATGTGGGCGGGCGATGGGAAAAGTCGAGGACGAGCGGGCGTTTTTCTCTGAAGCCTGGGTAGAGCCGCCGAAGAAAGAGGTGGCGCCTGTTGAGAAGCCGCACTACCACGGCCATCGTGATCGTCTGCGCGAACGCTTCTTGGCCGGCGGTCCGGACGCCCTGCCCGACTATGAACTGCTTGAGCTGCTTCTCTTCCGGCTGATCCCGCGCGTCGACACCAAGCCGATCGCCAAGGCGCTGATCGCGCGCTTTGGTTCGCTTGCCGAAGTGCTCGGCGCGCCGGCGTCCCTGCTCGAGGAAGTGAAGGGCATCGGGCCGACGGTGGCGACCGATCTCAAGGTCATCGCCGCCACGGCGCACTGGCGCGCGGCGAAGTGCGCGGCCGCGAGGTTCTGTCGAACTGGACGCAACTTCTCGATTATTGCCGCTCGGCCATGGCCTTCGAGGCCCGCGAGCAGTTCCGCATTCTCTTCCTCGACAAGAAGAACGGGCTGATCGCCGACGAGGTGCAGCAGACCGGCACGGTCGACCATACGCCTGTCTATCCGCGCGAGGTGGTCAAGCGCGCGCTCGAACTTTCCGCCAGCGCGATCATTCTGGTGCACAACCATCCGTCCGGCGACCCGACGCCCTCGCGCGCCGACATCGACATGACCAAGCAGATCATCGACACGGCCAAGCCGCTCGGCATCGCCGTTCACGACCACGTCATCATCGGCCGCAAGGGCAACGCCTCGATGAAGGGCCTGCTGCTGATCTGACAGTCCCGAAAATCAGCTGGACACCGATCAGGAAATCATCCCCGGGCGGGCACGTCGCGGGCGATGGCTCGATCGAGACGCGTTCACGTTAGTTCATCAAAAGCACCGAGCGGGATGCAGCTTCTTCAGGTTCGGCAATGATTTCGATTGCCAGGGTATGTCGGGCGTTCCGCGCACGACAAGTCGAACATCGGGATGCTTGCGCACCTCAATGGTAAATTTCGCCAGCAGGTTGATGCCGGAAGAGTTGAGAAAGTGAAGGTCCTTCAAATTGAGTGTGATGGAAGCGGGATTTGAGGCAAGAACACTGGTCGCCAAAGCCGTGATCGGGGCACCTGCCTCGGAACTGGCAAGCCGCATTGCACCGTCGAAAAAGATATCGCTTCCCTCAGTCCCTCAGGGTCTCGCAGCTAAGAATCGCTGTCGCCCACATTGATCGGAGGCCTCCGTGCGCGGGAGTAGAACCAGCGGACATAGCCGGATAGAAATAGGTTGTCTGCTGGCGAACCCGACCATATGCGACGAATGGAAGGCGCGGCTTAGCGCGCCTTTAAGGGTTGTTTTTTGCTGGCCGTAGTCGTTGCGTCGGCCGCCAAGGATGCCAGCGTAGGTGGGCATCCGCGACGTCATCCAGAACGTGAAGCGCGAGATTGACGAGTTCCGGGTGTAGGCAAGCCCCGTCCCCATCAGGCCTGCATGGATTCACGCCCTTTGCTCTCACGTTTGCGTGATCCCCAACCTCAGCCTGCGTCATTCGCAAGCGAGTGTTGCGGTCGGGCTACAGCCAATCCGGAACGTTCTGCTAAAACAACCACTGCTTGTAACAACCTGGGCGGGTCCGACTTTGAAAAAGCTAATAGGCTCTATAGCTCTCTACTGTGCATTTAGTTCTTCAGCGTTCGCGGCGGATGCCCTCTCGGTTGGAGGCCCTGCTTCATACAACTGGAGTGGCGGCTACATCGGCGCCGTCGCCGGTGTAAACTTTTTGCAGGGGGATGTGACGATACCTGCGTACGACCCAACTGGTTATGACGGAGATAGTACATCCGCGTCGATCGGCGGGCAGATCGGCTTTCAGTACCAGTTCGACAACAACGTCGTCCTCGGAGCCGAAGCGCGACTGGTGGCAGTGTTCAACAGGAAGACTGTGCCGACCCACGACGACGAAACCTTTGAAACCGGTGCCAACTGGCAAGGCAACATCGTGGCGAAAGCCGGCTACGGTATGGGCAATTTTCTCCCTTACCTCAAGGGCGGCGTAGCTTTCCTGCACCTTCACGACACTGGCTACGAATCGGGTTTCGGGATTGCCAAATTTGACCGTACCTACACCGGCTGGACGGTTGGATTCGGAGCCGACTACGCTTTGAACGAGAAATGGGTGGTGGGCGTCGACTACGCCTATTC
The DNA here is from genome assembly GCF_002294795.1 of Mesorhizobium sp. WSM3866. Taxonomy (NCBI): domain Bacteria; kingdom Pseudomonadati; phylum Pseudomonadota; class Alphaproteobacteria; order Hyphomicrobiales; family Phyllobacteriaceae; genus Mesorhizobium; species Mesorhizobium sp. WSM3866. The sequence continues at coordinate 593 of NZ_NSGC01000012.1, read as the reverse complement.
GCATTTCGCAAAGCACGACTTCTCGGAAGACAGCGCGGCCGTGGGACCGACGATCGTGAAACCCAGCACGCACACTGTGTCGCTGAGCCTCAACTACCGTTTTTAGATCGTCGATCGCGTGAGGCGATTTGGGAAGCCCGTTGGCTATGGCCGGCGGGTTTTTCTTTTTAGTCATCCAACTGCAAACATGGAAGACAAGGCCAACAACCCCGCAATGTGGATGGCATTCTACGAGCGAAGCCGAAACTAGCTTCGAGAGAACACGCGACAGTTCGGACAAGCAGGTTAGTTCATCAAAAGCACCAGAGCGGGGTGCAGCTTCTTCAGGTTCGGCAGTGATTTCGATTGCCAGGGTATGTCGGGCGTTCCGCGCACGACAAGTCGAACATCGGGATGCTTGCGCACCTCGATGGTAAATTTCGCCAGCAGGTTGATGCCGGAAGAGTTGAGAAAGTGAAGGTCCTTCAAATTGAGTGTGATGGAAGCGGGATTTGAGGCAAGAACACTGGTCGCCAAAGCCGTGATCGGCGCACCCGCCTCGGAACTGGCAAGCCGCATTGCACCGTCGAAAAAGATATCGCTTCCCTCAGTCC
>NZ_NSGC01000011.1:0-177219 GCF_002294795.1 Mesorhizobium sp. WSM3866 | reverse complement strand
GCCAGACTGTCCCGACATTAGCGAAACCACTGTCCGGGAATTAGCGGAACCCCTGTCCGGCTTTTGCGAAATGCGCACTCTAATTCCCTGATCCGGCGCCTGGCCTTCGTCAGAGCCTTTTCCTGAGGCGCCGGCGGATCGACTGCGCTCTGCAATGGCAAGTCCCCGTCAACTCCTCCCGCCACTCTCGCCGGCCGGCCAGTGCTCGCCGGCTCGCGGGTTGCGAGCGAAGCTCTCATCCAGGACCTTCGGCTCGGTCTCGAGCCCTCGAGGACGGCGTCATCTGCGTCTACGGGGCCAACGATGACGACGGGATCTTGGCCTTCACCGATGAAGGCATCGAGAGGTCAAACTCCTCGTAGAAGAAGATCATCGCTTCTCACCATCGAAACCTTGATCCCGGCACCGCGGTGCTCAGGTGCTCATGGCCGCCGGATACGCTCGTCTGCGGTCTTGGTCCGCGGCCAGCGAATGTTTTTGTCGCGATCGATACTGTCGGTGACAAGTCGAGTTTTGATTCAGCGAACAGCGCGACCTTCCGGCGGCCAAGCGCTTCTTCAGAAAAGCGCTGGGGCGTCATGGCCGACCGGATATTGCCGTGATCGGCGGCAGCCAGACCAACCACGAGGCGATCGGTTCCTGCGACATCACAAATCGCGTGCAGGATCGCTCCCAGCGCCAGCTAAGCCGATCGGCATCCACCGGCGCCAGTATCTGAACAAACGGATCGCGCAGGACTATCAGCGCATCAAGCGTCGTGTCCGGCATCGAAATGATCCACAGGATGCGCAAGCGACAGGCGAAGTACGCCTTCAAATCCGAACCCGCCCCTGGCCGAGGAGACGCCTGATTGGCCTCGTACAGCCCTCTCTGCGCCGCTATTCAGCCGTTTCACATCCAGAAACCCGAGGGAAAGGCGAGCCAAAAAAGAGAGATAACTTCAGGCCCTTGTGCCACTGAGCGCCTCCCCGACCTCGTCGAGGTGGCGCTCAGCCCATTTGCAAAACCCGCTGGGGCTTCAGCCCTTGCAGAGCTGGGCTGCCGTCGTGCGGTCCGGCAGGTTGGTTGTCGTGTAGCCGTATTTGCCGACGGACTCCATCATTTCTTTGGACGCCAGATAGTCTTTCAATACCGCGTTGAAAGCGTCGACGGTCGCCTGCTGGTTGGGCAGGAAGGCGAGAGCCGGATACCCTTTGGGACTATCGGGAAGCAGATCGGTCACATCCATGCTGGCGTCCTTGGCGGCGAACTCCTTCATGGTGAAGTAGTCGCCTACACCCGCGGCCGAGCGACCCGCCTTCACGGCCTGCAGGACCTCTGCGGATCCGGCGACCTGCAAAATATTCTCGTCGGGGATGCCGGCGTTGCGAGCATTCTGAACGTCGTCCCAGCCCGCGCCGGTGGCGACCGTTAGCCCCTTATCGCGCAGATCCTTATAAGAACGGAGGTTCTGCGGATTGCCCTTTGGTACGATCAGAGCTGCGCTTAGAACAGCCAGTGGCTCTGTGAACAGCACGTTGCGGCAGCGGTCTGGTAGGATGTACATGCCGCCGGTAATGATGTCGAGGCGACCGGCATGCATGCCGGGGATGAGCGAACCCCATTCGGTCACAACCGGCTCGACCTTGGTGGTGCCCAGCTTTTTAAGTAGGTCCAGCGCCATTGCGTTGACCCAGCCGAGCGGCTCGTTGTTTGGGCCCGGAATGGAAAAAGGAGGTTCGTTCGAGAAGCCCAGCCGGACAGTTTCTCCGTTCTTGATCTTGTCGAGCAGCGACTGAGCCGACGCTGACCCAGCGAGCGCCACGGTTGCGAGGGCCATAGCCAACGCAGCCACGTTCAGAAGTACACGTCTCCAAAGATTGCTCCCAGTTTCAAGGCGCCACATATTCATTTGAAAAGTTCCTTCCATTGCGCTTGGCCGCTGGTCCTGCCGGATGAGGTTGTAAGGACAACATCGGGCAGTGCTTTTACATGGACCAGAATGCGGCAGTTTCCCGTCTCTGGCAGGCCGAAAGTCACGTCGCGGCATCTGGAGATCTTCTTTCTCGGGTCAGATGTGTGACAGCTTTTCCCGCTTGGTAAAATTAGCAGCGTTGTGATCCCCAATTATGCGGAATTTTGCTGCTGCGCGCATCAAATCGGCGATTTTGCAGTGCTCTAGGACGGTCTTGAACGCCCGAGGGGGGGCCGCCGACAGTTGATTTATCTTGTGAACGGCAGGGGCCAGGATTAGCGTTGAGGCGACGGATGCTCGAACTACAGGAGCCGCAGATCCGCCTGAACGCGGAAGTTACTTCCGTTTGACGCAGTGGCGTGAGGGGGGTCGATACAGCGTCGAACGGCTATGCGCTGCTTAAACGAGCCCGACGCCGTCGCCGGGCCCGCGACCATCACAAAACGTGCTAATATCGAATTGCCTTAGTAACTGAGCATAATCTTTTGGTAGATCTCGACCGCCTTCGCCACCTGGTCAATTTCGACATACTCGTTGGCAGTATGAGCCTGATCAATGCTCCCGGGACCGAGAATAACGCAGGGGATACCTCCCAAGGAGAGCTGACTCGCATCCGTCCCATATGGAACTCCGCGGTGCTGGCCCGTTCCGGCAACTTCAGCACAGGCCTTTGCCGCTACTGCGGCGATTTTTGTTGCTTCCGCACTTGGAGGAGCTGGATCTTCCAGAGCAGGTAGCAGCGAGCGCACGTTGATCTTATCGGGACCCTGGCGCAGGCCCTCGAGGATGTTTTCAACTTCCTGGAGCGCGTCTGCCGGTCGCTCTCCCGGTATAAGCCGCCGGTCGATCCATACGCGGCACGATGGTGGTACCGTCGCCAATTCCGTACCCCCTTCGATGAGAGTGATGGTGAGGGTAGGGGGGCTGACTAGCGGGTGCACGCGTTGAGACAAAGTCTCGTTAATTTTGTCGATCGCCAGGATTACCTTGGCCATCCCTGTGATTGCGTTCACCCCGAGGTGGGGCTTGGAGCTGTGAGCCGGCACACCCTCCACCTCGACCTGCCAACGAACCGACCCCTTATGCGCAACGACTAGCTCCAAGTCAGTCGGCTCACCGACGACAGCGGCTTCGTAGGACACACCCGATTGGGCGATTTTTCGCGCACCCTTCTTCCGATACTCCTCGTCGACGCTCGCTCCGAGCACAATCGTGGCTCGTGGCTTACGGTCGCCGAGAGTGGTAAGAGCCATCAGCATTGCAGCGAGCGGGCCCTTATCATCACAACTTCCTCGCCCATAAATTCGCCCGTCTCTCTCGTCTGGCGAGAAAGGATCTGCCTCCCAGTTGTCAACTGGCACCGTGTCCATATGCGATATGAACAGGACACGTCTATCGGGCTCCTGCCCAGGCACCCAGGTAAAGAAGTTCGATCGGCCGCCCTCAACTTCCTGATACTCATACGGCAGGTTTCGCTCGCGGCAAAAAGCCTCGAGAAACTCGGCGATTTTTTGCTCTCCGCTCCCCTTTGCTGACGCTGACGGGTTGATGCTCTCAATTTTGATGAGTTGTTTGAGAAGCTCGACCGTTTGTGTGCTTATGGACGACATGATACTCTTATACCTCCTTGAGAATGTAGGTTCCGGTTAGGCCGACCAGTTCTTTGCCAGAGCTATCACACGGTCAACCTCGTCGGCCGTGTTGTATAGATGCAGTGAAAACCGCAGCATGCCCCTGCGCATCGAAACGATCACCTGGTTTTTGGTCAGGTGTTGATGGAGCGAGTGAATGCGGCCATCCACGCCTCGCGAACCATCAAGCGCTGGATCTCCGAGAGCAACGATACTTCCGGTGTGATTCCCTGGTGCGCCGCCGCAAACGGGTAGGCCGAGATCCAACAAGCCCGATGCCAGCCGTCTTGCAACCGATGTGACGCTTTGTTCAATCGCCAACGTGCCGATCTCCATCAGTTGTCCGATTGATGCGTAGACCGCTATCACGCCGGCGAAATTATAATGGCCAATTTCAAAACGGGGCGCCCCAGCGCGCAATTTAACCGAATCGAATATGGGAGCCGATTCTGGTGCGGCCCCGAGATCGACACTAAAGCGCGCGAGGTAGGCAGGGCTCAGGCGGTCGGCCCATTCTCGGCGGCAATACAGAAACCCCAACCCATAGAGCCCCATTAATCCCTTGTAAGATGATGCCACCAACCCGTCGACACCAAGCCGGGTGACATCAGTATCCAATATACCGACGGACTGAGACGCGTCGGCCAAAAGAAAAGCGCCAAACCGCTTGCAAGCTTCAGCAATGGGCTCCATCACCGTCTTGAAACCCGGCACCATTGTGACCGTCGATACTGTGACGATGCGGGTGCGAGAGTCGATGACCTTGGCGACCGCCCCGGGTGGAATTGAGCCGTTATCCGGTTCTACAATCCGAAGTTCGATCTTGTATTTATCCCGAAGCTGTAGCCACGGCAGGATGTTGTTGGCGTGTTCCAATTTTTGACACAGGACAACGTTATCGCCGGACCTCCAATCGATCGCATGCCCGATGATATTTATGCCTTCGGATGCGTTTTTCGTGACGGCAATCTCATCTTTGTCGGCCGCGATGAACGTGGCGAACCTGGAACGAGTCCGCTCGACAAGTTGCATCATTCTTTCTTCGTCATTCAGGCCATTCAGTCTATTGTCGAGGTGCTGATTCATAGACGTTCGAGTCGTCCTGGATATAAGCCCCTGATTTGCAACATCCATGTAAATGGCGCTTCCAGTGGCCGGAAACTCCTGGCGAAGGAGGTCCAAGGGCAGAAAGTGGCTTGTCATGCTCGTTATCAGATCCGTGTTTATGGGTTGGGAAAGCAAAACCTACTCATTAAGCCCACAGTTATGAGCCGAAGTTGCCATTTTAGTGAGCCGTCGAGGCTACCTTTGCAGGCGCCCGTGCCCCGGGCCGATTCATTAACAAGAGGTCAGCACCTGGGCTGGGTGAAGGGCTTCGCTGATCAGATCATTTTATGGCTTGATCATTGTGGAAGTCAGGCTAATATCACCAAAGCTGAGCCGTTTTTCTGCGCGAAAGCCCCGTTTTTTGCAGTGATGATGATAATGGACCTGGATCGAGTTGATCGGAAGCTTCTCAACGCCGTGCAGCGCGACAATCGCCTTACGACCGCCGAGTTGGGCGAACTTGCGGGCCTTTCTGCAACCGCTTGTCAGCGGCGACTGAAGCGACTGCGCGATGATGGTGTGATTGAGGCTGACGTGGCCATAGTCTCCCCCCAAGCCGTGGGGCGTCCCATGCTCATGCTGGCGTCTATCAGTCTGGAGCGCGAGCGGGTAGACATCATTGATCGCTTCAAGCAAGCGGTTAGGCGCACGCCTGAAATCATGAGTGCGTATTATGTCACGGGTGAAGCTGATTTCGTTCTTCTGATCTCGGTGCGGGACATGGCCGAATATGAGGCATTTACCCGTCGATTTTTTCACGAGTCCGATATCAAGGCAGTCAAGACGATGGTCGTGATGGACCGGATCAAGGCATCATTAGCTTTGCCTATTGAGGAGTAGTGACGGCACTGCATCCGGGTTCGTACTGATCGTGCGGTCTTTCTGTCCGGAAAAGCTGCCTTCATCCGGTGATCACGCAAGCTACGAAATCAGAGTCCTGCAAGATCGGGCACCTCGCTGAATATTCCAGCTCGGCCGCAGGTCGCGGCGCCATCGACCCGCGGGCAAGTCAGTGGGCGTGCGAGTGCTGCCGATTTCAATCATAGGTGACTGCCCTAGCATTGTGGCAATAAGAAATCTCGGGCAGCGTTGCACAGGACAACAGCGCCTATCGACAGCGCCTGTTCATCCACTCGAAATTGTGGATGGTGAAGTGGATAGATCGCTCCGAGCTTCTCGTTGCGGATGCCCAGCCGGAAATAGACCGATGGGCACTTCTCACTGTAGAAGGCGAAATCATCGGCTGCGGTCCAGCCCGCCGCGCTCAGGATGTTGTCTTGCCCCAGCAAGCCGGCCCCGGTTCGGCGGATGAGCTCGACCATGTCAGGGTCGTTGATGACCGGCGGTTCGCCACGTCTGAGGTCCACCTCGGCACTGGCATTGTGGCTTGAAGCGAGGCCCTCCACAACCTGGCGCAGCCTCTTCCAAGCGTGCTGGCGGGTCGATTCATGCCCGCTTCGAATCGTGCCTTTCAACCTCGCCTCGGCGGCGATCACATTGTAGGCGCCCCCGCCTTCAATGCCGGTGATGGAGATGACCAGCGGATCGTACGGGTCGATCTCGCGCGACACGATCTTCTGCAGCTCGCTCACCATCGAGCGGGCGACGGCGATGGCGTCGACGCCTTCGGAGGGTTTTGCCGCGTGCGCGGAGTTGCCGGTGACGATGATGTCAAATGTATCGCAGGCAAGCGTATACGGCCCTGCGCCGACCGCGATCTTCCCCGTCTCGGTATACGCATCGACATGGATGCCGATCGCCGCGTCGATGTCGTCCAGCAACCCTTCCTCGACGATCCGGCGGGCGCCGAGCGGTTCCGCCTCTTCGGCGGGCTGAAAGATGATCCTGACCGTGCCGCTGAATGACTGCTTCTGGCGCTCCAGAAGGACGCTCGCCGCGTAGCCCATCGCGGTATGGGCGTCGTGGCCGCAGGCATGCATGACGCCCGGACGCCCCGAGCTGAATGGCACGCCTGAGGTTTCCGTGATCGGCAGCGCGTCGATATCGGCCCTGATCACGACCTTGCGGTTCGAGCGACTGGCCGTGCCAACCACGTCGACGGCGAGACCGAAGCCGGCGACTGGCCTGATACCGGCGAGCCCTGCTTCTTCCAGCACCTTGAGATATGCCTGCGTCTCGCTCTCTTGGTTCGAGAGCTCCGGATTGCGATGCAGGTGGCGGCGGATCTCGATCATCCCGCGCTCCAGAGCGGCATCCATAAATCCATTGCAAGTTTCAACGTTTGACATGGATTTCTCGCGGGAAGCTGGTCAGCGTTTCGCAGCCATCGGCAGTGACGAGGATCGTTTCGCTCACTTCGATCCCCCAGCCATCCATCCACATACCGAGGATGGAATGAAGGACGTTGCCGGGCTTCAAAATGGTCTTGTCGCCCTGTCGCAGGCTGATCGTGTGTTCGCCCCAGTCTGGCGGATAGGCGGCCCCGATCGAATAGCCTATGCGGGACTCCTTCTTCAGGCCGTGGCGCTCGATGACCTTGCGCCAGCTTGCCTCGACGTCTTCCGCCACAACTCCAGGCTTGATCGCAGCAAGGACGGCGTCCATGCCTTCGAGCACGGCCTTGCCGGTGTCGCCGACCTTGGCTGGCATGGCGCCTAACTGAAGCGTCCGGGCCAGCCCGGCGGCGTAGCGGCGCACGACCCCGGCGAGTTCGAGTGCGACGGTTTCGTTGTCGCCGAAGCGTCGGTCGCTCCACATGATGTGCGGTGCCGAGGCGTTTGCGCCGCCTAGTATGGTCGGCGGCAGGGCGGTGATGTCGCCCGCGAAATCCGGCGAGCCCGCGATCTGGGCGGCTTGGATGGTGGCGATGGCGTCGCACTCGCGAACGCCTGGCGCAATCACGTTATAGGCCGCGGTGACCGCAGCCTCCGCAAGGCGCGAGGCTTTGCGGAGATAGCCGATCTCGGCGTCCGATTTGACACTGCGAATCCAGTTCACCAAAAGGTCGGCGTCGTGGAACACTGCGTTGGGCAGGCCCGCCGTCAGACGAGCGTGCGCCTTAGGAGAATAGTAATAGGCCTCGAGCTCGATGCCGATATTGCCGCGCCCCCAGCCCTTCCTCTCGATCCAGTCGGCGATCCAGTCCATCGGATGGCGGTCCGGGCGCTGGACATGGTCTTCCGGGAAGCCAACGACATTTTCGGGCATCATCCATGCCGTCAACAGCCCGCCGGCGGCATCCATGGCCCGACCGACCCAGACCGGCTCCTCGTCGGCGAGCGGCACCAGAACCATTTGCGGAGTGTAGAAGGACCAGCCGTCATAGCCAGTGATGTAGTGCTGGTTGGTGACGTCGTTAACGATCAGCAGATCAAGGTTGCGGCGCGCCATTTCGGCGCGGATGGCAGAGAGCCTGCTGCGGTATTCGCTGAGCGCGAAGGGCAATTGGATCATCGAATCATCCTATTCTATGGCACGGGGTGTGTTCACATAATGTCTGAGCGGACTGTGCCGCCCCGGGTTGCAAAGGGCAATCGGCAAGAACTGACCAAAGCCGACCCGTTCGACCTCTCGTCTACCACTGATTTTGCTGAGGCCGGTCAGCCAAGGAGCGCCATACGCTATCTCGAGAATACATGCGGCGCTCTACTGGCAGTTTGGCATACTTTCGTTACTTAGCCTCCGATCGATCTGCCGGGTTCTATTGCCCTGCTTGTTCGACCGCATTCTCTCTCGTTGGAAAATCGGCAATCGTGACTGATGCGGCGCGCATCCGTACGCTTCGCGATAAGCTTTTGAGAAATGCGATGCAGAAACAAAGCCGCAAGCCATTGCGATTTCAACGACTGGCAAGCGAGAGCTGATGAGTAGGAGGTGCGCTCGTTCCAGACGCAGATCCAAATAATAGCGGCTCGGAGAACATCCTAGTTCCCGCCTAAACAGCCGCTCAACTTGACGACGGGATAGTCGAGCGACTCCCACAAGTTCGTCCAACAGCAATGGCTCGGTGAGGTTTGCCTCCATCGCTTCAATTACCTTGATGACCGCTTGGTGATTTAGTTGCATTCGAGAATGAAGCGGTAGACGTTGCCGGTCCCCCGCTGAACGGGTGCTACACGCGATAGCTTTTTCGCAAATTCGGTTGACGACTATCGCCCCATGATGATGGTCGACTAAGTCAAGAAACATGTCGAACGGGGCGTCTCCTCCAGCGCAAGTGTAGAGTTTCCCGTCCCGCTCGAAGGCTGTTTGAGTGGCTATCACGCCTGGGAACCGCTCAGAGAATATTGGAAATTGTTCCCAGTGAACCGCGCAACGCCGCCCTTCTGCAAGCCCCGCCCGAGCAAGCGCGATCGTGCCGCTACTTATCCCTACGAGGCTACCGCGGCGGTTGCGACACTCTCGAAGCCATGCATCAAGCTGTTTGTCCGGACCAGGAGCATTGCGGCCGCCCACGACTACGACGACCGGGGTTGAGATCGACCGCCGGGTCTTTTCACGTTCGAAGGGCAACGATGAATCGGCGCAAACCGACAGCCCACAACTCGAGGCCGCAGGTCGCCCGTCGTCCGAAATGACCTGCCAGCTATACACGTCCCGCCCCAAAACCTCGTTAGCGAGCCTCAGCGCTTCAACTGCCGACGAGAAGGCCCGGAGCGAAAAGGCCGGCAGGAGATAAAAGCAGAAATTTTGGCACGTTGACTGTGAGTCTAGCATCCCGGGGTTCCTTCTCCGACCCTGATCTCTCGTGCGTCTAGCAGTCGTCCCAAAACTTGCACGACCGCCTTCTTTCATTGGAGACCAGAGCAGCTACGCAACAAAGACGCCCCATCGAACCGTATTCCGCTTGCTGCTTCGAAACGCCCGATCGTCCGCCGGCAAGCAACTAGGCGAGGCTCCGGTCTGGGCCGCCGCTTGGCGCCAGCCCCCGCATTCGGGGGCCGGTTTTCTGCAACTTTCCACGCACACCCGGGAACCGCTCGAGTACAGGCCGGCCCAGGCTGCGCCGGCCGAACCTTTGGAGGTTTCTGGGCCTCCTGACACCGCAATTCGGCTGCCCGCGCTTCAGATGTTATGCCCGTCTCGCGTGAGCTCATCCATGACAAAACGAATTGCACTCTCAGCGATGCCAACGATTTCTTCGACTTCACCCTTCGTTGTCACCAACGGAGGGGCGAAGCCGAGGATGTCCCCATGCGGCATGGCGCGAGCGATAAGGCCGCGTTCACGCGCTGCCTTGGAAATTCGCGCACCGACTTTGAGTGCCGGATCAAAACGCTTCCGATTGTCTCGATCGGCCACAAACTCGATTGCGCCCATGAGGCCGACGCCGCGAACTTCGCCAACAATCGGCAACTGCGCGAATTTCGCCTTCAGCTGCGCCTGGAAGAATGCACCGACCTCGCGGGCATTCCCGGGGAGGTCCTCTTTCTCGACGATATCGAGAACCGCGTTGGCCGCGGCGGCCCCGATCGGGTGGCCCGAATAGGTGTAACCGTGCGAGAATGCGCCGACTCTGTCCGCCCCGTCCTCCAGGACTTTGTAGACCTTTTCACCGACAATGGCCGCGGAAAGCGGGAAATAGGCCGAAGTCAGACCCTTTGCGATCGTGATGAGGTCTGGCTCGATGCCGTAATGGTGCGAGCCGAACATGGAGCCGGTTCGGCCAAAGCCGGTTATGACTTCATCTGCGATGAGCAGCACGTCGTGCTTCTTGAGCACGGCCTGGATTGCTTGCCAGTAGCCTTCCGGCGGAGGCGTGATGCCGCCCGTACCGAGCACCGGCTCGCCGATGAAGCCGCCCACATTGTCTGGCCCAAGCCGTTCGATTAGCTGATCAAGTTCCTCGCCGCGCCGCGCTGAAAATTCCCGTTCGGACTCGCCTGGATGCGCGCCCCAGTAGTGATGTGGAACACCGGTGTGAACGATCTGCGGAAGTGGCAGGTCCATGTGGTCGTGATAAAAGCTCATGCCGGTCATCGAGCCGGACACGACGCTGCAGCCGTGATAGCCGCGTTCACGCGAGATGATCTTCTTCTTGTTTGGCTTGCCACGCAGATTGTTGTAGTACCAGACGAGCTTCGCCTGGGTCTCGTTCGCATCCGACCCGGACATGCCGTAGAAGACCTTGCTCATCTTGCCCGGCGCCATCTTGACGAGGCGATCGGACAGGATCGCAAGCTCGTCCGTGGTGTGGGCAGCGTAGGAATGGTAGTAAGCCAGCCGGAAAGCCTGCCGGGAAATCGCTTCGGCGACCTCCGTGCGGCCATACCCGACGTTGACGCAATAGAGACCGGCGAATCCGTCGATCAGCTGGTTGCCATGCGCATCCTGAATCCTAATGCCTTTGCCTGTCTCAACGATGGTCGGCTCACCGAGCTTGCCGGTGGCAAAATCCTTGAGCTGCGTGAATGGATGCAGCACAGCGTTTCTATCTTTTTCGCTGATATCCTTGATGTTGATAGTCATAGGGCTTTCCTTTCAGTCCGAGATGTTGCCGATGCACACGTATTTGGGTTCCAGATATTCGGCGAGACCATGCCTTGAGCCCTCCCGGCCCAGCCCGGATTGCTTCCATCCGCCGAAAGGTATGGGTGCGCCGGTAAATTTTGCTGTGTTGACGGCGACCATGCCGTATTCCAATTGGTCGGTCAGCCGCATGGCGCGGTTCAGATCTCTTGTGTAAACGTAAGCCGCAAGGCCCATTTCCGAGTTGTTGGCCCGCATAAGCACTTCCGCCTCTTTGTCGAACAGAAGGATTGCAGCCACCGGCCCAAAGGTCTCTTCCTTGGCGATCAGCATGTCGTCAGTGACGTCAGCTAGAACAGTCGGCGTCACAAAATTCCCGCTGAGCGGATTGTCGCCGCCAACAACGATGCGAGCCCCGGCACAAAGAGCGTCGGAAACCTGTCGTCTGCACTTCTCCGCGACGGAAGGTTTGGTCATTGGACCAATGTCGACACCGGACTCGAATCCGTGGCCCACTTTCAGTTTACTGGTGGCCTTTGCGAATTCCTCTACAAAGCGCTGATAGCTTTCCCGCTGGACGTAGATCCTATTCGCTGCCAGACAGTCCTGCCCGGATGTGGCGAATTTGGCTGCCATGCATCCAGCTACGGCAGCCTCCAACGGTGCGTCGTCGAACACGATAAAAGGAGCGTTGCCGCCGAGCTCGAGTGAAGCCTTCTTCAGCGTTTTTGCGGACTGCTCGAGCAGGATTCGACCGACCTCGGTCGAACCCGTGAAGGAGAATGCCCGCACATCGGTGTGGTTCAGCAGTCGTTTGGCGAGTGGGGCAGCCTCTCCCGTGATCACTTGAAACACGCCGGCGGGAACTCCTGCGTCCTCGGCCAGCCGGGCAAGCGCCAGAGCTGACAAGGGCGTTTCCGGGGCGGGCTTGACAATCATGGTGCAACCCGCAGCCAACGCGGCTCCTGCTTTCCTGGTGATCATGGCCGAGGGAAAGTTCCAGGGGGTTATGGCAACGGTTACACCGACCGGCTGCATTTGCACGGAGAGTCGGCTGCCCGCGAGGTGGCTCGGGATGGTCTCGCCATAGGCCCGCTCGCCCTCCGCTGCAAACCAGTCAAGAAAGCTAGCGGCATATGAAATTTCACCGCGCGCCTCGGCCAACGGCTTGCCTTGCTCGGCAGTCATGATAACGGCAAGGTCTTCCGCATTGTCGCGCATAGCCGTGGCCCATTTCCGCAGGTATGCGCCCCTTGCCGAAGGAAGAACATCGCGCCAATATTCAAATGCGCTTTTCGCGACTTGGACTGCGGTGTCTACGTCGGACATCTCGCAGGCTGCCACTTGAACCAGCTCCTCGCCCGTGGCCGGATCGACGACGGAGAGTGTTTCAGTCTTGGACAGCCAAGCGCCATTCACATACGCACACTTTTGTAAAAGATCCTGGCGTTTTAGGCCCCTTAGTGCGGTTGCTGAACCTTTCATGTTGACCCCGAATCCATTGTCCATTTTCATCAAACTAGCCCCGCTGCTGCGGCGATTGGCAGCGTGATGTATGGCAACCAAGGCGTTCTCCTGCGAATAATGACGGTAAGCTGAGTTTTTCCGTCGATCTCGGCCCGCTTTTGGGAGCCGTATTAAGAAAGGCGAACATCTATGCCAGTCTTCGCGCAGCCTACGACGTGGTGGGCTATGACTTGCGGGATGTGCCCTGGCAAGCGTCTCGAACGTGCTTAGCCTTCGCCGCCTGGAGATCTAATTCGTCCAAACCCGCCCCACCACTTCCCTCTTGCCAAAGATACATTGTGGCGGGAGTTCCGAGCGGGCGTCGCCCGCCTGGTAAGGCCGAATGAACTAGGAAGAGGATTAGCTGCGCGGACACGCAAAAAACGCAGATGTTGTTCGGCACCTCGCTCCCTGGAAGCACAAGCCCGGCGTCGAGGCGTGCTATCGTTGTGAAGGAAGGCAAGCGGGCATGGAGAATGTCTGGCCTGGTCAAACGGCCTGGGAGCAGAGGAGACGCAAAATGAGCCACACCATCAACCATCTGAAGAAGCTGCGACTCCAGCGCAGCGAACTGGCTGTGCCGGGGTCCAGCCCGGAGATGATCGAAAAGGCGGCCAACAGCGCCGCCGACTTCATCTTCCTCGACATCGAGGACGCCGTGGCGCCGCCCGACAAGGAACGCGCCCGCAAGAACATCATCCAGGCGCTCAACGACATCGACTGGCGCGCCAAGGGCAAGACCGTGTCCGTACGCATCAACGGCCTCGACACCCATTACATGTACCGCGACGTGGTCGACGTGATGGAACAGGCGGGCGACCGGCTGGACACCATACTGGTGCCGAAGGTCGGCGTTCCGGCCGACCTCTATACGGTCGAGGCCATGGTCAACCAGATCGAGATGGCCAAGGGCTACAAGACCCGCGTCGGCTTGGAAGCTCTGATCGAAACCGCGCTCGGCATGGCCAATGTCGAGGCGATCGCCGCGACGCCCGGCCGCCTGGAGGCGATGCACTTCGGCGTCGCCGACTATGCCGCCTCAAACAAGGCGCGCACCGTCAACATCGGCGGTCTCAATCCCGACTATCCGGGCGACCAGTGGCATTTCGCCCTGTCGCGGATGACGGTTGCCTGCAGGGCCTACGGCCTGCGCGCCATAGACGGGCCGTTCGGCGACTTCTCCGACCCCGAGGGCTACAAGGCGGCCGCAAGGCGCGCCGCAGCACTTGGCATCGAAGGCAAATGGGCGATCCACCCTTCGCAGATCGCGCTCGCCAACGACGTGTTCTCACCGCCTGAGAAAGAGGTCACGCGCGCCAGGCGCATCCTGGAAGTGCTGAAGGAAGCAGAGGCGCTCGGCAGGGGCGCCGCAGCGCTCGACGGCAAAATGATCGACGCGGCGTCGGAACGCATGGCCCGCAATGTGCTGGTGGTCAACGAAGCAATCGAACGCGCCGGCCACGCGCAGGCCGCCACGCACTGAAGGTTCTTGGGAGGACAAGATGGACATTCACGAATATCAGGCCAAGGAACTGCTCGCACGCCACGGGGTTCACGTCCCGCGCGGCGGCCTTGCCTATAGCCCAGAGCAGGCAACCTACCGGGCGCGTGAGATCGGCGGCGGCAAATGGGTGCTGAAGGCGCAGGTTCATTCCGGCGCCCGCGGCAAGGCCGGCGGCATCAAGCTCTGCTCCAATGACGAGGAGATCTCCAACGCAGCGGAAGGTATGCTGGGGCGCAAGCTGGTGACCAACCAGACCGGCCCGCGCGGCAAGCTGATCTCGCGTCTTTATCTCGAGGAAGCCGTCGATATCGCGCAGGAGCTCTATCTCGGCTTCGTTCTCGACCGCAAGGAAGAGCGCGTCATGATCGTTGCCTCAGCCGCCGGCGGCATGGAGATCGAGGACATTTCTGAGAAGCAACCCAATTCCATCATCCGCGCCACGGTCGATCCCGGTGTCGGCATGCAGGGCTTCCAGGCGCGCGAGATCGCCTTCGGCCTCGGGCTTCAAAGCAACCTGATCGGCAAGGCGACCGAGACCATTCTCGGCTGCTACCAGGTGTTCCGCGACTATGACGCCTCGATGCTCGAGATCAATCCGCTGGTGGTGACCCGCGACGGCAATCTCGTCGCCCTCGACGCCAAGATGTCGTTCGACGAGAACGCGCTGTTCCGCCGCCCCGAAATCTCGGAGCTGCGCGACAAGAGCCAGGAGGACCCGCGCGAGACCTTCGCCAGCGACCGCGGCCTCTCTTATGTCGGGCTGGACGGCAATATCGGCTGCATCATCAACGGCGCCGGCCTCGCCATGGCGACGATGGACATGATCAAGATCGCCGGCGGCGAACCGGCCAACTTCCTCGACATCGGCGGCGGCGCCTCGCCCGAGCGGGTGGCGAAATCCTTCCGCGCCGTGCTCGGCGACAAGAATGTCGAGACCATCCTGGTCAACATCTTCGCCGGTATCAACCGTTGCGACTGGGTCGCCGAGGGTGTCGTCAAGGCGATGCGCGAAGTCGGCGTCAACGTGCCTCTGGTGGTCCGGCTTGCCGGCACCAGGGCCGAGGAAGGACGCAAGATCCTGGCCGATTCCGGCGAGGCCGTCATCGTCGCCGACACGCTTGCAGAAGCCGCCGAAAGGGCCGTCGCCGCATGGCGCGCGGCCACCAATAAAAAAGCAGCCTGAGGGAGGACAGAAAAATGGCAATCCTGCTCAACCGCAGCACGCGCGTCATCGTGCAAGGTTTCACCGGCAAGATCGGCAGCTTCCATGCCGAGGACATGAAGCGCTACGGCACCAAGCTCGTCGGCGGCGTCACCCCCGGCAAGGGCGGCCAGACGCATCTTGGCCTGCCGATCTTCAACACCGTCAAGGGCGCGGTGCGCGAAACCCGTGCCGAGGCCAGCATCGTCTTCGTGCCGCCGCCCTTCGCGGCTGATTCGATCATGGAGGCGGCGGATGCGGGAATAAAACTCTGCGTCTGCATCACCGACGGCATCCCCTCGCAGGACATGATGCAGGTCAAGCGCTACATGCGCCGCTACCGCTTCGAGGACCGCATGCGGCTGGTCGGGCCGAACTGCGCCGGCATCATCACGCCGGGACAGGCGCTGATGGGCATCATGCCTGGCAGCATCTACCTTCCCGGCCGCGTCGGCATCGTCGGGCGGTCGGGCACGCTGGGCTACGAGGCCGCCTCGCAGATGAAGGCGCTCGGCATCGGCGTCTCGACCAGCGTCGGCATCGGCGGCGATCCGATCAACGGCTCGTCCTTCAAGGACATGCTGAAGCTGTTCGAACAGGATGACGAAACCGATGCCGTGGTCATGATCGGCGAGATCGGCGGACCGCAGGAAGCCGAAGCCGCGATCTGGGCGCGCGACAATATGAGGAAGCCCCTCATCGCCTACATCGCCGGCCTTTCCGCCCCGAAGGGCCGCCGCATGGGCCATGCCGGCGCCATCATCTCCGCCTTCGGCGAGTCGGCGCAGGAAAAGGTCGAGATCCTGAAAGAAGCCGGCGTCGTCATCGTGCCGACGCCGTCATCCTTCGGCGAGGTCGTGGCCGGCGTGATGGCGGATCGGACCAAGGCAGCATAGCGCAACATGCCGGTCAATTTGAGGACCGGTAAAAGGAGCCGTTCGTCGCATTCAAGACTACGAAGCTTGCAAATTAGCGCGACTTTCGGCGGCGCTTCGGTCAAATGATGTCGCGGCCCCGCGTCTTGCGAAAGCCAAGTTTCGGTGCGTCTTTAGCGGGTTGAACAGTGGATAAATGGAACCACGTAGGTGCGGGTCAGCACGTCGCCGCTATCTGTCATGCCAAGCGGGCTCTGGCATGGGCTTGGCGTAGTAGCACGGTCTTGGGCTGCTAAATCGGGGATTGTCTTCGCTCCCAATGCCCTACCGGGGCCATGCGCAACGCCGCTTTGCAAATGCCGCCCGTAATCGGGGCGGGCGCCTGGCTGGACAGCAAACCTGTGCGTCGGCTGCGGCGCCGCTGGCGAGGGGTGGCGACTCGGCTGAACATTCTGCGCCTGTGAAACAGCGCAGGAGGCGAACGATGGAATTCTTTTGTGGACTGGACGAGACGGCTGTGTGCGTCGTCGATGATCATGGCGTCACGGCGCACCGGACCTGACGACGCCAACGGAGATTCGCGTTGCGGGAAGCGGCGAAGTGTTTTTTAGTAGAAAAGAGAGAGAACGACGATGTCGAAAAGATCAGACAAAGCACAACCGATTGGGACGACAGGATATTTGCACAGCCGTGGGCCGTCCCAGGTGGACCATCTGATCTGAATGACGCCAGCGTGCGCATCCTGCAGCGTTCTCCAGAGAGCCCGCTCTCGGCGTCGCTTTTCCGTGATCAAGCGGAGGGTCATATTTCCACCATTGTCCGGCTATTTGGCTCCAACACAAGGCCGTATCGCATCCCGGACATGCGTCGAGCCGTTTCACAAGGGAGGTGAAGCTGCGCACGGAGCCCAAATAACGCAGGTTTTCTGCGATTGGACGAAGAGGTCCGCGCAAAGCAAGCATATAAGCATGCTAGGTTGGGAACCAGCACGGATTGGGCAACAATGCTTGGTCCGGTCAGCCAACCTAGGTGCAGAGGACGACTACAATGGACTTTGAAAAACCCTTTCAGCCGGCGGAATATCGACGCCGTGTCCAAGACGTGAAGAAACGGATGGAGGAAGCAGGATTCGACCTGCTAATCTGCCAAGATCCCGCGAATATGTGTTGGCTGACCGGTTACGACGCATGGTCCTTCTATACGCCTCAAGTGGTTCTATTGCATCTGAAGTCGGACTCGCCAGTGTGGATCGGGCGGCTGGTTGACGTTAACGGCGCCCGTGCGACGACGAACCTGGCCGCTGAGGATATCATCAACTTCTCCGATGACCGGCTCCATCACGTGGAACTGCATCCCTACGACGAAGTCAGCGAAATCATAAAATCGCGTGGATGGGGATCCGATCGCATTGGGGTTGAGCTCGATGCGCACTTCTACACCGCTCGAGCGCACCAGCACCTTGTCAACGGTCTTCCAAATGCAAAGTTCTCTGACAGCCGCGGCCTCGTTAATTGGGTCCGGCTCGTCAAATCCGACGCCGAACTCGTCTATATGAGGGAAGCGGGTCGGATTGTCAGCCACACCATGCGCCAGGCGATCAATAATCTGAAGCCAGGAGTTCCTGAGTACGAAATCGTCGCTCAGATATATGCCGATCAGACAAGAGGCGTTGATGGGAAGTACGGTGATTATACAAGCCTCTGTCCATTGATACAGGTTGACGAGAAGACGAACGCTCCACACCTCACATGGTCGGACAAGCCCCTGCCCAAGTCGGGGCTGGTTCTCCTGGAGATTGGGGCGGCCAGGCGCCATTATCACGCCCCTCTGACGCGTACAGTCTACATGGGAAAGCCACCTAAGGAGGCCCAGCACCTCGCCAATGCCATCATCGAAGGTGGCGATGCTGTTCTAGAAATGGCAAAGCCCGGTGTAATCGTCGACGAACTGAACACCGTTTGGCTGAGCGTTCTCAACCGTCACGGGTACGTCAAAAAAGGCCGTTCCGGCTACTCGATCGGCATGAATTTTCCGCCGGACTGGGGCGAGCGTACTGTGAGCATTCGCGCCGGCGAAAAGACGGTGCTACAAGCGGGAATGTGCTTCCATTTCCAATCAGGGGTGAGGCCTCCTGCCTTCGGAGCCGCCATCTCGGAGTCGTTTGTTGTTACCGATAAGGGTGGCGAGCGGCTGGCCGATGTCGCCCGCGAGCTAATAGTCGTGGACTAGCAAAAAAGCCTCTGCATTTGTCTACTCAGCCGGATTGGGAAGGCGCACTGAAGTCGTTCCCAATTCGGCCAGTTTTCACACAATTGCCGCAACTGAGTTGGGTGGGGCGGCCTGGGCAGCCGGCAGATGAAAGTCCCGTGGATAGCGCGGTGTCTTGGCTCGTCGGTGGCCATCGAAGCGCCTAGCAGGAGTGCCGGCCGCGCATTCGTCGTCGGTAACAACCTCACCAGCAAGCGTGCAGGACGGCGGGCCGAACTCCGAGGATGATCTTCCCCACGCAGACCTGGCTCCTATAACTAAAACAGACAAACGCCTGCATTTGTCGTCTCGCCAAGACAGGCGGAGATTCGACGTTTGGCTTCGTGCCTTCTTGACGAAGCTCCCCTTGAGTCGAGTGCGTTTGCATCGGAAGCGGATCAGTCACATCCGCTGCTCGACCGCTCCTTTCCTCGGGCGCTCCCTTTCCCTGCTGCCGCCAAGGTGAGAGTTCGATTTAGGTGGCCTTTTGCAAAAACCCTTCGGCTCTGATGCACCCCAAGATCGGGTCGACACGGCTCTGATCAAAGACGGTGTCGGCAACTTACCACATAATCCGGCGACCCACGGCCGCGAAGGCTCGTGCGCATGCTGGGAGAGTTCTTATCGGAACCGCCAAAGGGCGGCCAAAATCGAGAGCCGCCGTCGCAGAGACTGTGCAGCGGCGACCTGGCCCTGGACGCGGGGCGCAAGGTATGCGCCGCGCACTTTCGGGTTGTTTGTGCCCCGCCGTCCCGCGCGTGCAATAATTCAGCGCTGAAGTCCAAAATATGCAGAACGACACCGCAATCGGGCTTATTTAGCACCATCTCCACCAGCGTCGCCCCCTAGTCTGTTGAAAAAGGACGGACTTTGGACGTGGGCTGTAAGTGCGCTGAAGCGCTGCATCAAGGCTCAAGCTGAATTGTTGCAATACTTTGCCGCTCCTTCTCTGAGAACGAACAAGGATACCGATATGATCACGATCCCGCCCTCCCGTCCTCGTGAAGTACCGACTCGGCACCACGAAATTCTGATCGTTGGTGGAGGCATAGCAGGCGCAAGCATTGCCTTTCACCTTGCAAAGAACGGAAAGAAGGACATCGCTCTCTTAGAGCGCAATACCCTTACATCCGGCACAACTTGGCACGCGGCGGGTTTGATCATGCAGACGCGTGGTACTCACGCGCTAACGGAGATCGCAAAGTATAATGCAGAACTCTACTCCGCTCTGGAAGAGGAGACCGGCCAAGCTACTGGATTCAAGCGAAATGGCACGCTCGGGGTCGCCAGAACCAAAGATCGCCTATACGAAACCGCTCGCAACGCATCGATCGCCAAGAGTTTCGGCCTTGAGGCCAATATGATCTCGCCGAGCGAGGCGAAGAAGCTCTATCCAGCCCTCAACGCCTCAATCATCGAAGGTGCAGTCTTTATCCCGGGCGACGGCCAAACCAATCCTGTTGACACGTGCATGGCATTGGCAATTGGGGCCAAGAAAAACGGTGTGAAAATAACAGAAAACGCTGAAGTAACCGACGTTTGGAAGACAGTAGACGGCAACTACCAGGTCCGGACCAAGGATGGTGTCATCGAAGCTGAAATTCTTGTACTCGCATGTGGGCTTTGGACAAGAGATCTTGCCACCAAGTTAGGTGCACGCATTCCGATCTATGCGGCAGAACACTTTTATGTGGTGACCGACGCGATGGATTTTGCGACGCCGACCTTACCTGTGCTGCGCGACACCGACGGACATGTATACCTGAAAGAAGACACAGGGAAGCTCCTGGTGGGTGCCTTCGAGCCTTGGGGCAAACCCTTGCCGATGGCAAAGCTTCCAAAGGACTCGGCCTTCATCGAGCTGCCGGAAGACTGGGAGCACTTTGAACTGCCGATGACCAAGGCGATAGAAATTGTCCCTGATCTCGCGAATGCCGGCATTGCCAAGTTTTTCAACGGTCCGGAAAGTTTCACCCCAGACCTTCTGTTCATGATCGGTGAAGTTCCTGGGTTGAAAAACCTCTACGTTTCCACCGGTTATAACTCAGAGGGCATTGAATTCGGCGCAGGCGCAGGGCGAGCTCTGGCAGAGTGGATCGTCGCGGGCGCGCCTCAAATGGACATCAGCTTCGTTGATGTCGCCCGATTTCATCCCTTCCAGGTCAACAAGCGATATTTGCACGATCGCACAGCCGAAGTGCTGGGCCTTCACTACAAGATGCACTGGCCGGCCTACCAGCCTGAGACATCCCGAGGGGTTCGCAAAAGCGCCCTTCACGACCGGTGGGCGAGGCTTGGAGCCAGCTTTGGTGAAGGAATGGGATGGGAGCGTCCCATGTGGTTCGCAGGCGTGGGGGAGCCGACCAAAAACATCTACTCCTACGACGAGCCGAACTGGTTCAGGTATGTTAGTCAGGAGTGCAGGGCTGCCCGCAACGATGCTATCTTGTTGGACCAAAGTTCTTTCGGCAAACATCTGGTTCAGGGTCGCGACGCCTGCCGCTTCCTTCAGTGGCTTTGCGCCGGCAATGTGGATGTTCCTGTTGGAAAGCTGGTGTACACCCACATGCTCAATGAAAAGGCCGGGATAGAAACAGATATTACTGTAAACCGCTTGTCGCAGACGGAGTTCCTCATTATCTCCTCAGCGACCGTCCATCCTAGGGATAAGGCATGGATTTCAAAGCATATTACCGATGAATGGAATGTCACTGTCACCGATCTCACGTCTGGGTACGCGGTCCTTTCATTGCAAGGCCCGCGATCGCGCGAAATCCTATCCCGGGTAACGGATACAGATCTGGCAAACACGGCCTTCCCATTCGCCACCAGTCAGGAAATCGATATCGGGTATGCTCGTGTAATAGCCAATAGGCTGACTTATGTCGGAGAGCTTGGTTGGGAGCTTCATATTCCAACCGAAATGGCACAGCATGTGTTCGACGTCGTGTGGGAGGCCGGCCAGAGTTATGGCCTCAAGGCTGCGGGATACCACGCGCTTGAACACCTCCGCTCCGAGCGCGCCTACCGCGAATACCAGCTCGATCTCACGCCAGTCGATACACTGCTTGAAGCCGGTTTGGGATTTACGGTGGACTGGAATAAAGAAGGCGGATTTATCGGCAAAGATGCTCTGGCTTCACAAAAAAATGCCGGCGCGTTAAAAAAACGTTTGGTATCGTTCAAGCTTCGCGATCCCAAACCTGTTCTCTTTCATGAAGAGCTTATCCGCTGCGACGGGCGGATAGTCGGCTATATTTCCTCTGGCGTGAAGAGCTTCACAATCGGAACTTCAATCGGACTGGGCTATGTGAACCATCCCGTCGGTGTCACGAAGGACTTGATCGAGAACAGTCAGTGGGAAATCGAGATCGCCGGCAAGCTCTACGAAGCCGACGCATCGCTGCGGGCGTTTTTTGATCCAAACGGGGATCGGGCTAAGCAATAGGTGTGCGGGGCTGTGAGACCGGAAGGAGCTCAATCCTAGGTAGGTCCGCCCCGCAACCACTTCGAAGCCCGGTGGGCTCACCCTCATTCTGGCGTAAAGCTCCAACTTACGCGCACCTTCGACCAGAGCGGCAGTGAAATGACGAGGTATTCTTCGTGACCAAAGGTTCACAAATCGAGCGCATTGAGAAGGATCCGCTCGGCCTGGTGAGCATCCCGGTCGATGCCTATTACGGCCCGCAGACGGCACGTGGCATTGCCAACTTCCCGATTTCGGGCATCCAGATCAGCCATTTCCCAAACCTCATCAAGGCGCTTGCCTATGTGAAAATGGCAGCAGCCCGCGCCAACGCTGCGCTCGGCGATCTGGAAAAGCAAAAGGCAGACATCATCTGCGAGGTCTGCGAGGAAATCGCGACAGGCATGCATCTTGGCGAGTTCCCGCTCGATGTGTTTCAGGGTGGTGCCGGTACCTCGACTAATATGAACATCAACGAGGTCATCGCCAATCGCGGGCTGGAAATCATGGGGCTGCCACGCGGACGATACGATCAGCTGCATCCCAACAACGACGTCAACTTCGCTCAATCTACAAACGATGTTTATCCAACGGCGATTCGACTGGCGATCCTTCTTTCACGCGGGGCGCTGCAGCGAGCTTTGGAGCAACTCGCCAGCGAGTTGGAGGCCAAAGCGGAAAACTTTTCGGATGTGATCAAGCTTGGCCGGACGCAGTTGCAGGATGCAGTTCCGATGACGCTGGGCCAGGAGTTTCAGGCTTTCGCGACGACGCTGCAGGAAGATGTGGCTCGTCTCGGTGAGGTTGCCGCCTTCTTCCATGAAATCAACCTAGGAGGCACTGCGATTGGCACGGGGATCAATACGAATCCCGACTATCAGGCGGCAGCTGTCGCCGAATTGCGTGCGATAACCGGCCTGCCCATCGTCTCGGCCGGTAATCTGATCGAAGCCTGCTGGGATACCGGCGCCTTCGTGCTCTTCTCGGGCATGCTGAAGCGGACTGCCACGAAACTCTCTAAGATCTGCAACGATCTGCGGCTGCTTTCCAGCGGCCCGCGCGGCGGCCTGAACGAAATCAATTTGCCAGCGCTTCAGCCGGGCTCCTCGATCATGCCCGGAAAGGTCAATCCCGTGGTGCCGGAGGTGGTCAATCAGGTCGCCTTCCAGGTCATCGGCTACGATCTCACGATCACTCTCGCCTCCGAAGCGGGGCAGCTGCAGTTGAACGTGATGGAGCCGGTGATCGCCTACAACATACTGCACTCGCTTGAGCTTCTGACCAATGCCGTGGATGTGCTGCGCACGAAGTGCGTCGCGGGCATCACTGCCAATGCAGAGACATGCCGCAAACACCTCGAGGGCAGTACCGCCGTGGCGACAGCACTGACGCCTGTGATCGGCTACGAGCGGGCAGCGGAGCTTGCCAAGCAAGTCTTGTCCTCCGGCAAAACGATTCGCGAAGTCCTGGTTGAGCAGCCTGATCTTTCGGAGGACCTCATCGCGCAAACCGCCGATCCGCACCTTTTGACCGGGCCAATGCGATCACGATTGGCATCGTAACTGCGGTCAGTTAAGGCATCTTTGGCATTGCCGATCGACACCTTTCTGCACGCGCATTGTCAAACGAGAGCAGCGTCACTTAACAAATTCGTTCCTGTGAATGCTTCCGCCGAAGCGAGCTGCTGGAGGACCACGACCCCCCGAGCAGCACAGCTGGTGGACCAAACAGGATTGATCGAACGGCGAAGCCAAATGTGCTGTCTCAAGGCGCTTAGTGCTTCCTGGCCTAGCCGCATCGCCGAAAAGTTCCGCTCGGCTTGTCGCTAAAGCAGGTGGCCGCAGGATGACCCTGAAAATCTTGCTGCGGCTCTTTCGCGTCGATAGAGCAAAGATGCAGCTTTCCTGCGCCGAATGCCTGTTGAATTGCGCAAAAATTATGCCGATCCGCTTTATCTGTACTCACGCCGACTGAATTGGCGCGAGCGGCTTTCTCAGTCGTCACCGATCAGCGCAGTCGTCGTGATAGGCTCTGCCTGGGAACCCGGGACGCTCGTTCGATTGGTTTGAAGGTTCGACAATGGATACCACAACGCAACTGATAAGGCATGTTCTCGATTCCAATATCGAGACGATACCCGCCAAAGCGATAGAACGTGCGAAACTCTCCATCCTGGACACGATTGCCTGCGCCATCGGCGGGTCAAACGACCCTATCGCGCATTCCGCTCGCGATTTAGCTGCCTTGTCGGGTGGCAACCCAGAGTGCACTGTTTGGATCTCTGGAGCGCAGCTTCCTGCAAGCTTGGCGGCCCTTGTCAACGCGACGACGGCCAGAGCGCTCGATTTCGACGAGACGTACGAGCTTTGCATCAATGGCTGTCACGCAAGCGCATACGATGTTCCGCCGGCACTGGCCCTGGCGGAACGGGATACGTCCATCACCGGTAGTGAGTTGGTGTCGGCTGTCGCGACGGCTATGGATCTCCACATACGCCTGGCCCGCAGCGTTACGACCAACGCTATAGAGACGGGTCGTGACAATATGGTCGCCGTCTGGGGCGCAACCGCACTGAGCACCAAATTGCTGCGGCTCGATGAAGAGAAAACGCGGAATGCGTTCGGAATCGCTTATGCCCATGCCGCGGGCGAGCTCCAGATGTATGAGGAAGCTTCCCACACCGTCTCGTTGCAGCAAGGCTTGCGGGCGCGTGCTGGTCTGGAATCGGCGCTATCGGCGATGGTGGGCTTCAACGGACCGCGGGATCCGTTCTTTGGGAGGTATGGTTTTTATAGAGCCTTCGAACCCGCCTATGATCCCAATCTGCTCATGGACGGGCTAGGGAAGGAGTATGTTAACGCCTCCATTAGCTTCAAGCCTTGGCCGGCCTGCAAGTGCGTACATCCGGCCGTCGATGGTCTTTTGCAATTGCGGAAGCGGCACCAATTTACGGGTGATAGTATCGTATCAATTGAGCTCGGATTGAATCGTCTCGCTGAGGATTTTGTAGTCCAACCTCGCGATCAAAAATGGGATCCCAAGGAACCGGTCGTGGCGCGTTTCAGCCTGCCTTACGCCACCGCTGTCGCGGCGCAGCGTGGCCAAGTCATAATCCGCGATTTCCTTCCGGACGCGCTGACTGATAAGGCCGTGCGCCGGATTATGGGGGTCACTAAAATTGAAGTTGATCCTGAGATCGAGCGCACGCACGGTCTTTACTCCAATTCGCCTATAACGGTCAAAGTAACGCTACAAGGTGGCGTGGAACATTCCATCCGTGTCGATAAGGCATTTGGACATCCAGAAAACCCGGCTTCCATCGCTGATGGCGTCCAGAAGCTTAAGGCTTGTGCCGAAACGTCGATGATACCGTTCGCCGCTAAGCAACTCGATTTGATCGGGGATTTCGTCAACGACCTCGACAAGCAGGCCACCTTGAAGCCGCTCTTTGAGTTGCTCGTGGCGGCTAAGTAGTAGCTAGCAAGAGCCGGGAAAGCCTTATGAACTCAACTGCAGACGGTGCTGGCTCGCTGACGAAGGCGATAGGGAACTTCGTCAGTCGGCTAGAATTTGGCGCCTTGTCGCCGACCGACCTCAATACTCTAAAATACGGCATAATGGACTGCCTGGCCTGCGTTATTGCGGGCGCAACAGAGCCGGTGACGCAAATGGTCCTAGACAAGATAGTGAATGCGAGCCCCACGGGCGGGAATGCGGCCATCTTTGGCCATTCAGTTCGCAGTTCGCCGCTTGGCGCCGCGCTCGCCAACGGTGTCATGGCGCACGCTTGCGATTTTGACGACGTTAGCGATCCTATGTGCGGGCATCCTACCGCGCCTGCACTCCCTGCGATCTTGGCTGCCGGTGAAATGGCGGCGTGTTCTGGCAGAGACGTCCTCCTTGCGTATGCCGCTGCCATCGAAGTGATGGGAAAGCTGGGCCGCGCTGCTGGCTTCGAGCTCTATAAGTCGGGTTGGCACGCCACCGCTGCACTTGGCGTGTTTGGCGCCGCCGCTGGAGCTTCGAAGATTCTTGGACTCGACGAAGAACGCACAGCTACCGCAATTAGCATCGCAGCTTCCCGTGTTGCCGGCATTCGTTCGAATATTGGAACGATGGTTAAGCCCATGCATTGCGGTTTCGCCGCAAGGGATGGCTTAGAGGCGGCACTCTTGGCAGCAGCAGATGCGACCGCAAATTCGGATGCGCTTGCCGGCTCGAACGGCTTTCTTGACACGTATGTGCCACAACGTGATCGTTCCGTGGATGTGGTTTCACTCCTGGGCAATCCGTTCGATCTCCGCTCCCCCGGGATCGTTTTCAAGAAATACCCCTCCTGCCTCGATACCCATTCGGCCATCGATGCTGTTCTCGAATTGCGCAACAGGCATGACATTCGACCTGAAGACGTAAAGTCCATTCGATGTCTGCTTGCTCCAGGTGTGGGTGGTGACTTGGCGTACCATGCCCCCAAAACGCCTATGGAGGGCAAGTTTAGTATGGAGTTTTGCTCCGCGGTCGCGCTAGTCCGAGGGCGTGTATCTCTTGCCGAGTTTTCTCAGGAAGTTCTTAATGACCCGGCTGTACGCCGGCTGATTGGCATCTCAAGGCTTGACTTCGATCCGGAGCTGACTAACCGTGATCCGAGAAGCTTCTGTGCAGCTGCCCGGGTTGAAATCACTCTTGAGGACGGACAGGTCGTAAAGAAAGCCGTGCATCACATGCGTGGTCATCCAGAGAACCCAATGGCGGATTGGGAGTTTGTGGAGAAATTCCGTGACTGCGGGGCTGCCGTGCTGGGTCCCACTCAGACTGACCGAGCGCTTGCGGCAATCGAGCAGTTAGAGGAGTTATCCGATCTAGGCCCACTCACAACATGCCTCGTTACAGAGTGATGACATTACTGGTCAGCGCGGGTTGGAAGGATGGTCGATAGGCTTCTGCTCAGAAGCCGCTGGCCGGTTCGTTCGTAAGCACCGGTAAGAGACTCAGCGTGTTGGTGGCCTTCCCCCTCTGATCTAATCCGCGTTCGCTATGGCCCAGACAGGACGTTGGCCGCTTCTCTGAAAGAGCAGAAACTCGGAATTTGAAGGAACTTGACGCCGGGGTTACCGATCCGTGCCGCAAACGCGGGTCAGCGACGCCGCGGGGCGCAACGCTCTTACGTTCGCCGAGATCACTGCGCTCGACCGGATCGACATCCCGAACGCGACCGTGCCTCCAATGGCCCTCGGTAATCGGAAGCGAGACCAGATGGGGGACGCTTCAGCTCGCGTGTTGTGGAACACGTCCGCCTTCCAGCCCAGGGCGCACGAGCCGAGCTTTTCGAACGCCACGGAGAGACCTTCGACCGGCAAGTTGGTCACCACCTTCCAGTCGATCGGCTTCGCGACCTTGCAGCGAATTCTGTTCGATGGCGTGGAAGGAAGTGCGAATTTGTGGACTGTAGTGCTTCTGCTCGCCCACCGGCGGCAAGGTGTTGATGGCGGCGAACTTCACGGAACGGCCTACCGCTGGGGCTGACGCACCAAATTTGAGCCGCGTTGTCGGTCGTGGCGTGTTCATCCGGATGGTGCGACGCTGCGGTAGGACAACGCCCGGCTTTTTAACCACCCACTGAGCGGGTTTGTCCGATCTCGACCGTCCGTGATCACACCATCAGCGCGTCACCAATCTTGGCATTCTTCTCGATTGCTTCGAGCCTCGCCATTTGTTCCCCCGGCGACGGCGACGACGTTGTATGGCTTCTCCATCAGAAGGGTTGGCCGTCAGCGAGTTGGTGGCGCTTCTCCTTTTCGGCTGGCGGAGTACGGCATGGGCACCCACCACGAAAAGCCGGCGGATATGCATCGCTCTGCTTGCTAATCCCGCCGAGGCGTCCTTGCCGCCCGATGAGTTCTGCCGCGGGCACCCGGATCGGATGGTCGATATGCGTCCTGCTTTCCGGCGCGGTGCTCGGTCTCGAGCCGGTGACGAGATCGACGACGGCGGTGAAGCGACCCCGCGTCCGGTTGCGGATGAGCGCTCCGATGAGAACGGCGTTGCGCTGATCGGCGCCGGTATTTAGGGAGTGGGCCTGCTTCTGGGTCATCTGGGCTGAGAGCAGGTCGCCGACGATCCCGGGCGGCTCGTGCTGCCGTTTGATTTGGGTGGCCATGATCTCCTCATAGGCGCTGCGCATCTCATACAGTTTCACCGTCCTATCAGGTCCATCTCGGTGCGTTTCAGCTTTGCTCTGTGGAGCGGGCGCAGTCCGCCGGTGGCTCGATCGCTAGGCGAGTGTGAGGATCGTCGCAACCCGGTCCGAATCATGCCGGCGGAGCCAGGATGTTGAGTATGAATGCCGACGAGCTGACGTTATCGGCGAGCGCCTGCTGGCAGGCGGCCTCGACGGCGCAAGCTGAAGGTTGTCGATAGTAGCGATCGGCAGATGGTGCTGAGCGTCACGGCGGCGCTGTCCCTATCGACGCACTTTGGCGCAAGACCGCGACAATGTGCCGTTTTTCTGCACCGATCTCCGAACAAACTGCGCAAACCAGCGCGGACACTTGGTATTATTGTTCTAGAGAAGGCCGATCGTCGGCCCCTATGGGAACAACCTAGGAGGAGCATCGCCATGACGCAAGAACTCGATTCTCTGAGCCGGCGCTTTGCTGCTGGCCAGGTGAGCCGGCGTGAGTTTCTCGGCCGAGCAGCGGCGTTCGGTGTCAGTGCCACCTTCGCCAACTCGCTACTTGCGGGCGCCGCGAATGCGCAGGCCCCCAAAAGAGGCGGCATCTTGAAAGCCGGCATCGTGGGCGGAGCGGCTACAGACACCCTCGATCCAGGGAAATTTATTGAGTTGATGTCCTACTTCGGCAAATGCTGGGGCGAGTTTCTAGTTGCGCTGACCGCCGATGGCGGCCTGGAGCCTCGCATCGCCGAGGAAATAGGATCGTCCAAAGACGCCAAAGTGTGGACCTTCAAAGTCCGCCAGGGCGTCGAATTCCACAATGGTAAGACTGTAACGGCCCAAGACGTTGTGGCGACGCTGGAGCGCCATTCAAACAAGGAGTCGAAGTCGGGCGCGCAGGGCATCTTGGCCGGTGTTGAAAGCCTCAAAGCCGATGGCCGCGATGTCATCATCACCCTTAAGGATCCGAACGCCGAACTGCCCTACCTTATGGCGGATTATCACCTCGTCATCCAGCCCAACGGCGGCAAGGACAATCCTGCGGAAGGCATCAGCGCAGGTCCTTATAAGGTGGCTGTCAACGAACCCGGCGTTCGCCACGGGGGCGAGCGCTTCGCCAATTTCTGGCAGTCCGACAAGATGGGGTTCGCTGACCAGGTCGAGATCCTCGCCATTAACGACACAACGGCCCGCGTTTCGGCGCTGCAGGGCGGCCAGGTGCATATGATCAACAAGGTTGAGAGCAAGGTCGTCGATCTCATCAAGCGCGTGCCAAACCTGAGAGTTGAAACCTTGTCGGGTCCGGGCCACTATGTCTTCAACATGTTCTGCGACACTGCGCCATTTGATAATGCGGATCTCAGGAGGGCGCTCAAGCTCGCGGTGGATCGTCAAGAAATGGTTGACAAGATCCTTCGCGGCTACGGCACTGTGGGCAACGACTTTCCAATCAACGCTGCGTATCCTCTCTTTCCCGAGGGTATCGAGCAGCGCACCTTCGATCCTGATAAAGCCAAGTTCCTTTATCAGAAGTCGCGCCACAGTGGACCGATCCTGCTCCGGGCCTCAAATGCCGCCTTCGCAGGCGCTGTCGACGCCGCGCAACTCTATCAGCAGAGCGCGGCCAAGGCCGGCATCGCTATTGAGGTCCAACGAGAACCAGAAGATGGCTACTGGTCGGGAGTTTGGAACAAGCAGTCCTTCTGCGCCGCCAATTGGAGGGGGCGCGCCACTCAAGGGTGGATGTACTCGACGACCTGTCGGTCAACCTCGCCTTGGAACGACACGCACTTCTACAACGACAGGTTCGACAAGCTGCTCACTGAAGCGCTCGGCGAACTTGACCAGGACAAGCGCAAGAACCTCTATCGTGAGATGGCCATCATCGTTCGCGATGAAGGCGGTACGATCGTGCCGATGTTCAACCAATTCATCGATGCGATCTCCGATCAGGTTGGCGGCTACGTCGGACGGGTCGACTCGCTGATGAACGGCTACGCTTTGACGCAGTGCTGGCTCGAGGCTTGAACTAAGTGATTGTCAACTCACCCGTTCTAAGGCTGGTTGCCCAGCGCATCGCGCTGGGCATTCTCCTCCTTTTCGCCGTCTCCGTGCTGATCTTCGCGGGGACCCAGATTCTTCCAGGCGACGTGGCACAGTCTATCCTTGGTCAGTCGGCCACGCCCGAGGCGGTCGCCAATTTGCGTCAGGAACTGGGGCTCAATGATCCTGCCTATGTGCGCTACTTCCAATGGGTTGGTGGGGTTTTGACCGGCGATCTCGGTAAGGCGCTCACCACGCGACAGGAGATCACTGTGACGCTGCTGCCCCGGCTGTGGAACACTCTGTTTCTTGCCTTCTGGGCCGCCGCCGTGTCAATTCCCCTCTCAATTATCCTGGGGCTGATAGCTGTGCGTTTCCGCAACGGTCCAGTCGATAAAGCTATTTCGGGATTTGCCTTGGCGTCGACGTCACTGCCTGAATTCTTCATCGGTTATCTTCTTATTCTATTCCTTGCCGTGAAGCTCCAATGGTTCCCATCGATCTCGACCGTCTATGACGGAATGCCCTTCCTGGAAAAGATGAAAGCGATTGTGCTGCCGGTCATCGCTTTGGTGATCGTCGTGCTGGCGCACATGATGCGAATGACACGTGCAGCTATCTTGAACGTGATGCAGTCGGCCTACATAGAGACGGCCGAGCTCAAGGGGCTTTCAGCCTTGGATATTATCTGTAAGCACGCTTTCCCGAATGCCATCGCGCCAATTGTCAATGTCGTGATGCTTAACATGGCCTACCTCGTGGTCGGCGTAGTCGTGATCGAGGTGATCTTCGTCTATCCCGGGATGGGGCAATATCTTGTCGACCACGTCGTCAAGCGCGACGTGCCAGTGGTCCAAGCCGTCGGTCTCATCTTTGCTGGTGTGTACATCGGGCTCAACATCGTCGCGGATGTCGCTGCAATCCTAGCCAACCCGCGCCTGCGGCATCCCAAGTAGGTGGACAATGTTCAAAATTAAGCGAATCCCGCTCGCAGCGTGGATCGGTCTACTCCTGACCGGGCTCTTAATGATCAGTGCGCTTTTTGCGTCATGGATCGCCCCATACGGCAATGGCGAGATCGTAGGCGACGTATGGGAGCCAATGTCGTCGGCGCACTGGCTGGGCACTGACAATCTCGGGCGAGACCTGCTCTCGCGCATGATATACGGTGCTCGCATCACGATCTTTATTGCCGGCATGGCCACCGCCTTGTCCTTCTCTCTCGGCGCCATCCTCGGCTTTACGGCGGCCGTCGTCGGCGGTTTGGTCGATATGCTCATGTCAGGCATTGTCGATCTATTAATGGCCATACCGACGTTGATCTTCGGTCTCGTTGTCCTGGCAGTGCTGCCCACGAACAATGTGACCCTCATTCTCGTGATGGGGATTTTAAGCTCGACGCGTGTCTATCGCCTCTCACGTGCCGTGGCTGCCGACATCAACGCAATGGACTTCGTCGAAGCGGCCAAGCTACGGGGAGAGGGTCTCAGCTGGATTATTTTTCGCGAGATCCTGCCCAACGCAATTTCTCCCCTAGTGGCGGAACTGGGCCTGCGCTTCATCTTTTCGGTGCTGTTCCTCTCGGCATTGTCCTACCTGGGCCTTGGCGTGCAACCACCGGATGCAGATTGGGGCGGCATGGTGATGGAGAACAAGGACGGCATCGTCTTCGGCATTCCTGCCGCACTCATCCCGGCCGCCGCTATCGCAGGATTGGGAATCTCCGTTAATCTGGTCGTCGACTGGGTGCTCACTCGCACTACCAGCTTCAAGGGAGGTCGCGACTAATGGCTAATGACCACGCGAAACCGCGGCCCGAAAGCGGCGTTCTGCTGGAAATCCGCAACCTTAAAGTCGAGGCGACTGTCTACTCTCCGAACGAGAAGCCGCGCGACGTCACTATCGTCGACGGCGTGTCGCTGGCTTTGAAGCGAGGCAAGGTGCTTGGACTGATCGGCGAATCGGGCGCCGGCAAGTCGACAATCGGCCTGTCGGCAATGGGTTACGGACGCGGTGGTGTCCGCATCACAGGCGGCGAGGTCCTGCTCAACGGCCGCGACATCTTGCAAGGAGGCGTCCAGGGTTTGCGAAAAGTGCGCGGCAGCGAGGTCTGCTATGTTGCGCAGTCGGCTGCTGCCGCTTTCAACCCAGCGCATCGGCTCATGGACCAGGTGGTGGAAGCAGCGCTTCGGCACGGCCCCGGGACCAGGGCCGAGGCGGAAAAGCGCGCTATCGCATTGTTCAAGAAACTCCGCTTGCCTGATGCTCAAAAAATTGGATCCCGCTATCCACATCAGGTCTCTGGCGGCCAACTGCAGCGCGTGATGGCTGCAATGGCACTTTGCTCCGAGCCCGACTTGATCGTATTCGACGAGCCGACCACGGCCCTCGACGTGACGACGCAAATCGACGTCCTGGCAGCCATCAAGGATGCGATCCGCGACACTGGCGTCGCGGCACTCTACATCACTCACGATCTCGCGGTGGTGGCCCAGGTCTCGGACGAGATCATGGTGCTGCGAGATGGCAAAATGGTAGAGCACGGCGAAACACGGCAGATCATCGAGGCGCCGCGCATGGACTACACCAAGGCGCTGGTGTCGGTGCGTTCGATTGCTCATGAAGAAATGGAACCTACGCAGCAGCCTCTCTTGTCCGTGAGGAATGTCACTGCCGCTTATGGTGGTGGTGCCGTGAAGGTTTTGCAGGAGGTTTCGGTTGATGTCCATCCAGGCCAAACGCTCGCGGTCGTAGGCGAGTCAGGCTCCGGAAAATCCACGCTGGCCCGCGTCATCACGGGGCTGCTGCCCCCGATCGCCGGCAGCATCACCTTCGCTAACCGTACGCTAGCGCCCAGGCTCGCAGACCGATCAAGGGATGATCTTCGAGAACTGCAAATGATTTATCAGATGGCCGACGTCGCGATGAATCCGCGCCACACGGTGGGCACTATCATTGGCCGGCCGCTTGAATTGTATTTTGGCATGCGAGGAAAGGAGCGCAACGCCCGCGTCGGCGAGCTACTCGATGAGATTGAGATGAGCAAGGGTTTCATCGACCGGTATCCGGCGGAGCTTTCGGGCGGGCAAAAGCAGAGGGTCTGCATCGCCCGCGCGCTCGCTGCCAAACCCAAGCTTATCATCTGCGACGAGGTAACCAGCGCGCTCGATCCGCTCGTCGCAGACGGCATTCTCAAGCTCTTGCTTCGCCTGCAGAAGTTCGAAGATGTGGCGTATCTTTTCATCACCCACGATCTTGCGACCGTTAAGGCGATCGCCGATTCCATCGCGGTCATGTATCGCGGCGAAGTCGTCCGGTACGGCCCGAAGACCCAAGTGCTCCGTCCACCGTTTGACGCCTATACCGACCTACTGCTCTCCTCGGTTCCCGAGATGGAGGTTGGCTGGCTGGAAAGCGCTATCAAGGGACGCCGCATGGAGAGCGCGGGGAACTGAGTTAATGCGCCGCTGGTCCCAACGCCGGAAAAATTGACAGTCACTCCAAGCGGGACCCCATGGCCGCCATGAGTGAAGACCATTTGGATTGGATTGTGTTAAGCGCGCGTGGGGCTGGATAATGCCGAAGCCGGTGTCGAAACCCTCGTCCGTTAGCCGCCTGATCGAACCTGACGGCTTCATGCGGCCAGCCACTTGCAATTATGTGGCGATCTCCTCTCCGCTCTCCATATCCTGAATTCCGGCTGTGGACCAAATGTTAGCGGCCGAATCTTATGATACGCCGATCACCGGCCGACAGTGACAGTGAGAGGCGGCGACGGCGCGTAATCGTGGCGGCGCTGCTGTGGCGAAGGCGCAAGCCACGTCGCCGACCCCGGTACTAGATGTTTGATCCCAGGCTTTGATGGGACATCCTTATCTTCCGAATCAAAGGATGCGCTATGGGCCAAGTTCTGCATGGGAGCGCCACAACGACAGAGGCGGTCCGTCGAGCGATACAGCATAGTCAAGAGAGCCTGAGGCGGCTCGCCAAGCGCTACGGGATCAACCAGAAGACGGTAGCGAAGTGGAAGAGGCGAGCTTCGGTCGCCGATCTGCCGACTGGTCCGAGGGAACCGAGATCGACGGTGCTCTCGATTGAGGAGGAGGCGGTCATTGTCGCTTTCCGCCGCTACACGCTGCTGCCGCTCGATGACTGCCTCTATGCGCTTCAAGCGACCATACCGCATCTGACGCGGTCCTCATTGCACCGCTGTCTGCAACGCCATGGCATCGGCCGTCTGTCGGATGTCGAGGGTGACAAACCGGCGAAGAGGAAATTTAAGAGCTACCCGATCGGCTACTTCCACATCAGCGGAGGTCCGAACCGAACAGGGCAAGCTGCACATGTTCGTCGCCATCGACCGCACCTCGAAGTTCGCCTTCGTCGAACTGCATGAGAAGGCTCCGACAGCCATTTCCAGAGAGTTTCTGCTGCGCCTGATCGCGGCCGTGCCCTACAAGATCCACACCGTTCTTACCGACAACGGCATTCAGTTCACCACCCCCGGTGCCGGTGGCTCGGCGGTGCCGCTGATCAAGGAGGCAATCGCCAATGGCGAGATCTTCCGCGCTCACGCCTTCGAATACGCCTGCGCCAGGAACGACATCGAGCACCGTACGACGAAGGCCAGGCATCCGTGGACCAACGGCCAGGTCGAGAGAATGAACCGGACTATCAAGGACGCCACCGTCAAGCGCTTCTACTACGAGAGCCACGACCAACTCCGCACCCATCTCGCCGACTTCGTTGCCGCCTACAACTTCGCTCGCCGGCTCAAGACCCTCAAAGGTCTCACACCCTACGAGTTCATCTGCAAGGCGTGGGCCTCACAACCGGAACGCTTCAAATTCAATCCGCTCCAGCAAATGCCGGGACCAAACATCTAAGTGGCGCCCCAAGTGGAGGCGATCACTTGCAGCCTTGCAAGCGCAGGGCTGATGCTCGAGACTATTCGCGCTCACCTACGGGCAAACCAGCGGTCCGCCGGAATATTAGCTCACAAGCGACGGGCGACGGGCCTTCTCGGGGATGCTGGATCATCGTCCTGACGCGGCGGAAGCCGGACGTTGCAACTTCCTTTGCCGCAGGCACTCAAGGGTCTCTCACTCCAGTCAAGCCGAGGCGCATGCCCCGAATGTTGCCGGCGCGCGGGCCAAGAGGCCCAAACAGCAGAGCGCAGCCTCAAGGATCCCCATTGACATCGTGACATCGCAGCGCCCCCGCGTGCCTACCCCAATTGCTATTATGCGTAGGCTGGGAAAAAACGCGGAGTTCCTGCGTCAGTAAGGGCAAGTTCGCGCAGGATGAACCATTGTAGATGGTACTTTTCAGACGGTGGTCGCGTCGTTCGCGGCACCAGGGGAACAAACGCAGCAAGCGCAGGAGGATATAATGTCCGACGAACTCAAATATCTCAGCTACCGCTTCGCGGCAGGTAGGTTGAGCCGACGTGAATTTCTTGGCCGTGCAGCGGCCCTAGGTGCAAGCGCCACCTTCGCCAACTCGCTCCTTGCCACCGCCACGAAGGCGCAGACGCCAAAAAGGGGCGGCGTCCTGAAAGCGGGCCAATCAGGCGGGGCGGCAACGGACAGCATCGACCCGGCGCTCTTCTCATCGGTCCCAGCCAGCTTCGGCAAATGCTGGGGTGAGTTTCTCGTGGCGCTGACGGCCGGCGGGGGACTGGAGAACCGCCTTGCGGAGGAAATAGGCTCATCCAAAGACGTCAAAGTGTGGACCTTCAAGATACGTCGAGACGTGGAATTCCACAACGGCAAGACTGTGACGGCAGAGGACGTGGTGGCGACGCTGGAACGCCATTCCAACAAGGAAACGAAGTCTGGCGCGCTGGGCATCTTGGCTGGCATTGAAAGCGTAAAGGCCGATGGCCGCGACGTCGTCATCACTCTCAAGGAGCCGAACGCCGAACTGCCCTTCCTGATGACGGACTATCATCTGATCATCCAGCCCAATGGCGGCAAGGACAATCCAACCGAAGGCATCAGCGCAGGTCCCTATAAGGTGAGCGTCAATGAGCCCGGCGTCCGCCACGGCGGGGAGCGCTTCGCTAATTTCTGGCAGTCCGACAAGATGGGCTTTGCCGACCAGATCGAGATGCTAGTTCTTAATGATTCCACAGCCCGCCTTTCCGCGCTGCAGAGCGGCCAGGTGCACATGATTTCCGGGGTTGAGCCCAAGGTCGTGGATCATGTCAAGCGCATGCCTAACCTGAAAATCGAGGCCCTATCGGGCCCCGGCTACTATTGCTTCAACATGTTCTGCGATACGGCGCCCTTCGATAACCCGGATCTGAGGATGGCGCTGAAGCTCGCGGTTGATCGCGAGGAGATGGTTGACAAGATCCTCCGCGGCTATGGTAGCGTCGGCAACGACTTTCCAGTTAATGCAACCTACCCGCTCGTCCCCGACGACATCGAGCAGCGCACCTTTGATCCTGAAAAGGCAGCCTTCCATTATAAGAAGTCGGGCCACAGTGGACCGATCCTGTTCCGGACGTCGGAGGTCGCCTTCCCAGGCGCTGTCGACGCCGCTCAGCTCTACCAGCAGAGCGCTGCCAAGGCTGGCATCGCGATCGAGGTGAAGCGCGAGCCGGGGGACGGCTACTGGTCAGACGTCTGGCTAAAGCAGCCCTTCTCCGCTGCCTACTGGAGTGGGCGAGCGACGCAGGGTCAGATTTACGCGACCGCCCTTCTGTCGACGGCGCCTTGGAACGACACGCATTTCTTTAACGAAAGGTTCGATAAGCTGCTCCTGGAGGCGCGCGGCGAACTTGACCAGGCAAAGCGCAAGAATCTCTATCGCGAGATGGCCATTATCGTTCGCGACGAAGGCGGCGTGATCGTGCCGATGTTCAACCAGTTCATTGACGCAATCTCCGACAAGGTCGGAGGCTATGTCGGTGAGATCGACCATCTAATGAACAGCACCGCGTTGGCAAAATGTTGGCTTGAAGGCTGAACGTAGCTTTGTGGGCTCGCCCGTTCTGATGCTGATTGCCCAGTGTCGCGCTGGGCATTCTCCGCATCTTCGCGGTCTCCGTGGCGATATTGTACGGATGATCGTGCTGCCGGAAACCACTTCAGCGTGGACCGAACATGTAGCGGTCCGTCCCCCGAGGTAGTGATCTGTCGGGCTGTCCTCCTTCGAGCATCAGCCTGGCGAAAGCGATTGTCGGATAGTCTAGGGCTGGTCCTTCAGCAAACTCCAGATCATGCGCAGTTTATTGAAGGACCATTCATTGAGCACGAGATCACCGTCAGACGCCTGCCACAACACGAAGCGGGAGCAGGCCCCGCGCAACCAGTTTCTCTGAAGGCAGGCCTCCGTCAATCCCCAAGTGCTGCTAACGGTCCCCCGCTAGCCGTTCCACTTGTCGACAGACCTGTGGTTGATGACACCAAATTTGGGAGAAAAAATGCTCGCACAAAAACGCATATCGGTTGGTGGTGTTACGATGTCCTACTACGAGAAAGGGGCGGGCGACCCCATTGTGTTGCTACATGGTGCCGGTCCCTACGGGGGGCAAAAAGCTCCTTTATTCGGCAGCTGAACGGCTATTCGATCGTTTTAGAGTGATCGCTGTTGATCAGCTCCATTTCGGGGGAACGGACTACCCTGTCGATCGCAAATATATAAACCGGATCGATCGTATGGCTCACGTGATTGCCTTTATTGAGGCGCTCGAATTGAAGCAGAGTAAACTGCCCCATTTCAGAAGGCTCATTCGTCGCCGCGCGGATTACTATCGTTCGTCCCGATCTTTTTCCAGGCTCGTATTGCTGACTGCCAGCGCCCTGTCCCCAGGCGAGACGAGCGCGATGAAGCTTGGATGCAAGCTTGCCGACAGAGTCCATTACTCCCTGCCAATGCCCACCGAAGATGAATACATTGCCGATTGGCGGAAGAACTGCCGAGCCTATGGGAAGATCTGGAAGATGCGAGGCGAGAGGCTTATCGGGCAGCCACCGGCGCGCGGACAATACGAGATGTTTGAGAATGCCCCTGAAGAGGAGACGGATCCGCGCCTTTACACAGCTGCAACAGAAACACATCTTCCCGTATCTTGATCAGGTCCGGGCTGAGACGTTGATCATCTGGTCAAAGAATGATCCGTGCCGCGGGAGCGCGGCATGATGCTTGGCGAAGATGATCCGGAATGCGGATTTCCACCTTTTGAACAATGCAGGGCACTCAGTTCAGAATGACCGAAGCGAAGCGGTGAATAAGCGTCCTTCTTTGGCCCGATGTTCAAGCTGCAAGTTAGCGCGAGGCACCCTTGACCGTTAGGAGAATGGAGGAGCCGGGTATGTGTGACTGCGATAAGAGTGGTGCGAAGTCGCTGCCTGCGCCGCGTTTTGATGTGGTTCTGCAAACGGGGCTGCGTGTTCCAATGCGCGACGGCGTAGAACTTGCGACGGACCTCTAT
The DNA here is from genome assembly GCF_002294795.1 of Mesorhizobium sp. WSM3866. Classification (NCBI taxonomy): domain Bacteria; kingdom Pseudomonadati; phylum Pseudomonadota; class Alphaproteobacteria; order Hyphomicrobiales; family Phyllobacteriaceae; genus Mesorhizobium; species Mesorhizobium sp. WSM3866. The sequence continues at coordinate 138,641 of NZ_NSGC01000011.1, read as the reverse complement.
CAGCCGGTCGGATACGGCGACAAACTCTCAACGATTTTGATCCGGACAAAGTACGGCAAGGCCCCGTATCGCCTGCCAAAACCCAACAACCCCGAAGCTATGATGTTCGCGGCGCAAGGGTACTCAGTGGTGGTACAGGAACTTCGCGGTCTCTTTGATTCCGGCGGCAATTTTGGGCTTCTCGAGCACGACGCGAGGGACGGCTACGATACACTGTCGTGGATTGCGTCGCAGCCATGGTCGACGGGACGAGTCGGTACATACGGTTGCTCCGCGCTCGGAACTACGCAAGTGCTTGTTGCTCAGCTGTGCCATCCGGCCCATCGATGTGCGATCATCGAAGGGGCTGGCGGCTCGATGACGGGACACCGACACCGCTTGGGAGACCAGCGCCTATGCAGCTTGCGTTGGGGTGGAGCGGTGGAGCTTGGGATGTGGGTCCCCCACTTTCATCAATCGCATGCCAAAGACCGCTCCCGGCCCCAACCGAAACCCGACGCGGAATACGAGCGCGCGTTCGCGATATTGCCCATCATCGACATCCTCAAAGGCTTGGGCTCACCTCCGACTGAATGGGAAGACTGGGTCTCACGTAACCCTGACGACCCTTGGTTCGACCGGCTGGGCTTCCTTCGAGAGGACTCCAAGATCCACCTCCCAGCGTTGTTCGTGCATTCATGGTACGATGTCGGCGCGGGCGACGCGCTCCATCAACGGCGACTCTTCAGCTCTTGCGGGATTACCGCTGCGGCTCAAGAGCACCAGCATATCATTTTGTCGCCGGCGGTGCATTGTGGCACTGCGACACTGACGGCCCCGACGGTGGTAGGCGTGCGCGAGCTGGGCGATGCGCGGCTCGATTGCTGGCAGATTTACCTAAATTGGTATGATTGCTGGCTCAAGGACAAGTCCGATCGAATCGAGGATATGCCTCCCATCCACTATTACGTGATGGGTCGCAATGAGTGGCGAGCCGCGTCAGAATGGCCACCCGCAGGGGTCGAACTACAGCGATGGTTTCTGCGCAGCGGTGGAAGTGCCAATACTCGACTTGGCGACGGGTGGCTCGACCTAGCGCCGCCTTCCGACGACGAGCCGGCCGACTCGTTCGTATACGACCCCGGAAATCCGGTGCCGTATTTGGGCGTTCAGGGCGGGAATGCAAAGGGGACGACGGTAGGCCCACGCGATTACCAGGAAGTCGAACTCCGTCACGACGTTCTTTGCTTTACATCCGAGGTCCTAAACGAAGGCATGGAAGTAACCGGATTTGTGAAGGCGATCCTGTTCATCTCTTCTTCGGCCGTAGACACCGACTTTGTGGCCAGACTCCTGGATGTGCATCCGGACGGTCGAGTGCTTGACGTTGTCGACGGAATACTCCGTGTCCGGTATCGCGACGGCTTTGACAGGGCTGTGATGATGAAGCCAAAAGAGGTCTATCAAATCGAGATCGATCTGGACGCTACCAGTAACTGGTTCCCACCCGGCCATCGCTTGAGACTCGAAATCTCGAGTTCCTCGTTTCCCCGCTTTGACCGCAACTTGAACACGGGGGGCAACAACTGGGACGAAACGGAATGGAACGTCGCCGACAACGCAGTGCATCATTGCGCAGTGTTCCCGTCCTACATATTGATGCCTGTCGCAGCCGATGTATCTGGAGGGATAGAAATCCACGGCAGGTCGGACAAAGTCGCAAGCTAAAAAAAGCCGCAAATTTTTAAAGCCGGCGAACTTTCTTAATATACGGAGTTGAGCATGAAAAGTGCAGAAGCACCCGTTTTCAATGAGGCGGATGTGATCCGCGACATCGGCTACGTCGCGATGAACGATGGAACGCGCATGGCCTACATCTCATATCGTCCGAAGGAATCGGGCCGGTATCCGACAGTTTTCCTATACGATCCATACATAGCAAATGCGACCCCTTTCGAAATCGCGAAGGAATTTCTTGAATCCGGCTACGCGTTCGTGGGTGCCAACCTCCCCGGAACCGGATGCTCTGAAGGTCTCATCGACTTTTGGCATGAACAGCGAATGGTTAAAGGCGGACCTTACGGTGCTGAGTTGGTTGAATGGATCGCCAGGCAGCCCTGGAGCGATGGCAATATCGGAATGGTTGGCAATTCATCGGCAGGGCAGCCGCAGTTCTGGGTCGCAGCCGAGCGGCCGCCTCATTTGCGTGGAATCGTTGCGAGCGGTTTCGGGGACGGTTATGAGTTTATGGGATACTCTGGCGGAATGCTCCCGCTGGCCGAGGGAGAATGGGTGATTCAGAGTCAGTTTGTGACCGGCCCCCGCGGTGCAGAGTGGCGCATCGATCAGGGCGATACCGAGTGCGCCAAGATTCGTGGGAGCGGCAGGCAGGTCATCAAGAGTTCTTTTTTTGACCTGTGGAGGAAGCACCCACTGAAGGATGAATGGTGGGAATGTGAGACTTTGGTCAGCAAGAAACTCGCCGATCGAGTAATGGTGCCCAGCATGATCATTGGAGCTTGGCAAGAGGCCTACGGTGGCGCCGCCAGGGCTAACGTTCGAATGTTTACGCATTTGATGCAGAACGTGAAGAACAAGAAGCTTGTTCTGATGAACGGTGATCATGGGATCAATGGACCTGGGCCCCGTGGCTATAGCCTTGTAGATAAGGAGCGAATGAAGTTCCTAGATCGCTGGGTGAAAGGTGTTACCAACGGAATAGATAGCGAGCCGCCCATCACTGTCTATTGGGAAGTACAGCAGCCCGACGGAGAACCGAAGAAATCGGTGGCGGGCTGGGTGACGCATCACAACACGTGGCCAGACCCGAAAGTTGAGCGCCGCACCTTCTACCTTACGGCGGACGCACAAATCTCTCCCGAGAAGCCGGGCGCCTTCTCCAATGAGGGATCCCGCGCCTACCTATACCCAACGGGGACAGAGCTCTATGGAGACAATCAGCAATTCCAGGTTCGACCTTATTCCGGTGGCGTCCTCAACTACCGAACAGCGCCAGTTACCTCGGATATGGTGTTGCTAGGAAATCCAGAAGTCGTGCTGTATCTCAGCATCGATAACGGCGACGATGCCGACATCGAACTTACCTTGAAAGACGTCGGTCCCAACGGCGTGCTCTTCGTTCAATCAGGAGTGTTGCGGGCTTCGCTCCGGGCGATCGACAAAGACAGAACATACGTTGACGAGGTAGTGCATTCGTTTCGGAGGTCTGAGAAACTTGTTCCGGGTGAAATCTATGAACTCCGGATGTCGTTGATTTCGCCCATCGCTCACGTCGTCAGGCAAGGTCATAGCCTTGAACTAACTGTTGGTGCGACAAATCCCATTCCCCATAGCGTCCTCGGCAGCATTCCTGCCGGAGCCCCATCTATCAACAGGGTCTATCACTCGGCGCGATATAGTTCCAGAATAGTTCTGCCCGTCCTTCCCGGGGCGGTGGCGCAAGCCCCCGCTCCGGCATACGCCGCTCTTCGAGGTCAACCCTATCGCACAGACGAAGAGTTCGTGGCTGGCGGACTGCCAATTCCGTAGTCTACGCCCCATCGGCGAGGAGCTTTTAACGAACTCGTGTGAAGTAGAGAGTCGCTGAATGTTGAAAAGTATAAGTCCTCATAGTCCTACCGTCCCTTGGGGTTGTGGCAGGCTTTACCATCCGATTCTATAAACTGCCTCTTTGAAACTCTTCCCCCTGAAAGTTAATTGCAGCCGACTGCGCCAACCGAGATGAAGCGGCTTGGAGGGGCGCGCGCGCCCTTTCCAGGCTTCGATGGTCGTACAAAACCAGGTGTAGCCAAAGCCGTCGGGATTGGCGGCGCGATACTCTTCCCATAGCAGCACCCGCGTTACACTGCGGCGACGCAACTCCTTCTCTACATAGCTCCAATCGGGCACCGGGCGGCGGGGGCTTTGCCACGCCGTCTTCGGTGCCGGGAACAGCAGCAGCTCAAGGCCTTCGACATCCATCCCTTCAGGCAGCGGCCAGCTCAGCCCGGCAAGTCGGGCGCGCCGCAGATAACCATGCACGACGCCATTGCTCACCCCGTGCGTGTGCGCGGTGGCGCGCTCGGTCAGGCCCTGGACATGCCTTAGACGTAAAACTTCTCTGATCCGGCGCATCGACAATCTCTGGGTTGGCATCAGGCTTCCTCGTTGTGAACGAGCAAGCCTGTAGACTGGCTGAGTTGTCGGCCGAAGCGTCCAGCACCTTCGAAAGGTGCTCACGATCACCTGAAACTGCTCACGATCGCCTGAAATACGCACCACGGGTGCCGGCCTTGGTCGTTGGTGAAAAACAAACGCCCCGCACCTCACATGGTCTAATAAGCCATTGCCGGCATCGGGATTGGTGCTCTTGGAAATTGGTGCAGCGAGACGCCACTATCATGTACCGCTGACGCGTACCATCCCTATGGGAAAGCCACCTAAAAAGGCGCTGTATCTGGCCAATGCCATCGTAGAAGGGGGCGACGCTGTCCTTGAAAAGGCGAAACCGGGCGTCGCCGTCGACGAGCTGAATTCCGTCTGGCTGAGCGTCTTGGAGCGCCACGGCTACGTCAAGAAAGGACGTTCTGGCTACCCGGACTTCCAGCCACGGCGTCGATGCCCGGCATGCCGAGGCGGCGCTCGACCTGGCCGCCAACAAAACGGATACTAATGGCGCCGATGGGCCCGCGCACCTGGCGGAGGTCGGTTTCTTCCGCTCGAGTAAAGGCCTTCGACAGCAGGCCTTCTCGGACATTGGTCACGGCTTGCACGAAACCCATGCGACCCGACGTGGCAAACCAGATTCGGGGTTTGATGAAAAATGTTCGGCCTTATCGTTCCGTGCAATATGGGCGGCACGTTTGGGATGCATGTTCACTCCCCCTGAGTGACAACGCCGCCCTTCGAGGATAGTCCTGCCCTTACTCGAAGCGTGGGGTAGCCTGCGCCTCCAGGCGGCTAGGCTTGGAAAGCAGCTGCTCGCGGAAGGACAAGAAACCAGCAATGTCATCGCTGACGTCGATCCCTGGCGTTGGCGCGATCACAGCTACTGCCTATCTGGCTATGGTCGTTCTCTGCGTATTGCCAAACTGAGGGATGCAGATTGCAATTGGGTGAATGAGCACATCGTGCTCACGTCACCTTAGATTGGCGTTCTCTTATGCCTCGATAATTGGCAAGTCGATGTAGCAACCAATGCGACCGTGATGAAAATGGAGGTGGGGGGGGTCACCGTCTGCGGGCACGCTAGCGAAGGTGGGTACGTCGCTGCCAGCAATGATTACCCTAAGACGGTGTCCCGCAGGGAGACGGGCGGAAATCGGAAGCATTGTGAAGGTTAAAATGGCAGGCTCCCCCGGTGTAAGCGGCTCGGCATCGCGACTTAGAAAGCTATGCTGGGGGCCCAGTAAGCTGAAAGGTGAATCCACCCACACCTTCCGGTGTAGGGCACGCAACTGCCCCCTCGTGAGATAATAAGGTTCCCCGTCCGGCTTTATACCGTCGAGGTATACGAAAATAGCAGCATCTTCGCGGGTCGAAGTAATGTTTAGATGGATGATAGGCTCCCCAGTGACTTCGAGGTCACCTGTCAGGGCCTCGCTCATGTAAGTGAGGCGACCATCCACGAATTTCCGCCGGTCTCCAAAATCAATATCGGGCCGGTTCCACCATTGTGAAGTATGACCTTCCAGAGCCGGATCAACTTTAAGTGAGTCTAGTCCAGTCTTGGGTTGCAATAGGCTGAGTCGGGAGCCGCTTGTAATGTACCACCGACGGTTCGTGCTGCCAGGCAACGGCCACGAACCGGTCCTTTTCCATCCCTCGCCCAAGGTATAGTAATGGAGGATCTTGCCGGGTGGGTGAGGAAGCTGGCCAACTACGCAGGCTTTCGCGAAGCGAACTTGCTCAGCTTCCAAGGTCGGCATTGTTGGGAGGATAGTCTTGTCGGCTGCAAGGAGCGGATCGTAGGGTTTTCGGGCAAGGGAATGCCCCCATGGGCCGATGATCTGGCTCTGTGGATTTGACAAACCCATGAAGCGGCGAACAGCTCCTTGAGCCAACCCTCCGTCAAACCAACCAATCCAGTTCTGTATTGCGGCATCTGAGCGAGAGATTCGATCCATGACATGCATGGTACTCGAGTCCACCCAGGATTCTCCTGCCCAAGTGGGGGGCCGATAGTCCTTATATTTCACCAGCCGTTGGCCTTCCCATTCAGAAGGGGCCGCCTCGTGATTGCGCAGCGCCTCTTGGAGGTCCGCATCCCCTTGCGGCCCAACGGGACGCACTCCTGGGGATGGTACGATCGTCAATGTTCCGGCCCCTTGGTCAGAGCGAGAGAGCACATTGCTGTCCAACAATTTGACCTGATTGCCCCAAACCTCTCCCTGAGCGATATTAGCGATTCCGCCAGGATGGTAGTTTTCTTCGTATGGACAGAGTTCAACGCCGCTCGCGATGACGCCCCTCAGCGCGGGATGATTTCGCTCGAGCAGCCACATCGCGGTGGCGCCCGAGTAGGAATGGCCGGTGCCAACTACGCCACCCGTCGACCAAGGCTGCGCTGCGATCCAGTCCAACACCTCGCCGAAGTCCAGTGTTTCGGCGCGTGAATAGTGATGCCGCCATACGCCGAACGATGCCCCGGTGCCACGGACATCGCCAACAACAACCGCAAATCCATGTGGCACAAACCTTTCGGCTAAGCCGACGTATGCGTCGCCCGGATACGAATCGCCCGTGTAAGAATCCGGAGATCCTTTCACGCCACGCCAATAACGTGTCATCAATAATATCGTGTCACGTTTGTCGAGTGGGCCGTCACCCTTCGGCCGGACGATATCCAACGCAAGCTTCACGCCATCACGCATTGGGACGTAGATCGATTCAACCGGACCGATCTCGTAAAGACCATGAGAAAGACCACTGAAATCGCCCTGTACATCAATGTCGCAAAGCGCTGGCATCTAGCGATCCTCGCCCGCACGCGAAGCGACCGTCTCAAGGCCAATAGTTTCTAGCAAATGGCAACATGAAATTTTCATCAGTTTTTCCTGCGTCTCAATATGCACTTGCACACTCGTCGAATAGCCCAAAGCGTAGCAGCGCTGCCACAACCTTTTTCTGCGGAGTTTACTCAAAGGCGCAGAAAAGCTGCACAATTGATCCGCCTTGGGCAAAAAACGGCTACTCGGCAAGTGAACTACACGGCAGGAAGAGTGAAGCGGAACGGTGACATCGCACTGTTGTCGCGTCCCGCCGAACGTGCTCCAGCAGCACCGCGATCCGGGAAGAACTTCCACGTTGATCGCCGAGTGGCGATCCTCTGTTGCTCCGTGTGCCTTTTAATCGCGGCTTGTACGGTCGCGGGTTCGGCACGTCCTGGTCAAGCTTGGCAATCAGGGCGATCGTGCGTTAGGCAGTATCTCGCGAACAGCGGCCCGCCGAGACCGTCACCCCGCCGCTTCGCTGCCTGCGCGAAATCCATTATCTCGAAGCCAGATGATGCCATATAGACAATGCATTTGACCTCGGCAGGCGCGATGACAATCCTCCACCATGTCACCGCGCCAGCGGAGCGCTAAATCACTCACTCTGTATTGGGTAGACAGAACATGCGAGGCGTCGAAGAATTCCGTGGTCTGAAGGCTGAAGCCACCGAGTGGCGCCATCACCTTCACCAGAATCCCGAACTTGACTACCGGGTGCACAAGACAGCGGAGTTCGTTGCTGAAAAGCTGGCGTCTTTCGGAATCAATCATATAGAAACTGGAATTGCTGAAACTGGCGTGGTGGCGGTGATAGAGGGCGAAGGCGGCGAGGGGCCCACAATCGGATTGCGGGCGGACATGGATGCTTTGCCGATACACGAGGCATCTCAAAAGCCATGGTCGTCGCTAGTCGACGGCAGGATGCACGCTTGCGGGCACGACGGCCATACCGCGATGCTTCTCGGGGCTGCCAAGTATCTTGCTGGCACCAGAAAATTTAAAGGCTCGGTAGCGCTGATCTTCCAGCCCGCCGAGGAGGATGGACAAGGTGCTGACCGGATGGTCCGAGAGGGACTTATGGATCGCTTTGGCATCTCCCAGGTTTACGGCATGCACAACATGCCAGGTATCGAAGTTGGCAAGTTCGGGCTGCGCGACGGCACCATGATGGCTGCACTCGATGAGTTCGACCTCATCGTAAAAGGCCGGGGAGGGCATGCGGCAACACCCCACAAAGCGATCGATCCGGTCGTCATTTGCGCCCAAATCATCCTTGGCCTGCAAACGCTGGTCTCACGCTACACCGATGCAACGGAGGCGCTGGTCATCTCCGTGACGAGGATCAACGCCAGCGAGGGTTATCACATCATCTCAGACAGCGTTACAATGGGTGGGACGGTTCGTAGCGTGTCGCCGGCATTACGGGATTTTGCAGAGAAACAGATCAAGAATTGTGCGGAAAACATTGCTCGTGCCTATGGTGCTGAAGTTGAGTTTCGACATCGCCGGCTCGAGCCCTTGACCTTCAATCACACCGTTGGGACCAGAGCCGCAATTGCCGCAGCCCGAGGCTTGGTCGGAGAAGAGTCAGTAGACGATAGCACCAAGCCGATCATGGTCTCGGAGGACTTCTCCTACATGCTCAATGCCCGCCCGGGAGCGTTCATATTCCTTGGCAATGGCGCCACCGCCGGCCTCCACCATCCGGCATACGATTTCGACGATGAAGCCATACCGTTCGGGATCGGGTATTGGGTCAATTTGGTCGAGACGACTTTGGCGGTTTGATCTTCCCGGAACAGTGCAACCGCCTCCGAAGGCACCATAGACTTCTTCGGCTTGAATGCAGAGAGAAACCATGACCAGATCGAACTTGGGCACGCAGCAGATCCAGGAGAAGGACCGTAGCTACGTCTTTCATCCCTCAACCCATCTTGCCAAGCACACACGCGGCGAAACCCCGAATCGGATAATGGCCGGTGCTGAAGGCGTATATATTTGGGACACGGAAGGACGGAAAAGTCTTGACGGATTCGGCGGCCTTTATTGCGTCAATATGGGCTACGGCTGCAGCGAAATCGCTGATGCGATCGCAAAACAAGCGCACGAGCTTCCATTTGCCCATGTCTACGCAAGCCAGGGGACCAAAACCGTGGCCCTCCTTGCGGAAGCCGTCGTCGAATACTTCGGCGAAAACATGCGCCGCGTCTATTTTGGGCTGTCGGGCTCGGATGCCAACGAGACAAACATCAAGCTGGTCTGGTACTACAACAACATACTTGGACGTCCAGCCAAGAAGAAGATCATCTCGCGGCAGCGCGGGTATCATGGATCGGGCCTGCTGACCGGAAGCTTGACCGGCCTGGCGTTTTTCCACAACCACTTCGATCTCCCGCTCGACCTCGTTCGTCACACAACCACCCCGCACTGGTATCGTCAGGCGAAGCAGGACGAAACCGAGGAAGCCTTTTCCAAGCGTTGTGCCGAAGAGCTTGAAGCACTTATCCTTGCGGAAGGGCCTGAAACCGTCGGCGCCTTCATCGGAGAGCCAGTACTCGGCACGGGCGGGATTGTCCCGCCCCCAAAGGGATACTGGGCCGCCATTCAGGCCGTCCTGGACAAATACGACATCCTTCTGATCGCCGACGAGGTGGTTTGCGGGTTTGCTCGGACGGGGGAAAAGTTCGGTTCGCATCTCTATGGCATACGACCGGACCTCGTCACGATCGCTAAGGGATTGAGTTCTGCCTATCTGCCTATATCGGGATCCATTGTCGGTGAGCGGGTCTGGAAGGTGCTGGAACAGGGTACTGAAAAGTTCGGGCCGTTGGGTCATGGCTGGACCTATTCGGGCCACACGCTTTGCGCAGCTGCTGCCCTGGCCAACATTCAGGTGCTGAAGGAACGAAATGTTCTCGAACACGTCCGAGAAGTAGGCCCCTATTGGCTTGAGCAGATGAAGACCAGGCTTGAGGGGCATCCCATCGTCGGTGAAGTTCGCGGAGTCGGCATTTTGTCTGCGGTGGAGTTCATGCGTGATCCGGTCAAGCGTGTACCCTTCGACCCTGCTCTCCAGGTGGGTGTGCGCGCAACTGCGGCGCTTTTGGAAAATGGCGTGATCGCCAGGGCGATGCCTCACGCTGACACGTTGGGTTATGCGCCACCGCTCATCATCAAGAAGAATGAAATCGATATTATCGTCGACGCCACCGCTCGCGCGGTCGACACGACGTATCGGGCACTTCAGTCCGAAGGGACAGTCTAGCCGCCCAAGGCTCCACGGCCGGGCCAGCCCGGCCGCGACTGTTCCTATCTCATACGGCAGGTGTGTTTATGCAGAACACCGGCTGTTTGCAGCAACTTCTTCTTGCCAGAGCGCTTAAGCGCTTTTGCGCATAAAAAGCAGTTCTGACGCTGTTCCGAAAGATCCGGTTCTCGACGTGAAGGCAACGGCGCGGGCCAGCAGCCGTGCTCAGACTGCCCGCAACTCTCGGATCGAGTCATCCGGTGCGGTCTTAGACTAGGAACTAGGAAAGCCCGAAGCGCCGTTGCTGATGATCGGGCAGTTCAGACTTTACGCAGCTCTGGTGCGATCAGCTCCTGGGCGTCGCGCAAATCGCCCTTAACGCGACTACGTGCGGCGTCATAGAAGGGGCGCAAGGAGGCTATGGCAGGATAGCGCTCGCCAGCGATCTCGATCTCGAATGAGCCTCCAGATAGCCAGTCGGCCGTCACCCCGGCTTCTGAGTTGAGATATCCCATGCCAACGCCGCATCCAACCGTGTGCCCAAATCCTGCAGAGCGCAGATACCCCACCAGGCTGCCGTTTCGCCAGACCGGTTCGGTGCCGAACATCAGCGACCTGGCATCAGGAGAAGCGAGCTGGACCAGCCGACGACGCAACGGCTTACCACGTTCAGCCTCTAGGGCGGCGCGTCCGACGAAGCCTTCGCGCTTGTCCCAGGCAACCGTGAATCCCAGTCCTGATTCAAGCGGAGTGTCCTCGTCGCCCACATCCGAACCCCAGTCACGGTAACCGGCCTCCAGGCGCAAAGTGTTGAGCGCAACATATCCGGCGTGGCCCAGGCCGAGGTCGGCACCGGCGTTGACCAACGCGTCATAGACGCCCAGCGTCTGTTCAGTCGGGATGTGAAGTTCCCAGCCGAGTTCGCCGACAAAGGTCATCCGGCATGCCAGTGCAAGGCTGTAGCCGACCTCGATTTCGCGTGCTGTTGCGAAGGGAAATCCCTCGTTTGAGAAATCCGCGGGACTGACGCGCTGGAGCAATTCGCGTGAACGCGGGCCCATGACCGACAGCGTCGTATAACCGGAGGAGACGTCGACGACCGAAGCGTGGCCGGCAGCCGTGGCATGCAGACGCAGCCACGCGAGATCACGGGTACGCTGGATGGCCGCTGTCACGACCAGAAACTCCTCCTCACCTGTGCGCGCAATCGTTACGTCGGATTCCATGCCTGCACGCTCGTTCAGCCATGGCGTATATACGACACGGCCTGCCGCAACGTTGACGTCGTTGGTGGACAAGCGTTGGAGCAGCGCAAGAGCATCGGGACCCTGTACCAGGATGTGGGCGAACGACGTCTGGTCGAACAAAGTTACACCGGAGCGGGTAGCCGCATGCTCCGCGCCGCTGCGCTCGAACCATTCGTCCCGGCCAAAGGTAGCGTGGTTCGCGTTTGGAGATCCTGGTGCCGCAAACCACTGGACGCGTTCCCAACCTGCATTCTCGCCAAAATTGGCGCCCAACTTCGCAAGGCGATCATGCAATGGGGAGACACGTATATTCCGTGCCGTCTTCGGTGACTTGTGCGGAAGGTGAAGCGTCCAGAGATTGCCCACGGCTTCTACTGTGCGGTCATAGAGATATCGCCTGTTCCGCTGGAACGGCATTGAGCGACGCACGTCCATTTCCCAGCAATCGTCAGTAGGTAAACCTGCGGACATCCACTCTGCCATGACCTTGCCCGCCCCGCCCGAGGACTCGATTCCGCATGAGTTGAATCCGGAGGCGACATATAGCCCCTGAATTTCGGGCGCCGGGCCGAGGTGAAAGCGATTATCTGGCGTGAAGCTCTCTGGGCCGTTGAAATTCAGTTGCAGACCGACATTCGCCAGAACCGGCATGCGTTTGATAGCAGCTGTGAGATACGGCTCCATGTGATCGAGATCTTCCGGCAAGGAATCGAAACTGAAGTCCTGTGGTATGCCGTCCATCCCCCAAGGCCTCCCATCCGCCTCGAAGAAACCCACGAGCAGCTTCCCAGCGTCTGCCTTGGCATAGACGCTTGCATCCATGTCGCGAATTGTCGGCAAATCGAGAGGGAGATCGGGAATGTGCTCCGTCACAACATAAAAATGCTCGGCTGCCTGAAGGGGTACAGACCAGTTAAGTTCCGCTGCCAGGTTCCGTGTCCACATTCCGGTGCAGATCACTGCCCGTTCAGCGCGCACGATCCCCTGACCGGTCTCTACCCCAACGAAACGGCCCTTCTCGATGAGAATGCGTGTGACCGATGTTCGCTCAAGGATGGTAGCTCCTCCTTTGCGAGCTCCAATTGCAAAGGCGCGGGCTGTATCGATGGCGTTGGTCATGCCATCGGAAGCGATCCATGCCGCTCCAAGAACGTCGCTGACATCCAGCAGGGGAACGCGGCGCTCCGCTTCGGCAGCGCTGATCATCTCCACGTCGAGCCCGAAAGAGCGACCCATGGATGAGCCCCGCTTCAACTCTTCGAGCCGTTCCCGGGTAGTCGCGACTGTCACGGACCCAGTTTGGCGAAATCCTGTTGCTTGACCCGTCAGATGTTCGAGGTCCCTGAACAGCTCTGCGGAATATTGCGCCAGCCTGGCCATCGTTTCGTTGGCTCTGAGCTGTGTCACAAGGCCTGCAGCATGCCAGGTGGTGCCGCATGTAAGCTGGTCACGTTCCAAAAGGAGGACGTCACGATGGCCGAGACGGGTAAGATGGTAGGCTATCGACAGGCCGATAATACCTCCTCCTATGATGACGTATTCGGCATGAGACGGTAGCTTCTTGCCCATTTTGGGTACCCTTCTGATTTGCTGTAGTTTGAGCGTGCTTGCGGCGAGAGAATTCCATTTTGGATACGGCCCGCAAGCACTCGATCGCAGCGCCACGACAGCGGCGCGAAGGCTGTCAGGGAAACGAGGAATGCGGGCAATGTTGCCGGTTGTTTGGGGAGATCATTGCTCGAAGTCCAATCGCAGGACCTAAGCAAGGGCCACGCCGTCAAACCCCGATGCTGCGGGCGATACTGTCCGCCGCCATCCGCTTTCTCCACTCGGCGGGGCCGGAGCTATGAATGGAAGAGCCAAAGGCATCCACGGCCACGATCACTGGCATGTCTTGCACTTCAAATTCATGGATCGCCTCCATACCGAGGTCTTCGAACGCGATCAGGCGCGCTGATTTGATTGATTTCGAAATCAGGTACGCAGCCCCGCCGACTGCTACCATGTATGGGGTCTGATGCTTGATGATGGACTCGATTGCCGCCGGTCCGCGCTCGGCCTTGCCAATCATCGCGGCAAGCCCGGTGGCGGCCAAAACACTGTCGGTAAATGCGTCCATCCGGCTCGATGTCGTGGGCCCAGCCGGCCCCACCACTTCGTCACCAACAGCACGCACCGGACCGACGTAGTAGATCATGCGCCCGGCAAAGTTGACGGGGAGTGGTCGGCCTGCCTCGATCAACTCGCAAAGCCGTTTGTGCGCCACGTCCCTGCCTGTCAGGAGTTTGCCGGAAAGGAGAAGGGTTTGGCCGCAACGCCATTGGGTAACCTCATCCTTTGTAAGGGCGTCCAGGTTCACCCTGCGCACGCCTTTAGGACGTAACTCCTCCGGCCCAACCTCCGGCCATTGCGACAGATCGGGCGGTTCGAAACGCGCAGCGCCAGATCCGTCCAGCGCGAAGCCAATATGCCGGTTCGCTGCGCATTGGGGAATAAGAGCAACTGGTTTGGAGGCAGCATGGGTCGGATAGGTCGCGACCTTCACATCGACCACGGTCGTTAACCCGCCTAAGCCTTGGGCGCCAATGCCCAAGGCGTTGATCCTCTCGTAAAGTTCGAGCCGCAGGGCTTCTTCGAGCGAAGAAGCACCTCGTGCAGCCAGCTCGGCAATGTCGATCGGCTCGTTCATTGCCTCTTTGGCGAGCAGCATGGCCTTTTCCGAACTCCCCCCGATACCGACCGAGATCATCCCTGGCGGACACCAGCCGCTCCCCAGGCCAGCGACCGTCTCGACAACCCAATCTGCAACGGAGTCTCCAGGATTGAGCGTGGTGAAGCGTGCCTTGTTCTCAGAGCCTCCACCTTTTGCAGCGACCGTGAATTCAATGGTGTTTCCCGCCACCAGTTCGACATGGACGATCGCCGGCGTGTTGTCGCGAGTGTTCGTGCGCCCCTCCAGCGGGTCCGCGACGACCGATGGGCGCAATGGATTGTCGGGATCAAGGTAGGCGCGCCTCACGCCTTCGTTGATCAGCTTAACGAAGGAAACATCGGCTGCGATGCGTACCGACATACCGACCTTTGCAAAGACCACGACTAGACCCGTGTCCTGGCAGATCGGGCGCCGGCCAAAGGCCGCCATTCGGGAATTCAGCAGAATCTGTCCGATGGCATTCCTTGCGGGTGCACTCTTCTCGCGCCGGTATGCCTGCGAGAGGTACCGGATATAGTCGGGAGGATGGTAGTATGAGATGTACTGGAGGGCGTCAGCGACGCTTTCCGTGATGTCCTTCCCGGAAATTACGGTATGTGCGCGTCTATTCCTCAAGCGAGTTCAGCCCGTTGACCAGCTTCAGATTCTGGAAACTTCGTACGCCTTGCTCGCCCCCTTCATAGCCGTAGCCGCTCTGCTTGACGCCTGAATGAGGAGCGTCAGCAGCAACGCCCTTGAGGAAATTGACGCTCACCGCTCCAGCGGACAGACCGCTGGCCAACAGACGCTTGGTCTCGGCGGATGACGTAAAGACATAGGAGGCTAGCCCATACTCGGTGTCATTGGCTTCGTCGATCGCTTCTTCGATGCTGTCGAATGCAGAGATAGTGAGAATTGGACCGAATGGTTCCTCGCGCAAAATAGCAGATCCGGACGGCACGTCGGTCAGGATCGTAGGTGGCCAGTAGAAACCTGGCCGGTCTAGTCGCCTGCCACCAGTCTCAAGGCGGGCACCCCTTTCGACCGCGTCTTGGGTCAGGCGCTGAAGCGCTTCAATCCTCCGGCCGTTCGCCATTGGACCCATTTCAGTGCCCGGGTCATCGGGGGCTCCTATCTTTATTGCTTTCGCCAGATCAGCCATTCTTGATACGAACTGGCGATAGACCGGCCTCGCGACAAGAATTCTACTCGGGGCGTTGCAACTCTGACCTGCGCACTCGAACTTGTAATCCGCGACTGCCTTTGCCGCGGTTTCCAGATCCGCATCTTCGCAGACGATCACCGGGCAGTGACCGCCAAGTTCCAGAACGCAGCGCTGAAGGTTTTCGGCAGCCAGCTTGGCGAGTTGCTTCCCGACCGCTGTCGAGCCCGTGAAGCTGAGCGTCCTGACTATGGGAGATTTGAGCAACTGCCTCGAGATGTCTGCCGGCAGACCGAAGACAAGGTTCACGACGCCGGCTGGAATGCCTGCCTCGCTGAGCGCCGCGATTACAAACACGCTGGCGCTTGGTGTTTCTTCGGCGCCCTTGAGAATTACCGAAGAGCCGGCAGCCAAAGCGGCGCCCAGCTTGCGTGCGCTAAGGACGGCCGGATAGTTCCAGGGCGTAAATGCGGCGACCACCCCAAGCGGCTCCGGCACCAAAACGCGGTCGGCGCCGATGGGCAGAGAGGCACAAAGCTCCTCGGCGTGGGCGCCATTCCACTCCAGCATTTCCAGAGCGCGGCGGTATTCACCTGTTGCCTCGGCTATGGTCTTTCCTTGTTCGGCCGAAAGCGCTTTGGCCGCCGCGTCAATTCTTTCCCCGAGAATCTTCGCAGCCGAGATCAGAATAGCACCGCGCTCTCGCGCCGGCATGGCGGCCCAGGCCGGCCGGCTACGCTCGGCAGCGGTCAGGGCGTCATCGAGGTCTCGCGACGATGCCGACGCGACAGAGCTGAAGGCCCTTTCCGTTGCCGGGCTTATGACCGGAATTTCACCATTCCCGCCGGGCCGCCACGCACCATCTACAAATAGCTCATACCGCCTGGCGTCCGACATCTGGTGCTCCGGTCCAGAATTTGAGGCCGTGTTCGGTGCGCCAGCCGGACCGGTGACCGGTCAACCGCACTTTCATATTGACTGCGTCGCGACGTCAAATATGGATTTTTGCCGATTGCCATCTTGAAGCCAGATGCGGCGAGCTCAAACTCGGACGCTGGAGCCTTCTGTCGGCAGTTTGGCCGGCCATTGACCGCTTTCAATCAAGGTTCGCACAATGCCGGGTATAAGCTTGCGCACCGCTGCAACTGCCGGGGCATTTTCATCCTTGGGGTTCACCGCAAGGACCACCGAACGCGTAATCACCGGATCGACAATTCTAACCATCCGCACCAGCCCTTGCTGTGCTTCCCTGTGGACGGCCGAAGGGGTGAGGATCGAATACGCCTTCCCCTCGATAACCATGCTGATGATCGTCGATAAAGAGTCCACTTCAAACCTGACGTCAAGGCGGCATCCATGCTGGGCAACGACGTCGGCAACAGAGCGTCTCACATTGTTGTTTCTCATGGGTACCGCGAGCGGAAACGCATGCAGGTCCGACAGTGCGACCACGTCAGAGAACGGCGGTCTGTTGGGCGGAGCCACGAGGCAAAAATCTTCCTTGGCCAGGATGGGAAGGCCAGCAATTGCGTCTGCGGTCCGATAAAGGATGGCCAGGTTGAACCGACCCGCTGCCATCCACTCTTCAAGAGGCCCGGTCATTCCCTCGACCATCTTCAAGGTCACTGACGGGAGTTCCTTGCCGACGGCCTCGAGCAGCGGCCCCGAGACAACACGCGCGGCGCCCGAAGGGATGCCAATGGTCACCTCTCCAGTTGCCGCGGTGCTATTCATCTCGGCCTTCGTTATTCTGATTTCGTTCAGAACGATGCGAGCGCGCTCAAGCAGCTTGGCCCCGGAAGGCGTTACGGTAACGCCACTCCTGTCACGGATCAGAAGCTGAGTACCAAACCCCTCTTCGAGTTGCCGGACATGCAGGCTGAGCGCACTTTGGGCGACGTTCAGCATTGCCGCGGCCTTCGTGAAGCTGCCCGCCTCGACGACGCCGACGAAATATTTGAGCTGCCTGAATTCCAACTTGAGCGTGACCTACTCTACTCCGGCACCAACCTATCTTGAAATCAGATGGCACGGAAGGGACCATGCAGGTTGCTGGACGGACAGCAGCCTCCGGCGAGCTTGCGGCGTCAGGGATCAAAAGAAAGCAGCGCCCGCGCACGCAGTAACACGGGGCGGTCGATCATCTTTCCATCCACCGCGAACGCCCCCAAGTGCTGTGACCTGGCCGCCTGTTCTGCCTCCACGACACGTCTCGCCCATTCAAGTTCATGAGCCGGTGGCGAAAACTCTTCATTCAAAATTGCGACCTGGGCAGGATGTATGGCGAAGGCGCCCGCAAAGCCGAGTTTTCTAGCCTGGCGGGCGGTGTCTCTGAATTTGGGAAGATCCGCAAAATCCCCGATGCTTCCTATGAAGCCAAGCGGTAGCTGGCCTCCAGCGCGGGCAGCAAATAGAACCGCGAGACTTGGCGCCGAGAGCAGATCAGGTATCGGCTGTCCACCGACGGACGCACTGAAATCCTCTGGACCAAGGGCCATTGCGACCAGTCTGGGATGCGCTGATGCGATTGCGTGGAGTCTGGGCAATGCGGTCGGCGTTTCGATTTGAAGGACCAGCCGTATTTCCCCCGGCGGCAGACCACGTTCCTGTTCGAGCGTCAGCATCTCTTCGGCAACGGCGCAAATCCACTCGGCTGACTCGACCTTGGGCAACACAACGGCTTCAACACCATCAACGATTGCCGCGTCCAGATCCGCGGAGAGCGCACGCAGACCATTGTTCACGCGCACCAGCACCGACGCACCCTGCTGGCGCAGCCGAGTTATGCTCCCGGCAAGACTTGAACGGGCCTCGGCTTTTGAGCTCCACGGCACGGCGTCTTCCAAGTCCAGCACGAGAGCGTCAGCGCCCCTCGTGTGGGCTTTGTCGACGAACTTCGGAAGATGACCGGGCACAAACAGCAGCGAGCGCCAACGATGCTTGCCGGAAGCGCTGGATGGATTCTCGCCCATGTCAGTCGCTCTCACCCACCCGTCTCCGCCTGATGGAGCAGCAACCCAAACTCCTGACGTATGGCGGAAGTATGGGATCCCAGAGATGGCACTGAACGCAACTCCAGTGCTTCGTGGTCGAAAATGGCTGCCGGGGCGATCACGTCAACGTTACCGCCGGGTGTCTCGACCCGCGCTCTGCGAACATGGGGGTGGACTGAGACCTCTGCAATTTCGTTCAGCCTACCATAGGCAAGTCCGGCGGCCTCAAGTTCACGCATGGCTTCGTCACTCGACATTTCGCAAAAGCGGCCCTGGACGATCTCATTGAGCACCGCGCGATTGCCCAGCCGGTCCATGTTTGAGGCGAAGCCGGCGGCACGGGTGATCTCTGGTTTGTTCAGGAAAATAGCGCAGAAATTGACCCATTCGCGGTCGTTCTGAACCGAAAAGATGACGACCCTGTCGTCGGAACACCGGTAGGCACCGTAAGGTGCAAGCGAGGGATGGTTCACTCCGGAACGCAAGGTGCGGTAATGCCCATAATCGTGTTGAAGCACTGGAACATTCATCCAGTCCGCTACTGCGTCGAAGAGCGAAACCTGAATGGCAGCACCTTCTCCAGATACCTGACGGCTGTACAGCGCCTGAAGAATGGCACTGTGGGCCGTCATGCCCGCCGCAATGTCACATACCGACACTCCGACCCGCGCTGCCCCCTCGGGGGTCCCGGTAATGGCGGACAAGCCGCTTTCTGCCTGCACGATGAGATCGTAGGCCTTGAGATGAGAGTAGGGCCCGCCTTCGCCGAAACCTGAAATGTCGCAGGTAATCAGGCGTGGATACCTCTCGCGCAGCCGAGCGGACCCGAAGCCGAATTTCGCTATGCTTCCCGGTTTCAGGTTTTGGATGAATACGTCCGCCGACGCAATGAGGGCGTCCAGAAGCTCCCGGTCCGCTTCCAGGCGCAGGTCGAGGCAGACCGATTCTTTTCCGCGATTGAGCCATACGAAATAGGCACTTTGTCCTTGAACGAGGCTGTCATAGTTTCGCGCGAAATCGCCTTCAGGTCGTTCCACCTTGATGACCCGCGCACCGGCGTCGGCAAGTCGCGAAGATGCATAAGGAGCAGCGACTGCTTGCTCGACCGCAACGACAGTTATCCCTGTAAGAGCTTTCATCACCGCAGCACCATCGGCGGTAGGGGCCCGCCTGAAATTTGGTCAGACTGCTCAGCTCTCGCCCGTTTTCTTTCCAGAATTGCGAGGAGACGGTTTTGCTCGTTGCCGACGATCGACATGCCTTCGTCCACACCCATGCCTGGCTTGGCCAGCATCATGTCGGCCTCAGTTGCGACCGACACATGGACCGTCGCTCGGGCGGACAGGTCAGTCTCGGTGCAACTGCCCCCGACATAAGCTCCAACATGGTTTTGCTTGCAGATAAGCACTGCCTGCGCTGTATCTGCGATCGAGCCGACGTCAGGCGTCTTGATCTGCACCAGGTGCGTTGCACGCTCCTCGGCGAACCGCCTGATGTCTTCGAGGGTGTTGCAGCGTTCGTCGACGACGATCCGCGCGTTCGACCCACGGCCGTCCAGGAGGGATACGATCCGCGCGTAGTTCTCGACCTGCGCATCTGTCGAACCGAAGTCGCCCGGAGATTCGATGTTCAGTACGAAATCCGGCACGGACTCGGCCACTCGGCATATGAAGTCGGCGATGATCTGTGGGGTGAGCCCGAGTTCAAGGCCAATCCAGCCGTAAACGTCAAAGTGCAGCACCGGCCGGTATCCCGGATGGCCGATCAGTTGTGTTCGGGCCGCCACCCATTGCACGAACTCAATGAAGGTTTGGCCACCCACACCGAATTTTTGCCTTGAGTTGATGAGGCCATGCGGCAGGATATCGACTGATTTCAGGATCATCTTGTCGACATTGATCTCTCGCGCATCACCGCTCTGGGCGTAGATTGGCACCCGGCTTGTCGGCAGGGGCAGTTCGAACTCAGAGCAGATGATTTCCGCCATGGTCTGGCGCTTGATGTGCGCGGCGGCGGCCAGCAGCGCTTGACTAATTCCGTATTCCAGCGACAGCGGCAGGCGTGCACCGTCCGTCGGGGCGAGGACTTCAGCGCAAGCCTTACGGAACGAATTTGCGTCGACGTGCAGAAGCCGAGGAGCAACAACCTGCCTTGTCACACCAGATATCTTTTCAGGATCAAAGAGAGGATCTCTGCCGCCGGCGCCCGAATATTGGACGCTCATCATGTCCCCCCAGACGATCATATCATCTGCGAGCACCAGTCCGATGCTGAGGCAAGTCGCAGGCGTCCTGATAGACGTCATGCCGTCTGTCAGCGGTTTGCCAGGATATAGGAATCCGTCCTGTTTTGCCCCTGCTCGAATCGCAGCCTGGTCATCATAGAAAAATGCGCCCGTACCCGGCGCCAACACGATATCTTTGATTTTCACTTGCTCGTTCGCCCTGACGATGTGCGCCTGCAACGCTGGAATGCCGACGTCAGGTGATTAAGACCTGAGCAAGCGGTCCAAGCCCAATATAAATTTCATACGCGCGCCATCGTGTTTTCAGATGGATACAAGGCGCTTGGGCGGTTTTCCGACAGTGCCATCGAAGCGGAGCCCCGCCCGGGGATTGGAGCATCTCGAAGCGAGATGATGCCGATATAAACACTGCATTTGACTGCGAATGGCTCGCGACAAATGCTCGTCTGGCCTCCCGCAACGCGAACAAAACAAGGAACGAGCGGGATTCCAGAGTGACAATGGGAATTAAGATCTCCGGGCTGCGGCCTAGCACGAGCTGCCGCCAGAATTGCGCGAGAATGGGCGCACTCCGGATCGCGCATACTCAGTTTCGAGAAGGATCTTACGGATGAGCTATCAAAAACCTTTTGTGCGCGAGGAGTTTGACCGCCGCGTACATGACGTGAAGAAGCGGATGGAAAAGGCTGGTTTTGACCTCCTTATCTGCCAGGATCCAGCGAACATGTACTGGCTTACCGGCTACGACAGCTGGTCCTTCTATACACCCCAGGCAGTGCTGGTCCATGTCAATGAGGACATGCCCTTCTGGTTCGGGCGCCCGATCGACGCAAAGTCGGCTTCCGTTACAACAAACTTGCCAGCCGAGAACATCGTCGGGTTCGCGGAGACATTGGTCCACCATCCTGAAAATCATCCGTTTGATGATTTGTGCCGGCTCATCATTTCCAAAGGCTGGGGTTCCGACCGCATCGGAGTCGAGCTCGACACTCACTACTACACGGCGCGAGCCCACCAGCACCTGGTGCGGGGCCTGCCCAATACGAAGATCTCGGATAGCCGGGAACTTGTCAACTGGGCGAGGCTCGTCAAATCGGAAGCCGAGCTCGTCTACATGCGAGAAGCGGGCCGTATTATCAGCAAAACGATGTGGGAGGCGATTGCGAAACTCAAGCCCGGAGTTCGCGACTTCGAGGTTGTAGGGGACATTTACCGCAACCAGATTCTGGGTGAAAACAAATTCGGCGACTATACTGGTCTGTGTCCACTGATCCAGATTGGTGAAGGGACCAGTACTTGTCATCTTACATGGACCGGGCAGGCTATCCCCGAGTCAGCCCTGGTGGTCATGGAGCTTGGTGCTGCACGCCGCCACTACAACACGCCCCTCACCCGTACGATCCATGTCGGGCAGCCGCCACAGGAGATCTCGCGTCTGGCGTCGGTGATCGTTGAAGGTGGCGATCTCGCACTCGAAGCGGCCAAACCGGGCGTCGCCGTCGAAGAGGTGGCCGCTGTGTTCCAACGTATACTGAAGCGCAACGGCTATAGCAAAGATAGCCGCGTCGGCTACTCGATCGGTATCGGTTATCCGCCGGACTGGGGCGAACGCACCGTCAGCATTCGCGCCGGCGAAACAACGCCTCTACAGGAAGGAATGTGCTTCCACTTCCAGTCCGGAGTTTGGCTCGACGATTTTGGCGCGGCCATCTCAGAACCGTTCGTGGTGACGGCGAAAGGTGGCCAGCGTTTCTGCGATGTGGAGCGGCGTTTGATCGTCGTCGATTGATGATGCGACCGACCAACTTGCGCCAACGCTTCGGCCGGGCGCTTAGCGCGCGGCCATTTGCACAACCCAGTCGTGCACTCGGCTAGAAAGGAGTGAGCTCTCACAAGACGCGTCTACATAGCAGCAACGCCCATTGCGGGCACCGCTCGACGATTGAAGACAAACAAGAAGGGAACGAGAAATGAAGATCAGGCTCTCATACATTGCGGCTGGCCTAGGCCTTGCCGTCGCCTTTGCCGCCGTGCAAGCTAACGCAGGAGAATTGACGGACCGTATCGCCGCTGGCAAATCAATTCGCATTGGGTTCGCGAACGAAGAGCCGTTCGCTTTTCCGGACAGTAAGGGCAACCCGGTAGGGTTCGTAAACGCGATTGCTCTCGGCGTGCTGAAGCAGATGGGATACGAAAACGTCGAGACTGTGGTGACAGACTGGGGCGGACTTATACCGGGACTGCAGTCTGGACGATTTGATATGGCTACCGGGGGGCTCTACATCCTCAAATCCAGGTGCCAAAGCGTTACCTTCTCCGAACCTTTGGCAAAGGTGACGGACGCCCTTATCGTGAAGGCTGGCAATCCGAAGGGGCTGCACAACTACGGTGAGGTCGCGGCCAAGGGCGCGACCATGGTCACTGGCATAGGATACAGCAATATCGAGCAAGCTAAAAAGGCCGGAGTGCCGGAGTCCCAGATCATGCAAGTGCCTGGGCAGACGGAAATTCTTGCAGCGGTTGAAGCGGGACGAGCAGATGCTGGAGCATCCGGATACCTTTTGTCTCGATCAGTGGCTGGCAAATCCGGTGGCAAGCTCGAGGTCACAGACCCGGATGCTATGCCCGAGTCGACCCAAAATTGGGTGAGCATCGCCTTCCGAGGCTCGGACAAAGACTTTGTCGAGAAATTCAACGAAACTCAGAAGAAATACATTGGGACTCCCGAGATGCTGAAGGCCGTCGAGCCTTATGGCTACGACGCGAAGCTGCTACCAAACGACAAGAGCGCGGATTGGGTTTGCGCCAACCGCTGACCGCGCAACGCACGGCCGGGAGGCTTGCCCACCGGCCGTGTTTGACAAAGGATATGGGATGTCATTCCTGGAGTTCCTCCAAACCTATGGCCAGGTGCTCTTCCAGGGAACGCTGGTCACATGCGCGCAATTCCTGCTTGCCGCACTGGTCGCTATAGCTGCCGCCGCGATCGCAGGCATCGGCAAGCTATCGAGGAACCGGCTGGTCCGCAGTATAAGCGTGCTTTACATAGAAATCTTCCGCGGAACCTCGCTCCTGGTTCAGCTATACTGGATATTCTTTGTTCTTCCGCTTTTTGGCATAACTCTTCCGAAATTCATCGCCGGCTACATATCCGTTGGGCTCAATATCGGTGCCTATGGCGCAGAGATCGTCCGCGGCGCCATTGAGGCGGTTCCGCGCGGACAATGGGAAGCCGGAACCGCGATTTCGATGCCGCATAGTGTGAGAATGCGCAGGATCATATTGCCGCAAGCGCTGGCGATCATGCTTCCACCTTGGGGTAATCTCCTGATCGAACTGCTTAAGGCAACCGCGCTGGTGTCTCTCATCTCCGTCGCCGATCTTATGTTCCAGACACGGCAGATCAACGCCTCGACCTACTTGTCGGTGCAGGCTTTTGGAACAGCTCTGATTATCTATTACATTCTCGCCAGACTCTTCATAACGCCGATGATGCGCTGGGCTGAACGCTTGATGGCTCGGAGGCTTGGAAGGGCATGACGCTTAACTGGCGTTGGGATTTTACGTGGGAAATCCTGCCAAAGTTGCTGTGGGCTACCCTCAATACCTTGATTGCAGCCGGACTGGGGTATGCGGTCGCGCTCCTTGCCGGTTTGTTGCTGGCGCTCGCGCAACGGACAACGTGGCCCCTCCTGACGTTTGCCGTCAGGGAATTCGTTGAATTCATCCGCTCCACGCCGCTCGTCCTGCAGATTTTCTTTGTTTTCTATGTCGCACCCCAATTCGGGATAGTCCTGTCCCCCTGGACATCAGGGATCATCGCGATCGGGCTGCACTATTCGGCCTACCTATCAGAAGTGTACCGGGGCGGCCTCGATTCAGTTGCTCGTGGTCAATGGGAAGCGTGCCGGGCGCTGAACATGTCGCCACGGGTGACCTACGTTCGCATCATCATTCCGCAAGCACTTGCGCCTGCCGTGCCTGGGCTCGGGAACTACCTCGTGGGCATCCTCAAGGATACACCCATGCTGTCGGTGATCGGCGTCATGGAACTTATGCACACAGCCAATGCGATAGGGTCCGAGAACTACAGCTACCTGGAGCCCTATACACTGGTTGGTTTGATTTTCCTGTTGATTTCGCTTCCGACAGCCGGCCTCCTCAGGCTGTTCGAACGCCGGCTGCGGCTGGGACTAGGACTGTAACGATGAGCGATTATCCACTTGAGTTGCCCGAGCATGACCACCCGATGGTGCGATTCATGAACGTCAGCAAGAGCTATGGA
This sequence comes from Mesorhizobium sp. WSM3866, assembly GCF_002294795.1. Lineage (NCBI taxonomy): Bacteria > Pseudomonadati > Pseudomonadota > Alphaproteobacteria > Hyphomicrobiales > Phyllobacteriaceae > Mesorhizobium > Mesorhizobium sp. WSM3866. The sequence goes on along the minus strand of NZ_NSGC01000011.1, from coordinate 113,799 downwards.
CAGCTCAACGTCATCAGCCACCTCAATTTTGACGTTTCCGAAGGGGAGATGGTCACCATAATCGGACCCTCGGGGTCGGGCAAGACAACGGTCTTGCGAGCCCTGATGACGCTCGAAACGATCAACGATGGTGTGATCTACATTGATGGCAAGCCGCTGACACATATGGCCCGCGATGGGGTCCTTGTGCCGGCAGACGAACGATACCAACGGAAGATTCGTTCATCGATCGGGATGTGTTTCCAGCAATTCAATCTTTTTCCCCATATGACCGCGATCCAGAACTGCATGGAAGGTCCCATGCAGGTCTTGGGACTGTCGAGGAAAGAGGCGCTTGAGCGATCCGAAGAGCTTCTGAAGATGGTGGGTATGATCGACAAGCGTGACCAGCATCCTTCCCGGCTTTCAGGTGGACAGCAACAGCGCGTCGCCATAGCTCGCGCTCTAGCGATGCGGCCTAAAGTGATGCTATTTGACGAGGTCACGTCCGCCCTCGATCCCGAAGTCATCGGCGAGGTGACAGCGGTGATCCGGAAACTGGTTTCGGAACACAATCTCACGATGATCATGGTGACGCATCAGATGGGCTTCGCCCGCGACATTTCTGATCGCGTTTGCTTCTTCTATGGCGGTTCGATCGAAGAGCAGGCCCCTCCGCAAACTTTGTTTGGCAGCCCTCAGCGAGACCGCACCAAGCAGTTTCTTTCCGCCGTGAAGGAAGCGATTTAGTCGTTCGCACCGTAATTTAATCGGTAAGTTCTTCAGCTTTTCTGCGCAGGGCGCACTGGGTGATTTCGACCTCGCCTCGTCCAGTCGATCAGCAGCGAATACGGCGACAGATGCAGCGCCGTGGCGTATTCGCGAACGCCCATGCCGCTCCAATTAATCGCCTCGACATGCATCGCCCAGAATGCCTGGACACCACGGTTGCGCACATCGGTGCTTATCTCAAAGCGCCGCTGAGCTCGCTTTTTCTGCCGCTTCGCACGCTCTTCCAGGAGGCTTCTGACGGCGCAATCCCGCCTGATTTACGACTGCGTCGTTGCCCGCAAAGTACTTCAGCCAGCGTGTCCTTCGTCAGGCGGTGCACCCGGCAATATTCCGTCGGCCGCTGCGCTGCCACGCCTCGACGTGAACCACCCAATAGGACTCCCTCGCGATGACGAGATTCCCACGTCGATCATCTTTGCCGCAGACCATGACTGCGTGTGCGGATGACCGGTGTTGAAATGATCGACAGCGACTCAGTCGAGCCTGGTGCCGAGGTCTTCGCCAGATCCTGCACCAGGGTCGCCTCCCCAAGCTCGAACGGATTGGTCTCGCGGCCGAGATCGGCTCAGGCCAATGGCGCGTGGACGATGATCTCGAGGCCAACCCTGTGGCCCATCGGCGAGGGCGGCGACCTCATCAAGACCCTGCATCGTGAGCGGGCTACCAAGGGGCTCGCTCGCAGCGCCGCCGACTATGTCGTCCACGATCGAATGTCTCGTCCATATGCCACTCGCTGCCAACCGCAAGCCTGCACCGGTTGAAGCGCTCCAGCAGCAGCTGCGAGAAGTGAGCGACCCAGCGACGCACGGTGGAGTGGTCGACCTTCAAGCAGCGTCGGCCATCATCTCTTCTAGATTACGCAGGCTCAGATTGTAGGCCAAGTACCAGCGCACGCACAGGAGAACCACCGACTGGTCGACATGACGGCCCGTGAATATCACGTGCTCCTCCATTAGCAGAGGACAACGCTCCATGCCATATTCTGCTTGCCGAAAGGTTTGCGAGAGAGCCCGTCACAATGCCACAGCGACAGTTACACTCCGATAATTCTCGCTGGCCGGTTGCCAGACAACCGACCCGGTAAGACCCAAATCACACCACTCGGCGCCGCCTTCCACCGGCCATCATAATCGCCGCCGACCGGTCTCCCATAATCGTCGGGCTCCAGGTGACAGTTCGTTTCAGCGAAATGGGCAGTTTCCTGAAAAATAATCTGGACCTTACGCTGATAATGCCCTGATCCTGCCACGCTCCATGGGCAATTGCGGCAAGGGAAATCTCGAACTTAACCTCATACGATTTTGAGAGGCTCGGCAAATGAGCAGCGTGGTGCGCGCGGACGCGGCTTCAGTTTCGTCGGCGACGTTCGCTCCACTGCAGAACTCCACCTTCCGGGCGGTCTGGCTCGCCGCGCAGGTGTCGAGCCTGGGCTGGCTGTTTCAGACCGTCGCGGTCAGCTGGCTCATGGCAACCATCTCCAGCTCTGACGTGATGGTGGCCCTGGTGCAGGCCTCCACGACGCTGCCCGTCTTCGTGTTGTCGATCTTTGCCGGCGCCATTGCCGACAATTTCAGCCGCCGGCATGTCATGGCGATCGGCTGGTGCGTGATAGCATTGTCGTCAATCATGCTGACCGCCCTTGTGGGGCTGGGAATATACAATCCATGGATGATCCTCGCATGCAGTTGTCTGGCAGGATGCGGCGCTGCCTTCACCGATCCGGCATGGCACGCCTCGGTTGGCGACATTCTGCGAAAGCGCGAGGTGCCAGCCGCCGTCACGCTGATCTCGGTCGGCTACAATGCCATGCGAAGCGTGGGGCCGGCAGTCGGTGGCATCGTTGTCGCCTCCTTCGGCCCGCTGACCGCCTTTGCCTTGGCGACGCTGACCTATTTCGCCATGCTCTGGGTCATTGGCCTCTGCAAATGGAGCGGCCGGTCTTCGCCTCTTCCGCGAGAGCCTTTGACCACCGCCATTCATGACGGCGCGCGCTTCACGGCGCTGTCGGGAGAGATCAAGGCGGCAATCGCGCGCGGAGCTCTGTTCGGACTGACAAGCATTTCCATCCTGGCGCTGCTGCCTCTCGTCGCGCGCGATCAGCTGGGGGGAGGACCAATCGTCTACGGTGTCCTGATGGCCGGATTTGGCGCTGGTGCCCTGTGCGCGGGCATTTCCAATAACGCGCTGAGACGGCAGCTGTCGCAGGAGCGGCTGACCACGCTGGCGTGCATCTCCTGCGCCGCCTGCTGCCTGGCTCTTGCTTTCACGCCTTCGATCTTTGTGGCGACGATTGCCTTGACCCTTGGCGGGGCAGGGTGGGTCGTCACCTGGACGGGACTTGACGTGAGCGTGCAGCTGTCGAGCCCCCGCTGGGTCGTCGGGCGTACGCTCTCGATCTACTCTGCGCTTGCGTCAGGAGGCATCGCGGCCGGAAGCTGGCTATGGGGCGTGTTGGCCGAAAACTATTCCCTCACGCTGGCGCTTGAGAGTTCCGCCGGCGCCTTGCTGCTGGTTGCCGCCACCGGGCTCCTGTTGCCAATCCGTCAATGGAAGGAGTCCGATCAGGATTCGCTTGATTTCGAGACCCCGCAACTCGCCCTCGACCTGAAGTCGAGGAGCGGTCCGATCGTGGTCAAGATCGAGTACGCCATCCCGGAAGCGAACCTCGAGCAATTTCTCGATCAGATGCGGGAACGACGTCGGGTGCAAAGCCGCGCCGGCGCCCGGCACTGGAACCTTCAGCGCGACCTGCAGGAGCCGTTGCAGTGGACCGAGACATTCCGCACGCCGACCTGGATGGACTACCTTCGCTTGAACCATCGCCTGACATCGGTGGATAAAGAACTGGACCAGCGCCTTCGCGAATTGCATGCCGGCGAGCTTCCGCCTCGTCAAAGGCTTGCCATTGAGCGCCCGACCGAGGCGACCCGCAAACGGGATCAGCCGACGAGTTTCTCTTTCCGGCGGTGATCAAAGCAAACGCAACACTTCTCTGCTCGACAGACGACGCGGGGACGGGCTTGCTTGCCGCGCTTTGCGGCTTCAAACAGATGCAGCTCAATGCATTTGTCTTTTTGCCTCCGTTCCAGATAATCACTGCGTTGCCGAAGGCGCCTCGCGCGTCCAAAAGCGCTGATGTGCTGAGCTGTCTAGCCGGTACTTGTACGGAACCTGGCGAAGTGCAAGCGAACCGCGATGGTGCTGTCCCGCAGCTAATCGATTTTATGATTTTTGTTCTCCACGGGGCCGCGGTCAGCATCTTGAAAATGCTGCCTGAATTGTCCAGACATACGCCCGTCAGGCGGCCGGGCAGCCCGCCTCAGGGAGCGAACATGGTCTTTCGATTGAAGGAGCGCCTCGGCCGAAAATTTGAAGAAGAAGTGCAATTCTTCAAGTGCTGGCAAAAGGACAAGAAAGGTGTCGGCGCCCTCATGCCGACGTCGGTTCATGCGGCACGGCGCATGGCAAGCGTGGTCAGGCCAGCGTCCGGACTGCCGGTTCTTGAGCTTGGCGCCGGAACTGGCGTCATCACCAAGGCAATCCTGGAAACGGGCATCAAGCCGCAGCAGCTGGTTTCAGTGGAATATTCCGAGGACTTCTATCACCGTCTGCGGGGGCGCTTTCCGGATGTCGATGTTCGATTGGGCGACGCCTTTTCGCTGGACGAGGTGCTAGCGGAGCGGAAAGCCGAACAGTTCGACTGTGTAATCAGTGCAGTGCCCATGCTGAGCTTTCCGATGGAGCAGCGCGTTGCCTTGCTTGAGGATTTGTTGGCGCGCATTCCTGCTGGCGCGCCTGTCATCCAGATCACCTACGGACCTTTGTCTCCGGTGAACAAGATGCCGGACCGCTACGTTGTTTCGCACTATGATTTCATCGTTCGCAACATTCCACCCGCGCAGCTTTGGACATACCGGCGGGCCGTCGGACGCCGCATGGCCGGTTCGGCTGCTGCTCCGCGCGATCGCGCTCAAGCAGGGCAGTAGGCAGGCCAACCTGGAGCTGAGCCGGCGCTGGGCACTGGTGCAGCTGTTGCAGATGCGGCTAGTCGGTCTCGTCGAGAGTGGAACGAGAGGGCTGGGCCCCTGAATGGTCACCGTCTTGACGACACATTTGCGACGATTGCCGGGCCGGGCCCACAGTGAGAGTTCATTTGCTTGGAAGGACCGAATGAACGCGGAGGACTTCAGCAGCCCAATCTTCGGCAAGCGTGCTGCCTGATATCGTGCAGAGATTGCGAACGCTGCGGACGCCGTCGATTTTCTCAATAACTGGCCCGAGGAGCAAAAGGACCTCGCTCACCAGACGGCCCTTCAGCCGTGCTGTGATGCATATGATGGGCACCAACCCGTAAGCGCTGCACACCAGGCTTTTCTGGAATCCGCTACGAGCGCCGCGATCTTGGAAGATCCGATGTCGGCCAGGCAGTGGATCGCCGCGTGCAAAAAGCTTTTGGCTTAGGGTTTCGCGTGGGAGGGGTGAATCTATCGTGCTCGAGGAATTCGGGCGACTTGGAGGAGCGGTGCGCGAACGGGTTCACACACGGAACAGGTATGTGTTCCGGCGCTTTGAGATAGCGCATAGCGCCGGCTCGCAAAAGCGGCTTGTTCGATTGACACGCGGGCTGCGATAATGCGGCGGGCGACATAGTGAATGGCTTCAGCCGCTTTGAGGGAGGTCTGCCATGCCGCACCATAGTTTCGCACGTCCAGAACAACTGGAAATGCTCAGCAAGGCGCTCGCGGAGCTCGGCGGCCATTTCCCGCCGGACAGCCCCGAACGTGAGGCCTTGGCAGCAAAGATCATGGCGCTCTTCGAAAACGGAACCGACACGCTCGAAGAGATCAAGAAGGCGCTGAACAACCGCGATACCACTCCATGACCCACTGGGCTCTTGTCCGATGCCAAGGGTGAAAAACGGCTCGGCCCTAGGCGCAGCCCGTTCCCGTTTTTGCCGCGGGTCGAGCCGGTTGACCCTGTCAGCCGGCGACCGTTTGACAAGCCGCCCCTCGCCGCGGTAGCACCATCCAAAGCTGAGATCGCAGGGCAGAACTGACCGCACCCACCGGGTTGCGCGACCCCGAACAGCTTACACCCAATCGGCGCCATTATGCACATCGGCATGGCGATGCGAAATCTCTCCAGTGTCGAGAGCGCGAGAACGAACTTGGTTGTGACGCAGCTGAGCGCCAAAGGCCCGGCTGTCAGCAGTGAGGGAGGTTGAGAACGTCATGCGCCCTGAAAATTCCTCGCCCTTTGCGGCGACTACTTTGATCCCTCTCAACAACTCGGTCTTTCGTTCGATCTGGACAGCCACGCAGATTTCCAGCCTTGGCTGGCTCATCCAGAGCGTGGCGATCAGCTGGCTTATGGCCACCATTCCAGCCTCCGATCTGATGGTTGCGCTGGTGCAGGCAGCCTCGACGCTGCCCGCCTTCTTTCTGTCGATCCTTGCCGGGGCGATTGCCGACAGTCTCAGCCGCCGCGGGGTGATGCTTGCCGGACACTGCCTGATCGCGCTGGCGTCCACCACGCTGGCTCTCTCTGTCGCGCTGGGTTTCGTCAGTCCGTGGTTGATCCTGGGCTTGAGTTTCCTGGCCGGGTGCGGCTTTGCCTTGAATGATCCGGCCTGGCATGCCTCCGTCGGCGATATCCTTGAAAAGCGGGAGATACCCGCTGCCGTGACGCTGATGTCGGTTGGTTACAACGTTGTTCGAAGCATCGGGCCGGCGCTAGGCGGCATAATCTTGGCTTTGCTGGGACCTTTGGCCGCTTTCGCCTTGGCGGCGCTGAGCGATCTCGTCCCATTGAACACTGTCTTGCGCTCCAAATGGCACGTGCGGTCTTCGCCTCTTCCGCGCGAACGGATGATCACTGCCATCCGCGATGGCATGCGTTTCACGGCGATCTCCTCGGAGATCCGGTTCGCGATTGCGCGTGCAACCCTGTTTGGGCTGGCGAGCATCTCGATCCTCGCTCTGCTCCCGCTGCTGGTGCGTGATCAGCTGGCGGGCGGCCCACTCGTTTACGGCGTTCTGCTGGCCGGTTTCGGCGCCGGCGCCTTCATCGCCGGACTGGGCAATGGCTATTTGAGACGCATCGCCTCGCAAGAGAAATTGGTCACGCTTGCATCCGTTGCTTGCGCGGCCTGTTGCCTTTTGCTGGCCCTCACATCGTCGGTTGCTGTGGCGGCGATCGCGCTTGCCATCGGTGGCGCCGGCTGGGTTGTCACCTGGACCGGAACCGACGTGTGTGTGCAGTTGGCAAGCCCAAGGTGGGTCGTCGGTCGCACTCTGTCTATCTACTATGCCTTGACCTATGGCGGCATGGCGGCCGGCAGCTGGATTTGGGGTGCGGTCGCGCAGAACCATTCCCTGACATGGGCATTCGAAGGCGCTGCAGTGGCACTGTTGCTGGTTGCGGCGGCGGGAAAAGTGCTGCCCATCGAACTTTGGGAAGAATCGGACCAGGGGGCGGCCGACTTCATTCCGCCCGAACTGGCACTCACTTTAAGGCCAAGGAGCGGTCCGATCGTGGTCAAGGTCGAGTATTTGATCCCCGAAGCGAACATCTCTGCATTTCTGCGCTGCATGCGCGAAAGGCGGCGCGTCCAGAGCCGCGCCGGCGCGCGCAATTGGACGCTGCAGCGAAATCTTCAGAAGCCCGCGCTGTGGACCGAGACGTTCCGCACCCCGACATGGACCGATTATCTTCGTCTAAACCATCGGCTCACCGTGGCTGACAGGGAGCTAGACGAGCGCCTCGCCGCCCTGCAGGCCGGTGAGGCTCCTCCTCATGTCGCGCTTTCGATCGAGCGGTCGACAAGTCCGGCCTCCGGCAGCGAAGTCCAGCCCGTGCCTTTTGTGTCGCGTCCCTAAAGGATGTTGAGAGAGAACTGCACGGGCACTCTCGCATCTAGAATCCGAATTCGCGAGTGATGCGGACGGCTGCAGACTGGGGAAGATCCAAATGATGGGTTGTCGTTCCGGTACCGACACGCCTCCGCGCGCCAGCAAAAAAGTCGTCGATACAACTTGCTGTATGCAGGCGGGCTAGCGGTGCTGGTGGCGATTTGGCCGACGGCGTGATCCCCTTAGATGGTGGCTAGCGAGGGGAGGCAGGGAACGGCGGTCAAATTTGTTTACCCGAAAAGGACAAGCGGTTCAGTTTCTTTCCTAAGACTTTCGTTTGCACAAATCTGCGGCAGGGGCGATCGCACCTGCAGCCCGATGCGCGGCTTAGGGTGGTCTTCACGGCTGGAGTAACTGCTGTTTCGGATTTTGGTTGCTGAAAAGCTCTACGCCAAACAGGCGGTTTGTGCATCTTCTGTCGTATTTTCGAATCGCATGTCCGCGTAAAGTGATGGAGATCACAACGCTTCAAGGCGGCTCAGACCGTCACAACGGCCATTTCCAGAGGGATAATCATCATCATCGACCCGGCGCGCGGGAGGTTCGGCCGGTTGGAAGAGGGCGATGGCAAATGTCGCGATCAGTAGAGCGACGGCACGATGTGCGCACGGCAAGTTCACGGATCGTCGGCCAGAAATGGAGGGCCGGCGTCGCACTCGAGGCACCCTCACGAATTGTTCGCGGGCCCGGAGCCTTCGCCATCTGCTGTCCTCAGGGTGAAGCGCGCAGCAGTTGAGCCTTTGGCCATTCGTGCGCCAATATGGATGGCCGGCTCGGTTCCGCCTTTGCAGCCTTCCTCTCTCGATAAACCAGCAGGGCCATGACCGCTTCGTGCCTGGGACGGCGTTCCTTGGCAGGCGACGATCGAGCGCCACGAGCTTGATTTCATGCAATTCAGACAAGTGGTCTTGATCGCCTCGATCGTGTCGCGAGCTTCCGCCGCTTCAAATCTCATGATGATGGAGATAGCCGACCTGCGCCTTGGCGCAGTTCGAGCACGCCCTGTCGGCCGGCCTGGGTGACGATCTGACCTACGAGGAGATCTTGGGTCAACTCTCGGCCGACGAAGCCGACACCGTGATTTCCCAGTTTAAGGGGGCGAACCCGGACACGGTCAGCAGTTTGCTTACCATGCTTATGGTGTCTCGCTGGCCCTTAAGCGATGAAGCTTGGAATTGGTTGTTCGAGATTGCGTTGAATGACGAGGCGGAATCACGACGCGCGGTGGCCTTTTGTACGCTCACACACCTGGACCCGAGGCGTTTTGGCGAAGCTCTCTGGGCTCGGAACTGGGCATGGGGAGCGATCTGGCGAGGAGCTGATCCACTATGGGTCTTTGGCGCTGATAGAGGCGGCCAACGGGGTACCGTTTGACCACCTGGCTCCCCGACTGGCGCCCTGGCTACTGGCACAAGCAGCCCGATCGCGCGGGCAGTCGGCTTCTGAGACTTTGCTGGCTGCCGAGCTTTTGGATGTTGCTTGCCCGTTCTGGACCGCAGCCGCTTGACCTCGGTGCCACTGTGACAATCGACAAGGATCGTCGCACACGGTATCCCTTGCGCTCTCTGTCACGCCGCTGGAGCAAGCAGAAAGCCTAGACGAAGTGACAGATCTAAGCCGTGTTTGACATGGAGGCTAGGGACGCGGCAATGCGTGCCTTATCCGCGCCCGCGAGGCTGCGGTGAAGGATCGAACCCGCAAGCGCCAGGAGATTCGATCCTTCCTGTTGAGCCATGGCAAGATTTACCCGGTCTTTGGAGTGCGCCCCTCGGAGCGGACAGCTTGACTAAGCAGAATTGACTTGGGAGCCGGGCTTTCGAGGGCGTGCAGGAAAAACTGCGCCTGTACTGTCGCGCCATATCCGTATAAGAGCGATTGACCATCGATCGAAGGGACAAGCCTTGATCACCGCGCGTTGGTGTTGTCGCTGTCAGAAGCTGCGTCACCCAAAAAACCTGTAGGTGGCATTGTGCGCCTCGATCCAAGGCCTGTACCGGATTTCTGTGTCGGCGACTCTCCGGAATCGTTGGAACACGCACTTGTCGATGCACGAGGCCTCCGGCCGGCGAAGATGACGAACAGGGGTCTGTCGACGCCGATGCAGCTCTGGTAGAGGCTATATCGCCTCACGCCCGCCAACATTAATCGGGGCAAGGCCCGATGGTATGCCTGCAATACCGACGGAGGTTTACCGACAGCGGCGGCAACCATTTCGACGCGGTGCGTGCCAAGGGTGGTCGCCACCGTATGTACGTACAGGACGAAGCCGAAACACTGGCACTGGAACCAACCGATCCGCCGCATTCGTGGCCGGATTGAGAAGATCTTCGGGCTGGAATCGGATCTACGGCCTTCGCCGGATGTGATGGCGAAGGCTTGCTAAGGCAGGTGCCAAATTCGCTTCACCGCTATCGCCTACAATATAAATAAAGCATAGTTTGAAGCTGATCGCTATGGCTGGATAGCGGGCAAAAAGGCGGCAGCGGATTAGACGACGCGCACCGTCCCGCTCAGAGCGTTGCGCTCCTCTGGCATGGCGTGCACGCGCCATTCGACACGGTCCGGGAAAAGCGCGAAGACGGCCGTGGCAAGGGTCCGGGCGTAATCGTCCCGTCGATCCTCGCCGCGATAGATCGGAGTAGTTTCATCAAAGAGTACCGCCTCTGGACCGCCTGTGAGCGCACCTTCCGCGATCATCCGGTCCGCTGCCTCCTGCCGGCTACGGGAAGACGGCGTGATCGTCTGGTCCAGCCCGTCGAGTTCCCTGAAGAGCAGGTGGTTTGCGTGGGCTCGCTGCGAGGCGACCTCCTGAACTGCGAAGCCTGAGGCGGGCGCTTCGACAGAAAGGAGCCGGCGCGTCTTCGCCTCACCAAGATTGTGATGGAAGCCGCTGGCACGATCCTTCCGCCTTAGGATTTCGACTGCTTCGTCCAGACTTCTCGCATCGAGGATCGCGCGGCAGATGATCTGCCGCGGCACGCCCGGCTGAAGATCATGGGCGCTGATGTTGTTGACAGTCTGGACGAGCCCTGCCTCGTTCGAGCCGAATGTGTGCCCCAGCAACTGGCCGGGGTACATGAAGCCGCTCCAAGCCGGGCCCTCATCGGGCTCGACCTCGGCCCAGAGACAGGCGCCGAGAATCTCGGGATCGCCGTCCTCGTTATGGGCAATTACTGCAGGGCCGTCACCTTCCCGCGGCATGAGGAGGGAAGTGCAGCCCGTGGTGGCGAGCGCTTTCGTTGCCGGGGAGACGTCTTCGGGAAGCTGTAGGTCGCCCCAGCAGTTCCGGAGGAAGACCGTTTCGAAATCCTGCCCGACGCCCGCAGCAATCCCCTCGATCTCGCGCACAAAGCGGGGATAGGTCGCGCGAGCCGCTGATTCCAGCGTCTTCAGATAGTCTGATCCGCGCCAGCGCTTCTCCAGTGCACGATCTTGCTCGCTTCGCTGCGCTTGTTCGAGGAAGCCGGCGCTGGCGCGCCCGAGGGCGACGCCGATGGAGAAGGCGTCGCCCTTGGCGCGGACGCTGGAGATAGTATTTCTGGACATTGCACTTCCGTTTTGTGTGATTTCGAAGATATCGGCTTCTGCTCAGGCCTCAATAACGGGCAGGTCAATGCAACAGCCTGCCGTACCACGATGGAACTTGAGGAACGGTGGCCGGCCGTCGGCGGGCACAGTAGCAAATGTAGTCCTGTCGCTGCCGGCCAGAACCACCCTTAAGCGGTGACCCGCCGGTAGGAATGCAGATATTGGATTTAGCGTGAAGGTGAGGATGGCGGCCTCGCCCGGAATGAGTGGCTCGGCGTCGCGTCTAAGATAACTGTGCTGCGGACCAAGTACCCGGAACGGTGAAGCGGTCCACACCTTCCTGTGCACGGCGCGCAGTTGACCTTCCGTAAGGTAAAGGGACATCCCGTCCGGCCGTACGGTTTCTAGATACACTAGAAATGCACCGTCCTCACGTGTCGATGTTACGTTCAAGTGGACGACAGGATGTCCGGTAATCTCTAGATCATGCGTCAACGGCTCGCCTGTATAGGCGAGGCCACGACCGTCGAACTGCCGCCTGTCTCCATAATCCACCTGTCCGCAATCAATCTGCGTTGCCCATCGGTTCGTTTCAACGTCACCCGCTGTAGGGTTGACCTGAAGCGGGTCGAATCCTGCCTCTCCGGGCGATGGGCTCAACCGGGAGCCGCTTGCCATGTGCCACCGTTGAGAGGTGGCCGGGGGCGGCCACGACCGGGTCGACTTCCATGCACCTTCGCCGAGCGTGTAGTAGTGAAGGATCTTCCCTTGCTCGTGGGCAGCTTGGCCGTTGAAGCACAAGTCGGCGAAGCGGATGTCATTTGCGTGCTGCGTCACGATGGTTGGAACGATCGTCTCACCAGGGTCGCGGAGGGGATCATAGGCATAATCGCCACCATGATTCCAAGGACCGATGATCACGTTCATCGGATTTGACTGTCCTAGAAAGCGACGGATTGCACCTTGCGCCGTTCCACTATCAAACCAGCCCGCCAAGTTTTGGGTTGGTGTCCCTGAGCGAGAGATCCGGTCCGCTACTTCCTGGGTGCTCCACTCGATCATGGAGGCTCCTCCCCAAGTGGTCGGACGATCATCCTTGAACGTCACCTGCTGGAATCCCTCGGAAATGGGCACCGCGCGCTCGTGATCACGCAGTGCCGCGGCAAGGTCCGCCTCGCCGCCGGGGCCTACCGGACGAACGCCAGGCGACTTCTGACCATCGGCGAGAACTGCTGCGTTGCGGTCGAGCTGCTTGACGAGTTCGGCCCAGGTTTTCACGACGAAGAGGTTGGGAATTCCACCAGGGAAATAACAGTCTTCGTAAGAATCGTAGTCCGCAAACCGCGGTATGATGCCCTTCAGCGCCGGATGATTTCGCTCCGCCATCCAGTCCGCCGTGTTGGCGGTGTAGGACAGGCCGTAGCCGATCACTTGACCCGTAGACCAGGGCTGGGCCGCTATCCAGTCAAGTATTTCGCTGAAATCGAGCGTTTCAGCGCGTGCACGGTGATAGGGCCACTGGCCGAAAGAAGCACCGGAGCCACGAGAATCCCCAACGACCACAGCATAGCCATGCGGCACAAGCCGGCTTACAAACTCATGGGGCGGACCCTCTTTGACCCCACGCCAGTAGCGCGTCATCGCAAGAATGGTGTCGCGCTTAATGTTACCACCGTCACCCATCGGACGGGCGATATCCAAGGCAATCCTTACGCCATCGCGCATAGTCACGTAAGTGGATTTCAGCGGGCCGACCTTGTAGGCCTTGGCAGCGGCAGCACCATCGAAGTCATAGGCAAAGATCGAATGTGACGCTTCCAGAGACGAAAGGCCCATGCAGTTCTCCTCATCGCGACGTCGTTCCACAATGCATCGAAATTATCGCGTCCGATCCGCAGATAGGCTCATTCCGGCGAGCGGGTAGCTCGTTCTGGCGACTTGGATACTTGGCGCCTGCCACAGCATTGCGTCCAACATTTTTTGGTCATGGACTGATCGCGAATGAGCAACAGTACGCCCCTTAGGCAACTTCGGCGTTCGTCGCGATCGCGGAGGCGGCTTGTATCACACAGCGACCCGGTCCTTGAATCGCTCATTGAACTTTAGACCGGACTGCGGCGCGGCGATAAGGATTGAGTTCTTCCGCATATTTGGTGCAGGTTGCGGCATTAACGGACGGTACGAATAAGTTAATAGAGTCGGAATCGCGGTTGACGCCGGGATTTGCCAGTGCTTCCTGCCTTCCGGTCGCTGATTTCACCCGGGCTTCGATTGTCCAAATTCTGCAGCGGCCCTCGTTGTCGACGAGATCGGCTACCTGCCAGTCATCCACGGTGGCGGCAATCTGTTCTTCCAACTCGTCAACGCCCGCTACGAGAAGGGCGCAATGATCCTCACCTCAAATCGCGGCTTTGCCGAATGGGGCGAGGTCTTCGGCGACCCTGTCGTCGCAACCGCACTTCTCGACCGCCTGCTTCACCATGCCGTCGTCGTCCAGATCGAAGGATCGAGCTATCGGCTCCGCCAACACGCCGAGCTCATGTCCGAATACCTGCGATCAAAGGCCTCCATCACGCCGCCCACGCTCAACGCACCACCACGACCACGCGGCAGGCCGCCGAAAAATGGATAACCTTCCGTGACAGCCTGAGCGGCGAAACTGGGGAATTTTACTTCGGCACTTTGGGGAAGATTCGAGCGGCATTGACAGCGACTGCATCGGGCGGGCGAACTGATCAGGGTGTGGGTGCCGGACGTGGTCCATCAGGCTGTCCGCGATCTGGTGCAAGCCCGCGAAGCCGCAGCCGCAGCGCCGCAAACGCCAGCAGCTGCTTTCCTTCGTCCTGCAGGGATCGACTGGCGCCGGCCGAGCAAGACTTATCGGCCGCGTCTGGCTGGCTGATTTTGCTCGTTTGTTATTGATTTTGTGCGGATTTTGCTTCCTTGAAGGGGCTATTTCGGGTATGTAATTTGGGTGTCGGAACCAAGCTCCCTCAATCGCTGATTTCCTCGCCCGGATCGCGCTTCTGGAAGCGGCCGTTGCTGCCCGTGACACCACCATCGCCGAACGCGATGAGCAGCTGCGAAGAGAGCGCGCCGAGGCCGCACTTCGCATTCAGCGCCTGCAGCTGCAGATCGATCGCTTCAACCGCAAGGCCTTCGGCCGCTCGTCCGAGAAGCTCGGCCAGATGCTGCTCGAACTCGAAGATCTCGAGACCGATGTCGCCGCCGGCATGCCCGATGCCGAGCTGCCCATCGTCGCTAACACCGACAAGGTCCGGGTGTTGCCGGTGCGCAAGCTCAACCCCAACCTGCCGCGCAAGCGGATCGTTCGAGAGCCGTCTTGCGCATGCTGCCCGGGCTGCGGCGGCGATCTGCGCGCCATGGGCGCAGATCACGAGGAGATGCTCGACCTGGTCGCCCAAGCCTGGCAGGTGATCGAGACCGTTCGACCCAAGTACAGCTGCCGAACCTGCGATAAAATCATTCAGGCGCCGGCACCAGCCAAGGCCATTGCGCGCGGCAAGCTCAGCTATGCCGCGCTCGCCCATATCATGATGGCCAAGTGGGGTTATCATCCGCCCTTCGCCCTTCTACCGTCAGGCACAGATGATGACCGCCAAGGGCGTCGATATCGAGCGATCCACCCTTGCGCGCAGCGCCGGCTACGCCGCCGCCTTGCTCGATCCGATCTACAACCGCATCCGTGAGATCGGCCGTACCCGCACCAAGATTCATACCGACGACACGCGGCCTCCGATCCTGGCGCCCAGCACCGGCACGACGCACAATGGCGCGCTCTGGGTTTACGTGGCCGACGACCGCAATTCGGTTCGCAGGAGCCACTGATCCCTGGTATCGCGCCACCATGGGTCGCGCCGGCGAGAGCGTGATGAGCGAGCTCGCCGGATTTGCCGGTACGCTCCAGGCCGATGGGTTCACCGGCTACAACCAGATCTACAAGGACGGCGCTATTCGAGAAGCTGCCTGCCTGGCCCATCTGCGTCGCAAGATATTCGACGTTCACGACAGCCAGCCGACCGAGCTCAGCACGACGGCCATGGCCGGTATCCAGGCGATCTACCGGATCGAGGAAGAGATACGGGGGCTCCCGGCCGGCCGAGCGATTGGCCGCACGACGAAGGCGGACCCGACCCCTGGTCCGCGCGTTGCGACGACAGCTCATGCGCCACGCCATGGGTTTGTCGCGCCATGCCGATATCGCCAAGGCCTTCGCCTATGGCACCAAGCGATGGCGCGCGTTCAACCGCTTCCTCTACGATGGCCAGCTCGAGCCCGACAACCTGATCATGGAGCGCGCAATTCGTGGTTTTTCGGGTGGGAGGCGCAATTGGCTTTTCTCGGGCAGCTTCGCCGCGGCCGAGCGGTCAGCGGTCGTGCTCAGCATCATCGAGACCTGCAAGCTCTGCGGCGTCGATGCCGAAGCCTACATGGCCGATGTCATCGAGCGCATCCAGAACGACTGGCCAGCCTCGCGCTGGGATGAGCTGATGCCGTGGAACTGGGTGCGCCGCCAAGAGATGCCGCTCCCCTCGGCTGCATGAGCGCGCTCGATGACATGGCGCTGTCGGACCAGGCGCTCGAGGCCTGGATGGCCGCCAAGACAAACCCCCGCCCGCTGGTGCGGAGCATGTCGGCGCTGGATGGCTTCGTAACGGCATCGGTCACCGGGCCGCGGTTCGCCGACACGCAAGACTGGATGTGCCCGCTCATGGGCTTGTCGCGCGACGTCCTGGGCAAAGGCTCTGCAACCGATCACGCCGTGTTCGCCAGCCTCGCCAGGATCCACAACCGGATCAACGAGACGCTGTTCGACAGACCGCAGGATTATGCGCCCCGCTTCATCACCAAGCCCGGCGGCGGCATCGACCCGCAGCCATGGTGCCAAGGCTTCTACGGCCATAAATCTCAACATCAAATGCTGGAAACGGCTACTCGACCTCAGGAACCCCAACCACGGTCCGCTGCTGCCGATCCTGATCTACTGCGTCGACAAGAAGGGGCGGCCCGTCCTCGGCAAGCCCAGGCCGGGGCCCGAGACCGCGCACTTCATCGAGCACGAGGCATACAAAGATATCGCCCTCGTCATCCCCGCCGTTCGCGAACTCCACTATGTCACCCATTATGATAACCCGCAGTGATCGCCCCGGCGCGCCGACGAACGGCTGACCGCCATACACGCATCAGGCGACTTCTGGAAAGGTGCCTCGGTGCACCGCTTACTTCGAAAGCGGTTCAGTGCTCGCCGTGTGCGAAATGCACCGTTTGGGTATCGGGAGAGAAGCTCCCCGCCACCAAACGGCGACCCTAGTCAACGCCACGACCACGGGCGCGTAGCGCCAGTGGCGGATAACGTCCTGCAGCATCTCCCGATCGAGCGTCAGGTCGGCAACGATCTTCTTCAGGCGCCCATTCTCATCTTCCAGCGCCTTAAACCGGCGCATTTCATCGGGCAGCAAGCCAGCATACTTCTTGCGCCAGTTAAAATACGTCGCCTGGCTGATCCCGACCTTGCGGCAGATCTCCGCCACGCTCACGCCATCATCGCCCGTTTCAAAATGAACGCCTTCTGCGCGTCCGAAAACTTCGATGCCTTCATCGTTCCGCTCCTTCTCCCAGCCGGGAAAATACAGCGAAAAACTCTAACCAAAAACGATCCAGTTATCGGGGATCCAGAAGGCAGCATGGCCTTCGCATCGGAGTTGGTCCCTCACCATATGGTGTCGCATAGATGCGAGAATGTCCGCAGGAGTGACATCTTTGCCGTTGTGAAAAGTTGCGGATCTTGAACACCCACTTGGCAGCGTCCCCGAAGGTTCAAAGCTCTCGGCCAACCACCGAGCCGTCGGGAGGATTTCAGTCAAATTGTTGCACATTGACCTCCGAGCGCCGCAAGCCGGCGCCCTTGGTCGGTCTCCCGCATTGGCAAGCCGAGGCTTCAGCAGGACGGAGCCGACGCTAAGACAGTGCAGCCGAGGCGGCCATGCTAGACGTCATGTTCCGAAGCGGAGATCGGTGGCCCGCCCCTTCGTGCGATTAAAAGACGAGGGTTGCTGGGATGGGCCGAGCCGATCCTCAAGCATCAACCGGACGCCGTCACGCTGGCGCGACTGTCGATGCCGGCTCAATACTCCCCAGAAGTGCCGTTTGAATCTTCCCCAGTTTAGTGCTGCCGCCGGTCTCCCGGAGCGCTCCGGGAGACCGGCGGCGCGTGATCGCCAATGCTTCTCCCGATTTTCGGGAGAGGGATTTCGGTGGTCAAGATCGGGGAGATGAGAAAGCGAAGTCTCAGTGAGATAATATCTGTCGCAAGAACAACTTTGTCCTTTCATGTTGAGGGTTCGTGAAGAAGGCGTTTGGCGGGGCCTCTTCGATAATCTGGCCGTGATCCATGAAAATCACCCGATCCGCGACCGCGCGTGCAAAGCCCATTTCGTGAGTGACGCAAACCATTGTCATTCCCTCACGTGCCAATCCCGTCATGGTATCGAGTACTTCCGAAACCATCTCCGGATCGAGCGCGGAAGTGGGTTCGTCAAAAAGCATGACGGCAGGTTCCATACAGAGAGACCGTGCGATAGCAACGCGCTGCTGTTGTCCACCTGAGAGTTGAACAGGATATTTGTTGGCCTGCTCCGGAATGCGAACGCGCTCAAGGAACTTCAAGGCGATCCTTCTGGCCTCGGTCTCCGTCACCCCGTTAATCCACATCGGACCAGCCATGCAGTTCATCAATACCGTCATGTGCGGGAACAGGTTAAAATGCTGGAAAACCATTCCAACATTCTTTCGAACCTCCATGACGTTACGCATTTTGTTATGCAATCTAATACCGTTGACGGCGATCTCGCCCTCCTGATGTGCTTCAAGTCGGTTGAAACAGCGTATCAGCGTCGATTTTCCAGATCCAGAGGGGCCACAAATGACGATTCGTTCCCCCGAATGAACCGAAAGGCTAATGTCATTTAATGCCTTGAAGGCGCCGTACCATTTTGACACGTGCCGCGCTTCAATGATCTTGTTTGACGCGTCAAGCATTTTTCCTTTTCCACTATAAAAATCATTACCGACCCGCGGATCCTTCAATCCGAGATAGGAAGCGGTCTCCACCTTTCGAATTGTGATCAGATCGCTTCCGCCCCGCGTCATCGTGCTTTGCTCCTTGCAAAATATTGCTCGATGCGAGCCTGGACCATTTCGAGGCACGCTGACATGACCCAATATATCATCGAAGCCGCTATAAGCATCTCCATCGTTTGAAACGTCGGCACACCGATGCTCCGAGCTAGGAAGGTCAGCTCCCAGACACCCAGCACCGACACCAACGAGCTGTCCTTCAGCATACCAATAAACATATTACCCATGGGCGGAATAATTATAGGGAAAGACTGGGGAAGGATAATCCTTCGCATTGTGAGTCCGAAGCCGAAACCCAGCGATCGCGAAGCTTCCCACTGACCACGGTCGATACTTTGAATACCGGCGCGAAAGATCTCCCCCATATATGCGCCACTACACAAAGATATTGCCAGCACCCCAGAGGGAACAGTATCCAGCGAAACGCCTAACTGCGGAAGACCCAAATATATGATATAAATTTGCATTAACTGCGGTACGCCGCGGAAAAATGAGGTGTAAAAGCTCGCGACACCGTAGGCGAACCCATTCGTCGAAAGCTTTGCAACCGCTGCAACAAGTCCAATAAAGGATGCGAAAAGCAGTGAGATGGCAGAGACGTATAGAGTTGTGAAAGCCCCCTGGGTTATTAGATACGGCAAATTTTTGACAATGAAGGGCACACTTAAGTGAAAAACCGAAAAAAATCCTAGGAAAAGCAACAGAAGTTCCAGCCAGACGACCCCTATCTGCACCTTTAAGGGAGCGAAGCCGATCAGGACGATGTTGAGACAAAATAGCAGAGAAAGCACTAATGATATAGCGAAACGCCCATACACGCCGCTTTGCAGCGGATCGCCTATCACCGGGCGCAGCAGCTGACCGATAAGGGTGCCCGAAAAATCACACATCATTGAAGCTGCGAGTACAGCCATAAAAATAGAGCCGATAAATAGCGGCTTATGAACAAGCGCTTCAGAGTCAACTGAGTCTCGGTAGAGCATTCTATTCTTCCGCCATGATGGGCAGCCCAGACGCGCCGGGCCGCTACTTATTGCAAATCGTCACTCCTTGGACAGCTTTGATTGACAACCCAGTGGCGCGTTGCCAAGAATGCGATTATTTAGGTTTCTTCGGTCAGAGTCCATTTCTAATGTTCTAATATAAGCGCTCGACATCTAAGCCGCTTCGGCGTCGAAGCTGGGATGCCCATTTCCACCCACGCCCGCGCCATGGATCACTTCATTTCGACCCAAAGATTCTCGGCATTCGCTGGCGCATCAAATCGGCATTCGCTGGCGCATCAAAATTGAGTGCGTCGCGGCTTCAGCGAACACCGAACCGCTATTTAATCAGGGTCATAAGATGTTAAACGTCCTCTTCTGCTGAAGTTCTGCAATGTTCCTGGCTCCGCTGCAGATTTTCTGCGTTTTTGTCGAGGGGGCGAGTTGAACCGCCTCGGGTTTTCCGGAGGCTGTTTCGTTTGAGTCCCGCGGCTATGGCTGGTTCATCCAACATGGCGTAGTAGCGTTCCTCGGCATTCGGCCGGCGGGATGTTGCCGTAAACGCGGAAGTTAGCCTCGAGCACGCGTCGGACCTCATCCTTCAAAGCCTCTTTCCGCTTCACCCGAGCCGAAGCCGGGAGGGATCGATGCGCTTGGCGACATGGTCGTGGTAGGTCGACGGGGTGATCGGCAGCACCCTTGCAGATCGGCTCGACCCCATGCGCATCGCGGTGATCGTCGATGAACGCGATTATGGCTGAACCGACGGTCGAGCTCCGCCTGGGCAAAATATGCGGAAGCCTTGCGAAGGATCTCGTTGGCCTAGCGAGGCACGCGGTTCTCGCTTTCCAAAGCCGAGTTTCGTCGCCACATCCGTAGGCACACCGGCTCGCACGCCACTGTCGCGCTCGACCTTCTTCATCCACTCATGCAGCGTCTGCGCCGTGCAACCGATCTTGGCGGCGATCGATGAGACCGCCGCCCACCGCGAGGCATGCTCGCCTTCGTGATCCAAAACCAGCCGCACCGCTCGGGCTCGGACCTCGGCAGAGAACTTGTTGGTCGTCTTGCTTGTCATGGCTCCGCCTTCTCAGGACTTGGAGCCTCCGATCAAACCCGGGGCGGTTCGCTATTGCCCATCCAACGTGATCTAAGTATATCGATCGCGAATGAGGAATAACATCACTCTCAGGCATTTGCGTGCGTTCGTCGCGATCGCGGAGCGGGGCGGGTATACCGCTGCAGCCCAGTTTCTGAACATCTCGCAGTCAGCTTTAAGTCGAACAATCGTGGAAGTTGAGGAGGAACTCGACACCCGCCTGTTCGAGCGCACTACAAGGCGGGTCGTTGTCACAGCATCCGGCGACCAGCTTTTGATGAACGCGCGCCGTGTCCTTGAGGAATTCGACAGCGCACTGTCACGGTTCCAGCTTTACCATAGTGGAATGAATGGGGTTGTGAGCCTAGCCGCACTTTCGTCGGTCGCGTCCATCATGCTGCCAACGATCATTTCCGAATTCCGGAAAGCCAGGCCCAACGTTAAAATATCGGTAAAGGACGGCTTTGCGGAGGAGGTTGTCAATTACGTATCCAACGGACAAGTCGATTTTGGCATCACTTCCTTTCCAAAGGCGAAAGGACGGCTGGTCTGCGAGCGGATCGCGGCGGATAGACTGATCTGCATTTGCTCAAAATTTCACCGGTTTGCGGACATGGATACAGTGTCCTGGAACGACTTGACCGGGGAAGACTTCGTCGCATTCGATCCCTTGAGCAGCATTCGCACTTGTGTGGATCGCGCTTTGCAGATTGCCGAAATTCAACTCGGGACCGTCACAGAGGTTCGTGACGTCGGTGCGGTTGCGGGTCTCGTGTCAGCCGATCTAGGGGTATCCGCAGTGCCTAGCCTTGTCCTGCCCATGATGCAGTTTTGTGAATTTGCCCAAAAAGAGTTGGTGGGTCCGGTAGTCGAACGCGAGATCTATCTTGTCCATGATCCACAGACACCTATGCCTCCGGCCGCGGGAATTCTCATGGAAATGCTGCGGCAGGGAGTAACCCAGGGATTCAGAATTCCGACCGGAGCCAGATGGTTAGACAAGTCACAACCTGACCCGACGAAAAAGAAATAGGAAAACTAGCGAAAGCGCACCCACTATTGCAGATTTCGGAAGAGTCCGGACAGCCCCTGATCTCTGTCCAATCGATGGAGTGCCCAGGGTAGAACTTTCGAAGTCTATAGGGCTCGCTCACGTCTAGCTTGCTATTTGCCGCGGCAGATCAGTCAACGATCATTGCTTCGGTAGCGTGCCGCTGACGGGCCAGGGCGTGGTTGATTGGATCATCACCCACCTTGGCGTGCTCGACGTCGTCGAAGGCGGTTTAAAGATGGTTGAACTTGCCGACGGCATCACTGACAGCGAGCTGCGCAGCCAGCGTGCAGGATGTTAAGACCTTCGACTCCTCTGCCTTGTTAGTATGGTCCATGACGACGACCACCCGCTTCACGCCGGCAATCCAATTCGCCAGCATCCCGTGGATCTGCTTGCGCTTCCAGGCAGGCCTTAGATTTTTCGGCGGATAACGTCCTGCAGCATCCCCCAATCGAGCGTCAGGTCGGCAAGGATCTTCTTCAGGAGCCGATAGGGTGAGATAGCAGGACCCAGATAATTCGGCGATACGCCAGCCTTCAGCTCCCTGATCTCATCCGAGCTCTCGATTCTTCCATATGGCAGAAATAGCGAGTTCCTGGCGAATTAAGTGTGCGTGCCGCCATGCAGGAACAACCACTCGCGCAGCCAGCCCTCCGTCCCCAACGCCGACCTGGCCGAACGGCGCTGCACCTCCCGTCCGGGATCTGTCTGCTGCGCGCAACGCTTGGGGCGGCATCAAACCTGGATCGCCGCGCCGCAGTCCGCCCTAAGCTCACAATTAGAGCGATGTTCGAGGAACCGGCCACTGCTCGACATCTGCCGCCCTCCGCTATCGCGACGAACGGAACGTCTTAAGGCTCATACTGTTGCTGGCTCGCGATTAATCGATGTCCAAAAGATGTTGGACGCAATGCTGTGACGGGCGCTACATACCCAAATCCCAGAACGAAGCCTACCTGCGGAACCTGACGCCAGTAATTCGGGAGATTCAAGAACGATGTCGCGATAGGGAGAATTGAATGAAGGTGATCATCGGTCCTGGAACCATGTGGCTGTTATTTGTATGATCCCCTCCAGGACCCAAATGAAACGATCATTCCAACTTTCGCGGCCCAGCTCGCAAATGACGTCAGGTTTGCGGGCCTCTGCTTCAGCGGCTAGGCCGGCCAGCAGCAACAGTCGAGCCAGCACCGGCTTTCAGCGAAGCGAGCAAGATTGCACTGGAGAAGCGCTGGTGCGGATCAGACTATCTGAAGACGCTGGAATCATCGGCTCGCGCGACCTATCCCCGCTTTGTACGCGAGATCGAGGGGATAGCTGCGGCGTCCGGCAGGATTTTGAAACGGTCCTCCTGTGGAACTGCTGGGGCGACCTTCAGCTTCCCGAGGATTTCTCCCCGGGAACGAACGCGTCGCCACCCCGGACTGCACCTCTATCCTGATGCCGTGGGAAGGTGACGGCCCCGCAGTGATCGGCCACACGAGAAAGGGAGCCAGCCCAGAGTTGCTTGATCTGATTTAGACAAGACACGTGCCAGCGATCCAAACTCTCTGGGAGCGTTGAATACAACACGATGTGAAACCAACAAGGAGATAATAAATCATGAGTAAGATTACCCAGGTCATTATCGCCGCAGCATCACTTGCACTCTCATCAATGGGCTTTGCAACTGATTCGCTCGCCGGCTCTGTGCTCGACAAGGTTCTTGAAACAAAGACTATGACGGTGGCTACCTCTTTCGCTTGGCCCAAAAGCTCTTTCATGAATGAAAAACATGAACTAGACGGCTTTGAGATTGAGGTCGCGAAGGGCATTGCAGAAAAATTGGGGGTTCAGGCCAAGTTCGTCACGCCTGATTGGGATGTCATAGTGTCAGGCAAATGGGATGGACGATGGGACCTAGCCATGGGCCAAATGACACCCACCAAGGACCGTGCTGAAAAGTTCAATTTTGTAGTGTACGTGTACAGTCGGGAGGTAGCAATTGTTCACAAAGATAGTAAATCAACCAAGCTCTCCGATCTCGACGGAAAAGTGGTAGGAACTACCACAGGGGACACTGGTGAGGCTTATGCCCACCATAAGCTGATCTTGAACTTCGAAGGCGCTAAGCCAGTAGAATATAAGTTCACGCCGGGCTCCGTCCGGACCTTCCAGACGACGGACCTTATTTTGGCCGATCTTCGGCTTGGCGATGGCGTCCGCCTAGATGCGGTTCTTTGCGACGAGCCTTCTGCGGTAGAAGCGATAAAGGCCGGCTATCCGCTCAAAGTACTCGACGAACCGTTGTATTCTGCGCCCGGTGCTATAGCGATCCTCAAGGGTGACACGGCCTTTGAAGACAAGATCGCTGCAGCCGTTAAGGCCATGAGGGATGACGGAACGCTGTCTAAACTTTCGATAAAGTGGTACGGGGCAGATACCACCGTCGAGTAGCTTGTGTTCGGCCCGATTTATTTCGGGCCGATTCCATTGCAAAACCGTTATTAGACGCTCTGAACATCGAGAAGGTACCAACGCCGCCGCCGGCGTTTATCAACCAAAGACAGCAATATCCTTGTGATCTATGGCTTTTCATGCGATTTTTTTGGCTTTGACCTGGGGGCCGAGAATGCGTGAAACGATGCTGGCGGCGCTTTCTAACATTCGTACCATTGAGGACATGATCGGACCGTCCGCAGTGAATATCCTTATCGGCGGCTGCTGAAAAGCATGGTTTGGCCGGATGGCCGAATCTGCCCCGCCTGCGGATACAAACGCTCGATTGCACTTCCCGGCCGCGATACCGGCAAGCGGCGCGCCCGACCGGGCCTTTATCAATGTTCCAGCGGCGATTGCAGGTTCCAGTACGACACACACGCCTCTGCACTCCACGAAGCTTCCCTTACGTGTTTGGCTGAAGGCCATGTGGCCGTTACTGCAATCCGACAAGGGCTTGTCGTCGGTGCGCCTGGCCGAGGCACTGGGGGTGACCAGCCAACGGCTTGGCGGATGGGACAGGCACTGCGGCTCATTGTGGCGCGCAATAACATGCTCGCCGGCACGGTGGAGATTGACCATTTCCATCTCCGGTGGGAGGCCCAGAAAGAATCCCGACGACCCGCCTCCAGGCCGCGGCCGGAACCGACAGCGAATACGGACAAAACGCCAGTCATGGCAATGGTGGGGCGGCCAACTGACATCATGCCTGGCAGTCTGGCCGGTGACGCGCGTGCCGCAGTCGTGACCGGTCTCTCAGCACGAGCAAACGAGATTGTGAGGCATTCCAGTGGTGAATATGTTCGCGACGCCGTCCACGTCAATTCGGTGGAGGGCTTCAACTCCCGCGTCCGCCGTACCATCGCCGGCGTCTTTCATCATATCAGCCCGCAGCATGCCGACCTGTGTTTCCACGAGATTGGCTTCCGATGGTCGCACGCATCGTCACAGGAAACGTCATTCGCAAAACCCGGTACGGCCGGAAGAGCGTGCAGACCCTGTGGTAGCGCGTGCCGCCTGCGCTGCAATTGAGGAGGGTTTTCCGCACCGCCACGGGTCGTCAGATGCGCCGAAGCCCGGATGGCGGCATCATCATTAAAAACAGCTGTAGCTGTCTTTGGTTGATAAACGCTGCGTACGTTAGCGAGGAACGGAGTATGAACTGTACCGTGGTGGGGAAACCGGCGCACACGATTACTTGTTCACTGCCATCCCATCGGCTAGATTTGGTCGTGTCCCATCAGGTGGTAGCTCCGGGGTTACGAAGCCGCTCGCGAGCGCGCCGTTAGTAGCGGTGGAGCGAGTGAGTTGCGTGTCGGTGGTCATCGGCGCTTTCTGTTAGGGTTTGGTTGTTGACGCCAACCCATTTCGGAAGGTCCACCGATGACCGACGACATGATGAACCTGCGCACGCTCGTGGAGAAGACCCCGGATGCCGATCTGCTGCGCGAGATGATCGGCTTTGCCGCCGAGCGGCTGATGGAAATGGAGGTGGGCCCGGCCACCGGCGCCGCCTATCGCGAGCAACCCGCTGCGGCTTGCCCAGCGCAATGGCTACCGCGACCGGGACTGGGAGACGCGGGCCGGCACGGTCGAGCTGCGCATCCCGAAGCTCAGGAAGGGAAGCTACTTTCGGGGTTTCCTCGAACCGCGCCGCATGGCCGAGAAGGCGCTGACCGCCGTCATCCAGGAAGCTTATGTTAAAGGCATCTCGACCCGGTCGGTTGACGATCTGGTCAAGGCCATGGGCATGAGCGGCATCTCCACGAGTCAGGTCTCGCGCCTGTGCGAGGAGATCGACGGCAAGGTGAAGGCCTTCCTCGAGCGGCCAATCTAGGGCGATTGGCCCTACCTAATGGATCGACGCCACCTACCTGAAGGTCCGCCGCAGTGGGCGGATCGTATTGGTCGCTGTCATCATCGACGTCGGCGTCAACGCAGACGGCCGGCGCGAGGTCCTGGGCATGGAGATTGGCATGTCGGAGGCCGAGCCGATCTGGACGGAGTTCCTGCGCAAGATGACACGTCGCGGCCTGCGCGGCGTCAAGCTCGTCGTCTCCAACGTGCACGAAGGCCTCAGGAGCGCCGTGACCGGGTGCTGCCGGCGACATGGCAACGCTGCCGCGTCCACGTGCTGGCCCATGCCGGCAAGAGTGCCGCAGGGTCGTCTCAGCCTTCACGCTCCGGCCAGGAGACGCCCGAGGCCGCAAGCACGCAATGGCGCGCCGCGGCTGATCAGATCCGGCCCAAGGTCCCGAGGCTGGCGACAATCATGGATGACGCCGAGCCCGACGTGCTGGCCTATATTGCTTCCGAAGGAACATCGCGCCAAGCTCCAATCGACCAATGCGATCGAGCGTCTCAACGGCGAGATCAAGCGGCGCACCGGGGTCGTCGGAATCTTCCCGAACGACGATGCAATCGTGCGCCTCGTCGGCGCAATCCTGCTCGAACAGAACGGTGAATGGGCAATGCAGCCGGGCCAGATATATCACTCTGCAAACGATCAGCCAGATGAGCGATGATCCCTGATCAGCCTGCCAGCCGTGGCGCTGATCAGCCTGGCCCATGCCGGAGACCACGGCGACCAATGCCGCCAGCTACACCACGCACACACGATCGCGCCGCAGCGGTGTATCCCCCTCGCTCCGCGATCGACGACAAGGGCTCGTAGGCGCCTGAGGTATATTATTGCCCATTCGCGATTAGTCTATGCCTAAGAAAGGTTGGACGCGCAATAGTTTTTTGAGGAGACTGTCGACGATAGCCACCCTCAAGAGATTGTTCATGAGCGAAGTTACCACTAAGAGAGAAAACAAGACATTGCACATCGTTCTCAACCGTCCGGAGCGGTTGAATGCTGTCAATGAAGCACTTTATCAGCAGACCTTGGATGCCCTTAACCATGCGGACGCCGACCCGGATATTCGGTGCGTGGTCCTATCAGGAAACGGCCGTGCTTTCTGTGCCGGGGCAGATCTAAAAGCGCACAAATCTGGTGAACGGACGCCGGCTCAGCGCGAAGCCTATATTATGCTGGGTCAGAGGGTCTGCGAGCGGATTCAGATGATGAACGCTCCGGTGATAGCCGAGGTGCACGGTTATGCATTGGGCGGCGGAGCAGAAATCGCTACCTCTGCTGATTTTCTCATTATGTCCGAGGACGCTCAGCTTGGGTTTCCTGAGGTTGCGATTGGAACTTATGTTGGAGGGGGAGTAACGCTCCGCTTGCCGAGCCTCATCGGGCTACGGAACGCGGCGAAACTTTTGCTTTTGGGCGAAAAGATTACTGGCGCGAAATGCCTGGAGATCGGCCTCGCAAATGAGGCTCCCCCAGCGCACCAGCTCAAGGAGCGCACGGCAGCGCTAGTGGAGAAAATCGTCAGGAACGCGCCCCTGCCGATGGCGCGTCTAAAGGCCGCGATCAATTTCCCGCAAAGCCCGGAAGAGCTTTTCCGAGCCGAGGCCGAAGACCTTCTATCAATAATGGAAACCCACGACTGGGCGGAAGGTGTCGCTGCCTTTGCCGAACGGCGTTCCCCGCGTTTCGCAGGAAAATAGGCAGAACTATGACATTTTCCAACGAGGCAACTATCTCGCGCGAGCAGCAGTTTGCGGCTGCTCACGGCGAGAACGAGGCAACGGCGCTAAGTCGCATCCTCGAGCCGCACTCTGTCGCGGTTATCGGCGCATCCTCAAATCCCGACAAGCGCGGATTTCAGATCATCAAGGCGCTAAAAAAGGGTGGCTACGCCTATCCTATCTACCCGGTCAATCCCAGGACAGGGACGATTCTCGATGTTCCGGTCGTTACAGAAATCGCCGCCCTTCCCAGGGATGTAGATATCGCAATTATCGTGCGGCCCGCCGAAGAAGTACCGGAGATTCTTATTCAGTGCGGTGAAAGGGGCGTTGCTGGTGCAGTGGTTTTGGCGCACGGCTTTCGAGAGCGGGGAGATAATGGTTCTGCCGCGGAAGAAAGACTGCGTGACGCCCTTGCAAGAAGCGGCGTACGGATCATTGGACCGAACACATCGGGAATGCTCAACTGTACCGTGGGGGCGGACTTCATCGGCCTGCCAGAACTTCCCCCAAGCGGTCCCGTCAGTGCTCTGACACAGAGCGGCAATATGGTTCTATCGCTTGTCGAAGACAGGCGCGCAATTAACGGTCCTGGCTTCGATGTCATTGCGGGGCTTGGCAACCAAACTGATGTTGGATACGCCGAGTTGATCGAGGAACTTTGCCTGCGCGAGACCACTCGTTCGATTGCAATCTACAATGAGGGCTTTCTCAACGGCCGGGCATTTCTGGATGCTGCTTCAAGAGTTGTACAAAGCTGCCCGATTGTGATGCTGCGCGGCGGACGATCGTCTGAGGGCCAAAAGGCAGCGCTCTCCCATACAGGTTCGATTGCAGGGGCCGACGATGTTGCCCTGAAAACGCTGGCCCAGATGGGGGTGTCCCTTGTCGAGCGCTCGGATGAACTGCTGCCGGTGGCGGCGCTCATGGCAACCACCCCTCTTCCAAAACCCGGAACCGGTGTCGTCGTTCTGACAGACGGCGGCGGGCATGCAACACTCGCCGTCGACGCGCTTTCAAGGTCGGGAGTGCCATTCGCTTCTCTTTCCGAGAGCACTAAAATCAGGTTGAGAAGTGTCCTTGGCGGGCAAGCCAGCGTACTAAATCCGATTGACGTAGCAAGTGCCGCGGATGCCTATCCCGACGTCTTCCCCGAGTGCATCGAGATTCTGGCCTCGGACCCTGAGGTAGGGCTCGTTGTGATAAACGGGCTGTTTGGAGCTTATCACGTTAGGTTTGATAGTTCACTGTTGGCAGCTGAGAATTCAGCGGCCGAGCGGATCGTGAGTTTGCAGCAGGTCACCGGCCTCCCTCTGGTTTTCCATAGCTGCTACGCCAATCGGAAGCCCGAGAACCATGACATCCTCCGGCAGGGCGGCATTCAAGTATTCCCGTCAATTGATTGGGCTGTGGCCGGCTGTAAGGCGCTCTTTGAGAGGGCTGATTGGTTGGCGAGGCAGGGTCTCGACGGACGTGAGATCGTGGTCGACGCGGCGTCCGTTGCGGTTCCAGGTGGGCTATCGGCAGAGACGACGGCTCGCGGCATACTGCAGAAACTGGGCGTCGGAACAGGTGAATGGGTACCGGCAAGTGATGCTGAGTCGGTTGAAACTGCTGTGGCGAGGTTTGCTGCCGCCTGTGCTGTAAAGGTTGACACAGCCTGTGTCGTGCACAAATCGGATGTCGGGTGCGTGCGCCTCGGGGTGAAGCGAGAGGCCGCGCGCGCTGCCGCACGAGGTATTGAAAGCGCTATGGCATTCGCCGCCCCCAAAGCGAGTTTCGGCTTCATCGTTGCACCGATGGTGAAGAGCGGCGTTGAACTGTTCGTTGGAGCAACAAACGATCCGGTCTTCGGCCCTGTCATCTTGTTTGGCTCTGGGGGCGTACTGGTCGAAGCAGCCGGGGACGTGACCTTTCGCGCAGCGCCGTTCTCTCCCGACGAGGCTTTGGACATGATCAACGAAACGCGAGTTGCGAAGATCCTCGACGGCTTCAGGAACTATCCGAAGGTCGATAAGGGGCTGCTCGCGAACTTCATCTCGAAGGTTTCCCACGCGGTCATGAGCATGGAAAATCTTTCGGAACTCGACATTAACCCGATCATCGCGAACGAAAGCGGAATCTATCCCGTGGACGTAAGACTGGTCGGTAAGTAAGCAGACGTTCGAAAGGATCAAACTGCCTTGTGGCTGATGTCGCCCGCTCAGTTTAGCGGCGACATCAAATGAGTGAGCCACACCAAAGCGATCAATCGCGCAGCGGTGTGGCTCCGATCGCTGCGCTAGAACGCTCTCTCAAGTGAACTTGCCGAAAGCCACAACGCCACGAACACGAGCGTATCGCGCGATGGGTCGCTGTGCCGTTCAATGGTGGACCCGAATAGTGTAGGTAAACGCGGATCGGAGACCTAAGGGCTGGTCCGCTGTCGGCCAGGAGGGCTCTAGTGGGAGAGTTTGTTCGTATTTTTGAGATGGCGCCCCGTGACGGGTTGCAGAACGAAGGGGGTCTCATACCCACGGCTGCAAAGATCCGACTCGTTGATATGCTCTCAGAATGCGGTTTCCAAAAGATTGAGGCGACTTCTTTCGTGTCGCCGAAATGGGTGCCACAGATGGCCGATGCGGCCGGCGTAATGGCGGGCATTCGCCGCAAGGCCGGCGTCGCATATACGGCGCTGGTCCCAAACCTCAAGGGCTACGAGGCAGCGCAGGCAGCCGGGGTCAGCGAGGTTGCCCTCTTCGCGTCGGCCTCGGAAGCCTTCAGCCGTAGAAACATCAACTGTTCGATCGCTGAAAGCCTCGAACGTTTTCAGCCTGTCCTGGCAGCGGCGGCTACCGATGGGATTCCGGTTCGCGGCTATGTCTCATGCGTCACGGATTGTCCCTACGAAGGGTCGATATCGCCGGAAGCGGTCGCCAAGGTTGCGACCGAACTTCTCAAGATGGGTTGCTATGAGATTTCGCTGGGCGACACCATTGGTCATGGCACGCCGGCAACGATCGCAGCGATGCTGGATGCCGTGCTGACTGACGTCCCGCCCGAACGCCTAGCGGGACATTACCACGACACGAGAGCACGGGCCCTCGACAATGTATTGGTGAGTTTGGAAAGGGGGCTGCGTAGCTTCGATGCCGCGGTCGGCGGTCTCGGTGGTTGCCCCTACGCCCCGGGGGCAAAGGGCAACGTCGACACTCTCGCGGTTGCCAATCTGCTGGCCACGAGAGGATATGAGACGGGCTTGAATTTGAAGCAGTTGGGCGATGCGGCCGGATTCGCGGCAAGCCTAAGAAGGGACTGATTATGAACTACGAAACAATCCGGGTTACGACCGATGAATCCGGACTTGCCACGTTGACTTTGACGCGGCCGAAAAAGCACAACGCGATGTCTGGGCAGATGATCCGCGAAATCGCAACCGTATCTGAGCTTCTTGCTGCCGACGATACGGTACGAACTGTGGTCTTGACCGGGGAGGGCGACAGCTTCTGTGCTGGAGGAGATCTCAGCTGGATGCGGGCTCAAGCCTCAGCGGCGCGTCCCGAGCGAATAGCGGAGGCGAGGAGCTGGCAATAGCACTTCGCGCGCTCAATGAATTGCCCAAGCCGCTCATAGGCCGCATCAATGGCCAAGCTTTCGGCGGTGGTCTCGGCTTGATAAGTGTTTGTGACGTCGCGGTCGCTGTTGACTCAGCAAGATTCAGCTTCAGCGAGGTCAAGCTTGGCTTGGTCCCTGCTACGATTTCTCCCTATGTGCTGTCACGGATGGGGGAGGGTCATGCACTCCGGGTCTTCATGTCGGGAAAAATATTCGATGCCAGCGACGCACGCGATCTAGGATTGATTTCCAAAGTCGTGCCTCTCGGCGCCCTTGATGACGCGATCGCGGCTGAGGTTCACCCCTATCGCGCAGCATCACCGCAAGCGGTCGCGGCCTCCAAGAGATTGGCACGCCGCCTTGGGCCGGTGATCGACCATACTGTGATCGATGAGACGATTTCGCTGCTGGCAAACGTGTGGGAAACCACCGACGCTGCAGAGGGGATCGCCGCGTTCTTTGACCGCCGAAAGCCGCGATGGCAGGCGTAAGCCTTACCGCCCAAGGGCAATTGAAGCGCCTCGTCGCTTCTCTATCACCTCTCAACGGCTGTACCATGACTGGAGTGTAAACATGAGAAAGATTTATGGGGACGCGGGATCGGCTTTACAAAGCTTGCTGTTCGACGGGACGTTGCAATGCTTCGAGGCGGCTCAATTCCTTATCGGACATGGTGATGAGAAAACGCATGGCAACGCGCTACTCCAAAGACGCCTGGCCTGTTCGTCCTTAGGCGTGGGTTGAAGTGAGTTGCGTTGCTGTATTTTGTCCCTGACGTTAGCGGTTGATCGAGAGCAGGGCTCGAGGCCAATCTGGCAGTTCGAACCGAAATGGGATGGGTTTCGCCTAGCCCCTACAATTTATGTTGCAACCAAGTTCGGATGTCGCGCTGCCAGCAAAGTAGAAATGTCGCCAGGCCTGTTCAAAGGGTAGGGGCTCAGCAAGTTAGAAATGCGACAGTGACGCCCTTCCTGGCTCCGGCTTGAGCGCCCGATCGGGCGTCAGCTGGTCGGGGTTGCAGAGCCCGATCGGGGGCGTTCCAGTGAAGCTCCCTCGGCTTTAGATCCCATGAGGAGTGAACGGCGGCCGGCGCTCTGTCAGGGTGAGGCTGCATCGAAGCACCCACTCAACAGGAGATCGCCGTGGAGAATGTGTCCCCCGAAACTGGATCCCCCAACACTGTCCGTATCGACCTTGGAGCGATCTTTGTATCCTTGGAATTGAGCCGCTCGACCTGGCTGGTTACGTCGTTGTCGCCGGGCAGCGGCGACAAGATGTCGAAACGTGCGGTAGATGGCGGCGATACTGCCGGACTGTTCAGCCTGTTCGAAGACCTTCGGAAGAAGGCGCTTTCACGAACTGCCCGATCGTTCCCAATCGTGACCATTCAGGAGGCCGGTCTGGACGGCTTTTGGATTCATCGGGTTCTTGAGGCAAATGGGTTCGAGAGCCATGTCGTCGACGCGGCTTCTACGCAACATCTCGTCGCCGCCGGCGCGCGAAGACGGACAAGATCGATGGGGAGGCCTTGGTTCGAACACTTCTTGCCTTCAAGCGTGGAGAACCGCGGGTATGTGCGATGGTGAAGCCGCCAAGTCCGGATGACGAAGATCGGCGTCGCATTTGCAGGGAACGGAAGGTCCTAATTGCGGAACGGGTGGAGCACGTCAATCGTATCAAGGGCCTGCTATTTGCCCAAGGTATCAGCGGCTACGAGCCCCTTCGAAAGGATCGGCGCAAACGACTAGAAGGTCTGGTGACCGGCGACGGCCGTCAGTTGCCTCGGCACCTAAGGACTCAGATAGATCGTGAGCTCGATCGCCTTGAACTGTTGATTCAGCATATCGGCGCGGTGGAAGACGAGCGCGATGCAATGATGTCCGCTACAAAGGGAGCCACACATCCAGTGCCTGGACCTGCGGCTATGCTGGGTGCTCTCAAAGGGATTGGATCGGAGTTCGCCGCCATCCTGTGGGCCGAAGGGTTCTCTCGCCATTTTGACAATCGACGCGAAGTCGCTGCCTACGCGGGGTTGGCGCCGACGCCATGGCAAAGCGGAACTGTTGATCGTGAGCAAGGCGTGCCGAAAGCAGGCAATCCGCGGCTGCGCACGACAATGATCCAGCTCGCATGGCTGTGGCTGCGGAACCAGCCGGATTCGGCGCTAAGCCGCTGGTTTGCACAGCGGGTTCAATCGAATGGGGGCCGGCTGAAACGAAGCACGATCGTTGCCTTGACGCGCAAGCTGCTGGTGGCGCTGTGGAAGTACGCGGCGTTCGGCATTCTGATCGAGGGAGCCGTCATGAAGAACGCGTGACGGCCGACCGGAACCCAGAACAGCAATCTTCCAGGGCTGATCAACCTGGCGGATCCAGGTGAGCGAACCGCCTCAAAGTTTGGCTTCAAATGCCGCGCTTTAGAATGGACTCGTTCTCCTGAGCCTTTGCCGCAACGCAAGCGGGATAGTGGTGCAGCCGAACCAGCGGCGACCGTATGTGAGTTTGAAACGGCAACGGAAACGTGCCGCATCGAGCGAAACGGCTCAGACCATGGAACCGATTAGACAGCCGAAAGGCTTCAGCATGGACAGATGAAATAGCCTTGACGCATTACTCCTCATGTGAGCTTTGAGAGCCTGTAAACGGCTTTGAACGAAGGGCAGGCCCCGTCCTTTTGCCGCCTTAGTGCATTGCTGAGAAAAGTGTTTCTTGCGACGATGGAGCGACCAGAAGACTGGAGACGCTCCATGACAAAACGCACGCCCCCGCCTGGTATCGGGCCACATAATGGCCGCGAACTGCAAATGATGCTTCGGGGCGAGAAACCAATGGCGTTGTTCTCAGCAGAGCCGGGTATGAATCCAGAAGATATCGGTGACGCGCATTTCAAACCCTTTGTCGATGAAGGGCGTATTCTCAAGTTCTCCTACATTGACCCTGAAACCTCTATTGAGGAACGTCGCTACTGCCTGCCAACAGAGGAGTGGCGCTGTAAGCCTAGCCAAATGATCTCACGAATGTGCCGCAGCGGGGGCGACCTTTGACGTCTTCACGACGAATGATTTAGCGAGGCTAAAAGGCACTCTTCTTGGCTACCCAAAGGACAGCATTGAAGCGTTCATTGCACATGCTACGGCGCTGAAAATCTCGAACTTCAGAACAGATTAAACGGCTGCCGCCCACATTGGCGCGATGTCACTGAGGATCCGGTGCGAAATCTTATTCCGCAGCTTCCAGCCTTGCCAGCGCCTGTTCTCGCCGAGCTATAACGGCGGGATCGTTCATGAAATCCGTTTGTTTGCCCGGCTTGCGTCCGCGCTTCACATATCCATTCGCCTGGGTGCCATCCGGAATGCCGAACATGTGGTTCGCCTGGCCTGTGCGCCGCGGCCCATGCTGGCTGCGTATAAGCTCACGGCCGGCCTGCATCTCGGCCACCATTGCAAGCGCTTCATCCAGGCGTTTGTTCTCGACGATCTCCGATCTGTGAACCGAGCGCAGCTTGTCAAAAGTTCTATAGGGTAGGGACGTGCTGCCCTCCATGATCTCGAGGCGGCCGTCGGGATAGTCGCAAACGACAACCTTCTTACCGGCCAGGCTCTTCGCAAAGGCACTTGGATCGAGATGAACAACACCTTGTCGTAGCGCAGCGTCAAGGCTTGCGACAGCGTGCGGAATTCCTTGCGACACATCGCGCCGTCCAGGTTCTCATGATCGGCAAGGGGGCGATGCATATCCTTCGGATTGCGTGGCTCCTTTCCGAAACGGGCATTGGAATCGGTGGCGAACTCGGCCGCATAGGCATTGGCCGCCTCGATCGTGCTGATGCCGCGCAGGCGCAGTTCCTTCACAAGCCGGTCCTGTAGCGTCTGATTGGCGCGCTCGACGCGCCCCTTGGCCTGCGGGGTGTTGGCGCAGATGATGTCGATGTTTAGTTCGTAGAGCGCGCGACCGAACTGCGTTAGGCCAGTCGTTCGGTCCTTCTCCGAACCATGGGTGGTGCGAAACACGCCATGCTTGTCGCTATAGAAAGCCAACGGCTTGCCCCATTCCCGCAGATACGCTTTGGCGGCGTGGAAGTAGTCGAACGTGTTCTCGGAGCCGGCAAAGCGCAGGTGAAGCAGCTTGCCGGTCGCATCGTCGATGAAGACGAGCAGGGCGCATTTGGCGCCACGGTTCTCGAACCACCAATGGTGCGAGCCGTCGATCTGCACCATCTCACCCAAGCAGTCGCGCCGCCCGCGCGGCTGATGCAGCCGCCGCTTCCGCTCACGGCGTGACGTCCAGATTCCAGCTTCCGTCATCCATTTGCGCAGCGTCTCCTTACTGACCGCGAGCTGATGCCGTTCGATCAGCTTCTCGCGGGCAAGCGTAGGTCCGAAGTCGACGTAGTGTTCGCGGATCAGCTCCAGCGCAAACTCGCGAACGCCATCGATGATGCGGTTGTTGGAATGTCGGCCGCGCGCCTTGTGCCGTAGAGCCGCAGCGCCATCCGCCTGGAACGTCTTCAACAGCCGCTGGACCTGACGAACTGAAACGTCGAGCAAGCTTGCCGCCGCAACGCTGGTCATTCGCCGCTCAACAATCTTCGACAAAACCTCGATACGTCGCAGCTCGCGTTCGCTCATCAAAACCAGTCCCAATCTGCAATCTCCCGCGCTCTCGAACGCGGGCAGATTGGCAAGGCAGGAGCGACATTCCTCTTTGCCAGATCCGGACATTTTAACTTAGCTGCTACAATATGAAGTCGCATAAATGGCTTAACGCCGACACTCTCCTGAATGGCCCTTGATCATCAGAAACCGCTGGCACCAGACAGCCTTGGGATATATCCGCCCTAGGGCCTGTCCTGCCTGACTTGTCGCTGGGTCAAAATGATTTGGATACGTAATAAGACCTTGTCGCTCCTCTTCATCGAGGTCGATGTTTAAACAGCGATCTTCGACCGCATGACGAGGCACGACAATGGCTGTCATCCAGCTCACAACTACCTATCTCAGGGACCTCAAGCGCTTGCTTGTCGACAAATGCAGCGCCGGGTCTGTCCACCTTACCGAGGCGATTGCTCGCGGGTGTGGCTACAACACCCACGCCGCGCTCAGAACCGCTTTAGACGCCGGCGCAAAGGGCCGCTATATGCGGTTCGAAGAAGCGCAGTTCCGTCAGCGCCTGTTGACGCTTTCTGACTCTGAAGCGCCTCAAACCATCGAACTGCCTGCGTTGCCCCACTCGGGCCGCTATGTGGCAGGAATGTTCGATGACCCGGCCATCTGGATCGTCGAAATGGACCCAGACAGGGTGCGCTTCCGCCTGGCTGGAATCGAGACCTTGATCCAAATTGACCTGTCCTACGCGTGGTGGCTATACCCGTTTCCAGTCGCATGCGATTAAAATCCCAGCCCAGGCAGGACCATACTGGCCGAGCCGCGACTTCGACGACGATCCGGCCTACGCGATGCACCGGGGCGATGGAAAGCATCGTGGGTTACTATCGCGATGCCGTTCGTCTGGGGCACGCTCCCTCGCCAGCTTGGCTGGTCAAATCTCCGTACTGAAGCGGATGCGAGAAGAGGGGGGGCCCCTCTCTTCTCGATCAATCGATGCGTAAGCAAAAGCAGTTAGGTAAGAATATCAGCGCGTCAGCCTGGCATTTTAAATTGGCGGGCGGTTCGCCAGTGCCTTGTGCATGAACTTCCTGCTCCGGCTATTCCGGATTCGTTCCCGTGCTAACGTGGTGAAGAAAACACCAAGGCGAATCACATGGGACGGCCAAAAACCGACAAGCATCCTGCGCGGCTCACAGTCACGTTGGACGAGAAAGATTACAAGGAAGTCTGCGCGACGGCGGAACGCAATGACGTGTCGGCCGCGTGGGTCATTCGCCGGGCTGTGCAGGACTATCTGGGCCGGTCGTCCTCGTCGCTGATGTCGTCTAAAAAGCCCGCAGGGCGCTTGGAAAGCCGCAAATAATGGCTATCCAACGCAGCGACCTTCCCTTTGGCAGTGAATTTTCACCATCGCAAATCCATCTGCCCGATCTGCTGGAGATCGTGAACCGTCACCAGGGTGACTTTCATGCCTTGGAAGCCGAAATCATGGCGACCTATTTTTCCGAGCATTCCGCTCAGCCCGAGCCCGACCAGGACGGTGAGTACAACCGCGGCAAGCTCGCCAACAACTGCAAGCTCGGCATGATCGCCTACGGTCTGATCGATCGGCAGGCACGATTTACGCCGTTTGGTCAGGAGCTTTTTGACTTTCGTGGCGACGAGCAGGCGCTCTATGAGGCGCTCGCCAAACATATCCTTCTCAATTTGAAGGGCATGACCCTTGTCCAATGCCTCCAAGACATGGTGGCCGCCGGCGAGGAAATTACGCTTGATACGCTGCGCCACGCGTTGGAAGAACGCGGCGTGCTGTTTCCCCGAGGCGGCAAACACCCCAGCATGATGCGTCTGTGGCTTGCGAAGGCGGGTGTGATCGTCGGCAACCGCTGGCAGGTGAACACGATCCGCTTGCGGGCCGTTCTAGGCACCGACCCTGAAGATTATCCGACACTTGCCAAGTTTAGCCCACAGCAGCGAGCGTTTCTGCTCGCCCTAGCCAATACGGGCATTACCGAGCCGCAACCGGCCAACGAGATCGTGAAACTGGCCGCAGCCACCTATGGCGTACGATTCCCGGACAAGAGCCTGCCCAAGGACGTTCTCAATGCCTTGAGCGCTGCCGGCTATATTGAGGCGACGAAAACCACGACCGGACGGGGAGCAAAGCCATTTCTGGTCGCGCCCACGGCCAAGGTCGACGCCGAGATTATCGGCCCCCTCCTCGATCAGCTGAAAGACCAGGTCGATCCGAAACTGCTCAGCCTGCTTACCAAGCCATTGGCTGAGATCCTTGAGGAAATAAAATCGGAGGATCGCTACGTTTCCGGGCTCGCCCTCGAGGCCCTCGCCTTCAAATTGATGCGCAACCTCGCTATGGACTACGTGGCAACCCGGCTGCGCGCTAGCGCCACGGGCGGCGCTGAGGTTGATCTGATTTTCCAGTCGGCACGGCTGGTTTATTCGCGCTGGCAGGTCCAGTGCAAGAATACCGCGCGGGTGGCGCTGGATGACGTGGCGAAGGAAGTCGGGCTGACGCACTTCCTCAAGAGCACCGTCATCGTGATCGTCACGACAGGTGAGATCGGCGCCGAAGCGCGGCGCTATGCCAACAAGATCATGAGCGATTCCAATCTGGCGATCGTCATGATCGACCGGGCCGACCTTGAGGCCGTGACGGCCAGGCCGGCCCACCTAATCGACGCATTCCGCCGCGAGGCAGAATACGCCATGGCATTAAAAAAAATCGACTTAGGGGCTGTATAGCAATGAAAAAAGTAACCGCCCTGCCCCTCTTCCTTACGACCAAACTTGGACGCATCTTTCACGCCGACAGCCTCGACGTGATGAAGGCGACGAAGGCGTCGACCGTCGACCTTATCGTCACGAGCCCGCCTTTCGCGCTGACCCGGAAAAAGGAGTACGGCAACGAGCAGGAAGACGCCTACCTGAACTGGTTTCGCGACTTTGCGAAGCAGTTTCATCGCATCCTGAAGGACAGCGGGAGCCTGGTGATTGACCTCGGGGGCGCCTGGAAGCCCGGTGCCCCAGTGCGCAGCCTGTATCATTTCAAACTGCTGATCATGCTGTGCGAGGAGTACGGCTTCCACCTGGCGCAGGAATTCTATTGGTGGAACCCGTCCAAGCTACCGACCCCGGCCGAATGGGTGAATGTCCGGCGCATCCGGGTCAAGGATGCCGTCAACACCATATGGTGGCTGTCGAAAACCGAGTGGCCGCGCGCCAGCAACCGGCGCGTGTTGCAACCCTACAGCCCCAGCATGGAACTGCTGCTGACCAATGGCTACAAGGCAAAGCTGCGGCCCTCGGGGCACGATATCAGCGACAAGTTTGCGGTGAACAACGGGGCGGCCATACCGCCGAATCTGCTCGCCATCCCCAACACCGAGAGCAATAGCGCGTACATGCGCTACTGCCAGGACAAGGGCATCAAGGCGCACCCTGCCCGGTTTCCAGCCGACTTGCCGGAATACTTCATCCGCATGTTGACCGATCCCGGCGACTCCGTTTTCGACCCGTTCGGCGGCAGCTGTATCACCGGCGAAGTCGCGGAGCGGCTAGGCAGACGCTGGGTCTGCGCGGAATTGGTGGAAGAGTATCTGGACGGCGCCATCGGCCGCTTCTCAAACCCGGCAACCGAGCGAGCGATCGCCAAGGACGAGGAGGGTTTCTACAAGATCCCTCGCCCTAGCCTGCTCTGGAACGGCCCCGATCCGATTCCGCTTGACCCAGAAGGCGGCCGCAAACGTCCGGCGACCACTGGCAAGAAGCCCCAGCGGTCGACAGGCGGCTCGATGGCGTCCGAGGCACCTTCCTTCGCAGCTCGAGCGCCGGACGAATAGCCATGGCCCGCCTCAATAAGCTGGAACTCGTCGCCCGTTTTGTCGAAGCGCTCAAAATGGGCGGTTGGGGCGTGCTCTTTCTATCGAAAGACGAACATCCTGCGAGATTTCAGGTTTTCAAAGAGGGCAGCAACTTTGCCGTTCGGGTCTATATCTGGAATATAAGCCATGGGGGCAAGGGGCGGAATCCGGATGAATTCCGGATCCAGGTGACTGGCTTTGATCATCTCACAAACCCGGCCGGAGTTAAGACGGTCATTCTCGGGTGGTGGGATGACGCCGAGGTTTTCGCCGGCTGGGATATTCGGCAGCACCTCGCTCCGCTGGGTGCGTCACCCTCGATGCAAATCTCGCGCGCTAGCCTACAAGATGCCTTATTGAACGGCTTTGCTCCCTATCGGAACGCCAAGGGTGAAACCGCCATAGCCATCCGTCCGGACTTCATGGGCACTTATCTGCGTTTTCTCGACGACCTGCATGACAGTGGAAAAGTGCCTGCCGAGGCCGCCCTCCTCGAGAAGCTTAGCGCAGATCCGGACGACGTAGACGAAGCCGAGATCGATGCAGCCGTTGCCGCAGCCCGCAAGCATGCAATCGTGACCACGCGCAAGGCATTGCGGGCTCTGGATTTCAGCAAGAGGATCCTAGGGGCCTACGGCCACCGCTGCGCCATGTGCAGCACCCAACTGCGCCTGGTTGACGGAGCCCATATCCTTCCTGTTGCTCATGCTGACAGCACGGATGAAACGTCAAACGGGGTTGCGCTATGTGCGATCCACCATCGTGCCTATGATCGGGGCCTTGTCACGTTCAAACCCGACTATTCTGTCGTCCTCAATGAGGTCATGGCTTCCAAGCTGAAAAAGGATGACCGCAACGAAGGCCTCAAAAGCTTCAGGGCAGGCCTTCGGCCCGTGATCCACATCCCACCGGACAAAAAGGATCGACTGTCTAAGAAATTCGTGGTCTCGGCGAACAGCCTCAGAGGATGGTAATGCACTTCCGCGCCTTCACATCTGGACAGCAAGAGGAGCCAGAATGAAGGGTTGGAAGCTCGCTTATGAACCCCGCGAATGGCAAACCGTTGCGCTGGACCGCTGGAAAGAAAATGATGCCGGCATCGTACAGGTGGTCACCGGCGGCGGGAAAACAGTATTTGCCCAACTTTGCATGCTGGATTTCTTTTCATCGGAATCCAACGGCCAAGTTTTGATCGTAGTCCCCACGGTATCGCTGCTGGATCAGTGGTGCCTGGCTCTCCAGGACGAGCTGAACGTTTCGCCGCGACAGATAGGCCTGCTGAGCGGCCAGGAGCGGCCGACAGGCGATGAGCCGATTATCATCGCGGTGATCAACTCGGCTCGCCGTTTCAGTTCGACCTTTGCAAAGGGCCGCCGCGTGTTTCTCATCGTAGATGAGTGCCACCGGGCTGGCTCCCCGGCAAATGCGAAAGCCATGCAGGGGGATTTCGCGGCGACCCTTGGCCTGTCAGCAACCCCCGAGCGAGAATACGATGAAGGGTTCAGTGCGCTGGTCGCGCCAAAATTAGGGCCGATTATTTACGAATACACCTACAAAGACGCCGCCCGGGATGGTGTGATCAGCCCCTTCTCGCTGACAAATGTCCACGTCGACATGCTGCCCGACGAAGAGGATCAATATCAGCGTCTTTCAAAATCGATCGCACGCGCCTTGCGCAAGGGTAACGCCGGCGAGGGCCAGGAAGACAGACTGAAATGGCTGCTTCAACAGCGGGCGGCGGTTTCCGCCAACGCCACCATGCGCATTCCCGTGGCGATCAAGCTGGTAGAAGCCCACCGCGGAGAGCGCGCGGTCATCTTTCATGAGCGAATCCTTGCAGCCAATACGATACTGGCCTCGCTTCTTAAGCGGGGACACCGGGCCACCATATACCACGCCGAAATCGGACCGGACGTTCGGCGAGACAACCTTCGGCTGTTTCGCAAGGGACACTTTGACGTCCTTGTCTGTTGCCGGGCATTGGACGAGGGGATGAACGTGCCTGAGGCAAGCTTGGGTGTGGTTGCCAGCTCGACGGCCAGTCAGCGCCAGCGCATACAGCGCCTGGGCCGCATCCTCCGTCGGGCAAAAGGGAAAGACTCCGCCACTGTTTACACTCTCTTCTCAACTGATGAGGAGAAGAAGCGCCTGGAAACGGAAGCTGCGAACCTTGAGGGGATCACGACGGTGACATGGCAAAAAGGTCGGGTACGAGCCGATGCCTAGGCTGTTTCACCGTGGCGAATGGTTCGTGGAATTGTCACCGACAGCCCTTGCCGAAGCGGAATTCGAGAGCTTGCTCATGCAAAATTCAGCCATTGTGCGCGCCGCATCCTGGATCGTTCCCTTTAAGAAGACGGTCTATGCAGGCGGCGAGTCGGCGAAGGCGGATTTGGCAATCATAGCCCATGACTACGAGGAATGGGTAGTAGTCGAGGTTGAAATGAAGAGGCACGACCTGCACCGGCATGTCATCCCCCAGATCAATACCCTGCGAAAGGGCCTCTACGGCCAGGAACACGCGAGCTATCTGGCTTCCAAGTGTAAAGATCTCGACGCTGCAAAAATATCCGACATGCTCCGGGGCGAAGCCCCGGAGGTGCTGGTACTGGTAAATAAATATGATGACGAATGGGGCCGCGAAATCCGGCGGTATGGCGCCCACAGGATGACCTTCGAGATCTATCGGTCAGAGCAGTCCAATAGACATATATTCGCGATTGACGGCGAGTTGCCGCCGGTTT
The DNA here is from genome assembly GCF_002294795.1 of Mesorhizobium sp. WSM3866. Classification (NCBI taxonomy): domain Bacteria; kingdom Pseudomonadati; phylum Pseudomonadota; class Alphaproteobacteria; order Hyphomicrobiales; family Phyllobacteriaceae; genus Mesorhizobium; species Mesorhizobium sp. WSM3866. The sequence goes on along the minus strand of NZ_NSGC01000011.1, from coordinate 71,410 downwards.
CTCAGGATGTCTTGAGTGAGCTTTCCTTTGGCCTGGTGCCTCGTTGTTTGTCGGTAAAATCGCCGGCACGGCTGGACTTTAAGCCGGGCGAGAAAGTCTCCATCCTCGTGGATGGTCAAATGACCTTTTGGGAACGTTTCGACACCGCTAACCAGTGCTTTGTTACGCCGATAGGTACAATGCCGATCGAGCAAGGTAAAAAATATGCATTGGTTCGAATGGAAAATCAGCAGTACGCTATAACGACCATAAATTGAGGGGGGAGCATGACATTCAACATAGAGATCGGTCTTAACGCCATAGCGAGCTATCGGCGTATGAACTATGAGATTTGGTATGCTTTGGCCGAATTTGTAGATAATTCTACACAGTCTTATGCGAACAACAAAGACGCGTTAGACGCAGCCTATGAGCGTGAAGGCGAAAAACTCGAAGTTAGAATCACTTACGAGCGCCAGGGCAACGATCCTGTACTCGGGATTGTCGACAACGCGATGGGCATGGACTACGCCGAGTTGGAGCATGCGCTCAAGATTGCAAATCCGCCCGCCATTAATACGGGGAGATGCCGTTATGGCATGGGGATGAAAACGTCTTCATGCTGGATTGGCAATAGGTGGTCCATAGCTACGAAAAAGCTGGGCGATACCCGGGAATATACCGTCGAAGTCGACGTCAAGCGCATTGAAGGAGGCGATCCGACACTCGATACGAAGACAATAGACGGCCTTTCCCCAGACGAACATTACACCCGCATCGAAATACGAGAGCACAACCGGGAGTTCAAGGGACGTACAATCGGTAAGATTAAGGACTTCCTGAAGTCCATGTACCGTGTCGATTTTCGGAATAACACCTTGGACCTTTGGTACAACGACGAACTTCTATCATGGGAGGAATTTGAATCAAAACTGCGCCGTAATCGAGCCGGCGAACCTTACAAGCGTGAGTTTATGTTCGATATCGAAGGCAAAATCGCACATGGCTGGGCTGGTGTTCTGGACAAGGGCGCACGTGCTGACACCGGCTTCTCGATATTGCATGCCGATCGGGTCGTGAAGGGTTGGCCCGATGCATGGAGGCCCGAACGCATCTTCGGCATGAACCGAAACGATCTGCTCAACCAGCGACTGCTGGGGGAGATCCATCTTGAGGACTTCGAGGTGACCCATACCAAAGACAACATCCAGTGGTATGGGGATGAAGAGGAGCTTTTCGAGAAGAAACTGGCGCAGGAGATCAGCGATCTCATCAACATCGCCAGGACACCCTGGAAGGACCAGGAGGATGGCCGTCGACCGTCAGAAGGCGAGATCGACCTGGCGATTACTGGCCTTCGGGACGAGCTAATGTCCCCTGAAATGGTCGACAAAATCTCAATCGAGGTTCTGCCCCCCGAGGAGGCGATCAAAGAGTCGCTGTCGCGGATTGCCGAGCCAGTGAAAGCAGGTCGAGCGGCTGATATCCAAGCGACGGTTGGGGACCTAAAGGTATGGGTATATGTCGTCAGCACCGACATCGGACCGTATGACCCCTATGTGGTCTGTGAGGCCGGCTCAGATGGAAAATCATCGTTATCATCAACATGCAGCATCCGCATGTGTCGCAGATTTCCGGTGAGCAAGGCATCATGAACTATTTCCGGCATTGCGTTTATGACGCTGTGGCCGAGTGGCAGGCTCAAAAACTTCGCTCCAAGCTTGATAGCAACACCATAAAAATGCTGAAAGATTCCCTGCTTCGCGTATCGCTTCTGATCGAACAGCATGCGACAGCGACTGAGGAAAACGTGGCGGAATAATTGGTGAGCCTATGACGCCTGCCGAAGCACTGAAAAAGATCAAGGTTGCGATCGAGACATCGCCGCGAAATGGATATATCGCCGAGCTCCACGTTCAGGTGATCAAGTATGCCGATGCTCTGGAGGGTGTAACAGGCAAAGAGTTTTGCGAAGCGGTGGGGCTGACGCCGGCCTACGGTACTGAATTTGCCAAGATGCGAAAGATCGCCGGTAGGCTGGTGAACGCCGGTCTTGACGTGGACGCCGGATATGACGACGGTCGCATCAAACTACCTTTACTCGACGCTGCGGGAGCGCATCGTCGAGCACGTGTTCGGCATGGCGTTTACAATGTTGAAGTCCTGCGGTCGGAGTTCGACGCCCACGGCTACGACCTAGTCATGGCGAGGGGAAAGATCGTTCGGCATATCCAGTTCAAGACCTGAACACAGAAGAAGCCCGGCACCGTGTCACTCTCCCGTGCCCTAGCTGAGAAGCCCAGTGGCTGCGCCATCTGGATCCGGCTGGAATCCGATCTGAGGATGGGGCCGTACTTCTGGTTTGGCGGCCCCCCTGGGCAGCCGTTAGCGGCACTAGAGCGGTTCAGATTTTGACTGAATCTGTGGGATTCCTGTCGGAGTGATTTTGTGATTCAAGATGCTGGCTGGATCGGAGGCCAGCATCTCATGACGGCTCCCATTTCAAACGATCTTCGTGAGCGTGTTGTTGGAGCGATCGAGGCCGGCGAGAGCTGCCGCTCGGTAGCGGCTCGTTTTGGCATTGCGGTCTCGTCGGCGGTGAAGTGGTCGCAGCGCTATCGGGCGAATGGGTCTGTGGCGCCGGGTAAGATGGGCGGCCACCGCAAGCGTGTTCTGGAGCCGCACCGGGCGTTCATCGTGGAGCGGATCAAGCAGACGCCGCATCTGTCGCTACACGGCCTGAAAGACGAACTTGCCGCACGCGGTGTGAAGGTCTCGCACGACACGGTGTGGCACTTCCTGCGGCGCGAGGGGTTGCGGTTCAAAAAACGTATGGCCCGCCCCTCGGCAAGAGGTTTATTTCTGATGGCAACTATTGGTCTGCATCAACGTATACGGCGTGTCGGCGGAAGCCGTCGCCAAGATGGAGATCCGCACGCTCCGGGCCTGATAAAACTCACGGCGTCGACGCGCCATCTTTTGAACCAGGCTTCCAAAACGTCGGCTTGACCGTCAGGCCATCTTTCAAAGTCCTCCCGCAGACATCATGGGTCACACGGCGTTCATTTCGTGTCGCCGCTGACCTGATTGTTTCAAGCTGCCATCGCCGTGGCTCGGTTGGCCTGGAAGGTTACCTCGTGTCGCAATATCATCCATGCGATACGGGCGAGTTTGTTGGCCAGCGCGACGACCACCGTATTGCGGTGTCGTCTTGCCAGCAGATTGCGTAACCAAACGCCCAGCGTGGTCTGGCTTCGGGCCAGTGACGGCAAGGCGGCCCTGGCCCCATGGATCAGTAGCGTGCGCAGGTATTTGTTGCCGCGCTTGGAGATACCAAGCAGTCTCGGCTTGCCTCCGGTCGTGTGCTGTCGCGGGACGAGCCCCAGCCATGCGCCAAGATCGCGAGCCTTGGCGAAGGTCGCGCCGTCGCCAACAGCAGCCACGAGTGCGGTAGCGTTGAGGGCGCCGATGCCGGGGATCGACGTCAGCCGCCGAGCGGCCACATTGTCGCGAGCGAGTTCGACGAATTCCCGGTCCAGAGCCCCGATGCGGCGATCGAGATCTATCCATTCCTGCCGCATATCGGCGAGCAAGCGAAGAATGCGACTGCCGCTCATGAAGTCCGGATCTGCAAGCAAGGCATCCACTGCCTGCTCAAGCTTATGGCGCCTCTGCGCGATGACCGTGCCACGCTCAAGCAGGATGGCGCGCAACTGGTTGGTCAGCGTCGTGCGCGCGCCGACCAGCCGAGAGCGGGCCCGGTGCAACGATTGGACATCCAGTTGCGCCTGGGACTTGAGTTCGACAAACCGCATCGTCGGACGTGTGGCGGCTTCTGCGATTGCTTCCGCGTCCCGGTCGTCGTTCTTCTGCGCCTTCACGTAAGGACGCACATATTCCGGCGACATCAATCGGACCTCGTGCCCTTGTTCGGCCAGAAGCCGTCCCAGATAATGTGCGCCGCAGCACGCTTCCATCGCTACAGTGCAGGGTGCGAGCTTCGAGGCGAAGCTCAAGACCGTCTTGGGCTGCATGCGGCGACGCAGCACCACATTCCCATCCGAATCCAGCCCCGCAACGCTGCAGATGTTCTTGCCAAGGTCAATTCCCAGCATCATGATCGTCATGGCTCGTCCTTCTCCGCTTTCCAAACACAGGCATCCTAGCCGATGCCTCAAAGGAGGGCGGGCCATTCCATAAAACGCTGTTTGCCCTTGAACAGGCTCGCGCCGACATCGCGCGGCGACGGCAACGCTGGCGCTCCTGGCAGGCGGGTCTCGATCCGGAACGATTGGTGTTTTATCGACGAGACCTGGATCAAGACCAACATGGCTCCGCTGCGGGGCTGGGGACCGTGCGGCAAACGCCTGCGCGGCTTTGCCCCACACGGCCACTGGCGCACGCTGACCTTCCTCGGCGCCCTGCGGCTCGACCGTCTTGCTGCGCCTTGCGTCTTCGATGGACCGATCAACGGCCAGAGCTTCCGCGCCTATGTCGAGCAGCAGCTCGTGCCAGTGCTCCAGCCCGGCGACATCGTCGTCATGGACAATCTCGGCTCCCACAAGTCGGCTGCTATCCGTCAGATGATCCGCTCCGCGGGCGCCAGGCTCTGGTATCTGCCGCCATATTCGCCCGACCTCAACCCGATCGAGCAAGCCTTCGCCAAGATCAAACACTGGATGCGAGCGGCCCAGAAGCGAACCATCGATGACACATGGCGACATCTCGGCCACCTGGTATCAACTATCGAACCCAACGAATGCAGAAACTACTTCGCAAACGCAGGATATGCTTCCGTCAAAACCTGAAACGCTCTAGACCACCTCCCCAACTCTCGGCGCGTGACGCCCAACAAGGACGGGGTTCGGCCGATACGCAAGAATCATCATGAAGTGCCGGGGGCTGCATTTGTGCCCCGGAGCAGCTTGCGTGAAATTCTCGGCGACCTTTTTGGCGATCTAACGCCAACAATCGTTGTCGAGGAGCCAGAATGATCCCTGCCCTTCCCTCGCTTTCCAGGTAGCCCAAGGTGAAACTGTCATGATCTCATCAACAGAGGACCTGACCACGATGGCGATCGACATGAAGGCCGCCAATAGGCTTCCTCCACGCGGCGACGAGATCCGGGTGTTCACCAGGTTTGAGTATGCCCTGAAAGATGGTGGCTTCGGCAAGGCCGGGCGCAAGAATGTCGTCGAGGCGGACTGGGATCTGTTTGCATCCCGGGAGCTAAAGGCGCCGTTTTTTGCTGCGGTGAAGGCCAAAGCTTTGGCGCCGACTCTGATGACCAATCCTCCGAGTCGCCAAACCCTGCAAGGCAGCACGTTGGGATGGGACACCGTCCCACCTCCGGCAAATGTTACTGAGCTCCTGGTAGCCGTCCGGCGTGTTCGCAACAATCTCGTCCATGGCGGCAAGTCGGGCGACCAAGATTCCGATCGGAACGACAGCCTAGTTGCCGAGGCCATCGAGGTCCTTCTTGAAGCGCTCCGGTGTCATTCCGACCTCAGGGCCATCTTCGAAAGGCGCTGGTAAGCCCGCACCGACCTTTGGGGACGTTATGCTCCTTGATTTGCCCAAGGCTGAGAAGGGCCTCATCGACATCTGAATCCGTCGCGCCCGCCGAGGCACGACCGGCATGTTCAGGACTTCCCCTTTCTGCGAAAGAGGATCACGGCCAGCGTGATAACCGCCAGCATGCAGACGGCAAAGCTGCCATTTGCAGATGCTGAGAAGCCGAAGAACTGAATTTGTAGAACCTGCGCTCCGTCCACGGAAATCCTCCGAGCCGGGCGCAAGAAATCGCCCGGCGGTTGCACTAGGCGCAATCTTCAAGCCCGCGTGTGCACCTGCTCAACCGGAAGAGCCGACCAGACAGAGCCATAGCTGAAAACGTCGCCAGGAACACGACCCCGTCGCACTATGGTGTGCCCGAACTGGCGCATAATGTTGCCGACAAACGCCCCGATAGCCTGTTTGGCAAAGTCATCGGTTCTGACTTGAGGGAAATCTCTAGCAATTTCGTGGGAGAGCGCGGCCACCGCAGGGACTGCTACGCGAGAGAGGGCGGCATACTCGGCGTAGCGGCTTGGATCTTCGGCCAACGCCGCCAGAGCCCGCCCGAGTTCACCTGTACGAAAAGTACCATATCGATCGCCAGCCATTTTGCGTCCCCTCTTTTTCTGCTAACAACATCGCACCCTGTGCTCTTGTTGCCAAGAGCGCGCTGCGTGCTGTTGAAGCAAGTGCCTTGGTCATGGTTGGTTATCTATGATAATGTCCTTTATGTCATATAGTGACCCATGGCTGGGGGCATCTCCAAACTTCGCCGTCGAAGCTCTTGTCGACGTGATTACCGGAGGGCCGGTCAAGGCCACGATATCCAGTCGTCCATCGGAATCTACCGGTCGGGTTCAAAGATTGAGGCACTCTTTCTGGCCTGCGGTCACGACATGCGGATCGGGTCAAGCTCGCGAGTGCCGGCAACAAGCCAGTTTCTTCGGACCTGGCCTCCATCTGCGAAGGAGATGAACAGCTGAAGCGCATTCATCGCGCTCGGCCGGTTGCGAACTGGCTGAAACCCTCGGCAACTTCCGCATTACACGGTTGGCCAACAGTATGAGCTCAGCTGCTTCGGTGACATTCGTTTAGTTTCTGGTCGCGGTGGGAGAGCATAGCACTCACGGCGTTGCAACCGGAACCGCCTCCCCTCTCTGCGCAATCACTTGTGTGGCATGCAATAGACTCCCTCGGATTCCATCAGTACCGCGCCACCTTTCAACTCGCTCAGTGCGCCGACCCACGCTTGCGAATAAGTGCGGCTGGCGTCCACGGCCGTCAGCCAAAGAACCCGATTGTCAGCCAATTCAACTTTAACTTCCTGCTGCAAAGGGCTTGCCTGCACGGTCTGTTGGTAGTGGCGTTTGATCCTGACATTGCTTGTCGGGAACTCAGCTTCTTGCTGCCGTAGTTCAGCACAAATCCAGTATGATCCTCAGCCACTGAGCAACTGCCATCACGCTCACACAGGATTTTGGCAGCGGTCTTGCAGTCCCATTTCAGTGAAGCGGGCCACATAGGATTGTCCACGTTTGATCGCGGCTTGTCGCTCTGACCAGCCGCCGTCAACACAGCGCCTGTGTTCAAAATCACAGTGGACAGGAAAAGCACCTTAACACTGCAAACCTCCCTGAATTGTCACCCTCATAGTCTCTCGTCCTGCGTGATCGCCTGGCTCATGGCATGCTGAGATTGAACCAGCTTTTCTGGCGCACGCCGTTCCCGTCATCATACTCGATGAACCAGGGCTTTCCGCGCATCGCTCTAGGGATGGTGTAGTACGTGGGGCCATTACCAAGGGAATGCCCTCGATCGTTCTCCGCGGTCTGGATTTTTGCCGTCACCACCTTACCGTCGATTTCGGTTCGGACTTGTCCTGATCCGTCTCGACGATTCCCGCCGAGGGCGCCGTTTTTGACAACGACGGGCAGGGAGAGCCTATCGGCCGCGATGCGGCACATGTTCCGTTCTTGACCGCCCGGCCGATCGGATTGGGCGCCAACTGCTTGCCAGCCAGACGGACAATCCTCATACTTCTCAAATCTCGCCGCGCTGGAGTTGGCTTGCGGACAGGTCGGCCAATTAAAACCCGGGACTTCCATCGCCGCAATCAACTTGTAAATTGGCGGGTGGCACGAGGGGGTGCCTTGCCAGTCGCCTGAAAGACATAGGAGGACCTGACAGCCCCATTCCGACGCTTTTGATTGGGATGGAAGAGCTGCGGCGCCCGCGATGGCGACGGCACCACCCAATAGGAATTTGAGTATGGTCATAGCCTTTTCCTCGCTGCAGATTTGACAGTTTACTATGGATTATCCACTCGGAAAAGGACAGGTCAAAAAGGCAGGGTTGTGCGACTACATCGATTTATGAAACGAGACGACGGAGGCGTGGTCAACAATCCGTTGCGCGCCAACATTGCTCTGACGCTCGAGCGGGAAAGATCTAGACGCGGTCTATCCCACATGCACATGGCCGAACTGTTTCGGACCGCCGAGGGCGAAAAACTGGCCTATCGAACCTACATTCAGACTGTGCGTCAGAAAAACAATGTCACATTGACGACGCTGCAGATCATGGCAAACGCCTTGCAACTGTCTTTTGCAGCACTGCTCGCCGGCGGCAAGAAAGTTCCGGAGTGGGCGCATCGCTTGGATGACAATGCGATCCGCAAGCGGCTGGCGCACGTCATCGATTTTGAGCGACAGCGACGTACCTTGCACCGTTATGAGATGGCCGAACTCATCGGCGTGGCAGAGGCGACATTCACGAAACTGGAACGCGCGAGCGGCAATATCAGCGTGGACACGATCGCGGCGATCGCCAAGGCGTTGAAACTTGATCCAGCGACCTTCCTCTTTTCCGAAAAGATCCCGCCTGGCGGAGCCGACATCTAGCCGCCTGACGAGTATTCCCAAAGGGCCCCGGCGACCGCTCCCATGCCCCTGCCCGTCAGGCCCGGCGGCCGACTTTAGACTAGCACCCCCGCCGCGGCTGTCGGGCCGCTCCTGTCATCGTCGGCTGCTAGCCTGTTGCAACGGCGGGGATGATAAGGGACTTTAACATGGGCGACTGTGGCGGCGTCGGGAATTCTGCTGATGAAGAGCTTCCTCTTGAGGGTCGAAAACATATGAGAACAAGCCGTCAAACCTAGGCCGGTGTGATTGCCGGCGCGTGTAGAGTAAAAGGGTTTCGTGACTTTTGCCGGTGTCACGCCTGCGCCGTTGTCGGCCAATTCCAGGGGTCGGTTCCGGTAGGGGGCGACCCAGATTCATCACTTCGTGTCGTGATGCCCACCAGAGAATTTGCTGGTGAACTGACCGGCCAACGCCAAACTCATGCTTGCCGAACAGACTTGTCAGCACACGACAGAAACCGCTTCAAGCTCAAACCGGCCAACAAAATGTATGGCGGCATGGCGAGCGAATAATGACCACAGTTTAATTCCAAAATATTTGGCCTAGCTCCGGCGTCCTTCAGCCTCTGCATGAACCTCTCCGATAGCTCTGGCAACACCACTTTGTCTCTCTTAGCCAACACAACGTGAAGACCGAGATCAGGCCGTGCCAAACTATGTGCGTAATTCTCCAAGTTAAGTGGACCCCAAGCCCTTCTGAGCTCGGTCAGCTTAATCTCAGGCTCGAGACTAGCGCGTATCAATCGTGTCGCGCGACCCGTCCAAACCATATCCGCTAGACTCCCCGCCGTGAGAAACAACGAGGCTTTCGACACAGCCGAGTCGTGCGCCGCGAGAAGGCCCGCAACCCAGGAGCCTAAGCTCATACCGAGAACTGAAATCTCTCGATAGCCTTCGATCTTCAACCAACGTATGAGCTTTCGCCCATCTAACACTGCCTGCCTTACAGATTGAATCGTTCGACCGAGATTAGGGCTAAGCATATAGTCAGCGTGCGCGGAGCCGGGACGGCTGCGCTCGAAGTGATAAGGCATAGCGATCTCGACAACCGTGATGCCACGTTGCGAGAAAAAGTTGGCGATCTGACGATTCCGGGCGCTTGCATTCCAATGGTGAAAAATCACCATCGCCTGATCGAACGACCCGCTTTCTGTGATTTTCGCCGAGACGACATTGTTCTGTTCGATATCAGTAGATATGTCCGATGGAAATTTGAGCCAGCCATCTAGCCTTTCAAACCCCTTATCACTCACATTCGGGTCATCGAAAAAGGCTGGATCAGCCTCGGCTTGGTCCGCAAGGGCACAGAATTCCTCGATACTTGTTATCTTATCCGCACCTGGAAAGGCGCGTTCCGCGTCAAGGGCGAAATCGGTTGATTTCTTCCCTTCCTCACCGCGTCGCGCCCGCCGCTCATCCCAATGATCAAGCCAACTATGATACACTCTGATTGTTTCCCAACTTAATCGCTTGCCGTCGCCCCAACCCTGGATCAAACAGGCCATATATTGCGAACAGCACTCCAACGCCCAGAAGGATCGAAAAGCCAGCAAATGCATCGATCAGCAAGTAGCTAGCCACGAGTAACGCTACGATCGCTGACATCTTCCACAAAGACATACGAAACCGAAGTTCGACACCTAAACGGATGGAGCCGTACAGAAATACAGCACAGGTCGAAATAGCGATAAGAAGGCTACTATAATGGGTCGGCCTACGGTAGCTGATCACGGCGCTCACATCATTTCGCCCATAGAAAGCGGAAGACATATCGCCGACCAACCACGCCACAATATTCTCCCCACGCGATGTCAGGTAAGCACTCTGTAGCTTCATGACTATGGCGATCAGAAGCCCCAAAACAGTACACCGAAAAATCGCACGCATAACCCTGAGGCTGGCTTCATGGAGCCCGTATTGATAATCCACCTCGGGCGGATTACTCGCTGCTTTTCCAATTCTCCAAAGATCATGGATCACTGTATAAATCAAAATTAGGCCTACGAAAAACAGATAAAAACATAGGCACATGTATAGGTAAGCGAGCCCCGTGAATACGATCGCTTCCGGCACCGATATAACTTCGGGGCGCACAATCGCCAACGAGCCCCAGTCCGTCGCATAGCTGCCACCACCTTTGAGCAACGGGATTAAAGACACGCCGATCCACTGAAAAAGACCGGCGAATACCACACAAATCAAAAGAACCGCCCAATATGAATACGAAGAAGCTTGTACGCTGCGCGCCCAGGCATCGTCGCTTTCCATCTTGTCGCCCTGCGCTACAAGCTTTGGGCGGGCTTCATCTTTCCAAAAGGTCACCAGCTCTGTCACGAAGGCAAAAAACAGTGGCAAAAATACCATGAAGACGAATGTCCAATTCGCTGTCCAAAGAAACCCAACCTGCTTGACGACGCCATCCGCCCGGCCATATGTCACGCTGTGAATCCCCGTAAGATACGACAAAAACCCAAGAGCGGTGACACCCGCAAACACCGACGCCGGTAAATTCAGGGGAGATCCGCGACTAAAAAACGCCTCCGATTTCCTCGCCAAACTAAAACGCCGGCTTGGCCCCCACTTGGGGTCAGTATCCCGTGTCAGCACTGCTGGGGAGTCTGTCTCGTCGTCGAAGGTCGCAATCAGTGCCGTATCTGGAATCTCCTGTGCAACGCTGCTTCCGGCTCTCTTCCATCCTCGTCTCTTGATCGATAGCCGCGATTGCGCCGCACTAAGCTCCATCTGCCATTCGCTAGTTGCGACCGGATCATCGCATCCAAGAATCCTCGCCAGCCAACGAATGTTGGCAGTGCTAATTCCCTTCTCGTTCTCTTGAAACCAAAGCTGCACCGTTCGTAGATCGACCCCAACCCGGTTGGAATCAATCTGTGAAATCGCCTCTGCAAGGAGCTCGGGCGTCCATGGGCCGGCAGGAAACCCGTCTTTGCCCAACAGTCGACCCGCGCCCGCCGCCGCCAATCGTTTGAATAATTCTTTGAAATCACTCCCGTCTCTGGGCGGAGGGAGAAATAACTTTCCGTTCTTAAACAACAACTTATAGGCTCTAGTTTCGTTCCGCTTCGCTAGGCTTCGTATCTTATCGTGCCTTCGTGCTCAATCAACGCTTTTATCAACTGGATTTGGCCGGCACGGGAGACGATCGATGACTGGTGACCCGCTGGAGAGGCTGCACACGGTTGTTGCGGGGGAGATGTTTCGCAAACCGCCGGCCAAGGCACTGAGCTGCCCGGATCGGCCGCGACCGCATGAGCGAAGGGAAGCCAGGGCTTCGGGAGCCTGAGAAGCAGAGGGATGAACCCACCCCTATTTTTCTCGCCTCCCCAGGTATCATTTACGAATTGTCATGAGCGTGGAGCCAATCGATGCCCATTCAAGTGGTCTGTAACAACGGAGTGATGGAAGAGGCCGACGGGGTCCTGAATCTGATCGCGGCGCATCGTCAAGCAGTCGCCATGGTTGAACGTCTCGGCAAGCGATGGATGGGGGCCGAAGGGCCGGACGCGACCCTGACCGGCCGGCGATTGGATTCCGTCATGGCGGAAGAGGTTATCGCGCGTCGGCGCGCGGCCGCTGCGCCGGTGGCCGATGTCGTTGAGATGAAAATGAAGGCAGCTTATTTCTGTCGGTTGTTGGGGAACGACTGGTGCGAGATTGACGTCGACGATTTGCGAGCGTTGCTCGGTTCTTTCACGAAATTGCAGTCCTAGGAGAACAGTGCCGAAATCCACGTGGCCACGGTATTCCAGGCCGCATAGAGCCCTGCAGGCACCAAGATGATTGCCAAGAACGCCGCGGCTCCGCCAATAGCGCCGTCACCGCGTCCTTCTACGGGATAGTAATATCTGTGCGCCTCATCGTCGTGCTTCATTCTTGTCTCTCCGACCGCTTATTTAGCAGCAGCTGAACAGGATGCTTAAACGTCGTGCCCCACAAACCTGCACGTTTCATCTTAGCGTTGATTTCCGCGACGAGGTAGTTCTCATTGACGGCTTTGCCCTTTGCTGTCGTTGCGGCAAACGCGTATCCGGTCGCTATGAGCGCGGTGCCGACGTCGATTGTGTCGCCATTCAGCTGCGCACCGCAGACGACAAAGGCCGCCTTGTCGAGGGCGTAGCCGATTGGCTGGCATGTCACCGCAGCGCTATCGAACAGGGCTGCCAGGTGCGCCAGCGAGATGTTCCCGCAATCGAGTTTGTTCCCATTTGGCTGTTCAGCCGACGTACCGCGAAGACACGACTGGACGCCATAGAGGCGGAAAAGGTGGTCGCCGTCACGCCAGGTATCTCCAGTCAGCAGTTGAGCCGATTTCGATACCGCGAAGGGCGTTGGCGCGGCAGATTCGGATGCATCCTGGGCCTGTGCCGATGCGCACAAACCAAAAACGGCCAGCACTGCAAAGCGCGCCTGTTTCATTCCTGGAACTGTCCACCGAAGGTCGGCAGAGTGCTCCAGATCGGGGCGCAGCGACTTGCCGTCCCTGTTGCGTCCGATTGCGGCCATGTCGAAAAAAACCATTTCGTCATCGTCGTAGGCGACATTGTACGGGTCGTTCGTATTGCCCGCACCCACGAGAGAAAAACACGACACGGCGTCTGGTTCCCCCTTCCCGCTCCGCAGCACAAGCGTTTTGCAAAGCACGACAGAAGCACGATCGTTGTAAATTCCCTCTTCGTAGTCCTGTGCGGCCTTCGTGCAGTCCCATTGCTGCGCCTTGTACGTGATCTCTGGTTTTGGGCAGGCCGCAAGGCCGCGCAGTCGATACGTCACACCGTTGATGACGCGCTCGGTTGCCGACGGCACCTTAACTGGCGAGATGAGGGGCGCCGCATCGCGCTGAAAGAGCGCGCCTTTGGCATCGTAGCGCTCATAGACGAACACCTTCTCACCCGGCTTGGCGAACTGGAGCAAGTAGCGCTCCGACGGCTGCGCGAAGGCGCTTGGGGCGTCGGCGCCGGCAGCATGAGCCAGGGCGCCCTGGAGCAGCAAAGCCGTGCAAAGGGCAAACTGTTTCATCCAAATTCGTCCTTGTGGTGCATATGGTGTTGACACTTTACTAGGGCTGCGTGTAGCCATAGTAAAGTGTTAAATTTTGGCGACAGTATGAACACTCGAACAGCTCTTCTGCTCACTCTGTGTGCCGCTGCAATGCCCTTGGAAGCGCACGGCCGGGATCTGGCATCAGACCGCGTCGCAGTCGCCTTTGCAACGCCGGGGCAAGCCCTTCCCTCAGTCGGGGCGCAGAGGCCTGGGGCTTGCAAGACCGGAAACCGTGCTGAAGTCGCTGAACTTGTGCGTTCAATCGCGCAGGACGAAGGCTTCGACGCCGATCTGGCCGAGGCGATTGCATGGGCGGAAAGCGATCTCGGCGCCAGTCAGGGTCCGTCCAAGGCCGGAGCCCTTGGGATCATGCAGTTGATGCCGGGCACGGGGGCCGATCTCGGCGTGAGCGACCGTTGCGATACGCAGGCGAACGTCCGGGCTGGCCTGCGCTATCTGAAGTCACTCTATGACGAGTTCCAGGATCCGCTGCTGATGCTTGCGGCTTACAACGCCGGTCCCAACAGCGTCTACAAGGCGCAGGGCATTCCAGTGAATCCGGAGACGGCTGAATACATCGTGAAAATTTTGAACCGCTGGAAGTTCGGCGGTGTCGTGAAGAAGTCTGCCCTGACCAAATCCGAAATGCTCGCGGACGCTCCGCCAGCAAACGAGGACGCTTGGCAGGATGGTCATGTCATGGATTTCGGCAACTGAAAGGAGCCAAGGGTGGAATACAGGAAAGCGGGCATATTTGCCTTAAAACTCGCCTTGGCCTCGGCGGTCGGAATAGCGCTCGCGCCAGCCACTGCGCACGCCCAGTCGGCGGCGCCAGTCGAAAACGTGCTGGAGTGGTTCGTCGGCGTTCTGCAGGGCAACATAGCGCGCTCATTCGCCATCATCGCCGTCTGTTTTCTCGGCTTCCTCGCCATGACGGGGCGGCTGGCGTGGATGATGGCTTTTTCCATCATCATTGGCATCGCTCTGATCTTCGGCGCTGCCCAGCTGGTGGATGCGGTTCGCGCGACCGCTGGAGGCAGCTGAGACATGGACGACGAGGAAGTCTATGTCGAGCCGGTCAGCCTGCCACTGACACGTCCCCCAATGAAATGGGGGGTGCGATATGAAGTTTTCGCACTGAACGGCATCCTGGCGGTGATCGGCTTTATCGCCACGAGCAGCTTCATGCTCGGTCTTGGCGTGTTCGGCGTGGTGCACCTGGTCAGCGCATATCTGTGCCAGCGCGACCCCTACATGTTTCATATTTTCGAGCGGCTCGTCTCCAAACGCGGAGCGGTGGCAAACCTCACTTTCTGGGGGGCGAGGAGCTATTCGCCATGAGCCTCGATGCAGACCTGAAATTTGGCCGTGAGCGCCGCCGCGAAAAGCCCGCTGCGATGCACATCCCCTACCTTCGCCACGTCGATGACAATTTGATCGTGACGAAGAGCGGCTTTCTGGTCGGCGCCATCCAGCTCAGCGGCCTGCCGTTCCAGACGATGGATCAGGCCGAGTTGAACAGTCGAATGTTCAACCGCAACACCACGTTCCGCAATCTCTCGACCTCTCGCTTTGCGGTCTACACAACGATCATCCGCCGCCACGTGACGCCGGAGATCGAAGGCGACTTTGACAATCCTTTCGTGGCCGAGCTCGACGCCCGCTACATGGATGAGCTTGGATCAAAGAACCTTTTCGTCAACGAGGCGTATCTGACGGTCATACGGCGCCCGATGGTCGGCCGTGTCGGATGGGTGGACAAGGCGCTCAATGCATTCCGCATCAGCACTGCCGGCGAAGAAACCCGCGAAGAGGCAATAGCCGAACTGCATGACATCCTCGACGGCATGGTCAAGGATTTCGCCGCTTATGGGGGGCGTCTTCTCGGTGTCGTGAAGCGCCGCGACAGCTTCTTTTCCGAGCCGGCGGAATTTCTGGCGAAAATCCTCGCCGGTGGCGGCGACGTGGAAATGCCTTTGCCGCGCATGTCCCTTGGCGACGTGCTGCCAACACGGCAGCTGTTTTTTGGCAAGTCGGCGCTGGAACTTCGCGGTCCGGACGCAGCCAAGCTCGGCGCCATGGTGTCAATTAAGGAATATCCGCCGTTCACCGCGCCGGGCTCTTTGGACGGTCTGTTGCGCCTGCCGCATGAGTTTGTCCTGACGCAGAGTTTCGCGATCGAAGACCGTGTAATGGCGATGCGCAGGATCAACACCATCGCCAACCAGGTTGAGGGTTCCGACGAGGCGGGCACGACGGTCGAGGAGTCCGTCCATGATGGCGCGGATAAGCTGGCCGGCGGCGAAGTCGTCTTCGGACAACATCACATGAGCGTCATGGCATTGGCGCGGGACATGAATGGCCTCAACCGTGCGCTATCCGACATCACGGCCGAGCTTTCGCGCATGTCGATCGTGCCGGTACGCGAGACACTGAACACGGAACTGGCCTTCTGGGCGCAGTTGCCGGGAAATTTCAGCTACATCGCGCGACGTGCATTGATCTCGTCTCTTAACTTCGCCGGCCTTTTTTCAGGACACAATTTCCCGTCCGGCCAGCGTGAGCGGCTGCATTGGAAAAGGCCAATCGCTTTGCTCGAGACGACCAGCCAGACGGCTTACTATTTCAATTTCCACGTTCACGATGTCGGACACTTCACGGTGTTCGGCCCGACCGGCTCGGGCAAGACCGTGGTGCTGTCCTTCCTGATGGCGCAGGCCATGCGCATCATGCCGCGGCCGCGCTGTGTCTATTTCGACTACATGCGCGGCGCCGAGATCTTCGTTCGGGCGCTCGGCGGTCGTTACGAGGTGATGGAACCCTCCCAGCCGACTGGGTTCGCGCCGCTGCAGCTTGATGACACGGCGGAAAACCGTTCTTTTCTTGAAGACTTGCTCATCTACATTCTGACGCCGGAAGGCGGGGCGCTTGACGTGGCGGAGATGCGCGTCATCAACGCCGCCGTCGACATGATCTACAAAATCCCGCGCGAACAGCGGACCTTCGACCTGCTGCCTGAAGTGCTGCGAGGCTCGCTTATGCCTGGCATGAACGATCTGGCAGCGCGGATACAACCCTGGCTCGACCCGAAGGACAAGGGCTGGCTTTTCAACAATCCCGTCGATCTGATCGATTTCTCGAAACCCGTTGTCGGGTTCGACATGACGAAGATCCTGGGCGACCGAAAGCTGCGCTCGGCGGCGTTGCTCTACATCTTCCATCGTCTCGAAGAGGTCATCGACGGCTCGCCGATTATGCTCTTCCTCGATGAAGGCTGGAAGCTGCTGGACGATGAGGTTTTCGCTGCTTTCATCAATGAGACGCTGAAGACCATTCGTCGCCGCAACGGCGTGGTCGGCTTTGGCACGCAGACAGCGGAAGACGTCGTCAGCTCCTCCATCTCCTCGTCCCTGATCGAGCAAACGAAGACCAACATTTTCTTCCCCAACCCGAAGGCGAGCAAGGAGTCCTGCATGGAGCGCTTCTCGCTGACAACGAAGGAATTCGAGTTTGTGCGCCGAACCGCGAAGGAGACACGCACCTTCCTCGTCAAGCACGACAGCGACTCGATCGTAGCGAAGCTCGATTTGTCGGCAATGCCGGATCTCATCAAGGTCTTGTCCTCGAACGAAGCCAACAGCAAGGAATGCGCACGGCTCCGGGAGACCTTCGGCGACGAGCCGGAGATGTGGTTGCCGTACTTCTGCGGATGGGAGGACGAGCATGACGAAGCGGCTTAGCAGCTTTTGTCTAGCCGTGGCTCTCGCGACGGCGGAAAGCACGACCGTGACTGTCGCTCAGATCGCGGTCATCGACGGGCCGAACCTCGACAAGCGGCAAGAGGACGAGCAGCACAGCACAAAGTCGGATGAGGCCAAGAAGGACGAAACCGACAAGAAGAAAAGCGTCGTCTGCACGTATTCGAACAGATACCGCTCGCAGATGTTTCGCCGGTCGCCTGCCGAAGCGTTGCAGCGTGACGCTGGCAACGTGAAGATGATCCGCTATTACGCGCAGAAGTACGGCGTGCCGGAAGGCCTGGCGCTGTCCGTTGCCTATCAGGAATCGCGCTTCGACACATGCGCCGGCAGCCACACCGGCGTCAAAGGCGTCATGCAACTGACCAAGGGCACCGGCAAGTCCATGGGACTTGACCGCGACGTGAACGAGCAGAACGTCGAAGGCGGTGTCAAGTATCTCGGAATGGGCGTGAAGCAATGCGGGGCGACGAATTACAGCTGTCTCGCCTCCTTCTACAACGGATCGAATGCTGCCGAGCAGAGAGGGTGGGCCGGCGGTGTCGGCCGCTGGAACAGCTACTTCAACGACTATGTATCGAGCGGCAAGGCTCCGGCCGCCGCACCGCCACCCTTCTCGATCGTCACCGCCGACGGCGCGGGCGGCTCGGCCCAGAACGACACTATGGGCGCGGTGAGAAAGGCGGCTGGCGGCCTCGATGCAAGCTCATCGCAGATGGGCGCCAACAACGCGGCAATCGACGCGCTTTCGGGCAATGTTGGCCAGGTGACCGAATACAAGGACGCTTGGGAGCTGAATTCGTCGGCTCGGGGGGTCAACACGGGTATCACCAACCAGTACCTCGCCCAGGCGGGTGATTTCACGGCGTTGCTGGCCCAACTTCTGTCGTTGCAGAATGTTCAGGCATCGCAGTCGTCCAAGGTGGTGCAACAGCCGAAGAGCGGCTCTCCAAACCCGTTCTCTTGTGATCCGGCGGAACTGGAGCGGTTGAAGATTGATCGCGGCCGGTGGCTACCATGTGCGGTTGAGAACGCGGCGGCAAGCTCGGACGACAGCCGCTCGACGATCATCTCCACCGACCCTGCTGGTGCTGCCAGCGTGATCAATTCCCTACAGCAATAGGAGGCTGACATGAAGAAATTCGCGATTGCTGCCGGCATGGCGCTTTGGACGAGCGCGGGCTTTGCACAGATTGCGGTCATCGATGGCGCCAATCTCGATGTCGCCCGCAAGAATGCGGACAACACCAACTCCATCATGGATTCGAATAAGGATATTCTGAAAAAGAGCGAGGAGATCCTGCAGGCGCTCAGCGGCAGTCGTGACGGTTCGCTCGGCATCGGACAAATGGGGCTCGGCGGCAATATGTCGATTGCCCAGGCTCCGTCGTTCGGATCGATCCTGAACGGCGGCGCGCTTTCTTTTGGTGGCCTGTCGCCGGAAATCCAGAAAATCGCCGGCGCCGTCATCAATGGGCTCCAGCTGGTGAAGCAACTCCAGCAGATTGCCGGCAAGGAGACAAGCGCCGTCAACACAGCCTATGGCGGCAGCGTCAATGTGGCCTCGCTGCTAAGCGCGCTGACTTCGCAGGCCTCGCAGGGCGTCACCCAGCGCCAACAGTCCTTGCTGTCCGCGAGCGGGCAGATCGGGCAGTCTCAGGACGTCAAGGGATCGGTGGACCAGAACACACGAATGCAGCTGGAAAACGCGCGCGCGGTCAACGAATTGATCGGTGTCCAGAACGGTGCGGTCGCGGCCCTGAATGAGAAGCTGAAGGGGGATCTTCTTCGTCAGAGCCAGGTGCAGAAGATGATGACGCCGCGCAACGTCAATCCGTTCGCGGAATTTGGCAAGAGCGGAGGCTAGCGCTTGTCGAGGCGAGTGCTGCGCATATGCGTTGTGATTGGGCTCGGCGCAGTGCTGTTGGGGTGCGCCAATCGCGAACGGAAAGCGCCGTGCGGGCCTTTGGCGTATGCCGACGTAGACGAATGCGGCGCGCTAAAACCGGTCAATTCAACACCGTTCGCCAGCATCATTGACGAGGATCCATGAACGGTCTCGCCGCAAGCATTCTCGGTGGCATTGACAACATCGGTGAGGACTTCGTCCGCACCGTCTATATGCAGTTGGGCAATGCGATGGGCAACGTCTTCACCCTCATGCTGACCCTCTATATCGTGTGGTGGGGCTATTCGATCCTGAGCGGGCGGGAGTCGATTTCGCCGCTCGAAGCGGCCTATCGCCTCGGCCGCGCCGTCATCATCTATCTGCTGCTGACCGGATGGGGCACATTTTCCGCGACGATCTATCAGCTTGTCCAAAGCATTCCAGATGAGGTCGGCAAGGTTATCGTTGGCGCCGTGTCGCGAGCCACCGGGAATCAGCTCAACGACCAGGCGGCAATTCCAGCGCTTATCGACAATCTCTATCAAGGGGCGCAGGACGTCGCCAATCAGGTCTATAGCGGATCCTTCTACGACATTTTTGGCGCGCTCTTGTCGCTGCTCGTCCTGCTGTCGGCCATCATCTTCGCAGCGCTTGCAATTGCTGCGATCATCGCCGCCAAAGTGATGTTGTTCATCACGCTCGCCCTGGCGCCGATATGGATCATTCTTTGGCTTTACCGCTGGTCCTCGCGCATGAGCGAAGGCTTCCTTTCGCTCACCACCTTTCTCATGATCCAGCAAATCCTGATCTACGGCTTTCTCGGTTTCTACTTCTCGCTCGTCAATGCGGCGCTGAACACCGCCACATCAGGCGGAGCGACCATGGACAGCAAGATGTCGCTGGTGCTGCCCCTGGTGCTGGTGACGATCATCGGGATCTACGTTCTCATGCAGATACCCTCGATTGCTTCCATCCTGAATGGCGGCGGGTATCTCAGCACCGTGGGCGCATACAACCCTTATAGAAACTTCGGCACAAACGCCGTGCGCTACTCTGGTGCCCAATGGGCCGCCGGCCGCGCCGCTCGGGGCGCCCGACAGCTAGCGGCAAACAGCTTCCGATCTCCGCGAGCAGCGAGGGCGGACGACGCGGCTCGGTCCGCCATCCAGCAAGGCGCGCGCGATAACGCCAGGCCTTTGGCCTAGAACACACGAACGATCATCGATCGCGGCCCTGGATCAGGATGCGTCACGCAAACGAGGCAATAGCAAGTGTCAACTCCATCGGAAACAGCTGGTAACAGCGGCAGCGAGCTCGTCGACAGACGCTATTACAGGGCGGGCGCGACCTGGGAAGACGACACGCACAGGTCAATGCGGCGATCGCGTACATTGGCATGGATCGTCAGCGGCGTTTCCGGATTGGTGGCGGTGCTTTCGCTGCTGGCGCTCGTGTTGATCCTGCCGCTCCGGCAGTTCGAACCCTACGTTGTCGAGGTCGACAAATCGACGGGCTACCTCGAGATCATGCGCGCGCTCAAGCCTGGAGATTTGTCGCAGAACGAGGCCGTCACGGCGGCAAATCTGGTGCGCTACATCAGGGCCCGCGAAACCTTCGATTCCCGTGAACTGAAACAGAATTACGACTTGGCGCAGCTCTACTCCACCGACGCTGCGTCCAAGGACTTGACATGGCTTTTCACGCCTGCAAATCCCCAATCGCTAGACAAGATCTATGGCCGCAATGTCACCGTGGCGGTCGAGATCAAGTCGGTTTCCCTGCTCAATCGCAACACAGCCTCGGTGCGCTTTGGCACGACGACGCGTCGGGACAATTCATCCACGGCCGACAATTGGGTGGCGGTGATAAAATTCCGCTACACCTCGACACCCCTCAAGAACGAATGGCGTTTCGACAACCCGTTGGGATTTCAGGTTACTGATTACCGCCGCGACCAGGAATCGGCGCCGGCCGCGGGGAGCCTGCAATGAGATGGCGCGTAAGCCTCGCGCTGTCGGCCGTCCTTCTGCTCGGCCCAATCCACGCCGCGGCCGCACGCGACGGACGCATCCGATATGTCACGTTCAACAACGACGACGTGACGTCGGTGCGCGCAGCTCTTGGCATTTCGACGATGGTCGAGCTCAGCCCGACCGAAGTCATCGAAACCGTCTCCGCCGGCGACACGAAAGGCTGGTCGATCATCCCCAAACGCGGATCGCGATTTCTGTTTGTCAAGCCGCTGGAGCGCGATGCCTGGACCAACGTTAACGTCGTCACCAACCGGCGCGTCTATTCCCTGCTGCTGCAGGCGACTGACGATAGCCGTGATCGGGCATCCTTCCAGGTCCGGTTCAAATACCCGGACGAGGATGTCAACGCGAGCCTGCTCTCACAGGCCAAGGAGAGCGCCGCCGATCCGGATTTGAAGGACCTGAACTATGCCGATCTCAATTACGACTATGCCTATAAGGGCGACGACAGCTTAAAGCCGCGCACCGTATTCGATGACGGCACCAAGGTGTTTTTGGAGTTCAAGGGTGACATTCCGGCGATTTTTGTTGTCGACGACAAGCGCCAAGAGTCGCTGGTCAACGTTCGCACGCAGGGCAAATACACCGTCATCGACAAAGTCGGGCGGCAATTCACCCTGCGGGCCGATGGCAAGACGCTCTGCCTCTACAACCGGGCGCGACCCAACGCTATCGATCCAGTCGAGCAAGTCTACGGTCCAACGAAACTGACAGGTGGTTTCCTGTTCGGATCCAGCGGAGAGCGGTGATGACCCAGATCGACTATAACCAACTGGACGGCAGCCCGGCGGTCGCGCGCCGCGGTGCGGGCGTGGGTACCAGGATTGCGCTGGTCGGCCTCGGGGCGGTGCTCGTAGGCGCGCTGATATGGCTGAACTGGCCCCGGGAGCCGGTATCGCGCGATCTTCGCACCGATGGCGAGGAAAACTTCAACCCGCCGGAGTTTCGCCCGCCGGCGTTGAACGAGCCGCCTCAACCGGCCGACGGCACGATCGACCAGATCGTCGTGCCGCCGCCGGCCGCCGACCAGAGCGGCACGCAGCAAGCCGACAATGTCGATCAGACTGTGCAGGAGGGCGCGGATCTCGATGCGCAGCGGCGCGCGCTGGAGGCGCAAATGGCGGCCGAGGAGGTTCGCCGCAAGGCCGAAGAGGACGAAGCCCGCCGCAAGGTCGCGGCTGAGGACGAGGCTCGCCGCAAGGCTGAGGCCGCCGAGCACGAAAAAGCGGTGTGGGAACGCCTGCGGTCGAACCAGATGGTGACAAATGGTGAAACCGGCTCAACAGATGCCGGCGCCCAGGCGGCACAGGTCGAAATCGCGCCCGACGGTCAGATCGTCCCGGTCCCTGGCGCCGACAGTGATCCCAACAAGGCGTTCCTGGCGCAGTCTGAGGCAAGTTCTTCCGGCGGTGTCAAAGCCAGGGTCTTCCGACGCACCGACGCCTTGATCCCTGAAGGAACGATCCTTCGCGGCTATTTGGATACCGCTGTTAACACCGACCTTCCCGGTGCGGTGCGCGCTGTCGTGCGTGAGGATGTCTTTTCGCTCGACGGAAGGCGGATCCTCATTCCGAAGGGCTCGCGCCTGACCGGGGAATACCGCTCTGGGCTCGCGCGCGGTCAAAAGCGTGTTTTCATCGTCTGGAACAGGGTCATTCGCGCGGACGGCATTTCCGTCGATATCAAGTCGCCAGGGGCTGACGCGCTCGGCCGCGGTGGCATGGGCGGCCGTGTCAATACGCACTGGGTTGAACGGTACGGCAACGCCATCATGCTTTCGGTCGTTGGCGGCGTCTCTGAATATCTGTCCTCGCTTGGCGACAGCAGCCAGAATGGACAACAGCGCCAGGTGTCGACGATCGATCCCGCGACCGGTGAGACCACGACCGTAACTTATGGTGGCAATGGCTCGCAGCGCGACGCCCGCGGCATCGCGTTTGACAAGTCATCGACCGCCCTGCAGCAACTCGCGCAGGAGGCGTTTCGCGACACGCAGAACATTGGCCCGACAGTTTATGTCGACCAGGGCACATCGGTTGTTGTGCTGGTGCGGCGAGATCTCGATTTCTCGGATTTCTACGCCGATCCCGTTCAGGAGGAAGTGGCACGAATGAAGGCAGGTGGGCGGCCGAAGACCGCGATCGATCCGACGCCTCTTTACGCGACGCCAAAGGATCATTTTTATCCGGCTATGGGAGCCCGGTGAAATGAACGCCGTGCATCCCCTCCCCGACCCTTGGACAAGAGCCCCGGTCCTGCGCGCGCATCTGGAGCCAATATGGTCCTATTTGAACGAAGACGCCGTTTCCGAGATTGCGATCAACAGGCCAGGTGAATTGTTCATCGAACGCCTCGGCGCAAAGGAAATGGAGCAAATCGTCAAGCGCGAGGTCACGCCTGGCTGGATTAGGAATATCTCGACGGGCGTCGCCTCGGCGACAAATCAGGTCATCAACGAAGAAAAGCCGGTCCTGTCGGCCGCCCTACCCTCAGGTGAGCGCATCCAATGCATCCTGCCGCCCGCGGCTCCTGAAGGCGGGGCGATCTCGATCCGCAAGCAGGTCATCATGGATATGAGCCTTGCTGCCTACAAGGATCTCGGCGCATTCGAAAACACGACGATGGGCAGCGGCCTAGCGCTTTCAACCGAAGAAAAGCAACTTGTCGAGATGTTGCACGACACGTCGCCAATGGAGTTCCTGCAGTACGCAGTGCGCAACCGCGTCTCGATCGTCGTTTCAGGCGGGACGTCGACCGGCAAGACGACGTTTCTAAATGCGCTCTTGAAGGAAATCCCGGCGCATGAACGGATCATCACGATCGAAGACACCCGCGAACTGAGGTTGCCGGCTCCCAACAACGTCACACTGATTGCCTCGAAGGGTGACCAGGGCCTTGCCAAAGTCTCCGCGCAACAGCTGCTCGAGGCCTCGCTTCGCATGCGACCCGACCGCCTGCTGTTGGGCGAGTTGCGCGGCGCTGAAACCTTCGCGTTCCTCCAGGCGATCAACACCGGCCATCCTGGTTCCCTCACCACCGTTCATGCCAATTCCGCCCGGTCCGCCTACGACCGGCTGGCGCTGATGGTCATGCAGGGCAGTACGGGCCTCTCACGGAGTGAAATCCTCGATTACCTGCGCGAGGTCATTCCAGTGGTCGTCCAGATGGTCCGCACCGAAGGCGGCCGGCGCGGCATCAGCGAGATCAAGTTCACCAAGGCGGAGACGATCTAGCGAGGCCCCACCCATGCAGAAAATCGCAACAGCAATTTTCATGGTGCTCATGGCGATGGCCATGGGCGCCCTGCTTTTCACGGTCGCCTATGCCGCGACTGATTGGTACCGGGCTGGCTCCCACGTCCTGTTCGACCAGCTGAACGCCAATCCCTTGCCGGTTGTTCGTCTGGCCTGGGCTGACGTGACTGCGAGAAATTTTGACCGGGTGCAATACGCCATTGCGGCGGGATTTTTTGGGTTTCTCTTGCCACTGGTCAGCTTGTTTCTCATGCGTCCGAGAAGGCGCAATGACTCTCGCTTCATGACTATGAGCGACATATCGAAAACCGGCCTGACGAAAGTGGGCGGCGTCTTCATCGGTCGGGCCGGCGGCAGGCTTGCCGAAATTTTGACGCCCAGCCGCGATCAGCGCTCCGGCAGGATCCGCTTGACGCAGCGGAAGCTTATCGGCGGCAAGAAATTGTGGATTGATGGCGATGATGTCGGCGGCTTCGTCATAGGCCCGCCGCGCTCCGGTAAGGGCACGTCGCTCATCATCCCGAACTCCTTGACCTGGCCGCATTCCCTCGTGGTTCTCGACCTGCGGGGCGAGACCTATGCGGCAACTGCCGGCTACCGTTCAACCATGAGCCGTGTGGTGCGTTTCGCGCCGGCTGATCCGGACGGCAATACCGCACGCTACAATCCGATGGACTTCATCTCGCTGGATTCGGCGCAGCGCGACATCGACCTTCGCAATATCGCAGCGGCGCTGTTTCCGCGCCCCCCGTCCAACGCAGATCCATATTGGGTCAACGATGCCCGCCTCCTTTTTACCGGCATAGCGTCCTTCGTCATGGAATCGCCTGCGATCCCAAACGAGAAGAAGACCTTCTCCACAATACTCGAGGTCATGAACGGCGCCGAGCAGCCGCTCCTCGAATTCATCGGCTCGCTGCGCGAGGAACGCCGCCGCGAATGCTCGCATTTCACCCTGCAAACCCTGCTGCCATATTTCGAAATGTCTGAGCGGCAGTTTTCCGGAATCTACGCCGGCGTCCGAACCGGCATGGCCCCCTTTCTCAACGAGCGCCTGATGGGAGCTACCTCGCGCAGCACGTTCGATATTCGCAATCTGAAGCGCGACCGGATCTCTCTTTATCTCGACGTGCGGCGCGAGCAGATCACCTCTCTTGGACCGTTGTTCAACGTCCTGATTACGCAGATGATGAACTTCATGTCGGAAACTATGCCGGGTCCGGACGAGCATCCGGTGCTTGTGCTGCTCGACGAGTTCCAGAACCTCGGCAAGCTTGAGAATGTGACCGAGATGGCGAGCGTGCTCGGCGGCAACGGCGTTTCCATGTGGTTTTTCGTGCAGTCGCTCAAGGCCGTAGACGAGATCTATCGCCAGGAGGGGCGCAAGACGCTCATCAACGCTGCTCGAGTGCAGATCTTTTTCGGGGCGCAGGACGCTGACGATCTGCGCTACGTTTCCGAGCAGCTAGGCGAGACGTCGGACGTGCAAAAGGACGTGACGCGCACCAAGGCAACGTTGTTCGACACTTATTACACGCGCTCGGAGCACCACAAGGAAGTGCGGCGGCCCCTGATGCGGCCAGATGAAATCCGTACGCTCGACAAGAATAAGGTCATCATATTGCCGCGTGGGGAACTGCCGATCCTCGGCATGCGCAATTTCTATTTCGCCGACGGCCGGCTCGCCAAACGCGCGTTCATGCACCTGCCCGCCTCTACCGACGTTTCGCGCACGAAAAATCCTGCATCGGACGCTTCCGCGGAGGTTCCCTCTCCTGCGCTCCCGACGATTGTGCCGACAGCACCCGCGTACCGCTCAGGCCTCTTACAGACCCGCCTGCGGCGCGGCGCGACATTTGCCGCAAAAGCGGGCCGTATAGCTCCGCCGCCGGGCCGGCGCGTAGTCACAAAAGAACGGCAGAAAGCAACCAACTCTGCAACCGTGCCGGCTTACGCGGCCATAGACTTTTCCGCTTTGGCAGCCAAGGCGGAGACTACACGCCTAGCGCCCGACAAAGAAGCGGCGGTTGCCGCGATTCTGAACAAGGTGCGGTCTCTGCGCGCCAACGCATCCGATATCGAAGCTTTCGATAGGAATTTGAGCGTCGTCGAAGATACTTTGCCTGAGATAGTCGATGGGTAGCCTAGCATTCCGATGCGGCGGCCGAGTTGCTCCACCCGGGCGATGATTCGGTCGCGGTCGCGAAAATCGCGCTTCCTTGTGTCATTGGGGTTCCTCCCTTGGTCAGAAACAACAGCGGCGAACGCGCGGCATGGTCCTTAGCAACTAACGAACGCCACGCCGTCCCGTAGACCTGGAACATTATGTCTGTCTGCCGATTGCGTAATAGGAGGTTCACATACCCGAGCCCGGAGGCGACTGCGGCGCGCAACACACCGAGGAGACCTCTCGCCTCACGCTTGGCTAAGGAGTCTGGTGTGAAAGATGAGAGTATCCTGGAAGACGGCTCACTCGATTATCCGGATAACGTTTTGGAGCAGTTCGATTTCGTCGTCACGAGCGTGCACAGCCGCTTCAAGCCCTAGAAGGAACAGACGGAGCGTATCATCGAGGCGATCGGACATCCTCGAACGACAATCATCGGGCACCTGACCGGTCGCCAGCTGTTGCGCCGGCCCGGTTATGATCGAAGCGGTCTATCCGCATTCACCCCAGAGCTTCCCGACGACGGTCGCGCCATCGCCGACACCGGCCGCAAATCGAAATCCCCGTAGCCGTCGCCTGTGACCCGCGGGTTCCTTCCTCGGGGACTTTCGTACGCCTGCCGGCGCCCGAAACTCTTCACGGGAGCGGTCCGTCCGGTTCCGTCCAAAGGCGACGAATAACGGCCGTATCGCTCCCCGCCCTCGTGACGGTCAGATAGCAGCGCTGCCCCCGGAAACGGCCACGTGATATGGCGGCTGCCAGATCAATTGCGGGTGGCAGCCGTTCGCACCGATACGCCCTAGTCCATTCTAGAAACCGGGATCAAGGCGTTTCCATCCCGGAAGATTTCGACCAGGTGCACGTTCTTGAGCCCATCCCAATATCGCGGATTTATGTGCTCGAAGACGATCATCTGGAACTCTTTTCCCATCTCGTTTGCCGTAGTGATGAACTGGTCCAAAAGCTCCAGTGCCAACTTGACCTTCGCGACATCGCTCTCGTCGACATCCTTCTCGCCGTCACTGTCCTTCTTATCATCCTCGCCCCAGTAAGGCCTGGAGAACTGATCAATAATCAAGAACGGCGCCACATGAACGCCGCCGTTCTGCATAATCAGTTCATGCAAGCCAAGGAACAGAAACAGGTGAAGGAACATATGATTGGAACTGCTGCCGACGTTCTCGGTCGATGCTGTTTTGGGTTTGCGCAGATGAAGCTTCTTCTCCGTGTAATTGAAGGCGGAGCGATAGTCGCCATAGTTCCCGAGAGCCGCCTTTGTTAGAGAAATATAATCTTGAATTGCTTCATCAAGAGCACTGGTGAAGAGTTCCTGCCGGTCGTTGACAGGCGTCACAGCCAGGCCTTCGATTTCAGCTTCCAGGTTTGCGATCAAGTCGCTGTTGTCCGGAGCCTTGTCTGACTCTGAATCGCCGTAAAGCTCGAGCTTGGCCTTGATTTCGCCGATGAACATGTACTTATCTTTGTCGGTCTCGAAGCTTTCCATCTCGGTGGGAAGGGCACGAAGGTCTTTTTCGAGATTCTGACGCTGAGATTCCAATGCCTTGATAATCTCAGAGATGTTGCTGTCCAAAGGCGTGTTGCCAGCGGTAGCGCCTTTAATCTGCTGTAAACCGTCGGAAAGGTTTTTGAGGATATCGCCGAATACGGATGTTCGAACGGTCTCCTCGTAGTTCCTCATCAGATATTCGACGGGCTGGAGGCTATCCGCCGTCTCCTTGAGCGTCACCTTATGATTTCCATACTCCGAAGCGAATTTGTGAAGACCCCTGATTTTACGAGAAACCCGGTATAACTGAGATGAAATCTCCTCATATTGCGCGGATACATGCAGATCGGAGCCACTTTCCCGCTCGGTGACCATTCGCTTCAATGCGGTGACTGAAGCATCAGCGTCTGTGTTATCCGTGATTAGTCCATACCCCTTAGCTCGAGCGACGGTTTCGGCCAGCTGCGCATTAAACTGATCGCGCTTCTCCTGGGTTTTCGCCGACAGCTTTTGCAGGCGGGCGAGGTTTCGCTCCAACTCGGCCAACTTGTCACGCTTGAGTATGTTTTCGACCGTGTCGATCCCCACAGCGATATCGAATATGCGTGGCAGCGCCTCCCGATAGCGAGACTCGCTTTGCTTGTCGAAAAACTGATCGCTGTGAGTGATTATGTCTTGCGATATTGTGTTGAAGAGAAGGAAATATCGCAGCGACACGCGAGAGCCGGCCTGCAGCATTCTCCCACCGAAAGGAATTTTGACGTCTTGGTCGATGCCGAAATCAGCGCTCAACTGCTTCTTCAAGACGTTCTCGCTAACGTTCGGGCTCGGCGCGGATTCTGGCACCTCCCCTAGCGACGAAAAGAAATATTCAGGCGACGGGCTTGTCCCCATAGGCGCTCGTCGCGCCAGCGTGTAGACTTTATCGTTCACGTGAATACGAAGTCCGTACCAGAGGACATTTTCGTTGATAATGCTCTCAGAAATTCGATGCTTGCTTGCGAACATGCAGTAATCGATGATGTCGAGGATGGCTGTCTTCCCGGTATGGCTTTCGCCGGTGATCACATTCACCTTGTTAGGCAGAAAGCTCACAGACCTTTTCTGCCCGCTACGGAGCCACAGGTGCAGGCTTTGAATGTAGAATTTCACAGAACAATCCTCGCATTGAGGTAGAACACTTCGGCATTGCCCGATACCAGGGCAGCTATGTTGGCTGACGCACGCCTAACACGTTCGGCGCGCTTGCCCATCGAGGCGTCGAATGGCAAGTCAGATGCAATGACCGCACCGTCATCCTTCAATTGGACGACGCCAATTTCATGCAAAAATTGGAGAGAATTGATGGTCGGACCAAGTGACGCCAGATATCTCTCATTGAAATTGTAGAAGAATTCGATGTTGTCAATTAGATAGTTCTCAAAGCTTATGAAGCGGAAGCTGCCATGGGCGAGAGTCTTCAACATCTGGCGATGCGCAACAACCGGCAAAATCAACGAAATTTTGGGGACCGTTAAAAATCTCGCTTCTTTCAGGACTGATGAGATCGCGAACGCGTTGATCCCCAGGTTGTTGTAATATGAGCTGAACTTCACTTGTAGCGGTCTTTCCAGTTACGCAGCCAACCAATCACCGGCCGATCAGAGAGATCGTAGAACCCGCCATTGCTCATGGCTATCGGAAGCTCCTGAGAAGCAAGCGTCAGCTTTTTCTGCCGCAGATCTGCGACAATCGCGCGGGCAGATTCGCTCTCGTCACCGACTGACGGCTGACCCGAGTAGGCTTGGAGGAACTTGCCTTCCCAAATGACGCAGGCCTCGTCCTCCAAGTCGTCGATATCGGATTGAGTGATATCTCCGTCCTGGATCAGTCGCTCCATGTTGTCGCGAAAGTGCAGCCGCCTGGTGGTGAACTTCGTATGAAAATCAATGCTATCCTCCGAGACGTCATTGATATCCACCAGTTGCTTGATGAACGTCTGGTGGAGGAGATTGTCCGGCAAAACAGAAGGAAATTTCCTGAAAAGCAGACCGCTGCTCCGAGCTTTGTCGAAATGCCTTCGGTATCTGATGGTGAAATCGTCAAAGCTGATCGTGATCTTGTTCCCTGCCTTGACAGTAGCGAAGCAGTTCTGCCTCACCTCGGAGTCGACCGCATGAAACACGTCATCGATCCGCGACGCGTCAATCTGCTTTTCAGCGATTGATTTCTTGCATTCTTCGATGACCTGGTCTCGACCCAACGCAAACTGCAAATGGTAGAAAAATCCCTGCGAAACAGCGGGATCAAGTTTGAGCACATCGTCGATGTAGCCCTGTATCGTCGCGTCTTTGCTCTGCGCCTTTATCGATGTGATGTCTGCGATCAGTTCAGCGTGGGTCTTGGTGCCAGCCCTAAAAGAGACGCTTGACACCAACACGGTGTTTTTGTCGCTGTCAGACTTGTTGGAGGCGAGCAAGAACGAGGTCTTCTCGATGAAGGCGAGCTGAGCGGGGACGGATATCCGCCCCTCCGCAGGGTCGATGATCACCTTGCACCAGTTCGATAGCGACTTCCACAGGTCACTGTCCATGGTCGTAAGATTGATGGGGAGGTCTTGCGCGTTCCGCTGTACGGTGTGCTTCAACTGGATCAGCAAATGGCTGCCATCAGGACGTTCAACGTGGACATCATCGAGAACCTCAAGGCCTACGACTTGCCCGCTCTTCAATTTTAGCAACTCATCGAGAAAGTAATAATACTGATAGTCGAAACCGATTGATTTATCTTCCGCACTAGTCGTATCGACACGCGACCTCGCGCTCATGGGCTACCTACAGATTTCGCAAAAACAGACATCAAGTGTTTATCCCGACACCCAGCAGTTGCAAATCGCTATTGCAATTTATCAACAGTGCGAATTGAGCTATCGATCCAACCGATTCAGTCGCCGACTTCGCCTTCTCCGCTATTGAGGGGGAAGGTGTCTCCTTCGGTAAAGGCGGCGAGCATGTCCGGGTTCAGCGGGGGCCCGACTGTCGAAGGTGACCGGTAAGAGGCGCATTACTGCCATACAGCCTGATCATTCTGTGACGAATGCGTCGTTTTGATAGACCGCCGCGCGAGGACGCAAGGTTGGCCCTTGCTCAGCGCTCGTAATCGTTATCGTTCGAGCGCTGCGTCTTGCGGTCCTGCTCTTCCGCCTGATGCGCCTTCTGCTTTTTGGCATCCTTCTGCTTGGCTCTCATCTCCGGCTCAGTGCCGGTGCGCGGCTGCTCCGGGTGGCGGGGTTCGTCCCGAGTTGGAAGGTCTCGCTCTCGCGCCTCGCGCTCGGGGATCGGCTCGCCACCGCCACCACCACGACGCTGTTGCTGCCGCTCGAATTGCAGCCGCGCGAGACGGTCGTGCATCTTGTCGTTGACCTCTTCACGATACTGTTCGAACTGTCCTTGATGCGCCGGCGGCAGCGTCTCGCGCATGTTGTCGAGAGCCTGATTGACGCGAGCCATCTGACGCCGCATTTCCAAGGGGGTTTGCCCCATGTTCAAATCTCCTATCAGTGCATTCAATTCTCTCATACCGGGATGGGACAGGAAAGACTTCTCCCCCGATTGATCAGCTCCGCGACCCGCGGCAGACCCTAGCTGCCCCTCCCCTGTCCGATCGCGATGGAACTTCCGAAAATTATTGCCGATCGACTCCGCTGCCGTGAGAGCCTGACCGACCACGCCCGCGGTCCGCATCGTCGTCACAGTCTTTTGCCATGCGGCAGCGATTGCATCGCCGTTAACGACAAGGGATTGCCCATCCAAACGGCGTTGCCGCTTGGCCTCCACTCGCTCGATCGTCCTGGCGCTGACCTGGTAGCGCGGATCGCTCTGGGCGCGGCGATAGGCTCCGGCGTGCTCCTTGGTGAATGGCCGTGTCATCGCATGATCCATGCGCCGCGTCGCTACCATCGCAATGCCGTTCTCGCGTGCTTTTTCCGCAAAAGTCTCGCGCCAGGCGACCAGATCTGGCTTGTAAAATTTCAGGCGCTCACCGTCGGCTGACCGTGCTTGCACCATGGCATGGATATGGACGTGCTTGGTGTCCTTGTGATGCGCCAGGACGAACTTGTATCCTGGCGCTCGCTCCTCGAGCACGGCGCGCGCCGCGGTCATGACGGCGTTGGCATCGGTGCCGGCCTTTGCCGAGAAAAGCAGGTGATAAGCATTGCGGCGTTCACGTGCCGAAAACTGCGGGCGCCATTGTTCATAGACCGAAGCCGCCGCCTTGGTAGGGTTCTTTGCCCGAGGCACAGGCTCGCCATTTGCAAACCGCACTTGGCTGTGGGTGCGAATGAACTTCTGCAGGAAATATTTCGCTTTGGGTTCACGGCTCACGGCCGCCGTTACTTCTGCCTTGGCTACCACCCCCGCCGCGCCCATGGCTTCAGATAAGCGCGCCTCGATCTTGTCGAGAGCCTTGCTGCGCGAATTCTCCCGACCACCGGCAAGGACTCTCGCAAGCGGTCCGGCCCGCTCATCGGTGTGCGCGTATACCTCCACCGCCTGACCATACTGTGCATAGATGAACGGTTTTGCGCCGAAGGCCTTGTTCAACGCCTCGCTCAAGGCGGCATCGGTGACCTCGCCGGCGAGCTCGAAACGAACCTCGATAAAATTGGTATTTTCCAGGGGTGGTTCGAACGTCTCGCAAAACCTTTCCAGGAACGCCTTTCGTGCGCCGCCTGTCGCAAGGACCTGTCCATCCTCGTCAAAAATCTCGATGTCGTGCTTCTCGCCTTTTTCGTCCTCGGCTTCCCAATGTAATTGAGCAGCCGAGCGGCGGCTTCCTTGGTCGATGGCGGATTGGGCATGACCTTGAACACCGCAGGCTGCGCGCCCGCCGCATAGCCTGCCCGTGCCGCCACGGCCCCCGCCTGATAGCCCGCCCTCGCCGCTCGGCCTGTACCGCTCGGGCGACCAGCACCACGGCCGCCCCCACCGCCGTGCCGCTTCCAGTCTTCCTCCTCCTCTTCCGGCCGAAAACCGGCGAGCGTGGCGCCATAGACCATGATGGGCACGCCAGTGGCCTCGGGTGAGCTCGCAGCCTTCGGAGGCTTGCTGGAGACGGAGCTCACCGCCAGGCTTGCCCCTCCCGGCGAAGAACGAGGGGCGTTGCTACCGCCACCTACAGTCGAGCCGGCTTGTGCTTGCCCGAGGCGTCCGCCGCGACCGGCCCGCTCATAATTCTTCATCGCCTGGAATTCGCTGGCCGCGCGCCGGGCGCCCGTCGCGGACTTGTCGTCGTCCAGCTCCTCACGCTTCACGCCGGCCTCGGCCCGCAGATAGCGTTCGATTTCGGCCGCGTAGCCAGCAAGACGACCGCTCATGGTCTGGCCTCCCTCGCCTTGCGGGATCCGCCAGTCATCGCCTTCAGTTCGTCGCGGAACTGCCGCACGAGGTCGCCCACGGCGATCAACGCCTGTTCAAGATCCTCATCAGGGGCAACTCGGCCGTCGTTCATGGCGCGCACGGCCTGATTGAAATTAACGCCGACACGCCGCAGCTGATCGGTCATGTCCTCGATCGCCGGCCGCAAAGCCTCTGATGCGATAGGCAGATGCCCGGCTTCAGCCCGCACCAGACGCCGGACGATCTCGCTGACAGTTGCGTCGTCGCGCTCCGCAAAGGCTTTGAGGCCGGCCAGCTCGCTAGCCGAAAAGCGGATGTGCGTCACCTCGCCGTAGCGTCGTGATGCGCTCTTCACCGCTGTTTTCTGGGCGTCTGCATCCATCTTTCAAGCCCGCTTGCGGGCGCTAAGGCCCGCCAGGGCCGCGCCGCCTATTTTGTGTGTATCACAAAATAGGCTATCCTGCCAAAGATAAAACTCATCATTGCAAAAATATTTAGGTGGTCTCCTCGACGAATCCAGCTTTCATTCCGCAATAACCTAGACATGTTAGCAAGGAAACGCGTTTCCTCGGGGACATTTTGCATTTTCAACTTGTCGATAGGTCAACTTTGCAACATGTTTCTGCGCCAACATGTTGCCTTGCTGCGGAATCATCATGCTAACATGGAGACAAATCGCAACGAGCAGGGAACGTGCGATCGGGATCGCGGCGTCCCCGTGTGCTAGGTAGGGCGGATAAGCTAAGGCATGCGACCTAGGCCGACGGGCACAGCTGATTTGCGCCGGGCCGAGCCTCTGCTCGGCCCGGCCTGCGGGGCCCTGAGCGTTCACTGCAAGCCTCACCCCCGCGGATGCCGCGGGGGCGGGCCGACCTATTCGTTGGGTAGCTTGTGCTTATGGGCCTTGATGTAGTCCTGCACCGCCTGGCGCAGCAACTCGGTCATGCTGTGGCCATTGCTGACCGCGAGCAGCTTGAATTGGCGCTGTTCGCCGGCCGTAAGGTAATAGCCGCAGCGCACCATTTCCTCTTCGCGGATCTTCCTGCCGGCTACCGGATCCTTCTTCTGGCCCTGCCGCAGCATTTTACGGAAGTCCGGCCGAGGTGACGTCGGCGCTGCTTCAGCCTCCGATGCCGCCGCGGATGCGGCGGCAAGCTGCTGAGGGGCGGGATCGGATTTCGGAGCGATGAACATGCTCGGGAGAGTAGGCGGCTCAGTGGAGATCGCTCGCATCATGCGTGCCTTCTTATCGTCTTGCGTCTGCGGGGTGCTTTTTTCGGTCATGAGGCCTGCCTCATTGCTTCGGTGAAGGTTTTGAGGACATCGTCGAAGACCCCTTCACTTTCGGCAATCGCCTTCGCGTCAGGCTGATCTGGGCTATAGAGTGTCTGGCCGCTTTGCAGGTCCCGATAGGCAACACGGTTTTGCAGCGCATGTTCTGCGATCGGCGTGCCGTTCGCCTGAATGATCGCGCGCAGTTCGCTTAATGCTCTCGCCTTCGCATCAATGATGGTCTGCTTTGTCAGGACAAACACCGCTGGTAGAGGTCGCCGGCGTGTTTCGACCGCGAGCGGAATGTAGTGATCGGTGATCTGGATTGCGGCGGTCACGTCGTCAAGCGCGAAGAAGATCGGCACCACGACGATATCGGCGGCGAATAGCCCGGCCATGAGATTGTCGTTCGTGGTGCCTTCGGTGTCGATCAGCACCACGCTACGGTCCCCATTGTGCAGCTCCGCCGCCTCCAGGATCTCGTGCGGCGTCGTGGCGCTGACGAGCTGGAGTGTCTCGGGACGATTGCCGGCCTCCTTCAGCATCTGGGCCCACCGGCTCATGTTCTGGCGAACGTCGCCGTCGATGAGTGTCACCGCGTAGCCGCGATCAAGAGCGACCGATGCGAGCGCGCGCAGCAAGGTCGATTTGCCAGTGCCACCTTTGGCGATAGCGGCAGATATGATCATAGCTCGAGGGACCTTCTATGAACCGCTTTTATGCCAACCGCCTGCCCGGCGATTGTCATAGCTGAACCCAAAGTGTAGTGTCAATTTATGAGCGATCAACCGGACAGGACAGCCGTGTTTAGGGCAGCATTAGCCGAGATCTCGACGCGAGGCGGCTGCGAGGCCGCGCTCGATGCGGCAGCCGCCACGTTGGCGCATTACAGCGCCTCGCCTCCGTCGGCATGATGCGCCTGCGCGATCTGATCTTGATGGTGGCGAACAGTGAGGCGTGTGGAACGGATGATAAGGGCAATATTGGTGGCCGTCGCGGCGGCGGCAAGCGTCGGCGCCGCCGCTCTAGGTGATCAGTCCAAGAGGGCCGGCAGCAATCCGATGTGGCCTGCGGGGCTGCGATGGGATTGCGCGACGGCGGCAAAAATTGTGTGTGAGCGCAACGGCTCGTGCAAGGTCGCTAAAGGGGATGCTCCATTCCTGCTCAACTACGACAACAACAATATCGAGTTTGCGAGCGGCAATGTCCGCATCAAGCGGCATTATCAGCAAACGGTCCAGGCAAGTCCTCTGCAAAGCGAGGTCAAGGTGGAGCTTGCCGACAATCGCGTCATCTGGCTGACGGCGGTGGACGCCAGTCACACCTATTCCGATGCCTGGGTCGGCGCGCTGACGGAATTGAAGGGCGGCGCCGTCCTTTTGGAATCCCAAGGCGTCTATTGCACTCCGCACAAGTGAGCGCCGCGAACCGGCACCGCGCCAGGCGCGGACCGCTTGTGTAGAGCCGGAACCGCCAGCGACCCGCCATCTCCGGCCTCCGCCGTCCCTAAGGCGCTATTGAGGGCGCGCTCCGGCTCCGCCTCTTTGGGCATGGGAATTGCGGCGACACAAAAGAAGGTGCTTCGACGGACCGGATGGCAGGTCAGATAGGCCTGTGTGATCAGCGGGCGATCACTGCGGGAGGGGTTTCGAGGGGGGTGCTGGTGGACCGCGGAACTGAGCAAAACCAGACATTCGCTAGCAGACAATTATTGCAGTTGCACCGCTTACCAGCCATCAGGTCCCTGGAGAACGCAACCACGCCATCAC
This sequence comes from Mesorhizobium sp. WSM3866, assembly GCF_002294795.1. Taxonomy (NCBI): domain Bacteria; kingdom Pseudomonadati; phylum Pseudomonadota; class Alphaproteobacteria; order Hyphomicrobiales; family Phyllobacteriaceae; genus Mesorhizobium; species Mesorhizobium sp. WSM3866. Next base: position 34,871 of record NZ_NSGC01000011.1, on the reverse strand, counting down.
CTTCGTCTTTCCAGGCAGTGCGCAGCTTGTATTTCACGGTGCATTGCACGCCAGGTCTCATGGTGTTCTTCGAGCAGTACCCCAGCCGCAGCGTCGCTTGATCCGTGTTCTTTGCTCGCCGGAAAGCTTCCAAAGCCTCGGCCGGAGATGGAATCTCAAGCCCGGCTGCGGCCCACTGCGCACAGAGCGCCGGCTCGGACGCAATCGCCGCGGAGAGCTGGTGTCGTGTCCGATAAAGAGCGAGCGTGCCGCCTATGCAGACCAAGGTTCCGGATGCCGCCGCCATGATAAGGGCCCCCGCATTGAACATGATTACGGCTTCGGAAAAACGTTGAAAGTCGAGGCGATAAGGTCCGTCGTATAGACCGTCTCACCATGGCGTTTGAAAGAGTAGTTGCTGATACGGCCTTCGAGGAAGACGACATCGCCGGGCTTGGCGTCCTCCCCAGCCAGGCGGCTTGCTTCTCCTCCAGGATCGTCGCCTTGTCGAAGGGCGCAAGCGACCCGACATTGCCATGGATGGTGACCCTGTTGACGCTTTTCATCTTATAACTGCCTCTTTCAGTAGAACTAATTTAGCCGGCCAGGGTGACTCGAGCTTACGGTCTGCTAAGGTTGAACCAGCTGCGCTGCCGCAGTCCATTCGCGTCGTCGTAATCGATGTAGTAAGGCTTTGCGCGGCGCGCGCGTTGAATGTCGTAATAGGTGGTTGTTCGATCGTTATGCGCTCCGCTGGAGACATAGGTAAGTTGGACCGGCACGGTGCGGCCGCCGAGCTGGATGGTCGCCGACGCATTTCCGTCGGCCTGACCATGCCGCGGTCCAGAGCTGGCAGGCTGACCGAGATTGTTAGCCGCGATTCGGCACATGCTGGCTTGGCCTTGTCCGGGCCGGTCGCTAGCCGGCGCGTAAGGCGTCCACCCTTGTGGGCAGGCCTCGTACGGGTCGTAGCGGGCCCCGGACGAATTGGCCTGCGGACAAGTTGGCCACGAAAACCCGGGCGATCCCATGGCGTCGATCAGCCGATCTATTGGCGGATGACAGGAGGGCGTGCCCTGCCAGTCACCAGACAGACAAAGCAGGACCTGACATCCCCACTCGGATGCGAATGCTTGGGACGGAACAGACGCGGCGCCCGCGATAGCGGCAGCGCCCATAACGAGACATTTCAGCACGGTCGTGGCCCCTTTCCTCTAAGGCTTTTTGACACTTTACTATGGATTCGGGTCCGGGAAAAGGGCAGACCGAACGGGCGGGCCCGTGCGAATACATAGGTTCATGCTGCCAAATGAAGCAGGCGAGGTGAACAATCCGCTCCGGGACAATATCGCGTGGTTCCTCGAAGCCGAGCGCCGTAGTCGAAAGCTTCGCCATCAACACATGGCTGAACTGTTCAAAACGTCGCCTGGTCAAGGACTCGCATACCGCACCTACATTCGCACCATGAGAAAGCGAAACAACGTGACGCTGCGCACGGTCGAACAGATGGCTCAGGCGCTGCAGGTGTCGATCGCGACACTTCTGGTCGGCGGTGCTGAACTGGAACCCTGGGCGCACAAGCTCACCGAAAAATCGATCCGCGCGCGTCTCGCCGCGATCATCGACAGCGAGCGAAAGCGCCGCAATCTGGTCCGCTATCAAATGGCGGAGCTCCTGGGCGTCTCGGAGATTACGTTCACCAAGCTGGAGCGCGCGAGCGGCAACATCAGCGTCGATACGATCGCCGCCGTCGGCGAGGCGCTCGGTCGCGATCCGGCAACCTTCCTGTTTCAGGAACCCTACAGACAGCATCAACCGGCTTGATGTAGCGCGGCCAATCGCAAAGGCTGCTTTGAAAACAGCCTCGTGCCGCTTTTAGAGGTTCTGCGGCAAGCGTGGTTTTGGCCGTCAAGGCGTCAGCCGGTCGGCGGTTCGCGACTAGAGAATGGCCTCAACCCGTCCGGGGGCCAGTCGGGTCGGCTTCCTGTGGACTTCGCAATCCAGGCGATCTGGCGACGATGCAGGACAACAATATAATTCGGAAGGTTCCTGGCTCACATTGCTGCGCTCGGTGACGCGTAGCAGGTCGGGCGTGCCGGCTTTACGGCGAGGTCGCAACTTACCCCGGAGGCGCAACGATCAAGATCGCCGTGACGAGGGCTCATCGTCATGGCGGGTTTACCTGCGGCGGTTCACGAGAGAAGGCGGAAGCCCGCCCTCAGTCGGACCGCACCCGTCGTCGGCGAAAGCGCCAGGACGAGAATGGTGAGAGCCGACGCCGCGTGGCTGTCGCTAGAAGCAACGACGCATTTTTTGTGCGATCGCGAGCTTCAGCTTAGCATTTGGCGATACCCGTGGCCGGCGACCCATCAGCGCAACGAATCGGTTGAGCCGGTTCGATTCAAAGAACGCATTGGACTGCACCTTCAAAGAAGGCGAAGTTCCCGGCCATGGAAAACGGAGAGGCCGGCTCGGTTCACTTTCGCCGCATAGAGCCGTCGCAGAACATGCGGCGCTTCTACACGCTTTCCATCCAACCGACCTTATTCGGTGGGGCATCGGTTATTCGTAACTGGGGCCGGATCGGAACCAACGGTCAGTCGATGATAGAAACCTTTGACAGCGAGGACGATGCGGTCACCGCGTCAATGAAGCTTCAGCATGCCAAGCGCCGGCGCGGATATCGCGCCAGCGATCCGGCTTGAGAGTCGTGAATGCCACGCTCAGTCACGGTCTCGAAATATGCATGATGCAAACGTGATAGCACGCTCTTGAGCGTCAATTGGACTTCGACTTGGCTGCGCGCGACTGGCCGTCTTGCTTTTGACAATGGCGGCTGGTGCTGTCTGCGCGACGATCTGGGCTTCAGGAACAGACCTGCCCATGTGTGGCTTACAAGCACGCAGCGCAGGAGGACGGCGCGTCCCATCAGCCTTTGTTTTGTGGGACAAAGCGCTTTAAATTGCACACATATAAACACGGAACACGGAAATGACCGCAACCACCATCAAAGCCTCGCGAGGCAGGGCTTCGGGCAAGACGCACCAGGTCGCCAGGGCGCCCGCGCTGGCTGTGGCGCTCGAAGACGCCAGGCAGGCAGGCCTGCTCGATGGCGAGAGGACCGAACATCTTTCTTTCCGCGCACCGAAGGCCTTGATCGAGGCGGCCAAGCGGGAAAGCGGCATCGAGTCGCCGACGGACCTTGGCATTCTCGCGCTGGCGACTCTTGCCCAGCCGGACCCCGTGGCATCAGTTCCTCAAGCGCACGCATGGCAGCCTTGGCGCGGGTCACAAGCTTGACTTCTGATCTGCGCGCGGCACTTCGGCGCTACAAGCCCGAACGACCCAGCTGAAGCCGCGACCGCGAGAAAGGCTGGTCGCGGCTTCAGACATCGATCTGCCCGGCCGCCCGATGTTCGTGCCGGACACCACCGTCTACATCATGTTCGCCTCAGGGAAATTGCCAGACGTCGCGCGCGCCCTGGTTGAACGTCCGCTGCTGTTCCATTGCTCGGTCTGCCTGGGCGAGCTTGCCACTGGCGTCGCCAACTTCGATTCTTCCGCCGCCGCAGGGGTTTGTGCCCTGAACGATGGAAAATCGAAGAAGGAAGGTTGCCTGATCAGCGTTCCCGCTATGACTTGACGGAAGGACAGCTTCGTCACGACGCGCAAAAAAAGGCCCGCGACGGAGCACTTCGTCGCGGGCCCTGAGACGTGTTTGCCTACTTGGGTTGGTTGCGGTGTTTCAGCAGTTCCCCGAGGATGCCGTCCCGCTCCGGACGCCGGCTAGCTGCCGCTTTGTCGTCGACCAACTTTGCGGCCAGTTTGGGCGACAACGGCATGAAGTCGTAGCCGTGTGAGATGGCTGCGTGGCGAAGATCCTCAAGCGCTTCGAACGCGTGATCGCGGGTGCCAAGCCAGAGCGCGGGCTCGTCGGTTTCTTCGTGCGGGAACGCTTGCAGGAAGTAGGTCCGAAGCGGTGGGTCGTAGCCGATGACAGCGTCTGGATCCGAGCGGACCTGTCCGGTGACGGTGCCAGTGACAGTGATGGTGTAGCGGCTCATTGCAACCTCCTTTTGCCGGTGGGGAAGCCGGCCCCTCGAGGGGCCGGCCACCGATGCCTCACTGGGGGTTGTTCCAGAGGATGACCTTCTTGTTTTCCTCGCCACCCGGGGCGGGAGCGAGATTGCCGAAGATCACGCCGATCTCGGGGGCTTCCAGCTTGACCGAGAGGTATTCCTCGCCCGAACGCTGGGAGATGCGGTGCCAGCCGGCTCCGATCTCGAAGCCCGTGCGCTTGTTGACGATCCGGTAGTCGGGCGCGTCCTCGCGCGACTTGTTGGTGTTCGGGATCAGGGTGATCGGGGCGTTGACCCGAAGCGTGGCGAAGACGCCTTCCATCGAGCCGTCAGACTTGGTGGTGAGGTTTGCGATCGTGGTGGCCATGGTAGTTCTCCTTCGGTTGCATCGGGACCATTCCCGATGGCGCCAAAGGAGAGGGCCGTCCTGCTGCGGTCATCTCGGCGAAAATTCTGGAAAATTCTATTTGCCGAAAAAGTGCGGGCAGGCCCTTCGCCTGTCCGCAGACAAAAAACAGAAATCGAATTTTCCTGAATTTTCGCCGAGTGTACCCCCAACGGGGGTTGACCGCACAAAGCAGGCGGTCGTCTACAAAGGCGACATGAAACGGGAATGGCCCCGGATGGACCGAAGGAAAAGAACTCAGGCCGCCATCGCTTGGCCGCACACGCTGCCGGATCGCCGGAACATGTTTGTCGCGCACCTCTCGGGTCATGCCGTCTGCGTTGTCACATCTCGAACAGCAGCCTGGCGCGTGAACCGCCTTGTGCGTTCGGTATGGCGGCACAGCGGTTTTGAGATCGGAGCCGGCTGGCACCGCATCTCCCAGCGTTCGGGCGAGGAATACCTCTCGGTCAAGCTGGAAGCCCCCGAGATCGGCGTGATCTTCGGCGATCTCGCTCCCGCCCCGGGTGGCGAGGCAGGCAAGATGATTGTCCTGCACAACCCCCTGCGGCTCTGCGCGTGGGCCGGTTTCGAAAGGGGCCGGCTTCGGCCGCTCATACAAGTGGATTTAGGGCTCGGGTGCCGGATCAAGCATATCGGTTCGCACCCGCCGGGCTGTCGGCGGGACCGCACTTACATCATCCTGGCAACGCCAGACGCTCGTCCGGCGTCATGCAGGCTTCGGCTTGGCGGCGACTGTCGGGACCGGCATGGCCGAGCATGGTGCACCAGTCTTCCACATTGTACGTGGTCGTCACGCTGCCCCTGACCAGATCGTAAATGACGCACGGCTTGTTCGCGATGGCGAGCCGAAGCACGTTGACCGCCGTGCCGGGTGATGCGCCGTCCCAGATCATCATGCCAAAGTCGGCCCGCCGCGCCATCTCCCGGTCTTTGGCGGCGTGGACCCAGTACCCTCTCGCATCCTCAGGAGAAGGAACATGGTAGGCGGCCCAGTCGCCCAGATTGTTGCGGGGTTCCTTGCCGGTATGGAAGACCCCGACATGTTCGTACTTGTAGCCGGCGAGCAGGCCCTGCGCCTCGGCATCGGCTCCCGACGCATCGCCAATCAGCACGCCGTGCTCGGCAGCAACGATTGCGCCGATGCGAGTGATGGCAGGTTCCGGCAGCTCGAATATCTCGCGTGATCCACCTATGAATATCATCGACATCGTGACCTTCCCTTCTCTCCAGCGTCCCCCGCCCGGCGCCGGCCGCCCTCTCCCTCTGGCCCCGCGCGAGGGATCGTCACCCGAAGGCCGAGACGGCGAAGCCGGCGCGGGGAGCGGCGGGACGCCGCGACTAGAGCCCGGCCGGCCGCAGGCCGGCGCGCCCGGACCCTGCCGCTGCCGGAGGCGCTACGCGCGTGGAGCTAGTTGCCTTTGTCGGCCAGCCAGAGGCTCACGTCCTGGATCGAGCGCATGAGCACCGACGGATTGTCCCGCGCGGGAATGAAGCCCCAGCTCTGCCAGTAGCGCTCGGCCTCGGCGTCGATCGCCCGCACAACCATCGCGCGGCCGCCGACGATGTCGGCGCCGGCGACGCAGCGATGCAGCGCGTCCTTGACCAGGCCGCTGCCGATGCCTTGTCCGGCATAGCGATGGTCGACGGCGAGTTGTCCGATCAGCAGGCAGGGGATCGGGTCGGGCGGGCGTCCGGTGCGGATGGCGCGCGGCGCTCTGTTTGGCTGGATCACGACCGGCGCGAGGCCGTAATAGCCGACGACTTTTCCCTGGTCGTGAACGACCAGGACGCGGGTGAACCCGCGGGCCTCGTTCGTTCGCGCGAAGCCGGCCAGCCAAGCGTTGAGCGCCGGCTTGCCGCAATCGAAGCTGTCGAGGCGGTGCGCGTCGTCGAGGAGTTCAATGCCTGAAAGCGCCACCTAGCGATCCCAGGGCGGGGACCGACGCAGCCACTCGGCCGCCCTGGGCGGGGGCGCGGCGGTACCGCGTCGCTACCGATTCGTGGAGATGGAGGGAGGCTGCTTCGTGCGCGGGCTTTTCTGCACTTCGCGCGCAGGCCTGAACCCGACCGCGCGGTCGGGTTCGATGGTGCGGATGCGAGGAAACCGGCGCTTCACGCGCCGCCCTCCGCGAACCGCCAGACGGGGATGCCGAGCTGACGGGCCTTGTCCGCAAGATTGTCGGTGATGCCGGAGCCGGGAAAGACGATCAGGCCGTAGGGCACCACCGAGAGCAGCTGGTCGTTGCGGCGGAAGGGAGCGGCCTTGGCGTGACGGTTCCAGTCCGGCTTGAAGGCGATCTGGGTGACCTTCCGGTTCTCGGCCCAGCAAGCGGCGATGCGTTCGGCGCCGCGCGGGCTGCCGCCGTGGAGCAGGACCATGTCGGGATGCTTCTCGCGGGCCTTGTCGAGCGCGTCCCAGATCCGGTCGTGATCGTTGCAGTCGAGACCACCCGCGAAGGCGATCTTGGTGCCGGCCGGAACGAGCACCTCGGTTTCGGCGTGGCGGCGGGCAGCGAGGAAGTCGCGGCTGTCGATCACCGACGCGGTCATCGCCTGGTGGCTGACCTTGGAGCCGGTGCGCGGCCGCCATGCCGAACCGGTATGCGCCTCGTAGAGGTCGGCGACCTCGTCGCGCATGATTTCGAGCACGTTGCGGCGCTCGATATAGGTGATGCCCTCGGCAGTGAGCCGCTCCAGCTCAACCGACTTCACCTCGGAACCGTCCTGTTCCTGCTGGCTCGAACGCTGGGCCTCTTCGTTGCGGTCGAGGCTGCGGGCGACGCGCTCGGCGGCACGGTGGAAGACGTTTGCGAAGGACCAGAGCAGGTCGTCGAGGTCGGGTTCGAGCCTGGTGTCGCCAAGCATGCCGGCGAAGGTCTCGACGATCCCGGCAAGCCCGGCCCGGATCACTTCGTCGTCGGGAAGTGGCCGAGGATCCGGTTCGTCCTGATGCGGGCGATGGCCGTACATCTGCAGTTCGAGGATGACGCGGTCGGTCGGCGAGGAGGCGTGGTAGGGCTCATAGGCATCGTCGAAAGGAAGCTCGTAGGTCATGGCGTGTCTCCGTCGGTTGTGGCCGCGCCTATCGCGGCCTGACAGCGCATTCCGGCCGCGCCCCGGACGCGGCCGCACCGAAGGCCGGAGCGCGAGCGGAGGACGGCGCAGCCGTTGCGGCCGTGAACGGGGGGTGGCAGGGGTCGCCTCTCGGGCAGGCCGTGGGCGCGGCCTCTCCCGCGGACCGCCGCCATGCCTGCGGCATTCCGGTGACGCCCCTCGCCCGCCTGCCGGCTCGGGCCATTCACCCGGGCGGCAGGAAAAGACGGGCATCCTCCGGGACGAACTGATCGCTGAGCCACGCCGCGAGATGGGCCGGGCCGAGATGGCGCAGATCGTCGTTGAAGTCGCCGAGCTGCGGCCGCAGCACCAGGGCGAGAATCCCTGACTCGGCTGCGCGCCGGCTGAGACGCTCGATGCCGTGACGGCCGGCGGCGTCGGCATCGGCTGCGATATAGAGGCGACGGCAGCCCGCCGGGAAGAACAGGCCCGCCAGGTGATTGGCCGAGGTCGCGGCGGCCACAGGCAGTGCCGGCATCACGGTGCGCAGCGAGGCCATCGTCTCGAAGCCTTCGCCGGCGGCCATGACCGGAATAGGTAGACCGGGCTCAAGGCCGAGCCAGATGGCGTTGCCGAGCAGGTGACCGAGCGAGCGGCGCGGATCGTCAAGTTGGGCCTTGCCGTTGCCGTCCGGAGCGAGCCAGGTACGCTGCAGGCCGGTGATGCGTCCGTCGAGACTGGTCACGGCAGCGATCAATGCGGGAAGGGTCTGCGTCGCGCCGGTCACGAGATCGCGGTAGTAGCAGCCGGGGTGGAAGCGCAGGGCGCGCTCGCGGGCGGTCAAGGGGATGCCACGGCCGGCCAGATAGCGTTCGGCCAGCGTGCCGGCGATCGGCTGCGACATGCCGAACAGGCGACGAGCCGCTTCGGGGGAGCCGCGTATCGCGGCAGGCTGGCTCTGCGCGCCCGGGTCTTGGGCCTGCGGTCGCGGTATGGCGAGGAACCGACGCGCTTCATCCGCGACATCGCGGAACTCGATGAGGCCGCAGCTTTCTCGGATGACATCGAGCAGATCGCCATGTTCACCGTTTTGCTCGTCGACCCACTTCCCCGCAGGCCCTTTGGCATTGCCGTTCAGCCGCAAGTGCATGGAGCGGCCGCGCGTGTTGCGGACATCACCGACGATCCAGTGGTTACCGGAGCGATGACCGTTGGAGAGATATTCGCGGCATACCGCCTCGGCATGTTCGCCAAGACGGCGTGCCAGCTCGGAGGCTGAGCCGGTCATGATCGCCTCCCATCACCGTGCCGCAGTGCGGTCGGTGACCACGATCAGCGTGTGGCGTTCGAGAAGTGAGGCAAGGATGGCGCAGCCTTGCGCGCTGGTCGGGATGAACAGCCTCAACTTCCAGGAGATGATTTCGGAGATCAGGCCGAGGGCCTTCAGCCGAGGGATTATCGCGTCGGTGAAGCCGATCAGCTCGACGCGGTAATCGTTCATGACCCGACTGCGCCGCAGGATCATGCCGTCGGCAAGTTGCAACCCGATCCGGCCCTCGATCAGGCCGGTCCACGCCTCGTTCGGAGCGAGGCTCGGCACATCGTCGAGGCCGAGATTGCGCAACATGGTCGCGACCAGCGTCGGCGCGATGTGGCGCCCGATGATGCGCTCGCCGACATCGGTCTGGATGCGGTAGACCCGGCAGTCATTGTCGGGCAAACGCCGCCAGATCGGCAGGAGGAGGCCGGCAACGATGTGGAAGGTGCTGGTGCTGAACTCCGGAACCGCGGACACTTCCGCTTCCCAGCATTCGCAAAACAGCTTTTTTTCCGCCGGCTGCCAATGCGTTTCGGCAAGCGCGCCGTAGCCGAAGCGCAGCTCGTCGGTTGGCCGCAACAAGCGCACGCGATGTTCGACGCTGCCGTCGTCAAGCATGAGGCTTGCAGTCGGAAGCTGTATCGCGGCGCGGTTCGAACGAGTGTTGACGAGCAGGCCCGACCGCGGCTCGGCCCGTGCAATGCCGAGGGCATCGGCCAGGCCGAGGGGGCGAATGCGATCCTTGCGGTCGACGGTTAGTATGTGCGACTTCGCGCCTGAGACCGGGTGCGTGTAGACGGTGCGGCGGTCGGTGACGACAATGCTTTCCGCCGTGACTGTTTCAAGACCTTTGTCATAATTGCCGGCGGCCACAGCGCCTTCGATCTTCGCCGTCATCAGTTGCTCGAACACTTCGAACAGCAGGTTCTGCGTTTCGATGCGCAACGCCAGCAGCCGGTTGAGCCAGGTCGTGATTGGCGGCAGCTCGTCGCGCAGGCCGCCCTCCTCCGTGGTGAGCGAGAGGCCGGTGACAGTCTCGAAGGTGGTTAGCGAGCAGCGCTCGACCTTGCCCTGATGGAGCAAGATATAGAACTGGCGCAGTGCCGCGCGTGCGTACGGACTTTCGAGATTGTCCTCGGCTCGGAACAGCCCTGCCCCGCCGGTCTGGCGCTGGCCGCGCGTGATGGCGCCGAGCGTGTCGAGCCGTCTGGCGATCGTCGACAGGAAGCGCTTGCCCGCCTTCACATTGGCGGCCATTGGCCGGAACAGCGGTGGTTGTCTCTGATTGGTGCGGTGGGTGCGTCCCAGTCCCTGGATGGCGTTGTCGGCGCGCCAGCCGGCTTCGAGCAGATAGTGCTTGCGCAGCCTCTGGTTTCTCGCACCGAGATCGGCATGGTAGGAGCGACCGGTGCCACCGGCATCGGAGAAGATCAGTACGCGCTTGTCGTCATCCATAAAACTCTGAGTCTCGGCCAGATTGGCCGAGGCCGGACGGTTCTCCACCGCGAGCCGGTCGATGCCGTCGCGACCCATCTTCTTGACGATGCGCCGCGCCCGGCCCGTCACCTCGGCAACAATATCGGTCCCGAAATGATGGATGATCTGGTCGAGCGCGCTGCCGACCGGTGGCAGCGAGGCAATCCTTTCCATCATCTCGTCGCGCCGTCGGACCGCGTCGCGGCACTGGACCGGATTGCCGTCCTTGTCGTGCACGGGACGCGAAGAGACGTTTCCTTCGGCGTCCGAATATTCTTCGAACAGCTGCGTCGGGAAGGAGTGCATCAGATACCCGCCGACATACTCGCGCGGCGTGACATCGACGTTGAGGTCGGCCCATTCATCGGTCGGAATTTCTGCAAGGCGCCGTTCCATCAGCGCTTCACCTGTCGAGACGATCTGCACGACCGCGGCGTGGCCATCGGCGAGATCCCGTTCGACAGCGCCGATCAAGGTCGGCGTCATCATCGAGGTGATCAGATGGCTAAAGAAGCGCTGCTTGGTGCTCTCGAAGGCCGAACGCGCCGCAGACTTGGCGTTGCGGTTGAGCCTGGCGGATTGGCTGGTGATGTTGGCCGCCTCGAGCGCGGCGGTCAAATTGTTGTGGATCACCTGGAAGGCGTCCGCATAGGCGTTGTAGATGCGGATCCGAGCCTCGCTCAGCTCGTGCTCGAGCAGGTCGTATTCGACGCCGTCATAAGAGAGCGAACGCGCCGCATAGAGACCGAGCGATTTCAGATCGCGGGCGAGCACCTCCATCGCCGCGACTCCGCCATCCTCGATGGCCGCCACGAACTCGGCGCGGTTGGCGAACGGAAAATCATCGCTACCCCAAATACCCAGGCGCTGGGCATAGGCGAGGTTCTCGACGGCTGTCGCACCTGTCGCCGACACATACACCACCCTGGCGTCGGGCAAGGCATGTTGTAGGCGCAGGCCCGCCTTTCCCTGCTGCGAGGGTGCGACGTCTCGGCGCTCGCTTTTTGCGCCGGCGGCGTTCGCCATCGCGTGCGCCTCATCGAAGACGATCACGCCATCGAAAGATTGTCTCGGTCCGGCCGTGGCTTCTCCGCTTTGCGCCGAGCTTGGTTCGGTTCCCGTCGGGCAGTCGACGTTCCCCGCCGCTTGGCAGACCCAGTCGATGATCTGCGCGATCCGGGATTTCTTGCCGTCGCGTTCCTGCGAGCGGAGCGTCGCGTAGGTGGTGAAGAGGATGCCTTCGGTCAGCCGGATCGGCGTGCCCTGCCGATAGCGCGACAAAGGCTGGACGAGGAGCTTTTCCTGGCCGAGCGCTGCCCAGTCGCGCTGGGCGTCCTCCAGCAGCTTGTCGGATTTGGAAATCCAGATCGCGCGGCGGCGGCCCTGGAGCCAGTTGTCGAGGATGATGCCGGCGACCTGCCGGCCTTTGCCGCAGCCTGTGCCGTCGCCCAGGAACCATCCGCGGCGGAAGCGGATGGCGTTTTCAGCGCCTTCAGGGGCGGCCGAGACGGCATCGCAGGTTTCATCGATCGTCCATGTACCGGCGAGATGACCCGAATGGGCTTCGCCGGCATAGATCACACTTTCGATCTGGGCGTCCGAGAGCAGGCCTTCATCTACGACGGCCTGCGGCAACAAAGGGCGATAAGACGGCTTCGGTGGCGCCACTGCGGCCATGGCGGCCGACTGTACGAGTGGGGTGGGATGCGGCTTCGCCTTGGGGATGCAGATCGACTGGAGCGCGTAGGGCTCGTAGATCGTGTCGGTAAGTCGGCCGCCAGCTTCCGGCGCCCAATCGCGCAGCTCGTAGGCAAGGGGGTCGAGCGGCACAATGTTTCCCGCGAGCGGTCGGGCCCGCACGATCCCGGCAACCGGGCGACCCGGCCGGAGAACCTTCGCAGGGCTCGCCAAGGCGCCGGCGGGCGCGAGCCTTGCCGCGGATCGGCCAGCCATCCGTCGCGCGGCGGTGCGCAGCACCCCGCTGGCAAGTGCGCCAATGGAATCGGGATAGCCGCCCGGCGTTCGTGGCGGCAATTTGCCAATCCACGACAGCAGCGCCTCCACATCCCGAGCCTGGCCCGGCGAGGCGGCGAAGCGGGTCGGATCGGCGGCTGGAAGCTTGTCAATGATGGTGAGCCGGGTCTCGGCCGTCGTGCCATGGCGGGCGTAGACGCGGCCGTCGATTGCTGCCGTGAACACGACGGTAGCCTTCTCCTGCAGGCGTATGAAAGCCGATCGCCATTTTGAGTTGTCCGGCGAAAGGTCGGCGCCGGTGATCGCGACCAGCCGCCCGCCGGGCTGAAGGCGGGCTAGCGCTGACGTCAGATGTCGCCATCCGGCGTCGGCGACACGGCCGTCGACGAAGGCGCCGACGGTGAACGGCGGGTTCATCAACACCACGGATGGCTTGACCCCGGCGTCGAGATAGTCGTCGATGTGAGCCGCGTCATAACGGGAGCGCGCAGCGCCCGGAAACAGCACGTCGAGCAGATCGGCGCGCGTGGCAGCGAGCTCGTTGAGCGCGAGCGAGGCGTGCGCGATTTCGGCATGGACGGCAAGCAGGCCGGTGCCGGCCGAGGGCTCGAGCACCAAATCCGATGAAGCAATGGCCGCGGCTCGGGCGACTACAAAGGCAAGCGGCAGCGGCGTGGAGAGCTGCTGCATCGCCTGGCTTTCTTGTGAGCACCGCGTGTGCGTGGGCACGAGTTGCGCGACTTTCTTCAGCATCGCCAGCGCTGCCTCCGACGAAGCCGAGCGAGAAAGAATTGCCGCTCCAAACTTGCGGATGAACAAGACCTGGGCGGCCTCGAGTGCCTCGTAGGCGTCCTTCCAGATCCAGCAGCCCTCCGCGTCGGTCCCGCCGAAGCACGAAGACATGGCGGACCCCAGCACATTGGTGCTGATCGGCCGCCCGCATTCTAGTGAGGTCAGAAGAAGATGGGCGGTCTGAAGGATTGCGTCAGTTGGCGCGGGCGCGCCGAGTGCAGGCGTGGCGATATGGGCGGCGGCCGTGGCGGCAGCCGGCGCGGCGAGTATGTTCATGGGGTCGTTCCTTGTCCTGGAGAGGGTCCGGGACCAACGGCGCTCTCTCTGCGCCGCCTGGCCCGCACACTCCCCGCCCCTCTCTGCCTCCAGGAACACAGCGCGCCGGAATGCCGCTTCAGGGGATCCGGGGCCGAACAGCGAGCAGCGGCACGACCGAAGATATCCGGTGGCGGTGTCTTAGTTTGAACGCAAAATCCGATCCCGGTGAGCGACGTGCAAAAGCTGCATCTGCTCGAACAGGTTCAAAAGGTCGTCGGCCAAGTCTGTCCTGAAACCCTTATGATGGAAATCCGCGACGATCTCACGCTGCCGCGCGATGTGGCGCTCGCCCAAGAGCACATGCTGCTCCAGCATCGCCAGTACGGTTTCCCTCATCGCTAAGCGATATCAGATTTCTCGCTTTGGTGGGAAATAGCGAAGCAGCTTTTCCGTGTCATGGCATGGTCACGACGGCGAACATGCGCCCTTGATAAGCGCGATGTGATCGACACGCCGTCCGCGTCACGTGCATTGCCACCGGCGAGGAAGCCCACGACCGGCGGTGCTACAGGCCCTTAGATCCGACCGGCACGAGTTACGATCCTTTCATTCTGGCAGACGCAGCATCGACCGCGCTCCCGCACGAAATCTGAGGCTTGTGGCGGCGGCGTATGGGTCTTAATCGCTACGCAGGATATTTGCTTCGAGGGCGGCTGCCACGAAAGCCCGCCGCGCGGCTGGGGGATGAGCCTGACCACGCAGCACCTGTAGGCAGGCGTCCATTGCTCTCCGGCGCTTCTCGGTTTGATGAGGAACATTGCGCAGCAATATTGTGGCTGCGTCGTTGACATCGAGGACGATGCGGTCCGCGCCGTGGCGGCCAAGCTGAACGACCACTGGCCTCTCGAACCTGCTCAAGCCTGCCATCTCCCCCTCCTCTACAGCCACGATGCAGGTTTCGCCCCGCAACGCTTCGCTGAACGGAACCGCTGCATGAGAGCCCCGGCCACCGTGATCCAGCCGGCCAGACGCGGCCGCCTGATCGGATTGGACGCCGTCGTTCAACTGGATTTCAGGACTGTTTCTGCTTCGCCGATTGTGAAGTCACGACAGAATGCCCTTCCTGCGTGCCTCGCGCCAGCCCCAACTGCTGATCCATCAACATCAACTTACACTTTTCCGGTGACCGATTTGCAAGCGCCAATCCACTGCATGGCGGAGCTCGGATCTTCCAATATAGCGACGCGCTTGACGAAGCCCTGGAAGGCCTGGCGCGCGGCGCTCAATGGTTTGCGGCCGTCATACGCATCATAGCAGGCCTTCAGGGCGGTCTCGTGGATGATGTTCCTGCAGTCTTCGGGCCATTCCTCCAGAAAGTCGATCGCGTCGGCAAGACTGGCGATCTCTTGCACGATGTATGTGGCGCGCTTCACAAAAATGGGGCTGCTGAAAGCCTCAGCCTGCATTTCGTCCTCCACGTGCTTAACGGCCGGTCCGAGGCAGGGGCACTGAAGCCCTGCGACATAGCACAATGTGCTGTCAGAGAGATGACGACTCAAGGGAACAGGCGTCAATTTGTGAGAACCGCGGCGTGCTCCGAGAAGGGACCATGGTGAATCACCTTCACCTTCCGAACGACGGACACCAAAGCGGTTCAGCTGGGGAAACCGCGACGCAGGCACAGTGCTGGACGGACTACATGATGGCCCAACCTGAGCAGGATCTTGAGCAGAAAATGTTGGCTTTGACGACTCAGTCGAGCCCGAGCTTTTTCTTCAGCTCGGCATTCTCCTTGCGAAGGCGTTCCGCAAGCACGCTTGGGCGATCGGATTTGGCGCGCCGCCGGGATTGGACTCGATGGAAAATGAGTGGCCTCGAGTTGACTCACCTGGTCGGCAAAAGGCGATCGACCTCGTCATCAGACAGATCCTCGAGAAGCTTGAGAACGGCGCCCTCGCCGCCGGCATTGACCATAATCGTCCGCTTGCCCCGGTGTTGTTGTGGCCAGGCCTCAGGGTCGATCTCGCCGGCGCGCCCCTTGCAATCCGCATGCGTGGCGTTCCAGATCGCTTCGAGTTTCTCCTCGCGCGTCATGCTGTCGGCAGCGCCCGTCTCATGAGCAATGATGGCGGCCCGCATGGCATCCGGACTGTGTTTGTCGGATAGGTCACAGAAGCCGTGGAACCAGCGTTCGCGACCGCGAACCCTGATCGCAAAGAAGACGCTGGTGACATAGCCGGCCTTGTATTCCGATAGGCCGAACATGCCGGTGCGCTGGAACAACGGCGGCAGGAGCCCAAGCATGAAATGGTACTCGACACTTGAGATCTCGAACCACTCCCCGGCGTAGGGAGCGCCCGACAGCGGGTCTGTGCCTGGCACGTCATGCTGCCGGTTGAACAGCCTAAACATCTGCTCGCGCGTCGCGATGCCGTTGAACACTTTTCTGAAGGGAGGATGTGTAGGCATGGAGGTTTCTCCTTCGAGGCACGCCAAACCCGCGCGCGGGAATGCTCCTGCAACGGGGCGGCCACGTGCCGGTTCTGGTCGTGGATTGACGGTCGGTGGAGTCGCGCTTGTGCGCGGCCGGTTGAGCCAGAGCTCAATCGTTCTCGGGATGGGGGGAGGTCCGGCCTGTCGGCCGGCTTCCTTCCCCTGGAGGCGGCGTCAGGCGGCGCGAGCAGCCGCCACGTGGCGACTGGCAACGATGCCGGTGATGGCGCGAACAGCGGCGGCGAGCGCCGGGATGTCGTTCAGCAGGGAGAGTGCTACAAAGTGATTGGCGCCGCCGGTAAAATCCGTGCGGCCGTTGCAGGTGCGAATGAGAATACCGTGACCCGAGGAGAGCCCGAACTGGCCAACCTGAATATAGGCGCGATCATGATGGAGGATGATTTCGCCGGAAACCGCGATACCCCCCTTGTTTGAACGCAGCTCGTAGCTGCCTGATGGCAGGGCTAGCTCGGCGGCGAGCCTCTTCAACCTTGACCTGGCCGTCGCATGAAAGCGTCTCTTTTGCTCACCATCGTAGGCGCAGCTTTTGTTCCAGTCGAACATGTCGATCTCCATGAATGGGAACAGGCCTGATGTCGCGCGACCGCAGGCCTGTTCCTGATGGTTGGAATGGTCAGATGACGCCCGGTCCTCGATTACATCGGCGCCAGGCTCGTCGGCTAAGCCCCACAAGGCTCCTGGCACGGTGCCGGACCCCTTGTGATCGGGACGCCAATTATTCCGCGGCCTGAAGCTCGTCTGTTTCGTCTTCGACGCCAGAGGCGCGCTCGCCGGACGGGGGATCGGCACTGTCGGTCAGGAAGGCCGGCAATTCGGCCGGATCAGCGGCGGAAGGATCGTCCGAAGTGTCGCCGACCACGGGTTCGCCGATGTCCGCAACAGGACCTTCCTGTTCGAGACGCAGCGGCTCGGGCAGCCAGTTCGATCCTTCGAGAAGGCGCGCGGCTTCACGGGCCATCAGGTCCTTTTTCATATGGTCGATCAGCTGCGCGGATTCTTCGCCACGGGCCTCGCGAACAGCCTGAACGATCCGTGTCTTGGTCACGCGGCCAAGATAGTTCTCCACCGTGGGTGTCCAGCCAGCCGACGCCATCTCGAACTGGAGAGCACGGGCAAGAACATCGGCGTGCGCCAGTGCTCCCGGGCGCCTGTTCCAGGGCTCGACGACGGCATTTAGCGAGAGCGCGGCGCCGTGCGCAAAGAGCGCCTTGCGGCTTGCCTCATCGAGACCAAGGAGAAAATCCCAGAGATCGCCTTCGCTTTGCGGGAGATCACGATCCCAGGCCTCATGGCGTTCCGCGATCTCCTTTGCCCAGGGCGTCTCGCCCAGGTCCTGAACCTGGCCGAAGCTGTTGCTCCTCATGCTGATCTCAAGGCAGGTGTCCTGAGCAAAGCGATAGAAGGCCTGCAGCGTGAGCGCATGAAGGACCGCGACAAAGGCGATGTCGCCGTCGCTCGCGAGCGCGTTGCGCAATGCCAGTGTGCGCTGCGCGGTCAAGTCGAAGACGAGGCGTTCGGGCAACGGCTTGATGCCGTCGTCCTCGACTTCCTCATTTGCATCGGGCGCCCCGTTCACTGGTTGGCCGACGACAACCCCGCTGGCGACGCCGTCGGCCGAGCAGGGCGCATCGCCCTCCTCGCCCTCCCCACCATCGATGCCGTTGCCGGTCTCGGCGCGCGGCTCGTCCTCAGGGCGAACGAAACCAGGCTCGACCTGAAGCTGCCCATCGGCCGCGAGCGTCACGAAGACGCCCGCGATCGGCTTCTGCGCCGGATCGTAGAGGCGCGGACGATCATCCAGGGCGTCAAGTTCAGCCCCGAGCCGGTCGAGCTTTTCCTCGACCGCTTCGTCGGCCTCGTCGGTTGCGGCGTATTCTGAATCGAGCTTTTCGTACTCGGCCTTGATCGCGGCGTAACGCGCGATCTCTTCGGCGCTCAGTTCCCGCGGTTCGGCATAGATGCGCCGCATGCCGGAAGTGTGGCCGTAAGGGAAGCTGATCGCCGGCTCGACCCACTTCCAGCCTTCGGTGCGGATCGCCTCCGCATCGACCTTCAGCTTGTCGAAGACGAG
The DNA here is from genome assembly GCF_002294795.1 of Mesorhizobium sp. WSM3866. Taxonomy (NCBI): domain Bacteria; kingdom Pseudomonadati; phylum Pseudomonadota; class Alphaproteobacteria; order Hyphomicrobiales; family Phyllobacteriaceae; genus Mesorhizobium; species Mesorhizobium sp. WSM3866. Next base: position 16,947 of record NZ_NSGC01000011.1, on the reverse strand, counting down.
CTGCTCGAGAAGTGCGGCGTCCTGGAACCAGCCGCCGCCGTCCTGCTCGAACAGGTCACGCAGCACGATGCCGCCGGCCGCCTCGTAGGCTTGCGCGCCGACATAGACGGCGCGGCGGTCATCGGCACGGACCGTGGTCTCCGTCAGCAGACGCTTGATGTAGTAGGGCTCCTGCATGTGGGAGGCCGAAATTCGCTCCCACACCTGTTCCTGCCGCGCCTGATCGTCAGTGATCGAAAACGCCATGAGTTGGTCGAGCCGGATCTCGTCCTTCTCGTAGAGTCCGAGCAGCTTTGGCGACACCGACGCAAGCTTCAGACGCTGCTTCACCGTGGCTGCCGACACGAAGAACCGGGCGGCGATCTCTTCGACGTCGAGGCCCTGGTCGCCAAGGGTCTTGAATGCCCGGAACTGGTCGAGCGGATGGAGGTTTTCGCGGTGGATGTTCTCGGCGAGCGAATCTTCTTCCGCCGAGGTGGTGGCCCAGCGATTGACGATGCAGGGGATGGGCTCGTCCTTAGCCAGCCGCTTCTGCTTGATGAGCATGCCGAGCGCCAGATAACGACGCCCGCCGGCGGGGACCTCAAACGTGCCAGTCTCCTGGCCGTCTTCGGCAAGCACGGGTCGCACATTCAGGCTCTGAAGGAGCTTTCGCCGGGCAATGTCGTCGGCAAGCTGCTCGATCGACACGCCGTCCTTCACGCGGCGAACGTTCTTCTGCGACAAGACGAGCTTGTCATAGCCAATGTTTTCCGCGGCATTCATAGCGATCTTCTGGTTGGCCTTTGCCATGGTCAGAGTCTCCATGACGGGCGGCCCGGGGCCTCTCCCCGAACCTCCTAGCCCGTCAGAAAAACTCCCTTCCCCCCTCTGTCTCTCGTCCGCCGCTGGCCACAAACGAAAAGGCGCCGCCGCTTCAGACGGCGACGCCGGATACCAGTGACGAAAGGGCGTCTTGCGCGCGCCGAGGCGTTGTGCCAGCAGGCGCAGTCACGAAGCCCGATCGAGAAGCTTCTTCGCCTTGCCCTCCATGTCGAGCCGTACATCCTGGTGCTGTTTGTCGCGCGCGATGCGGGTGATGCCCTGGACGAAATCAAAGATGCTCTCAGGCGGCCGGCCTTCCTCGAGCAGCACCGTGTCGATGATCCTGGTCGTCTCGGCCCTGGAGAAGCCGCGCTTGCGCAGGAATTCCGCGCGGCCCTCATCATCGCGAGCGACGATCCGCTCCCGCGCCGCCTTGATGCCATTGACGAAGGGCATGGGCGAGGATTCGGCGAACTGGATCAGCGCCGGCTCCGCCTGGCGGGCGAAGCGCTGCGGGGCGAATTTGCTATGCCGGATGGTGATTTCCTCGAAATCCTCAACGCCCCACAAATTTCTGTTTTGACATACCGCGCGCAGGTAGAAACTGGCGATGCCGAGGGATCTCGCCCCGACTTCTGAGTTCCAGCAGTAGAACCCCCTGAAATAAAGATCCGGCTCGCCATTCGGCAGCTTGCCGGCCTCAATCGGGTTGAGATCGTCGACCAGGAAGATGAAGACGTCGCGGTCGGAGGCATAGAGCGTGGTCGTATCCCTTGAGACGTCGACATTGGGATTGTAGACGCCGCTCGACCAGTCGAGTACGCCCGGCACTTTCCAGCGTGTGTCACCTGTGCCGTCGCCGGCAATCTTGCGCACGGCCTCGACCAGATAGCTATCGAATATACGGCCATAGTCGGGCCCGGTGACCGCGCGCAGTTCGACGCGCTCATTGTCGATCTCGAGCGTCTTGACCTGTTCCGCCCTGTGCGAGGTCAGGCCGAATTGCAGGTTGATTGCGGCGAGCGGCGCGGGAAGCTGGCGCAGGTAATTCGCCGGCGCGCCGACCAGGCTGGCGAGCTGCCCGAAGCTCCAGTGGGTCGGGGCGACTGGTGCCCCGGCGCCGGGCAGCATGAGCGTCAGCCGCTCTGGATTGTCGCGGCTGGCCTCGACGCGGATCGCCTCGCTTTCGACGATGCGCGTGCGGCTGCGCTCCGATCGCCGCTTCACCGAATTGTTGAGATCGGCCAGTGAAAGATAGCGCTCGTCCGCCGGGCGGTTGAACCACTCGGACGAGACGCGGCCAATGCGCTGGCCGCGGCTGAGATCCACCTTGTAACCATTGGTTCCGATCCGGCTGGGCGCCTGAATTTCCATCTGGGTCATAGCTCTCGCTCCGCAGCGGACGCCAGGAGCCACTCTCCAGGCCTTCATCCGCCGCCCCGCATTCGCTCCACCCTCTCCCTCTGCCGGCGCCAGCGAAGCCAGCCGGAGCGCCGCGTTGCTGCAGGGCTGCATCACGCATGCACATCCGAATGGCGAAGACCGGCCGTAGATCGGTTTCCAGCGGAGGCGGGGGCCAGGAAGACACCGGCCTCACCTGGTCACTACTGAGGATCGGCCGGACGCCCTCAAGGGCTCATTGACCTGCCGGCGACAACAATCCCGGTTGCCATGCTGGCGAAGGCGTGACTCAATGCACGTCCAGGGGATGCGGCGGCGTCCGGAGCGATGGAGGCGATGCGACGCTTCAGAATTGCTGATCAGGTCATCGAGGAAGCGGTGTCCAACCTGCAGGCGGTGCTTGCGGATGCCTATCAGCGCAAGATCCGGCCACTTTGCTTGTGCAGGGAGCCGGGTGCGGCGATGTATATTGCCCGGGTCGGCGACCACTACATCGTCAAGCGTATGCCCTCCTCAGGCGGCGGGCATGATCCCTCCTGTTCGTCCTACGATCCGCCAGACGAGCTATCAGGTCTCGGGATGCTGATGGGCAGCGCAATCCAGGTCGATCCCGAGAGTGGGTTGGCGTCGCTGAAGCTGGATTTCAGCCTGTCGAAGGTCGGCAGCCGGGCAAAACCTGTGGCCGCTGCTGGCAACTCGGACAGCGTAGTTGGCGACGCAAGGAAATTGTCCTTGCGCAGCCTGCTTCACTATCTTTGGCACGAAGCCGAATTGACGGTATGGACGTCACGTTGGACCGGCAAGCGCCATTGGTGGAATATCCGTTGGCACCTGATTGAGGCCGCCCGGCAGATGACGGCGAAGGGCGGCATGTTGAGTGAGATCCTGTTCGTGCCGGAGCCGTTCCGGTCCGCCGAAAAGACCGGGATCGAGCAGCGACGTGTCCTGGCGCTCGCGCCTGCCCTGCCGCCGGCGACAGGTCCGAGGCGGCTGATGATCCTGGTTGGCGAGGTCAAGGAGTTCGCGCCGGCGCGTAGCGGCCACAAGCTGATCATCAAGCACATGCCGGGGTTCGTATTCCTGGTCGACGATGGGCTTTATCTCCGGCTTCAGTCTCGCTTCGAGACCGAGCTCATGCTGTGGGACGCTGATGAGGCGTCCCACCTGATCGCGATCGCCACATTTGCGCTCACCGCGACCGGGCTCGCCGTCATCGAGGAACTGGCGCTGATGGCGGTGGCGGAAAACTGGGTGCCCTACGAGTCCGCCTACGAAAAGAAGCTGGTCGATGCACTGGCCAGCGTGAACACGCGCAGCATAAAGGGCCTGCGCTACAATTTGCCGGCAGATCGGCCGGCAGCGGCCGCCTTGTTGCAGGGGCAGCTGCGGCCGACCGCGCTTTACGTCGTCCCGCCAACTTCCGAACCGTCCTACATGGAAGCACTTGAGGAGTTGATCGCCTCGCGACCCGACATCGATGCCTGGCAATGGAGGACGGCGGAGGGAGAAATGCCGCCGCTGCCCGCCGGATGATCACTTCATGCAGCGGTCTGGCCGACGGCGCTCGCATGCAACGCCACGCGAACGAAGGGGCGAAAGCCCACCCGGCTGTGGCCGAGTGGGCTTGGATGTCGGTACGCAGCACTTATCCGCCCCGTGAAGGTCGCATCTGATGGTTAAGATTGGATTAGAATTGTTCATCATCAACGCATCCGAACGGGATGCCATGCATTTTTAAGCCGGCATCAATGCAGGCTGGTTTTTCTCGCCGCTACCACAATCGTGTGTTGCCTGGGGCCGGGCTCTATGGAGACAGGCCTGCTGCAACTTCCATTGCGTTCTATTCCTGCCATCATTAGGGAAGCCAAATTTCGCCCACGAGCAAACCAGGAGGATTCCGTGACAGAAGAAGCCGAGAACAATACCGACGCTCTCATCGAGCTTACCGCCGACGTCGTGTCTGCGTACGTTTCAAACAATCCAGTACCCGTGGGCGAACTTCCGGCCCTGATCGACCACGTGCATGCTGCGTTGAAGGGCACGATCGGTGGAGCGGCCGCCAAGCCTGAGGAGCTCAAGCCTGCAGTCCCGGTCAGAAAGTCGGTCACGCCCGACTACATCATCAGCTTGGAGGACGGAAAAAAGTTCAAGTCCCTGAAGCGGCACCTTTCTACGCACTATGGCCTTACGCCCGACGAATACCGCGCCAAGTGGGGCTTGCCGGCAGACTATCCGATGGTCGCCCCGAACTATGCCGCAGCGCGCTCAGCTTTGGCCAAGACCATGGGCCTGGGTAGAAAGCAGGCCGAACAGGCTGCGCCTGTAAAGAGGGCCCGCAACAACGGCGCGGCCTGAACGTTGTCGGGTTCCGGAACGCGAAAGGCGGGAGAACCCCGCCTTCGCTGAGACGTTCTAGTTTCACCCGGTAGGCCTCAGTAGCTGCGCCAGGCGCGATTTCATCTGCGGCGGCCGGAACATGCCTCGCCATCGGCCTGCTCTTGGGCACGCCATCGGCAGTCAGCTCGCTTTGCTGAGATTGCCGGCCGAGGATTTCCCGGTGCGGCGGTCCTGCTCGATCTCATAGTTGACCTTTTGGCCATCAGCGAGCGTCGAGAGACCCGCGCGCTCCACTGCAGAAATGTGCACGAACACGTCCGGTCCACCGCCATCAGGCTGGATGAAGCCGAACCCCTTCGTGTTGTTGAACCACTTCACAGTTCCAGTCGCCATTCATTTTTCCTTTGTGTCAGTGCAGCGTGTCTGGCTCACGGCCTAGCCGGTTAACTTTCAGACGTTGGGATAAGCGCAGGAAAAGCGAGGAATCGCAAGGCCACGGGGTCCGGCAAAACCAATTGCCGGATACCGACTATGCCTTTGCTCCCCTCTCGACCACCGCATTATTTACTGCGCTTACCCCGTCTCGCCGAAAATGGGCACTTCCCTTGGGTTACCCATCGCGGATGTCGCGTTTGGCGAAGTCCCGTGGCAGTGCGAAGACCTAAACCGTACAGGTACGCAGTTGACGCGCAGCCGCGCATAGTCCACGTTAGTTAAATCGGTTTAGCTGCCTTCCGGCGCGGCCACGATCTGGAACATGCACGACCAGCCAACACGAAGCAAAAAAGCAAGCACCGCCCGCAAGGGCCGCAACATCAACGTGGATCTGATCGCGGTCGTCGCCGCCGTGAGCGACCGTGAGCCTTGTGTTCTCACCGTCGGGCAGCGGGATTCCCTTCCGTCGGGTCCGTTCGAACTCAGCCACCGATCGCTGCAGTCTGGCCTCAGAGACTGGGTCGAACAGCAGACAGGCCATCCGCTCGGCTATATCGAGCAACTCTATACCTTTGCCGACCGCGACCGGATCATCGCCGGCCTTGAGCAACGCAGCATCTCCATCAGCTATCTCGGGCTGACCCGGCAGGACGCCATGACGGCGTCACGCAAATCCCATTGGAGAAGCTGGTACGACTATTTTCCCTGGGAGGATCACCGCTCCGGCGTGCCGGAAGCGCTGGATCTATTGCGGCGGCGCCTGATTGCCTGGGCGAAAGGCGCAGAGAACGCGGCCTCCCGGCGCGACCGCCGCCAGCGAGCGGCGATCGCATTCTCCTTCGACGACCGTCCCTGGAACGAGGAGCTCACGCTCCAGCGCTACGAACTGCTCTATGAAGCCGCGCTGGTCGAGGAGGCTGGTGTGGATCCGAACGCCGCTCCCGCCGCTTGCGTATCGGGCAGGGCAATGGTCGCCGACCATCGCCGGATCCTGGCGACAGGGATCGCGCGGCTGCGCTCAAAGATCAAATACCGGCCTGTCGTCTTTGAGCTCATGCGACCGACCTTCACGCTGCTGCAGCTGCAGCGGACCGTGGAAGGGCTGGTCGGCAGGCTCATCAACAAGCCGAACTTCCGCAGGCTTGTCGAGCAGCAGGAGCTGGTCGAGGAGACCGGCGAGACGTCCCTCGACACAGGCGGCCGGCCAGCAAAGCTCTACCGCTTCCGCCGTGCTGTTCTCGACGACAACGCTGTCGTGTTGGGAACGAAATTGCCGCTTTCGCGGGCTTGACACCTTTATAGTCGACGTAGATATATGCCGCTTGTTGTCAGCCCGAATATAAGCGGAGGCGCGGATGATTGGCGCGTTACCAACGGCCGCGTCGCTGTATGAGCGCGTCCGGCGGGTGATCCCGCCGATCGAATGGCCGGCCTTTGCCGACGACATCGATGCGATCCTGGCGCTGAAGCGCGAGCGCAACGCCGTCATCCTGGCGCACAATTATCAGACGCCAGAGATCTTCCATTGCGTGGCCGACATCGTTGGCGACAGCCTGGCGCTGGCCCGCAAGGCGATGACTGTGGAGGCAGACGTGATCGTCGTCGCCGGCGTGCACTTCATGGCCGAGACCGCAAAGCTCCTTAATCCCGGCAAGACCGTCCTCATTCCGGACCTTGCCGCAGGCTGTTCGCTGGCTGACTCGATCACGGCCGAAGACGTGCGCCTGATGCGCCAGCGCTATCCTGGCGTCCCGGTGATCACCTACGTCAACACATCCGCGGCCGTGAAAGCCGAATCCGATATCTGCTGCACGTCGGGCAATGCGCTGGCCGTCGTGAAGTCGCTCAATGCGCCTCGCGTCATCATGCTGCCCGACGAATATCTGGCGAGGAACATCGCCGCACAAACGAAAGTCGAGATCATCGCCTGGAAGGGACGCTGCGAGGTGCATGAGCGCTTCACCGCGGCCGATATCCGCGAGCTACGGGGAGCGCATCCCGGCGTGACCGTACTTGCCCATCCCGAATGCCCACCGGAGGTCGTCGCTAAGGCCGACTTCGCCGGCTCGACAGCGGCAATGTCCGACTATGTCGGACGGCACAAACCGGCGCGCGTCGTGCTGATGACGGAATGCTCGATGAGCGACAATGTCGCGGTCGAACACCCGGACGTGGATTTTGTGCGTCCGTGCAATCTTTGCCCGCACATGAAGCGCATCACGCTTCGTAACATCCGCAGCGCGATCGAGGAGAACCGTCACATCGTCACCATCGATCCGCGTGTAGCCGAGCGGGCCCGCTGGGCCGTCGAGCGCATGCTCTTCGTATGACCCCAGACATCCATGACATTGGCGGGGCGCCGGTCATTGTCGGCGCTGGCATCGCCGGCCTGATGACCGCGCTGCACCTGGCGCCACAGCCGGTCGTTATTCTTTCCCGCGCTCCGCTCGGAACCGAAACCTCAAGCACGCTGGCCCAGGGCGGCCTTGCCGCGAGCCTGGGGGACGACGACAGCCCCGAACTCCATCTGACCGACACGCTTGCTGCCGGCGACGGCCTTTGCAATGAAGCGATCGCCAGGCGAGTCGTCGAGTCAGTCCCCGCAACCATCGACCACCTCATTCGTCTTGGCGCTCCTTTCGACCGCGCGTTAGACGGAAAACTGCGGCTCGGCCTGGAGGCGGCTCATTCGCGGCGCCGCATTGTCCATGCCGCAGGTGATGCCACCGGCCGCGAGTTGTTCCGCGCGCTGCTCGCCGTGGCGTGGCGAACCCGTTCGATAACAGTCATGGAAGGTGCGACAGCCCTTCGCCTGGTCGTTGCAGAGGGCGGCATTGTGGGCTTGTTGGCCGCCTTGCATTCACGCGTGTTTGCTTTGCCCACCCGCCGTGTGGTGCTGGCGACTGGCGGTATCGGCGGCCTCTTTGGCGATACCACGAACCCGCTTTCCTCATACGGGCATGGTCTTGCGCTGGCCGCCTGTGCCGGCGCGGAGCTCGCCGATCTGGAATTCGTGCAGTTCCACCCGACCGCGCTCGACACGCCGCGCCGGCCAATGCCGCTTATAAGCGAAGCGGTACGGGGCGAGGGCGCGGTGCTGGTGGACGAATACGGTCACCGCTTCCTTGCCGCTATACCTGGCGCTGAATTCGCATCGCGCGACATGGTCGCCCGCGCAATCGCCAATCAGCTCGCCGCCGGGCATCGTGTCTATCTCGACGCCCGACGATGCCTCGGGCAAAAATTCGAAAAACGCTTCCCAGCGATCGACGCCGCTTGCAAGCAGGCCGGCATTGATCCGGCCATGGAGCCCATTCCTGTGCGTCCGGCGGCTCACTATCACATGGGCGGCGTGGCGGTAGACGCTGAAGGGCGCAGTTCCGTTGGCGGCTTGTGGGCCTGCGGCGAGGTCGCATGCACAGGGCTCCATGGCGCCAACCGTCTCGCCAGCAACTCGCTGAGCGAAGCCGTTGCAACAGCCGCCTGGGTCGCGGCAAGTGTGGCTGGCACCTCAACCGGCCGGCAATGGCCCAGGCTGCCGGCAGTCTTTCCATTGCGACCCGACCCCTCACCTGTACGCCAACTTGTCTCTAATGCGCTTGGCATCTTTCGAAATGGCAAAGTGCTGCGCGAGGCGATCCCGACGCTTCTGCCGATCGCCGTTGGCGAGACCGCCGCGGCCGACCCGGCCCTGGTTGCGCTGTTGATCGCGATCGCAGCATTCCGCCGCGAGGAAAGCCGCGGTTCGCACTACCGGTCCGATTTCACTGGGCGCGATGCTGCCGCCCTCCCCTCGCGACTGACGCTCTGCGCAGCCTTTGAGAATGCCGTCGCGCTCAGCTGGCAGAGATCCGAACGGAGCCGTTGATATGACTTCCCTTGCACCGCTCCCCCAGATCATCCTGGAACCGATCGTGCGCAGCGCCCTTCTGGAAGATTTTGGCAGGGCCGGCGACATCACCAGCGATGCCATCATCCCCGCCGATTGCAAGGCGACGCTTGCATTGAATGCCCGGCAGGCTGGTGTCGTTGCCGGGCTCGATCTGGTAATGTTTGCCTTTCTGCTGGTCGATCCTGGGATCAGCATGCAGTTGCGCTGTCCGGAGGGCGGCAAGGTTTCGGCTGGCGAAACCATCGCGATCGTAAACGGGCCAGCGCGCAGCCTGCTGACTGCGGAACGGACGGCGCTCAATTTTCTATGCAAGCTGAGCGGCATCGCAACGGCGACAGCCTCGCTGGTCAACGCGGTGCGGGGCTATAACGCAAAGATCGTGTGCACAAGAAAGACGACGCCTGGCCTGCGTGTTCTGGAAAAATATGCCGTGCGCGCCGGTGGCGGCGCCAACCACCGCTTCGCGCTCGACGATGCCGTGCTCATCAAGGACAATCACATCGCTATTGCCGGTGACATCCGCACCGCGATCGAGAGGGCGCGTGGCGCCATAGGTCACATGGTCAAGATCGAGGTCGAGGTCGACACGCTGGACCAACTGGAGATGGCGCTGCAGGCGAGCGTCGACGCCGTACTTCTCGACAACATGTCGCTCGAGGACCTCGCCCAGGCTGTGGCGATGGTCGGAGGCAGAGCTCTCACAGAGGCGTCGGGTCGGGTGACACCGAAAACGGCTCCCGCAATCGCGGCGACCGGCGTCGACCTTATCTCGGTCGGCTGGCTCACCCACAGTGCCCCCATCCTCGACATCGGCCTGGATATGCCGGCTGACCGGAATTGCCGCAGGCATCTGAACTGACGGAGAGGACATGAACCGCAATCGCAGGAACTCCTTTGGCCGCAGGATGACCTGCGAGAGGTCCGCTCCAGTTGCACCTCCACCGATTGTCGACGAAAGGCTGCGCAATGACCGGCAATACGGTTCCATGGGTGGGGAGGGAGAGTTGACGGAAAAGGGACAAGCAAAAGACCGCGTCGAAGCACTTGGCGTAATCGTCTGCCGGCTCGATGAGCTGCGCCAGCTGGCTGCCTCGCAGGGGCTGGAACTTATCGGCTACCTTTTGGACGTCGCATTCAATGAGTCATGCGACGCGATCAGAAGGGAGCGTTTATCCGCTCACGGCCAAGAAACCACGGGCTAGCGTCCAATACCACCATCGGCCGCCAGGGGGCGGGTGGGCAGGATCGAAAGTCGTTTTGGGAGGAAGGGATGCGCAAAATCGTTGCCGGCAAGCTGCATGGCATCCATGTCACCGAGGCCAATCTCGACTATCACGGCTCGATCACGCTTGATCCCGACCATTGCGAACAGGCAGGCATCCTGCCGATGGAATTCGTCGATATCTGGAACAAGAATTCTGGCGCGCGGATTTCGACCTATGTCATCCTCGGCGAACGCGGCGCGCGCTGCTGCATTCTCAACGGCGCCGCGGCCCGCACCTGCCAGCCAGGCGACCAGGTCATCATCTGCAACTCGGTCTATGTGGACCAGGCGGAGCTCACCGCGCTCAAACCGCGTGTGCTGACCTTCGACAAGGATAATCGAATCCTCGACCGCCTTACCTATTCGGTCGAGCGCGATGCGGGCGGAGGCTACAGCTTTTGCATACTCAATGAAACCAACAACGTCATGCCCGTGCCGGCGCTGGTGGGTAGATCGTGACGGGCTCCGAAGCCCGTTTTCTCGGCTGATACCCAAACGTTTTTGCTGATGGAGGTGGAATGAACGCGGAGCTTGGCCCGGACCTGACATCGGACCCTCTCGGTTGGGCCCATCCGCCCTGGACCCGAGCGGAAGCCCAGGCAGTCTACGACCTGCCGTTCAACGACCTGCTGTTCCGGGCCCAGACCATCCATCGTGAGCATTTCGATCCCAATCGGGTGCAGCTATCGCGCCTGCTGTCGATCAAGACCGGCGGCTGCCCCGAGGATTGCGGCTATTGCAGCCAGTCCGCCCATCACCAGTCAGGCCTCAAGGCCTCGAAGCTGATGGAAGTTCAGCGCGTCATCGCCGAGGCCAGGAAGGCGCGCGATGCCGGTGCCACGCGCTATTGCATGGGCGCCGCCTGGCGCAGCCCCAAGGAGCGCGACATGGACGCGGTGGTCGCCATGGTCGAGGGCGTGAAGGCTCTCGGCATCGAGACCTGCATGACGCTCGGCATGCTCGACCTCGATCAGGCGCAAAGGCTCAAGCGGGCCGGGCTCGACTACTACAACCACAACATCGACACCTCCGAACGCTACTATAGCGAGGTCATCTCGACACGAACCTTCACTGAGCGGCTGGACACACTTGCCAATGTCCGCGACAGCGGCATCAAGGTCTGCTGCGGCGGCATCGTCGGCATGGGCGAGGAGCAGACCGACCGCATCGACATGCTGGTCACGCTCGCCAACCTGCCGGAGCCACCCGACAGCGTGCCGATCAACATGCTGATCCCGATCGAGGGCACGCCGCTCGCCGAGGCGGACCCCATCGAACCGATCGAATTCGTGCGCACGATCGCGCTTGCCCGCATCATGATGCCGAAGTCGCATGTGCGGCTTTCGGCCGGCCGCACGGCGATGAGCGACGAGATGCAGGCGCTGTGCTTCTTCGCCGGCGCCAACTCGATCTTCGTCGGCGACACCTTGCTGACCGCCGAAAACCCGGGAGAGGACAAGGACAGCGCCTTGTTCCGCCGGCTGGGCATCAAGCCATTTGCGCGTGAGGCCTTGTGAACGGCAGTGGCTTCCTCGACCGCTACAGGGCGACCTTAGATGGTCTTGCTCGCAAGCACCGGCTGCGCACGTTGAGCAGCCGCTCGGGCGCCGACTTCGCCTCCAACGACTATCTCGGCCTCGCGCGCTCCAAGCGTATGGCAGAGGCGGTCGCCGCCGCGCTCGCCGCCGGCACCCCCGTCGGGGCGACCGGGTCGCGGCTGCTGCGCGGCAACACGCCTGAGCACGAGGCGCTCGAAGCCAAGGCGGCCCGCTTCTTCGGCGCCGAGCGCGCGCTGTTCTTCGGCGGCGGCTATGTCGCCAATTTCGCGGCGCTCACGACCTTGCCCCAGAAGGGCGATCTGATCGTGCTGGATGAACTCATCCATGCCAGTGCGCATGAGGGGGCGCGCGCCGGCCGCGCCGAAGTCATGCTAGCCGCGCACAACGATGCGGGCGCCGTGGACGACGCAATCCGGAGCTGGCGCGCGAGCGGCGGCGGCGGCCGGCCCTGGATCGTGGCCGAGAGCCTCTATAGCATGGATGGCGACCGGGCGCCGCTCGGCGAACTGATCGAGGTCGCGGACCGCCACGACGCATTCCTGTTCGTCGACGAGGCGCACGCCACCGGCGTCTATGGCCCGGATGGGCGCGGCCTGGCGCACGATCTCGAAGGCCGAGACAATGTCGTGGTGCTGCATACCTGCGGCAAGGCGCTGGGCGCATCCGGCGCGCTGGTTACCGCGCCCGCTGTGCTGTGCGACTATCTGGTCAATCGCTGCCGTCCCTTCATCTACGCCACCGCGCCCTCGCCTTTGATGGCCGTGGTGGCGGCAACGGCCCTCGATATCGTCGTCCAGGAGCCGGATCGCCGCGAGCGATTGGCAGGGCTGGTCGCGCTTGTGGGCAAGAGGGCCGAGAACCTTGGCTTGGCTCCGAGCGGTTCTCAGATCCTGCCGATCATCGTCGGCGACAATGCCGGCACTATGGCGCTGGCAGCGGCCCTGCAGTCGCGCGGTTTCGACGTGCGCGGCATCCGCCCTCCGACCGTGCCCGAAGGCACGGCAAGGCTGCGGATCTCACTGACGCTCAATGTCGGCGAGGCCGACGTCTCGGCACTGTTTGATGCTTTGGCTGCGGAATGGGAGCGCGCCCGATGACGGTGCAGATTATCATTACCGGCACCGACACCGGCATCGGCAAAACGGTGTTCGCAGCGGGCCTTACGGCGCTTCTCGATGGCATCTACTGGAAACCGGTGCAGGCGGGCAACCGCGAAGAGACCGACAGCGAGGTTGTCTCTCTTCTGGCAGGACTGTCTACTGACCGGGTGTTGCCGGAAGCCTGGCGCCTTAGAGAGCCGCTGTCCCCACACCGCGCCGCGGAGTTGGACGGGGTGGAGATTGATGCAGGTCAACTCGCACTGCCTAGGACGGACCGTCCGCTCGTCGTGGAGGGCGCCGGCGGACTGATGGTGCCGTTGAACAGGCGCACATTCTACATCGACGTCTTCGCACAGTGGAACGCGCCGGTGGTGCTTTGCGCCCGCACCGCGCTCGGCACCATCAACCACACGCTGCTCTCGATCGAGGCGCTGCGCGCCCGCTCAATCCCGCTGCTCGGCGTGGTGTTCATCGGCGACAGGATGGTCGATACGCAAAAAACGATCGTCCAGATGGGCAAGGTTCGCGTGCTGGGTCGTCTCCCCTTTCTCCAGTCGCTGACCCCTGGAACACTTTCCGCGGCCATGAAGACTTCGTTTAACGCCGCCGACTTCGCGGAGATCCGGCCATGAGTCGCCGCTCCGCTGTCTGGCATCCCTTCAGCCAACACGCCACCGAGCCGGCGCCGCCGCCGATCGTGCGGACTGAGGGCGCCTATGTCGAGACGCGCGAAGGCAGGCGCATCCTCGATGCGATCTCCTCCTGGTGGGTCATCAGCCACGGTCACCGCCATCCGAAGATCGTGGAGGCGATCCGTGAGGCGACCGAATCGCTCGACCAGGTGATCTTCGCCGGCCTCAGCCACGAGCCGGCCGAGCGATTGGCTTCGGCGCTGGTCGACATGGCGCCAGCGGGCCTCGACTGGGTCTTCTATTCCGACAGCGGCTCGACCAGCGTCGAGGTGGCGCTGAAGATGGCTCTCGGCTTTCACCGCAATTCCGGCGCGGCGCGCTCGCGCATCGTCGTCATCGAGCACAGCTATCACGGCGACACCATCGGCACGATGAGCGTCGGCGCGCGCGGCGTCTTCAACGCCGCTTACGAACCGCTGTTGTTTCAGGTCGACACCATCCCCTTCCCGGCCGCGGGCCAGGAGCAGCAAACGCTCGACGCCTTCGAACGGCTGGCGCGCGACCGCGAGGTTGCCGCACTGATCGTCGAGCCGCTGGTGCTTGGCGCCGGTGGCATGCTGATGTATCCGGCCTCAGTTCTCGCCGAACTCAAGCGCATTGCCGAGCGCTCGGGGACGCTTTTCATCGCCGATGAAGTCATGACCGGCTGGGGCCGCACAGGCACCATGTTCGCCTGCGAACAGGCGGCGGTCGCGCCCGATATTCTGTGCACATCCAAGGGACTGACGGGTGGATCGTTGCCGCTTGCGGCGACGCTTGTCACCGACGCGATCTTCCAAGCGCATTATTCGACGGATCGGTCCAAGACCTTCTTCCATTCGAGTTCCTACACTGCAAACCCGATCGCCTGCGCGGCAGCACTGGCAAATGTTGGTATCTGGAACGACGAGCCGGTGGTGGAGCGCGTGGCCGCGCTGTCGCGGATGCAGGCGGAGAAGGTAGCGCGGTTCAACGGGGATCCGCGTTTCGAGAATGTGCGCACGGCCGGCACCATCGCCGCGCTCGACCTCAGCGTCGGCAATGCCGGCTATCTGGCCGAGGTCGGCCCGAGGCTGCGCGCCTTTTTCCTCGATCGCGGATTGCTGGTGCGACCGCTCGGCAACATCATCTACGTGCTGCCGCCCTATTGCGTGACGTCGGACGAACTCGATCGCCTCTACGCGGCAATAGACGAGGCGGCCGGACTTGCGGGTGACAAAAGGTGAACCGCACAGCGCGCATCATTGGCCTTGGCCATCACGTCCCGGCGCGCAAGGTCGGCAATGCCGAGATCGAGGCAGGTCTCGGGCTTGAAGCAGGCTGGATCGAGGGGCGCACCGGCATCCGCACGCGCTTCTGGGCAGAGCCTGGCGACACGCTTTCCGGACTGGCGGCCAAAGCGGGCGACATGGCGCTGCAGGCAGCCGGCATCGATCGCAAGGAGATCGGCCTGCTGCTTCTGGCGACTTCGACGCCTGACCATTTGCTGCCGCCGAGCGCGCCACTGGTGGCGCACAGGCTCGGCCTTGAAAAGGCCGGTGGGGTCGACCTGTCCGGTGCCTGCGCGGGGTTCATCTACGCCATGACCTTCGCCGACGGCTTCGTGCGCCTGCACAACAAGCCAGCCATCGTGATTGCCGCCAACATATTGAGCCGTCGGATCAACCCGGCCGAGCGGGCGAGCGCCGTGCTGTTCGCCGATGCCGCCGGCGCGGTGGTGCTGGCCCCCTCCAGCGATCCCGGCCACGGCATTCTCGGCGCCTCTTTTGCCTCGGATGGATCCGCCTACGGCCTGATCCACATCCCGGCGGGCGGCAGCAACCGTCCGTTCGCGCAAGAAATCGACATTGCCGAAACCCGCATGACCATCGCGAACGGCCGCGAGGTCTTCGTCAAGGCCGTGGAGATGATGAGCCGCTGTTCCGTCGAGGCACTGGCAGCGGCCGGCCTTTCAGCGCCGGAGATCGCCCGATTCGTGCCGCACCAGGCAAATGCCCGCATCTTCAACGCTGTCGGCAAGTCGCTTGGCATCGAGGATGACCGCATCGTCAAGACCATTGCCGACCATGGCAACTCGTCGGCCGCGACGATCCCTCTGTCACTGTCCGTTGCCCACAACGCCAATCCCTTTCGACCGGGCGAGAAGCTGCTGCTGGCTGCGGCCGGCGCAGGCTTCACCGGCGGGGCACTGGTGGTCGAGGTGTAGGTACCCAGCGTGCAACGGAGGGATTCTGCATGAAGGTGGCAGTCATGGGTGCCGGAGCCGTCGGTTCCTATTTCGGCGCCGTGCTCGCGCGAGCCGGGCACGAGGTGATGCTCATCGGCAGGCCGAGCCATATAGAAGCCATAGCGGCGCGCGGCCTGTTGGTCGAAGCAAAGACATTCCAGGGCTACGTCCCAATCGGCGCTACGACCGAGCCTTCGGGCGTAGCGGGCACCGATGTCGTACTTGTTTCGGTCAAGTCGGGAGATACCGAAGCGGTGGGGCGGTTGTTCGGCCCTCATCTGGATGCGCATACCGCCGTTCTCAGTCTTCAGAACGGGGTCGACAATGCTGATCGCCTGGCAGAAGTGCTTGGGAGCGCCGTTGTCCCAGCCGCCGTATACGTCGCGACCGAGATCACGGCACCAGGGCATGTCAAGCATCGCGGACGTGGGGAAATGGTGATCGGCCCTTCCCTCGCGAGCCAACGGATTGCGGAGGCGTTCACCGGTGCGGGCATCCCGACCACTGTCTCCGACGATGTGCTTGCGGCACTTTGGAGCAAGCTGACCGTCAATTGCGCATACAATGCGCTCTCAGCGGTATCGCAACTCCCCTACGGACAGATCTTCAATGTGGGCGAGGTTGCCGATGTCGTGCGCGATGTCGTAGCCGAATGTACCGCGGTGGCGCAGGCGATGGGCGTCGTCATGCCACCCGACACGTTGCACTCCGTTCTTGCTTTGGCTGGGGACATGCCCGGCCAAGTTTCATCGACCGCTCAGGACCTCGCGCGCGGCAGAAGAAGCGAAGTTGATTTCCTAAATGGCTTCGTCGTGCGCAAAGGAACCGAACTCGGCATTTCGACTTCGGCGAACCGGGCGCTTCTCGTCATGGTGAAACTGATTGAACGAAGGAATGTTGCCTGACGGTAACCCGAGGGGCAGGCAGTGGCTGATCAATTTCCTTAGCGAAGCACGACAACAACACGACAACAATAAGTGCTTCAGTACGAGTTGACAGGGCGACATCTCATCGTCCAACCTAGGCGCCTCACCAGGGGAGTCCCGGCAAGGGGCTGAGATACTGCTAGAGCGCGCAGTGACCCGTTGAACCTGATCCAGTTCATACTGGCGTAGGGACGGTGCGAGGTTTCGCGGGTCGGCAATCCGGCTTCGGCATTCGGGCAACCCCCGTGTCCTAGGCGAAGCGTCACTTCCTCCTCATCGCGTGGACTGGGTCTCCGTTGCACTCGAGCAAGGAGGCTCACTCATGAATGCC